>JAIUOR010000057.1 GCA_020161795.1 Actinomycetota bacterium | reverse complement strand
CTCGGCATCCGACAGGCTGGGCTGGAACTCGGTCACAGCCATCATTTTACCTAGCCACAACACAAATCACTGGTCGCGACACCAGATGAGCCGTCCCGGGTCCCGCCGCCCCCACTCGCTCATTGATCAGCGTTTCCCTAGGCCTTCACCTGCCCGGCGGCGAGGTACTCACGCCACCCGCCGTGCTGGGTGATCTCGGGCTGCTTCAGCGCCTCGTCGCGATCGAAGAGGATGCCCGGTACCACCCGGCCGTCGGCCAGCTCCACCGGCCCACGGTAGAGGCCCGGCGGTTCGCCCTCGATCACCTTGAGCAGCACCTCGGCGGGCACGTGATAGAGCTCGCCGGCAATGGCGGCGCCACCGTTCTCGCCGTCGGCCACCCGGAACATGCCGGGGTGGACGTCGCCGATGCTGAACGCCCGGTAGACCGGAGCGGTGCGCACCTCTTCCAGGAACTCGCCGCCGGCCAGGTTCTGGTGCAGGCCCAGGCCGCGCATCAGGGTGCCGTTGACGAACAGCAGCTCATCGTCCAGGCCGGCCTCTCCCTGCACCTGCTTCCAGCCGAAGGCGGCGAAGATGACGGCGATGAAGAGGTAGCCAAGGCTCACCCCCGGTGAGGCGTTGATGCCCACCTCGACCGCGTTGATCAGGCCGAAGAAGGACAGCCCGGCGCCGATCAGCGCCGTGAAAGCCGCCGCCCGGAACTTGTGGTCGATCACGAAGCAGGTCATCGCGCCCAGCAGGATGCCCACCAGCACCGCGCCCTGCCCGAGCAGGAGCAGGCCGTCGTAGACCACGCCCGCCGAGATCAGGTTGCCGACGCCGACGTCGGCGGCATTGGTGCCCGCCGCGGCCAGCGCGTTGTTAATCTGCCCGGTCGCCCACTCGGCCAGGCTCGGGATCATCGCCAGCACGATCGCCGGCGCGTACCGTTTGGCGCTGACGTTGAACGCCTGGGCGCCGATCACCAGGCCGATGTAGAGCAGCACCGGAACCAGCGCCTGCATCGGGAAGATCGCCAGGAAGAGCCCCACCAGCCCGGTGAAGCACACCAGGGCGACGATGATGCCGGTGGCCAACGAGTAGCCGATCCGGCCGCCGACCTGCTTCCAGCCGGGATGGCCGATGTAGACCGCCGGCGGGAAGGGCGAGCCGAGGAAGGAGCCGATGATCGCGCCCAGTCCGTCGGCGGAGAGCACCTGCCGGGCGCTGTAGCGGTCGCCCGCCGCGGCCGCCGACTCGACGTTGGTCATCGCCTCGGTGAAGTTGTAGATGCCCAGCGGGATGGCCGAGGCCAGCAGCGGCGCGATGTCCGCCATGCCGGTGATGACGTCACCGGTCGGGAAGGGCAGCCGCAGCGACAGGTCGGCGATCGCGGTCGACACCGCGCTCGGCTGCAGGATGTCCGACCAGCCCAGCGCCACCGCGATCCAGGCCACGGCCGTCGACACGATCACCGCGAGCAGCCCGACCGGGGCGTTCAGCGGCATCCGCTTGCTGCCCAGCCAGCCGACCACGATGAAGCCGAAGGCGATGAAGGCAATCCAGGGCGCCTGCCACATCTGGGCGGCGGGGCTCATCGAGATGAAGGTGATCGAAATGCCGGCCAGGGCGCCGAGCAGCGCCGCCCGCGGCGTGATCCGTCTCAGCCAGGGTCCGACCAGCGCTCCCAGCAGCACGATGCAGCCGATGATGAACGACCAGGTCAGGCCGGCCCGCCAGCCCGCCAGCGGGTCGCCGGTCTGCAGCGTGATCGGCAGCATCACCACGAACACCACGATGAAGGTGTGCGGCACGCTGGGGCCGTACGGCAGGGCGGTGACGTCGGTCCGTCCCTCGCGGGCGGCCAGCCGCCGCGCCAGGATCGCGTACCAGATGTTGCCCAGCGGCAGGGCGATGCCCAGCGCGGGCAGGATCCGGCCGTACACCGTGTCGCCCGGAATCTGCACCACGGCCAGGCACAGGCCGGTCAGCACGATGACGTTCAGCAGGACGTTGGTGCCCAGCCCGAACAGGCCGTTCCAGTCGCCGGGCGTCCACCAGGGGAGCTTGGCCGGCGCGGTCTTCTCAGTGGTCGTGGTGCTCATCGGTCGCTCTCCTCATCGGTGGTGAGCGCGTCCAGCAGCTGGGTGGAGGTTCCCACCCAACCGATGATGGCGCCCTGGGCGGCGAACATCTCCAGCGCGGAGGCGTGGAATTCGGGGAAATAGGAGCCGGTGCAGTCCGACAGGATCAGCGACTCGAAGCCGCGGTCATTGGCCTCCCGCACGGTCGACTGCACGCAGACCTCGGTCGTGACGCCGGTGACCACGAGCTGGGCGATGTCCTTCGCCCGCAGGATGGTCTCCAGGTCGGTGGCGTAGAACGAGCCCTTGCCGGGCTTGTCCAGCACCACTTCGCCCTCGATCGGCGCCAGTTCGGGGATGATGTCGTGGCCGGTCGAGCCGCGGACCAGCAGCCGGCCCATCGGGCCCTCCTCGCCGATCCGCAGCGAGGGGTTGCCCCGATCCCGCTTGGCCGGGAACAGGTCGCCGAGGTCGGCGCGGTGGCCCTCCCGGGTGTGGATCACCGGCCAGCCGCGGCGGCGGAACTCGGCCAGCACGGCCTGGGTCGGGGCGATCGCGGTGCGCAGCCGCGACACGTCGTTGCCGAGCGACTCGCCAAAGCCGCCCGGCTCCACGAAGTCGCGCTGGAAGTCGATGCACAGCAGCGCGACCCGGTTCGGGTCGAAGACGAAGGGGAATGGTTGGACAGGTACGGAGATCACGTGCTGCTCCTCTTTGTTTTCAGTGGTGTGTCAGGTGCCGGCTCCTGATGACCCGGCGGAAATAGGTGGGTGCCCGTGGTGCCGCGCAGGGCTTCGCGCAGCCTGGGCAGGGAGGTGATGATGGCGTGCAGCCCGCCGCCCTCGACGAAGTCGAGCGCCGATTCGACCTTGGGCCCCATCGATCCGGCCGGGAACTCTCCGGCCGCCAGCAGGGTGCGCAGTTCCTCGGGCGAGGTGCGCCGCAGCGCGCGCTGGTCGGGGGTGCCGTAGCCGGCGTAGACCTCGTCGACGCCGGTCACCAGGATCACCGTGCCGACCCCGACCGAGGAGGCCAGCAGGACGGAGGCCCGATCCTTGTCGATGACGGCGTCCAGGCTTCGCCACTCCCCTGCCGTCCGTGCGACCGGGATCCCGCCGCCGCCGGCGGCGACCACCACCGCCCCGCGGTGGAGCAGTGCCCGGATCTCGGTGGCCTCGACGATCCGGTGCGGGCGCGGGCTCGGGACCACCCGGCGGTAACTGCCCGGATGGGTCTCGTGGACGGTCCATCCCTCGTCGGCGACCCGGCGGTGGGCCACCTCGGCCGTCATGGCCGAACCGATCGGCTTGGTCGGCTCGGTGAAGGCGGGATCGTCGGAGTCGACCTCGCAGTGGGTGAGCAGGGCCACCGCGCAGCGGTCGATCCCGCGTCGTTCCAGCGCCTGGTCGATGGCCAGGGTGAGCATGTGCCCGATGCCGCCCTGGCTGTCCGCGACCGCCAGCCAGAGCGGCAATTCGGGAAGTCCCTCGGAGACCGCCTCGGACGCCACCAGTTCGCCGCGCCGCAGGATGTAGCCCACCTGCGGTCCGTTGCCGTGGGTGACCAGCACCCGCCAGCCGTCGGCCACCAGATCGGCGACCAGTTCGCCGAACTCCAGCGACCGCTCGATCTGACGCGCCACCGAGCCGGACTCGCCGTCCAGGACGAGCGCGTTGCCGCCGATCGCGACCAGCACCGTGTGCTTCATCGTCGCGCCGCCAGTGCTCCGACCGCGGCCAGGAAGACCTCCGGCGGCGCCTCCACGATGCCCGCCCCGATCTGGCCGACGCCTGCCTCCCGATGGGCGATGCCGGTGTTGATCACCGGGAGCACGCCGGTGTCGAGCACCTTCAGCACGTCGATGCCGCTCGGCGTCCCGGCGAAGTTCAACGGCGGCAGCGGGAAGGCCGGATGCGGACGGGTGGTGATCCGGCGCATCCGCAGGGTGGTGGCGGTGGCATCCGACGTCGTCCCGCCGATGAACTGGGTGATCGCCGGGGAGGCCGCCATCGCGAACCCGCCGACCCCCAGGGTCTCGGTGATCGCCGAGTCGCCCAGGTCGGGGTTGGCGTCCTCGATGCCGTAGCCGGGGAAGAAGAGGCCGTCGGCCGGGCCGACCGGAGCGGTGAACCACTGCTCGCCGGTGCCGGCGACCCGCAGGCCGAACTCGACGCCGTTGCGGGCCATGGCGGTGACGATCGTGGAATCCGGGATTCCGATCGCCGCGTCCATGCTCAGCTTCGCCCCGGCCATCGACAGGTTGAGGGCGAAGTGGTCGTTGGCGGCCAGGAACTCCAGCACGGCCACCCCGTGGTCGAGCGTGGCGATCGCCGGCGCGAGCCGGCGGGCCAGCAGGCTGCTCGCCGCGACATTCCGGTTGTGGGCCTCGTCCCCCATCGCCAGCGCCTGGCCGAACAGGGCGGTGGTGTCCACCGGCCCGCGCAGCTGCACGGCGCGGTCGATGGCCGGCCCGAGCACCTCGCGCATCCAGCGCAGCCGGCCGACCACCTCCTCGTCGTAGGCGCCGAAGCGGAGCACCCGGCCCAGTCCCTCGTTGAGGCTGGCGTAGGCCGAGCGGCCACCGTCGGAGGCCACCAGCACCGGCATGCTGGGCGCCAGCACACCGGCCATCGGGCCCACCGCCTGGTGGTGGTGGCAGGGCTCGAGCCGGATCCCGCCGGAGGCCAGCAGGCGCTGCGCGCCGTCCGGGTCGTCGGCCCAGCCCTCCAGCAGGGTGGCGCCGATCAGCGCGCCGCGCATCGGGCCACACATCCGCTCGAACTCGATCGGTGGGCCGGCGTGGAGCAGGATCCGGCCCTCGGCCATGCCCGGCACCACCTCGGTGGCGGGCTTCACCCCGACCAGCTGCGGCCGCACCGCGTGGATCGCGTCCATCGCCTTGTCGTTGGCCGCCCGGGTCCGCTCGTCCGCCAGTGAGAGCGCGGCCCTGGCAGCGGCGTCGTCGCCGAAGGCCGGTGGACGCCAGTCGAGCTGGGTGACCGTCGCGGGGTCGAGCGCCTCCACGATCAGCGGCAGCCCGACATTGAGCACTTCGAGTCCATCGGTGATCATCGCAGTTCCCCTTCCACGGTCTGGGCGGCGCCGGCGGCCAGAGCGGCGGTCCGGGCGGCGCTGGCATTGGAATCGCAGACGATGACGTCGGCGGAAACCAGCAACTCCCGTTGGCGGGCCAGGCCCTGGGGATCCCCCGCCGTGCCGCATACCGACGCGACGACCACCAGCTCGCGACCGTCGGCGCCGGCGGACGCCCGAGCGGCCTCGATCGCCTCGATCAGGGGCAGGGTGGGCTCGGCGGAGGCGGCGTGCCCCAGCACCACATCCAGCAGCAGGACGCCGGTCTCCGGGCGGGAGCCGGCGTCGGCGATGCGCTCGGTCCGGTAGCCGGGATCGATCATGGGGTGAGGCCGTCCCACGGTGTACTCGTCGCCGCCGAGGTCGATGATCTCGGCGTCGACCCCGGCGCGGCCCAGCAGCACCTTCGCCTCCGCGGCCAGCGTGCCGCCGGCGAACAATCCCAGCACCTGTCGAGGGACGCCAGCGGTGATCGGCGGATCGGCGATCTGCAACGACAGCCCCAGCAGTTCCGCCGCCGCCCGGGCGCCGCCCTCCAGGGTGCCCCGTACCCGGACCGGCTCCTCGGCGTCCGGCATGTCGAGCAGGCAGGCCACCGCCGGCTTTCCGGCCCGCACCAACTCCTCCAGTAACCGGTCGGCGACCTCGGGCGCCGGTGGCTTGGAGACCACCACGATCACCTCGGTGTCGTCGTCGGCGGCCAGCAGCCGTACCGCGTGACGGGTCATCAGGCCCTCCACCGCGGCCGACAGGTCGCGTCCGCCCACGCCGATCAACTGCGAGATGCCGGCTCCCGCCCGGTCGAGCAGGCAGGAGACCTCCTGCGCCCCGGTTCCCGAGGCCGCGACGATGCCCACCGAACCGGCCCGGACCACGTTGGCGAAGCCCAGCGGACGGCCGTCGACGATGGCGGTGCCACAGTCGGGCCCCATCATCAGCAGTTCGTCGGCGACCGCCAGGCGCTTGAGCCGTACCTCGTCCTCGACCGCCATGTTGTCGGAGAAGCAGAAGACGTGCAGCCCGCTGCGCAGCGCCTGTTCGGCCACCACCGCGGCGTAGGTGCCCGGCACCGAGATGGCCGCCAGATTGGGGGCATGTCCGGCCTTGGTCGCCGCAGCGATGCCCTCGGCCACGGTGGCCGGGGCGGGCCGGCTCGCCGGGCCGTCCTCGCGGACCTCGGTCAGGCTGGTCGCGGCGGCACCCAGCGCCCCGGTCACGGTGGCCTGGTCGACGCCACGGACGACGATCACCAGGTCATCGGGGACGGCGGCCAGCTCTTCGGGCAGCATCTGCGACCGCGCCAGGATCTCCAGGTTCGCCGGCGTTCCCATCACGGCACCCACCCGGATCACCCCCTCGGTCTTCTCCAGCGCCGAGGCCAGCGCCATCAGGTTGACCGAATCGCGGTAGAGCCGCGGGAAGACCCGGGCCTGAAGTACGGGGGAACTCGTCATGCCACTCTCTTCTCTCCTGCTTCGCCGGCCGTGCCGGCGCTGAACATCCTGTGGCCACCGGCTGTCGCGGTGGCGGCCCCGGCCACCAGATCCAGGCCGGAGGTCGCGCCCCAGCCGCGTGCCGCGCGCAGCAGCCCGGGGACCGCCTCGACCTCGGCCAGCCCGGTCAGCACCTCGTGCACCCGGTCGGCGACGACTCCGTCCAGCGCCGCCGCGAGCAGGTGCCGCGAGGTCATCGTCGTGCGGGGCAGCAGCCTGGGCAACCGCGACCGGAACGCTGCCAGCGCCGCCTCGCCGTCGATCCCCGAGCGGTGCACCACAGCCAGCACACCGAGGATGATGTCGTCGCCGGTGGGGGTGGAGCCCGGGCCGGCGCCGACCAGGGCGAGCAGCCGGGCATCCAGGTCGGCATGTCCAGGGGCGGCCAGCGCGCGCACCAGACCCGTCGCGAGCCGGCGCTGCGCCACCGGTGGTTCCTCGGCGAGCACGCCGAGCGCGAGCCGGGCGGCCGGGGAGCTCAACGCCCCGGGCCGGATCCCGAGATCGCGGGTCAGGATCGATCGCGCGGCCCGCAACCGGGCGAGATCGAGTGCGCCGCCGGCGGCCACCGCGGACAGGGCCGCGAACTCCGCCCGGTCCGGAATCAGGACGCCACCCGGAACCAGGCCGTGGTCGTCGCGGGTGAGTGGCAGCAGCTTTCCGTCGGGGCGACGGAGCAGGCACAGGGACTGTCCGACATGGACGGTGGTCACCTCTCCGGCACCCAGCCAGGGAGGCGGGCCCGCCGGGACGACGAGCGCGCTCAGAGCATCCTCATTGAAGCTGACCACGTCCCCGAATCTAGGCGATGGCCCGGTATGCCGCAGCGTCCGATTAGGGTGGTGTCCGCTGGCACTCTTCGTCCAGAAAGGACAATGCCATGGCGGGCGCCACCGTACGGGAGATTCTGACCCTCCCACCCCTGGCAGGAACCGAGATCCTGGCCGGTGCCTCCGGGCTGGATCGTGAGGTCCGTGGGGTGAACGTGATGGAGGTGCCGGACATCGAGACCTATGTCGCTCCCGGCGAGGTGCTGCTCACCACCGCCTATCCGGTGCGGGACAACCCCGCCCGGCTGGTGGAGATGCTTCCCGAGCTCGCAGCCCGCGGCCTGGCGGCGCTGGCGATCAAGCCGTTGCGCTATCTGGACCACATCCCGGAGGAGCTCATCCAGGTCGCCGACGAGCTGAACTTCCCGGTGCTCATCGTCGCCGGGGACACCTCCTTCAACGAGGTGATCGGCGCCGTGCTCTCCCTGGTCATCGACCTGCGGATGGGCGAGCTCTTCCTGGAGGAGCTGATCACCTCGCACCAGCTGGAGGAGGACTTCCTGCGGCGGCGGGCGAGAATGTTCGGCTGGAAGCTCACCGGCCCGCTCGCTGTCGTGATCGCGGAGTGCCGGCGGCCGGCCAGCGGTCCTGCCGGCCTACTCGCGGCCGCCCAGGCCGGGCTCGACCCACAGGCGCTGGCCTGGGTCCGCGGGCAACGCGTGCTGGCGATCTCGCCCTGGCCGGGTGCCGGACGGCCGGAGCCGAGTCCGGAGCGCTGGTACGAGGAACTGGAACGGTACGGAGCGAAACCCTCGGTGGTGGCGGTGGGCACCGTCGTCGACCGGCTCTCCGAGCTGGTCACCAGCCACCAGACCGCCCGGCAGGCGCTGCAGATCGGCCGGCGCACCGGACGTCGCTGCGTCTGCCATGACAGTCTCGGCTTCGAACGGATGATCCTCGCCGCGCCCACCGCCCAGTTGCAGGCCTTCGTCACCGAGCAGATCGGGCCGCTGGTCCAGCACGACGCCGAACGCGGCACCGAACTCTGCCGCACCCTCGAGGTCTACCTGGATCTCGGGAACGCGGCAGCCACCGCCCGCCGCGTGTTCATCCACTACAACACCATGAAGCACCGGCTGCGACGCATCGTGGAGTTGACCGGAGCGGATCTGAACGCGCCCCGCACCCGGATGCTGCTCGCGCTGGCGCTGGAGGCGCGCCGTCTCATCGGTGATCACCCGCCGATGCCGCCCGAGCGCTGAGTAAGGTGCTCGCGTGAGCAGTTCCTTCGACGACCTCCTGGCAGCGAACCGCCGGTACGCGACCTCCGCACCCCGCAACTTCGACGGCTACGCCCACGCCGGCGTGGCGGTGGTGACCTGTATGGATTCCCGGCTGCAGCCCCTGGAGATGATCGGGCTGTTCCTGGGCGAGGCGAAGATCCTGCGGACCCCGGGAGGCCACGTCACAGCCGATGCGCTAAACGGCTGCGTGCTGGCCGTCCACCTGCTCAAGGTGAGCCGCATCCTGGTGATAGCCCACACCCGGTGCGCGATGGCCAGTGAGGACGACGACAGCCTGCACCGCCGGATCGCCCAGGCCACCGGGGCCGACACCACCGACCTCGAGTTCGGCGCGGACATCGACCAGGTCGGGCGGCTGCGGGCCGACGTCCAGTTGCTCTCCACCCACCCGCTGATCGCCGGCCGCGCCCAGGTCGGCGGCTTCCGCTACGACGTCGACACCGGGCTGCTGGAGGAGCTCTGCTGACCCCTCAGCTCTGGGGGTCGGCACCACCGTCCTTGAGGGACTTCTGACCGGCGCGGTTCGGCGGCGGAGATTCCGGCCTCCCGGCGCCGGGCGCTGGGTTAGCATCCGACCACCGCAACCCGGCGAGTTCGGCAGGAGCACCCCGTGCACAGGCAGCGATGGGTCACCGCACTGGTGCTGGCGTTCGGGCTCGCCATGCTCGTCGGCTGCTCCGGATCCTGGGCCCAGACCACCCCTGGCGTCTTCACCGTCTACGTCGGCGAACCACAGAACGCGCTGATCCCCGGCAACACCAACGAATCCAACGGCGGCGAGGTGATCGACGCCCTGTTCGCGCCCCTGGTCACCTTCGACGACGAGACCCTGGACCTGACCTACGACGGGGTCGCCGCCTCGGTGAGCTCCGATGACCGGCTCACCTGGACGATCCGGCTCAAGCCAGGCTGGACCTTCCACGACGGCACCCCGGTCACCGCCCGCTCCTACGTGCGCGCGTGGAACTGGAACTCGCTGGCCACCAACGGCTACGTCAGCTCCTTCTTCTTCGCCAACATCGCCGGCTACAGCGACCTGCAGTCCCTGACCGACGGCAAGCCGCGCGGCACCGAGATGTCGGGGCTGCGGGTGGTGGACGACCTCACCTTCACCGTCACCCTCACCTCGCCGTTCGCGATCTACCCGATCACGCTCGGCGCCCGGGCGTTCAGCCCGCTGCCGGAGGCGTTCTACGACGACCCCACCGGCTTCGGCCGCAAGCCGATCGGCAACGGGCCGTTCCGCGCCGAGACCGAGTGGACGCGCGGTCGCGGCATCACGCTCACCCGCTTCGACGACTTCGCCGGCGGGGCCGCGAAGTCACCGGGGATGGCCTTCCGCGTCTACACCGAGCAGAGCACCGGGTACACCGACGTCCTGGCGGGCTCGCTGGACATCATGGTGGGCCTGCCCGAGGACGCCCGCGGCACCGCCCCGGCCATCTTCGGCGAGCGCTACCTGACCCGCGCCTCGTCCTCCCTCACCTCGCTGGCCTTCCCGCTCTACGACCCGCGCTTCGCCGACGTGCGGGTGCGGCGGGCGATCTCCATGGCGATCAACCGCGACCTGCTGGCCGACATCATCTTCGACAACTCGGTCACCCCCGCCCGTGGCTTCGCGACCCCGGTCGTGGACGGCTTCCGCGAGGATGCCTGCGGCCCGGCCTGCGGCTTCGACCCCGAGGCGGCCAACGCCCTGCTGGACGAGGCCGGCTTCGACCGTGGCGAGCCGATCGACCTGTGGTTCAACGCTGGCTCGGGCCACGACCAGTGGATGCTGGCGATCGGCAACATGCTGCGCCGCAACCTCGGCGTCGACTTCCGGCTGCGCGGCCACCTGCAGTTCGCCCAGTTCCTGCCGCTGCAGGACAGCAAGGGCATGACCGGCCCGTTCCGCACCGCCTGGTCGATGGTGTACCCCTCCATCCAGTACTACCTGGCGCCGCGGTTCGCCGCCTCCGCCCAGCCACCGAACGGCTCGAATTCCGCCTTCTACGCCAATCCGGCCTTCGACGCCGCGGTCGCGAAGGCGGACGCGGCGAGCTCCATCGCCGAGGCGAACCGGCTCTACCAGGCCGCCGAGGACGTGCTGGTGGCGGATCTGCCGCACGCCCCGGTCTTCGTCGGCGTGATCCAGGCCGTCCACACCCAGCGGGTGAGCGGCGTCCGCCTCACTCCGTTCGGCGGCGTCGACTATGCCAGCGTCGAGTTGCTGGAGGTGGAGTGATGATCCGCTACATCGGACGCCGGCTGCTGATGGCCCTGCCGGTGCTGCTGGGCACCTCCTTCCTGATCTTCGCGATGGTCTACGCGCTGCCCGGCGACCCGATCCGGGCGCTGGCCGGCGACCAGCCGCTGCCGCCCGAGGTGATCGCCCAGCTACGGGCCGAGCACAACCTGGACGATCCGCTGCTGCTGCAGTACCTGAAGTACCTGGCCCAGCTGTTCCAGGGCAACCTCGGCACCGACTTCGCCGGCAACCCGGTCTCGGAGACGATCGCGCTGCGGCTGCCGATCACCGCCCGGCTGGCGATCGTGGCGATCATCTTCGAGATCATCTTCGGCATCACCGCCGGCGTGCTGTGCGCGCTGTACAAGAACTCCTGGTTCGACAACCTGGTTCTGGTGAGCACGACCATGGTGGTCTCGGTGCCGGTCTTCGTGCTGGCCTTCCTGGCGCAGTGGCTGCTCGGCTTCCAGCTCGGCTGGTTCCCGGTGGCCGGGATCGCCAACGGCTGGTTCTCGCTGATCCTGCCCGGCCTGGTGCTGGCCGCGCTGTCGATGGCCTACGTCGCCCGGCTCACCCGCACCTCGATGGCCGAGACGCTCGGCGCCGACCACGTCCGTACCGCCCGCTCGAAGGGGATCTCCGAACTGCGGGTGGTGACCCGGCACGGCCTGCGTAACGCGCTGATCCCGGTGGTCACCTTCATCGGCGCCGACCTGGGCGCCATGATGGGCGGCGCGATCGTCACCGAGAGCGTGTTCAACATCCCCGGAATCGGACGAGCGGTATTCGACGCCGTCCGCAACCAGGAGGGCCCGGTGGTGGTCGGGATCGTCACGATGATGGTCTTCTTCTTCATCTTCTTCAACCTCGTCGTCGACGTGCTCTACGGCGTCCTGGATCCGAGGATTCGCTATGAGTGACGAACTGCCCACCCCTACCGGCGTCCGTCCCGGCGGGCCGGATTCCGGCGCCGAGCACGAGTTGCTCGACCTGGTGGAGGAGAACATCGAGCAGGCCACACTCTGGGGCGAGGCATGGAAGACACTGCGCCGCAATCCGATGTTCCTGATCGGCGGGGTGATCGCGGTGCTGATGACCCTGATCGCGGTCTTCCCCAGCCTGTTCGCCGGCGGCGTCGACCCGCGCGACTGCGACCTGACCGACGCCCGGCAGTGGCCCAGCGCCGCGCACTGGTTCGGCACCGACCTGCAGGGCTGCGACTACTACGCCAACGTGATCCACGGCGCCCGGATCTCGCTCTCCATCGGCCTGCTCTCGGTGGTCGGCACCATGGTGTTGGCGGTGATCCTGGGCACCCTCGCCGGCTACTTCGGCGGCCTCACCGACTCGCTGCTCTCCCGTTTCACCGACATCTTCTACGGCGTCCCGCTGCTGCTGGGCGCCATGATCCTGCTGACCGTCACCGAGGAGCGCTCGGTGTTCACGGTGTCGCTGGCGCTGTCGATCTTCGGCTGGATGACCGCCATGCGGCTGGTGCGCTCCAGCGTGATCACGGTGAAGAACGCCGACTTCGTGGCCGCCGCGCAGGCGCTGGCCGCCACCACCCGGCAGATCCTCACCCGGCACATCATGCCGAACGCGATCTCACCGGTGGTGTCCTTCATGACCATCGCGATGGGCGGCTTCATCGCCTCGGAGGCGACGTTGACCTTCCTCGGCATCGGCCTGCAGGCGCCGGAGATCTCCTGGGGCCTGCAGATCAACGTCGGCCAGTCCCGGTTCTCCTCGGCCCCCTACCTGGTCTTCTTTCCCGCCCTGTTCCTGTCGCTGACAGTGATGGCGTTCATGCTGATGGGCGACGCGCTGCGGGACGCCCTCGACCCGGATCGGAACTGACATGGCGGCCCCCGTTCTGCAGATCCGCGACCTGCGGGTGGAGTTCCGGCAGAAGAAGGACTGGCGCGAGGTCGTCCACGGCGTCTCCCTCGATGTCGGACGCGGCGAGGTGCTCGCCCTGGTCGGCGAATCCGGCTCGGGTAAATCCACCATCGCGATGTCGATCCCCGGGCTGCTGCCCCGCAACGGACGCAACTCAGGCAGCATCCAGCTGGACGGCCAGGAGCTGATCGGCGCCTCGCCAGGGACGCTGCGCAAGATTCGCGGCCGGCAGGTGGCGGTGATCTTCCAGGAGCCGATGCGGGCGCTCAACCCGGTCTACACCATCGGCTGGCAGATCCGCGAGATGCTGCAGGCCCACCAGGAGCTGTCCAAGGAGCAGGCCCGCGAGCGAGCCGTCGAGTTGCTGAAGCTGGTGGACATCCCCGAGCCGGAACGCCGGGTGGATTCCTATCCGCACCAGCTGTCGGGCGGGCAGCGGCAGCGTGCCATGATCGCCCAGGCGCTGGCGCTCGATCCGCAGGTGCTGATCGCCGACGAGCCCACCACGGCTCTCGACGTCACCGTGCAGGGCGAGATCCTGGAGCTGCTGCACGACCTGAAGGGCCGGATCGACGCCTCCATCCTGCTGATCACCCACGACATGGGAGTGGTGGCCGATCTCGCCGACCGGATCGTCGTGCTGAAGGACGGCGCCATCGTCGAGCAGGGCGACGCGCACCAGATCTTCTACGACCCGCAGCAGCCCTACACCCAAAGCCTGCTGAAGGCGGTGCTCTCGCTCAGCCTGGAGCCCGTGGCCGCCGAGCTCCCCGCCCCCGAGCCGGCGGAGACTCCGGCCTTCGACCTCGATCACGGCGTGATCGAGTACCCCGGTGGCCGGGGACGCAAGCCCTTCCGGGCGATCGACGACGTCACGCTACGGCTCGACGCCGGTCAGGTGATGGGCCTCGTGGGCGAATCCGGCTCGGGCAAGTCGACCATCGGACGCGCGGCCGTCGGCCTGCTGCCGCTGGCTTCTGGCGCGCTGCGCATCAACGGTCTGGATCTGGTCACCGCCGACGCCGGACAACTGCGCGAAGCCCGCCGCCAGGTGGCGATGGTCTTCCAGGACGCCGGCGCCTCGGTGAACCCGCGCTGGCCGATCGGCCAGGCCATCGCCGAGCCGTTGCAGCTGCACACCGACCTCGACGCCGCCGCCCGCGATGCCCGGGTGACCGAACTGCTCGACCGGGTGCAGCTCTCCCGCAACCTGCGCAACCGCTTCCCGCACCAGCTCTCCGGCGGCCAGCGGCAACGGGTCGGGATCGCCCGCGCGCTGGCGCTGCAGCCCAGCCTGCTGATCGTCGACGAGCCCACCTCCGCCCTGGACGTCTCGGTGCAGGAGAAGGTGCTGGAGCTGTTCGCCGAGTTGCAGGAGGAGTTCGGCTTCGCCTGCCTGTTCATCACCCACGACCTGGCCGTGGTCGAGCATGTCGCCGACCGGATCGCGGTGCTGCGCCACGGCAAGCTGGTCGAGACCGGAACCACCGCCGAGGTGCTGATGTCACCGCAGGATTCCTACACCCGGCGGCTCATCGCCGCCGTGCCGGTGCCCGACCCCCGCGAGCAGGCCCAGCGCCGCCGCCAACGCCGCGAACTGCTCGGCGAGGCCAGCTGACCAGCACTGGTCGATGGGTGCACGACCTACGTCCCGGGTGGTGAAGAATACCTGCGGAGCGTGGTCGTCCGGCCCGCTCGGCCGAGGCTGAGGAGCCGCGTTGAACCAGAGCATTGCGTTGGCCGTCGTCCTGGTCCTGATCGCCTCGGTGCTGTTCGCGGTCGCGTCCGTCGTCCAGCACCATGCGGTCGGGGACGCCGCCGCCCCGCAGGAGGGGCAGAAGCTCAGCGGCAGGCAGCTACTGGCGGTGATCCGCAATCCGCGCTGGATCGGCGGGCTGCTGCTGACCGGCGTCGGCGCGGTGATCCAGGTCGGCGCGCTGATGCTGGCCCCGATCACCGTGGTGCAGCCGCTCGGCGTCCTGGCCGTCCCGTGGACGATGCTGCTGGCCGCCCGCGTCCAGAAGCGGCCGGTGAGCCGCGAGGGCTGGCTGGCGACCGGGCTGACCGTCGCCGGCACGGCCGCCTTCGCCTGGGTGGCGATCACCCATGCGGCGCCCTATCCGGTGCTGAACGAATCCACCCTGGTGATCGGCACCCTGGTCGGGCTGGGTGTGGCCGGCGGGCTCGCCCTGATCGGCTCGCGGGGACCGCTGGCCTGGAAGTGCCTGGCCTGGTCGAGCGCGGCCGCGGTGATCTACGGTGCCGAGTCGGGGGTGGTCAAGGCGATCGGCGGCTACGTCACCACCCGGAGTTGGATCGACTCCCCCACCTTCTGGTTCCTGGCCGGCTCGATCGCGGTCGGAGCGGTGCTGGCCGGCATCTGGATCCAACAGGGCTTCGCCAGCGGCCCCGCCGAGACCGTGGTGGGCGCGCTCAACGCCGCCGCCCCGGTGGCCGGCGTGGCCTACGGCATCGCCGTCCTCGGCGAGGGCTCGGCGATCACCCCCACCGCGGCCGTGCTGATGCTCGGCTTCGCCGCCGTGGCGATCTGGGGTGTGGTGATGCTCTCCCGCATCCACCCCGCCCGGGCCGGCCACTGAGCTCAGGCGTCGATGCGCTCGGAATCCAGGGCGTAGGCGCCCTCGATGATGAACTGCTTGCGAGGGGCGACATCGTTGCCCATCAGCTTCTCGAAGACCGCCTCGGCCGCCGCCGCCTCATCGATGGTGATCCGGCGCAGCGTGCGATGCCGGGGGTTCATCGTGGTGTCGGCCAGCTGGTCGGCGTCCATCTCGCCGAGGCCCTTGTAGCGCTGCGGCTCCTTGAACGAGACCTGCCGCTTGGTCAGCTCGGCGAGCTTGCGCCGGTATTCGCCTTCTGAGTAGGTGTAGAGGTACTTCTCCTGGCCCTTGCGCGGGTTGTTCACCTCGAATCGGTGCAGCGGCGGGACGGCGGTGAACACCCGTCCGGCCTCCACCAGCGGCCGCATGTACTTGAAGAACAGGGTGGTCAGCAGGCAGCGGATGTGCGCGCCGTCGGAATCTGCGTCCGCCATGAAGATGATCTTGCTGTACCGCGCGGAATCCAGATCGAAGCTGCGTCCCGAACCGGCTCCCACCACCTGGATGATCGAGGCGCACTCGGCGTTCTTCAGCATGTCGCCCACCGACGCCTTCTGCACGTTCAGGATCTTGCCGCGGATCGGCAGCAGCGCCTGGAACTCCGAGTTGCGAGCGAGCTTGGCGGTGCCCAGCGCCGAGTCGCCCTCGACGATGAACAGTTCGGTGCGATCCAGATCCGTGCTGCGGCAGTCGGCCAGCTTGGGCGGCAGGGTGGACGACTCCAGCGCGCTCTTGCGGCGCTGCGCGTCCCGGTGGGCTCGGGCCTGCACCCGGGTACGGGAGGCGCCGACCACCTTCTCCATCACGGCGCGGGCCTGCGGCCGCAGCGCGGCCCGGTTGCTGGTGAGGAACTCCCCCAGTTCCCTCTCGACGATCCGGGTGACCAGCCGGGTGACCGGAGGGGTGCCGAGCACCTCCTTGGTCTGGCCCTCGAATTGCGGCTCGGCGAGCCGGACGGTGACCACCGCGGTGATGCCCTCCAGCACGTCGTCCTTGATGATCTCCTCCCCGGCCTTCAGCAGCCGGGTGCCGTCCAGCGACTTGGCGAAGGCCCGCAGCACCCCGCGCTCGAAGCCGGTGACGTGGGTGCCGCCCTTGCCGGTGGCGATGATGTTCACGAACGAGCTGACCCGGGATTCGTAGCCGGTGCCCCAGCGCACCGCGATGTCGACCTCCAGCGAGCGCTCCACGTCGGTGGGGGTCATCGAGCCGGCGTCGTCCAGCATCGGCACGGTCTCGGTGAACTGATCGTTGCCCTGCAGCCGGATCACCTCGGTGACCGGCGGATCGACGGCCAGGAAGTCGCAGAACTCCGAGATGCCGCCGTCGTGCTTGAACACCTCGGTGATCACCTCGTCGGTGCGGGCGTCGGTGACCGCGAGTTCCAGCCCCGGCACCAGGAAGCTCGTCTGCCGGGCCCGGTCGAGCAGGTGCTTCAGCGACAGCTGGGCGCCGGGCAGGAAGATCTGCCGGTCGGGCCAGTACCGCACCCGGGTGCCGGTCACCCCGCGGCGGGTCTTGCCCACCTTCCGCAGGCCGCCGCCCGGGGTGAAGGGGGCATCCGGCCCCGCTCCGTCGTAGACCCCGGGCACGCCGCGGCGGAAGCTCATCGCGTGGGTGACCCCACCGCGATCCACCTCGACGTCGAGCCGGGAGGACAGCGCGTTGACCACCGAGGCGCCGACGCCGTGCAGGCCGCCGGTGGCGTTGTAGGAACCCGCCCCGAACTTGCCGCCGGCGTGCAGCTTGGTGAAGACCACCTCGACGCCGGTCAGCCGGGTCTTGGGCTCGATGTCGACCGGGATGCCACGGGCCTGGTCGCCGACGAAGATGCTGCCGTCGGCCTCCAGCCGCACGTCGATGGCCGACCCGAAGCCGGCCAGCGCCTCGTCCACCGCGTTGTCGATGATCTCCCACAGGCAGTGCATCAGGCCACGGGTGTCGGTCGAGCCGATGTACATCGCCGGGCGTTTCCGGACGGCTTCCAGCCCTTCCAGAACCAGCAGGTGCCTGGCCTCGTAGTCACGGCCCTCGGCCGCCCGCGCGCTCGTAGTGGTCACTCCGCAGAGGCTATCTCGACTCGCCGACAGTTCGGCGGAGGTTGCGCCTGCGGTGTCGAAAGCCGAGGGTTGTCATCACGAACCACTAGACTGGGTACCAGTCGGATACGGCACCGGGAACAAACCGCTCCCGCAACTGTTGTACCTGGCGACATCGTTGGTGAAGAGCTGGCGTGAGAGAGTGAGGAAGCGACATGAGCACACCCGTCATCGAGAACCTGACCACTGCCGACCGCTGTGATCGTTGTGGTGCTCAGGCGTACGTGCGCGTCACCCTCACCTCCGGCGGCGAACTCTTCTTCTGCGGCCACCACGGCCGGGCCCACTCCGCCAAGCTCAGCCAGGTGGCGCTGAAGATCCACGACGAGACCGACAAGCTCTCCTGAAGCACCTGCTTCGTGACGGCCCCGGCTCGATGCCGGGGCCGTTCTCGTCTCCGGCCGTTACAGTGACGACCATGCGCGAAGCACCCTTTGGCAGCTGGTCGTCCCCCATCGCCGCCGCCGATCTGACGGCCGCCACGGTCGGGCTTTCCGGCGGGCTGGTGAGCGAGGGCGTCCGGTACTGGACGCAGGCCCACCCCGAACAGGGCGGCCGGGTGACGCTGTGGCGCGAGGACGGCGAGGGAAGGTCCGAGGTCACGCCGGAGGCCTACCTCCGCTCGGGGGTGAACGAGTACGGCGGCGGCGAGTGGACGGTGGCCGGCGGCATCGTGGTCCATTCGAGTTGGCCGGACGGCGGCCTGGTGGCGGTCGAGCCCGGGAGGGCTGCCCGTCCGTTCGCTCCCGGTGGCGAGTTCCGCTACGCGGCGCTGCACCTCGACCCCGCGCGGCGCCTGGTGCTGGCGGTGCGCGAGGATCACCGCGGCCCCGGCGAGCCGGCAACCACCATCGTGGCGCTCGACCTCGATGCCGACAACGCCGAGGGCGGCCGGGTACTCGTCCGGGGAGCCGACTTCTACGCCCATCCGGTGCTCTCCGGGGACGGCCGGCTGGCCTGGGTGGAATGGGACCACCCCGACATGCCCTGGGACGCCACCCGTCTCAAGGTCGCGCCGCTGGCCGACCCGGCAGCCGCCACCCAGGTAGGCGGCGGACCCGGGGTGTCCGCGCTCTACCCCGCCTGGAGCCCGGACGGCACCCTGCTGTTCCTGGCCGATCCCGGCGACTTCTGGAATTTCCATCGCTGGGATGGCAGCCAGTCCCGGCCGGTCTACGAGGCACCGGCCGACTTCTGCGGCCCGATGTGGACCCTGGCTCCCGCCCCGTACTGCGTCATCGACGACTCCCGGATCGGCTGCAGCGTGATCGTGCACGGCTACGCCGCGCTGGCCGTCGTCCACCACGGCGGGGACGCGCGCCTGGAGATCGTCGACTCGGCAGCCGTCGCCGCGAACGTCACCGGCAGCGGCAGCCGTGCCCTGGCCGTGCTCGGCTACCCCGACCGTCCGGCGGCCCTGGTCGAGATCGACTGGGACACCGGCGCCCTCACCACCGTGAAGACCAGTTCCGACCACATCCTCGACCCGGCGCTGGTGGCCCGGGCCGAGCCGATCAGCTGGGAGGGACCGCAGGGAAAGGTGCACGCGTGGTACTACCCGCCCACCAATCCGGAGTTCTCCCCCCTACCCGGCGAACTACCCCCGGTGCAGGTCTGGAGCCACGGCGGGCCGACCGCCTTCTCCGGGCCGGAGTACCGGGTGGCCACCCAGTTCTGGACCTCCCGCGGGATCGGCATCCTGGATGTCAACTACGGCGGCTCGACCGGTTACGGCCGCGCCTACCGGGAGCGGCTGCGAGGTAACTGGGGTGTGGTCGACGTCCGGGACTGCGCCGATGCCGCGCTGGCGCTGGTCGATCGAGGGCTGGCCGATCCAGCCCGGCTGTCGATGCGGGGCGGGTCGGCAGGCGGCTACACCACCCTGGCCGCGCTGGCCTTCACCGACGTGTTCAGCGCGGGCATCAGCCTCTACGGGATCGGCGATCTGGAGACGCTGGCGACCGACACCCACAAGTTCGAGGCCCGCTATCTCGACCGCCTGGTCGCGCCGTACCCGGCCGGCCGGGAGGTCTATCTCGCGCGCTCCCCGCTCCATCACCTGGAGGGCCTCTCCTGCCCGATGCTGATCCTGCAGGGCGGTCAGGACAAGGTCGTGCCGCCCGCCCAGGCGGAGGCGATCGTGGCTGCGGTGCGCGGCAAGGGGCTGCCGGTCGCCTACCTCAACTTCCCGGACGAGGGCCACGGCTTCCGCCGCGCGCAGAACGTGATCGCCACCGCCCAGGCGGCGCTGGCCTTCCTCGGACGGGTGCACGGTTTCACCCCCGCCGACGAGCTACCGGAACTCGATCTCCACTGAACTCCGACCGGCGTGTCGGAACTCAGTCCAGGTAGTCGCGCAGCACCTGCGAGCGGGACGGGTGGCGCAGCTTGCTCATCGTCTTGGACTCGATCTGGCGGATCCGCTCGCGGGTCACGCCGTAGACCTTGCCGATCTCGTCCAGGGTCTTGGGCTGGCCGTCGGTCAGGCCGAAGCGCATGCTCACCACGCCCGCCTCACGCTCGCTGAGCGTGTCCAGCACGTCGTGCAACTGCTCCTGCAGCAGGGTGAAGTTGACCGCCTCTGCCGGGACGACCGCCTCGGAATCCTCGATCAGGTCGCCGAACTCCGAATCGCCGTCCTCGCCCAGCGGGGTGTGCAGCGAGATCGGCTCGCG
>JAIUOR010000056.1 GCA_020161795.1 Actinomycetota bacterium | reverse complement strand
TGAAGGTAGCGTGGAGCACGTCGGGGTCTTTCTAATGGGCGGCGTGAGAACCTCCATCATCGGAAGACCCCGACCCTGTCCAGCGCACCGACGCGCCGTCACCTGGTCACGCCACCACTACACCCTCAACTGTGATGAGCCGGTTGTCCACCCCGTCGCGGAAGCAGGCCTGCACCCGATCGACGGTCTCCACGGCGGCGGGCTCGCCCTCGGCGGCTGCTTCGAGCAGGGCGTCCATCGGTTGTTCGGCCAGCGGGTAGAGCGAGGCGGCGACCCGGGCCAGCGCCCGTCCGCCGACCACGGTCTCCCAGCAGCCGCGCTTGCCACAGCCGCATTCCAGGCCGGAGCGATCGATCACGAGGTGCCCGACCTCGCCGGCCTGGCCGGTGCCTTCCACCAGCTTGCCGTCGACCAGCAGGGCGCCGCCGATCCCGGTTCCGATGGTCAGGGCCAACAGCGTCCGGGCGCCCACCCCGGCTCCGGTCGCCGCCTCGGCGATGCCGGCCGCCCGGGCATCGTTGAGGACGACCGCGGGCAGGCCGAGCTGGCTGCGGAACTCTGCGGCGTAGTCGATGTCGGCGATGCCGAGGTTCGCCGTCCAGGTGAGGCGGCCCGCCGTGACCGTCCCGGCCACGGCCAGCCCGACCGCGTCGATCCTGTCGAGGTAGCCCCGGGCGATGTCGATCGGGAGCTGGACGCGTGCCGCGCGGCCCTCCGGCAACGAGCACCGGGTGGATTCGACGATCCGACCACCGGGCCCGACCACCGAGGCGCGCATGCTGGTCGCCCCCATGTCCAGCCCGAGGCACACCGAACTGTCAGACCAGGATTGCATCGTCTCCCTCTCGAAGGCTGGATGGGCCGTGTGTGCTGTAGGCCTGCCAGGCCCGCGCCAGCCGGCGCGCGCCGTCGTTGAAGACAGCTGGGGAGTGCCCGATCGCCACCCGGATGAAGGCGTCGCTGGCGCCCGAGGGGGAGAGCGAACTGCCCGCGACGACGGCGACGTCGTGACGTCTGGCGAGTTCGACGAACGGTCCCGACACCCCGCGCGGGAGCTTGAGCCAGAGCGTGGGGCCGTCGGTGGTGCTGGCCAGTTCCAGCTCGGGCAGCAGCGCGTCCACGACCTGCCTGGCGTGGGCGGCCCGCCGCCGGAGGTCTGCCAGCCGCTGTGCCTGTACCTGATCGAACCGGGTGAGCAGCCAGGCCGCCAGGTGCTGGGAGACCAGCGGGGTGCCCAGGTCGTAGCGGGCCTTGGCCCGCGACAGCCGCAGGACGAGGTTCTCCTCGGCACGGATCCAGCCGACGCGAAGGCCGGACCAGAAGAGCTTGCTCATGGAGCCGACCGTGACCACCGAGGCGGTCGTGGTGGCCGCCAGGTAGGGCGGCGGGTCGGCAGCCAGATGGCGCGAGCTCGCGTCCTCCAGCGCCACCCCGTCGTAGCCGTCGAGCGCCTTCCCGAGCTCGCGCACCTGGTCGCCGTCGCTGACCAGCCCTTCCGGGCCCAGGCAGCCGAAGACATGGAACAGGGCCGGCCGGGCGCGGCGCAGGGCGTCGATGGCGGGCCCGGCTCCCGCGCTGGAGACCGACCGGGAGGCCGCGATCCCGACCGGCATGGCGCGCAGCAGATCGAGGATGCCGGGTGAGGTGGGATCCTCGACCAGCGCGGAGTCTGAGGTACGCAGGACGTGCTCGGTGACCAGGTGCAGGGCCTGCTGGCTGCCGGTGGTGATCAGGATCTGGTCTGCGGTGGTGGGCAGGCCCTCCAGGCTGAACCGGGTGGCGACCGTCTGGCGCAGTTCGGGCAGCCCCAGCGCCGAGTAGCCGTTGGGTGTCATCAGGCGCTCCAGGCCCCGGGTGGCCAGCGCGGCCAGCGCCTCGTTCACCTGGGGCGCCGGCGGCGACACTGCCGTGGCCAGGTCGATCAACCGCCCGGTTTCGGTGAGCGCGGCTCCGCGGAGGCTCTCGGCGGAGGCCCGCGACGCGGGCAGGCGTTCGGCCCCCGCCACCCAGCTTCCGCTGCCCTGCCGGCTGAGCAGCACGCCTTCGGCGCGCAGTAGGTCGTAGGCCCCCACGACGGTGCTGCGTCCGACCGCCAACTGCTTGGCGAAGTGACGCTCGGCCGGCAGCAGGGTGCCGGGGGTCAGGTCGCCCCGGGCGATAGCAGCCCGGATGGCGGTCGCCAGCCGCTGATACAGCGGGCCGGGGTGGATCGTCCAGTTCCCCAGCGCGTCGAGGATGTTCATTCGCCCCCAACCATTGGTGCCAATCTGTCGGCATTGACCCTGCCAGCAGGCCTCATTTCGGCCTAGATTGCTGGTGTTAGGACGTTCTGCGCAAGCCAATTGCGCAGAAACAATCCAATCGACGAATATTGGCCGGTTGGGTCACGCAGAGGGAAAGGAATGCAGCAGATGCAGATTGGACTGCTCGGTCTGGGCAAGATGGGGGCCGGGATGGCTTACCGTCTGACCAAGGGTGGCCACCAGGTGGTGGGCGCCGACATCAGCGCCGCAGCGCGGGAGCAGGTCGAGGCCGAGGGGGCCGTCGCCGCCTCGGACGTGGCCTCGCTGGTGCAGCTGCTCGAGGCGCCCCGGGTGGTCTGGGTGATGCTGCCGGCCGGCAAGCTGACGCGGGACGCGATCGCCGAGCTGGCGAACCATCTCTCCGAAGGCGATCTGGTCATCGACGGCGGCAACAGCGACTTCCGCGACGCGCCGGCCCATGCGGCCAGCCTGGGTGAGAAGGGGATCGACTTCGCCGACGTCGGCGTCAGCGGCGGCCAGTGGGGACGCGACAACGGCTATGGCCTGATGGTGGGGGCCTCGTCCGAGGCGTTCGCCAGGATCGAGCCCGCCCTGACCAGCCTTTCCGCCGACGGCGACTACTCGCTGGTCGGCGGCCTCGGCTCCGGTCACCTGGTGAAGGCGATCCACAACGGTGTGCAGTACGCCATTCTGCAGGCCTACGCCGAGGGGTACGCCCTGCTGTCCGCCCACCCCGAGGTGGATGCGCTGGCCGCGCTCGAGGCCTGGCAGGGCGGAAGCTCCGTCCGGTCGTGGCTGCTGAGCCAGATCATCGCGGCCCTCCAGGCCAATCCGACCCTGGAGGGTGTCACCTCCCAGGTCAGCGACTCCGGCATGGGCCGGTGGACGGCGGAGGAGGCCATCCGCTTGGCGGTGCCGACCCCGGCGCTGACGCTGGCGCTGCACCAGCGCTTCGCCAGCCGCGATGACGGCCTGGCCAACAAGCTGCTGGCCGCCACCCGCAACCAGGTCGGAGGGCAGAAGGCATGAGCGCCACCCCGTCCGCCGCGACCTATGCGCGGTCCAATGTCGGCGAGCTGGAGGCAGTGGTGTCGGCCGTCTCGGCCGAGGAGCTGGATCGCCTGGTCTCCGCGATCCTGGCCGCCGAGCGCGTCTACTTCACCGGCCTGGGACGTTCCGGGCTGATGGCCAAGGCGATCGCCATGAGGTTGATGCACATCGGCCTGGCCTCCTTCGCCGTCGGCGAGATCGCGACCCCCGGCGTCGCCGAAGGCGATCTGCTGGTGGCCTTCACCGCGCGTGGCGGCCAGGCCGTCATCGCCCAGGCTCGCAAGGCCCACTCGGTGGGCGCGTCGGTGGCGGTGGTCACCGTCGATCCCGATCCGGAGTTGGCGCAGCTCGCCACGGCGGTGGTGACGCTGCCGATTCGTACCGAGATCCCGACCCAGCAGCACGCCGGCTCGCTGTTCGAGCAGAGCTGCCTGGTGATCTGCGACGCGGTGTGCCGAACCGTGCAGGAGACCCTGGGGGTTCCCACCTCCGAGCTGAACCGGCGTCACGCCAGCCTGCCATGAGCCTGCTGGTCGCGGCCGTCCACGACACGGCGAGCGCGGCGGCGTTGGCAGGCGCGGGAGTCGACCGGCTGGTCGGATACCACTCGAGCGTCTACCGGGCCCAGGGGCTTCCCTCGGTGGCCGGTCTGCTGCCCTGGGCGAGCGCCAACCAGCAGACCCTCGACCTGCTGCCCGCCGTGCTGGCCGGCAGCGACCGGACGCCCGTGCTGGCCACCGTCTGCGCGAGCGACGGTCTGCTGCCGATACCGCAGATGCTGGATCTGATCGCGGCGGCCGGCGCGGTGGGAGTGGTCAACGCCCCGACGCTCGGATTGCTCACCGGCCCGGTGCGCGCCGCCGTGGAAGAGGTCGGCCTCGGCATGACCGCCGAGATCGACCTGGTCCGCCAGGCCCGGGAGCGCGGGCTGGAGGCCTGGGCCTATGTCTTCGACCCGGTCTGGATGGAGTGCGCGATCGACGCCGGCGCGACCGGGTTGATCCTGCACCTGGGGATCACCGGCTTCGCGACGCAGCAGGATTGGAGCCGGCAACTGGACGAGTGCCTGCCCGTCCTCGCCGACCCCGCGGCACCGCCCCTACTGCTGCACGGCGGCCCGCTGCGACAGTCGGCCGACCTGGAGGAGTTGTTCGCGAGCCACCCGGCGGCCCGCGGCGCGGCCGGTTTCTTCGGTGCCTCCTCGTTCCTGCAGAGCGACGACCTGGGAGTCGCCATCGCGACCTGGCGTCGGTTGTTCGACCGGGACGAGCCCAGCAAGTGGAACGGACCTGAGAGGGACATCGGATGAGCACCAACCTGATCGAGCCACGGGATCTCGCGAGCTACTCGGGGCCGCCGCTGTTCCTGTTCCTCGGGATCAGCACCGCCGGGTCGAGCATCCACGAGCTGTTCCCGCACTGGGCTCCGGCCATCTGCCCCGGGGCGCAGGTGCGAGGGGTCGACCTGTCACCCGACGCGCCGCCGGAGGCGTTCCGGCGCCTCGTCGGCGACATGGCGGAGAACCCGCGGATTCGTGGCGCGGTCGTTACCAGCCACAAGGTGCGGCTGCACGCGTACTGCCGCGACCTGTTCGACTCGTTCTCGCCGCTGGCGGAACTCGCCCATGAGGTGAACAGCATCAACTCCTCCGACGGCCTGCGGGGCTTCGCCACCGATCCGGTCGCGATCCACGCGGTCATCGACGAGGTGCAGCCCCCGCACGAGCCCCCCGCGCCGCTGCTGTGCCTCGGCTCGGGCGGCTCCGCGGCGGCCCTCGCCCTGCAGCACCTGCTCGACATCGACCGCACCTTGGCGACCGCCGAGCCGGTCGCCAAGGATCCGGTCGGGTCCGACCTCACCATCGTCGCGCGCCGGGCCAGCGCCCTGCCGGAGTTGGAGGTACTGCTCTCCGCGCTGCCGAACGCCGAACGCGTCCGCTTCGCGGTGGCCGCCAGTTCCGCCGAGCGGACCGAGCTCGCCGCGTCCCAGCCGCCGGGGACGGTGGTGATCAACGCGACCGGCCTGGGCAAGACCGAGCCCGGTTCGCCGCTCGCTGGTCCCGAAGGCTTCCCCGCCCGGGCCACCGCCTGGGACTTCAACTACCGCGGCCCGCTGACCTTCCTCGACCAGGCCAGGGCCGCCGGCGTCCGGGTGGTCGACGGCTGGGAGTACTTCCTGGCCGGCTGGTCCACCGGGCTCGCCGCGGTCGAGGACCTGCCCGCTCTGGAGGTACTGCGCGGAGTGCGCGAGGCCTCGGGGCGGTTCCGTCCCGGCCAGGGCTAGCCGATCACCCCTCGGCGAGCAGGGCGTCGATCTGGCCCATGGCCTCGCGGGTGCCCTCCTCCATGCCCATGTCGAGCACCTGCTGCAGGGCCTCGGCGGTGGGATAGGTGGCGGTGAAGGTCGCGGTCGTCCGGTCGCCGTCCGCCTCGAAGGTGACGCTTCCCGCGGAGACCGGGAGATCCGCGGAGGGGGTGTAGTTCTCGTCGGCGAAGAAGTCCTCGAAGGTGAAGCCGTGCGGCTCGTCCACGGTGAGGACGTTCCAGCCGCCGTAGAACCTGTCGCCCTCGGGGCCGGTCATGAAGTAGTGGACGCGGCCGCCGGGGGTGAGGGAGTGCTCGGTGACCGTGGCCGGATAGGTCGGCGGGCCCCAGATCCGCTCCAGCTGCCGGGGATCGGCGTAGACCTGCCAGACCCGTTCGACCGGCGCGGCGAAGGACGCGGTGATGACCAGCGAACGGGTGTCGAGATCCTTGGTGATGTTGGTGACGGGCATGGTGTCAGCCTTCCTTGATGAGGTCGTCGATTGCGGCGATGCGGCCACGCCAGACGTCTTCCAGCTCGGTGAGCATCGAGGCAACCGATCGGAGCGCCTCGACGTCCCCGCTGGCCAACTGCTCGCGGCCGCTGCGTCGCTTGGTTATCAGGCCGGCTCGTTCGAGCACGGCCACGTGTTTCTGCACCGCGGCGAAGCTCATGTCGTAGTTCGCCGCCAGCGCCGTGACGGAGTGTTCACCGGCGAGCACCCTGCGCAGGATGTCCCGCCTGGTGCGATCGGCCAGCGCGTGGAAGAACGCGTCCGCCCGTTCCTCGTCCGGTTCGATCACTCCGACAATCTACAACCGATTGGTTGTAGATTGTCAAGGGTTCCCGTCAATCGAGGAAGATGTCATGCTGGAGCGCGCTGTCCGGGGTACCGGGAACATAGGCGTAGCCCGACAGATCGGTGATCCCGGCCTCGCGCAGCACCTGCTCGACGAGCAGGGTCCGGCCGGTCAGTTCCCGGCTCGGGCGGGTGAGCACCCGGTGGGCGGCGTCGGCATAGATCTCCGGGGTACGGCTCCGCTTCAGCATCTCCTCCCCGCCGAGCGCGAACCGGACGGCGGCCGTCGCGATCGTGGTCTGCGGCCACAGCGTGTTGGCGGCGATGCCGTCGGCTGCGAACTCAGCGGCCAGCGCCAGCGTCGCCAACGTCATGCCGTACTTGCCGAGCAGGTAGCCAGGGAACGCCCCCAGCCAGGTGGGGGACAGGTTCAGCGGGGGCGACAGCGACAGGATGTGGGGGTTCTCGGCCCTTCTCAAGTGGGGCAGGGCGGCTCGCGACAGCATGAAGGTTCCGCGGACGTTGACGTCCTGCATCAGGTCGTACTTCTTCGGTGAGAGGTCGAGCGTTCCGGAGAGATCGATCACCGAGGCGTTGTTGACGATGATGTCGATGCCGCCGAAGGCCGCGACCGTCGCCTCGACGGCCCGGTCGATATCGTCGTCGGCGCGGACGTCGCCCACGATCGGCAGCGCGCGTCCGCCGGCGGACTCGATGGCGGCAGCGGCCGTGTGCACCGTTCCCTCCAGCTTCGGGTGCGGGGTGCCGGTCTTGGCCAGCAGGGCCACCTGGGCGCCGTCGCGGGCGGCCCGCAGCGCGATCGCGAGGCCGATGCCCCGGCTGCCGCCGGAGATCAACAGCGTCCGGCCGGCGAGGGACGTCCCCGTCATCGCGTGCCTCCTGCCCCGCTGCGCCCTGACGCGAAGGCGGCGATGCGGGAGCGCGCCGCGTCGGTGTCGAAGGAGGCTCCGATCGTGGCGGCCTCGTCTGCCGTGCTCTCGGCGAGCCGGCGTCCGTCGGCGGCCCGCACCAGGCGTTTGGCCTGACCCAGCGCCGCTGTCGCGCCGGCGAGCCATCCCCGCGCCACGGCCTCGGCCCGGACGGCGACCTCGTCCGCCGCGACCACCTCGGTGACCAACCCCCACTCCAGCGCCGTGGCGGCGTCGATCGTCCGGTCGGACAGCAGCAACTGGAGTGCGCGCCGCTCTCCGATCGCGCGCGGCAGCAGCGCCGACACCCCGAGGTCGGGGGTGAGGCCCAGGTTGGCGTATTTTGTGGCGAACCTGGCGGTGTCGGCGGCCACGATCCAGTCGCCGGTGAGCATCAGCCCCAGCCCACCCCCGGCTACCGCGCCACCGACCGCTGTCACCACGGGCTTGGCGGAGTCGATGAGCGACCGGATCCCCTCGCCTATCACCGTGGCCAACTCGGTGATCTGGGTGCCGTCGCCGCTCGCCGTGGCCATGTGGACGACGTCGCCGCCCGCGCAGAAGGCCGGCCCGGCGCCGGCCAGCAGGATCGCACCGATCCCGGGGTCTGCTGCCGCCCAGGTGGCGACCTCCCGCCAGCGAAGCGCCATCGCGGTGTCGACGGCATTGAGCCGATCGGGCCGGTTCAGCGTGATGCGGGCGAGGCCCGCGTCCACGTCGAGGAGGATCGGATCGCTCATCGGCACCTCTCTGGTCTGGCAGTGGCGAGTGCTACCCCCGAGTCTCGCCGCTCGCCGGGTGGGTGTCGAGCGTCTGCTGCGAGAGCAGGGTGAGCAGGCGATCGCGGGCCGGCGGCTCGAAGAATCCCAGGACGCGGGCGACCTCCACCGGGCCCGGAAGCCGCGCGCCGGCGCCCAGCGTGGCGACGGCGGCGGCTCCGCAGGCATTGGCCAGCCGCGCCGCATCCGCCGGCGCTGCCCCCCGGAGCAGCGCGAAGACGAGACCGGCGCAGAAGGAGTCGCCGGCACCGGTGCTGTCGACCACGTCGACCCGCGGGGCAGGGGCCTGGGTCACATCGTCCCCGGTCAGCAGCACGACACCGCCGGCACCCTGCTTCACGGCGACGGTGCCCGGGCCGTACCGGGCGACGGCCCGGGCGGACGGCTCGGGGTCGGAGATGCCGGTGAGCCGGTGGAGCTCGTCCGCGCCGATCACGAGGATGTCCACCAGTGGCAGGAAGGCCAGCAGTTCCGGCGAGGCGGAGCAGGCCAGATCGACCGGAACGTCCAGCGACACCGGGACGCCGACGGCCCGCGCCCGGGTGGCTGCCGTGGTGGCGGCCGATCGCTGGGGCTCGGCGAGCAGGGCATAGCCGGAGAGGTGCAGGCATCGCACGCCGCGCAGATCGCCCGGCACCGACGCCGGGTCGAGCAGCGAGCTGGCACCGCGGTAGGCCAGCATGGTGCGCTCCCCGTCGGGTGTGACCGCCACGATGTTGAGCGAGGTGCCGTCCCGGTCGCTGCGCTGCAGCAGGCTGGTGTCGACGCCGACGGCCGAGATTCCCGAGACCGCGAGGGTGCCCCATTCGTCCTCGCCCAGGCAGGCCAGCAGGGCGGTCGAGAGACCGAGCTGCCGCAGCACCACGGCGGTGTTGGCCGCGGACCCGCCGAAGCCGATGCGCTGCCGCGAGGCGACCCCCTCACCGCCTGGCAGGGGGAACTCGGGTACGTCCAGCGCGAGATCGATATTGAGATCGCCGAGCACCAGCACGTCGGCGTTCATCGGACTCCTTCTGACAGCGCTGCGGGAAAGTGATAGACACTGTATTCAGCGTGGTGCCGGGGTGCGAGTCGCGGCTGTCTCCGCGCTGAATCGTCCACATCCACTCCGTCCCGGGAGCCGACCTTGATCGTCCAGATCTACACCGCCCAATCCGCCGCCGAAGCCATCGCCCTGGCCGACCTGGGGGTCGATCACGTGGGCTTGACGCCCACCACGATCGGCCTGCCGGGCCAGATCAGCGAAGCCGTCGCCAGCGAGGCGGTGGCCGCGTTGCGGGGACGGGCGCGGTCGTCGGCGCTGTCGGTCGAGACCGATCCGGACGAGATCGTGCGGATGGCGCTGGCCGTCCAGGCGGACATCCTGCACCTGTGCGGGGAGGCCGGCGCGGTCGACGCCGACGCCGTCCGGGCGCTGCGCCGCCGGCTGCCGGCCGAGATGGAGATCATGCAGGCGATCGCGGTCGGCCGGGAGGACGACCTGGCGCTGGCCCTGGAGTACGCGCCGGTCTCCGACTACCTGATCCTCGACTCGTACACCACCGACGTGCAGGGCGTCGGCGCTGCCGGCGTCACCCACGACTGGTCGCGCAGCGCGGCGATCGTCGAGGCTGTCGACATCCCGGTGATCCTGGCCGGCGGGCTGGCGGCGGACAATGTCGCCGCGGCCATCGAGGCCGTCCGGCCGTGGGCCGTCGACTCGCTCACCCGCACCAACCGGCCGCTCGGCGACGGTCGGTTCGAGAAGGACCTGGACGCGATCGCCGCCTTCGTCGCGGCCGCCCGGGCGGCTTCCTGATCCGGGCCGACGGCTACTCGAGAACCACGAGCTGCCGGGTGGCCCGGGTCATCGCCACGTAGCGGTCGACCGCTCCGGAGACCCCGCTGCCGAACGCGGCGGGATCCACCAGCACCACCAGGTCGAACTCCAGGCCCTTCGCCGTCTGGGGAGTGAGCACGCGCACCCGGTCGGACGGAGCCACGGCGGCATCGCCGATCACGCAGGCGATGCCGTCGTCCGCGGCCAGCCACTCGGCCAGGATCGCGTCGAGTTCGGCAACCCTGCCGTGGCGGACCGGCAGGCCGCTACGGCGGATCGAGACCGGGATGTTGGCGTCCGGGTGGACCGCGCGGATCACCGGCTCGGCGGCTTCCATCACCTCGGCTGGCGTCCGGTAGTTCACCGAGAGGGACGCGGTGGCGACCTCTCCGAAACCGAGCGCGCGCAGCCGCTCGGGCCAGCTGCCGACGAAGCCCTGGCGGGCCTGGGCGCGGTCGCCGACGATCGTGAAGCTGCGGGACGGGCAGCGCCGGAGCAGCATCTGCCACTCGGCGTCGGTGAGCTCCTGGGCCTCGTCCACCACCAGGTGCGCGAACGGCCCGGCCAGCCGGTCCGGATCCGGTTTCGGGGCCGCGTCCTCGTCCACCAGCGCCTGGCGGACGCTGTCCCGCCGCAGCAGATCCAGCGAACTCTCCGGGTCGTCGTCGTTCTCCAGCAGGTACTCGATCAGGTCGTCCACGTAGCGGTGCTGTTCGGCGAGGACGGCCTCCCGGTGGCGCGCCCGCGCGGGCGCCTCGGGATCGCCCACCCGCTGGCGGGCGGCGTCCAGCAGCGGCAGGTCGGAGGTCGTCCACGCCTGCGGCTCCCGGCGTTGCAGCAGGGCCACCTCCTCGTGGGTCAGCCAGGGAGCGCAGCGGCGCAGGTAGGCCGGCACCGTCCACAGATCGCCGACCAGCTCGGCGGGGTCGAGGATCGGCCAGGCGCGGCGGAAGGCGTCGCGCAGGTCCCGATCGGCCCGCAGCAGGCGCCGGACGGCGTCCTCGGGCAGGTCGTCGGCCTCGACGCGTTCGGCCAGCAACCCGATCAGCGCCTCCCAGACCTCGTCGCGGGCGTCGTTGTGCGAGGTGCCCGGCTCGCGGGCGTCGAAGGCCTCGGCCCAGTCGGCCGCCGCCACCTCGACGTCGAACCAGTCGGTCTCGACCGTCAGCGGCCTGGTGGGTGGCTCCTCGTAGAGGCCCACCGCCGGCTCGATCGCCTCCTGCAGCCTGGCCGAGGCCTTCAGCCGGGTGACCTCGGGATCCGCTTCCGCGGTCGCGACAGCGCCTTCGGGGAGCAGGTCGGCGAGGGTGCAGGTCAGGACGCCCTCCTCGCCCAGGCTGGGCAGCACATCGGAGACGTAGTCGAGGTAGGGCTGATGCGGCCCGACGATCAGGACGCCGCCGCGATGACCCTTCAGCCGAGGATCGGCGTACAGCAGGTAGGCGGCCCGGTGCAGCGCGACCACGGTCTTGCCGGTGCCGGGGCCGCCTTCCACCACCAGGGCGCCGGACGAGCCGGCCCGGACGATCGCATCCTGGTCGGCGGCCAGGGTGGCCAGCACGTCCCGCATCCGGCCCGAGCGGCTGGCCGAGAGGCCGGCGAGGAAGGCCGAGTCGCGATCCAGTGCCAGCGGCGTGCCGGGATCGGGCTCGGTGAGCGCCTCGTCCCAATAGTCGCGCACCCGTCCGTCCGCCCAGCGATAGCGGCGTCGGCTGGCGAGGCCCATCGGGTCGGCGGTGGTGGCGGCGAAGAAGGGTGCGGAAGCCGGGGCACGCCAGTCCACCAGCAACTGACGGTCGGCGTCGTCGCTCAGGCCGATCCGTCCGACGTAGACCGGCACGCTGCCGTCCGCCGGGACCATCCGGCCCAGGCAGACGTCGAGCCGGGAGCGTCGCAGCATCCGCAGCAGGCCGCCCAGCCGGTGGATCTCCTCGTCCCGCTCCATCGCTGCGCGCCCCCGGCGCACCGGCGTGGCCAGCAACTCGTCCCGCCGCGCCGTGACCTCGGCGACCCTGCGCCGAAGGCATTCCGCCACCGCTGCGAAGTGGGCGGCATCCGCCCCGATCAGCGCGGGATCGGCCTTCTGGGAGGCAACCTCGAACACACCTTGCTTGTCACTCATCACTCACCCATCGCCGCGCGACCTCGGACCAGCGGACATTCTGCGCGTTCTGGGGGGCCTTGCGGCAAGACCCCCCACCCGCTATACGTTGGTGGTGAGGGAAGGATTGTTTTCCGGGCTGGTCCATTCCGCCGCCGGGTTCGCAGGTCTATTGTGACTGCGATCGTCGAGGAGGCGGATATGAGCGAACAGCCCGGGCAGCCCCCGTCGCTGGAGGAGTTGACGGCGAACGGAAAGCGGCTGCGCGAGCAGACCCCACGTTCGACTCTGGGGACGGGCTTCCGCACCGACCGCGACCCGGTAGCCCTGCTGGACGCCCAGAACGCCACCCGTGTGCAATCCCTGGTTCCGGTCCGCTGGGGACGGATGGTGCAGTCGGCCTTCGCGTTCTACCGCGGCGCGGCCGCGCTGATGGCCCACGATCTGGCGCCCACGCCGGTGTCGGGCATCCGCGTCCAGGCCTGCGGTGACGCCCACCTCTCCAACTTCGGTTCTACGCCTCACCCGAACGCAAACTCGTCTTCGACCTGAACGACTTCGACGAGACCCTGCCCGCCCCCTGGGAGTGGGACGTCGAGCGGCTGGCCGCCTCGCTGGCCGTGGGGGCGCGATCCTCCGGCTTCGGCGATGTGGTCGCCGTCCGGATCGCCAACCACGTCGCCCGCAGCTACCGGCGCGCCATGGCCCTGCTGGCCACCCGCCCCGCCCTGGCGAACTTCCACACCGTGGTCAGCGCGGAGGCGCTGCTGGAACGCAGCCGGCAATCCCACCTGCGCAAGGCCAGCAAGGAGATCGCCCGGGCCACCCGCAAGGCCGAACGGCGCACCTCCGAGGCGGCGTTGAGCAAGCTCTCGACTGTCACCGATGCGGGCGAACTCCACCTGGTGGAGCAGCCACCGTTGATGGTGCGGCCGAGCACGTGGCCCAGCGACATCGCGGTGGTGCCCTACCTGTACACCGAGACGGTGGGCCCCGACATCCGCGCCCTCCTGCGCAGATTCCGCCCGGTGGACGTCATGCTGCGGGTGGTGGGCGTGGGCAGTGTCGGCACCCGCTGCCTGATCGAACTGCTGGTGGACGCCACCGGAAGCCCGCTCATCCTGCAGGTCAAGGAGGCCAACGCGTCCGTCCTCGAACCGTACGCGGGCGCCAGCGGACTGGCGCACGCGGGCGAGCGGGTGGTCGCCGGCCAGCAGATCATGCAGGCGGTCTCCGACCCCTTCCTAGGCTGGACGAGTTCGGACGGCCGGGCTTACTACGTCCGGCAATTCCGTGACATGAAGGGCGGCTTCGAGATCGAGCGGCTCTCGGCCGACCTGTTGGAGGAGTACGGCCGGCTGTGTGGTTCGGTGCTGGCCCGGGCGCATGCGCAGAGCGTGGAGCCGGCCCTGATCGCCGGCTATCTCGGCCAGGGCCACGCCTTCGACGATGCCATGGGTGAGTTCGCGCTGGCCTATGCACGGCAGAACGATCTGGACCACTCCGCCCTGGTGGACGCCATCGCGACCGGCCGCGTCAAGGCTGACGTCGAAGGCTGAACCCGGCCCGGCGCTGCGCTGGCCGAGCCCCTTCCAGGCCACCAGTTGCGACGCCGGCGATCTGCTCGGCCAGGCGCAGGATGTGATCCAGCAGCTGATCAGCCAGCTGAAGTGAGGCCCAGCAGCCCGCCTTCGAGCACCCGGGTGTCGTAGCCGCGGGCGGTCAGCGCGGCGGCGGCGAGCTTCGCCCGCGCGCCGCTGCGGCAGATCACCAGGATGGGCCGGTCGCCGGGCACCTCCCTGCCGGCGAGCACCTCGCCGAGCGGCAGGTTGAGCGAGCCGGGCAGGTGGTGATCGGCGAACTCCGCGGGCTCACGGACGTCCAGTAGCAGGAGGGCGTCCGGTAGGCCGTCGGCCGGGAGCTCCAGGATCCCCGCCGAGAGGGCGGGCGTCGGCTCGGTGGGGTCTGCGGGATCCGGTTTCCCTGGGACGGTCGCGGGTTCGCGGGGGAGCAGCGGCAACTCGTCCCAGCGTCCGGCGAGGGCGTCGATCACCAGGACGCGGCCGAGCAGCGGCCGGCCGATCCCGGTGAGGAGCTTGATCGCCTCGGTGGCCATGATCGAGCCGACCTGGCCGCAGAGCGCGCCGATCACGCCGGCCTCGGCGCAATTGGGGACGGTGCCCGGCTCGGGCGGGCTCGGGAACAGGTCGCGTAGCTGCGGACCGCCACCGGCGGGCCAGAAGACCGCCACCTGGGCGGCGAAGCCGAGCACAGAGGCCCAGATCAGCGGAATGCCCAGTTCCACGCAGGTGTCGTTGGCCAGGTAGCGGGTGGGGAAGTTGTCGGTGCCGTCGAGCACCACGTCGTAGCCGGCGAAGATCTCGGCCGCGTTCTCGTCGGTGAGCCGTAGGTCGTGGGGGATGACGGTGACGCCGGGGTTGAGGGCTGCGATCGCGGCGACCGCGCTGGCCACCTTGGGCCGGCCCACCGCCGAGGTGGGATGGATCACCTGGCGGTGCAGGTTCGACTCCTCGACCTCGTCGAAGTCGACGATGCCGATGGTCCGGACGCCGGCGGCGGCCAGGTACAGCAGCACGGGCGAGCCGAGGCCGCCGGCGCCGAGCACGAGCACGCGCGCCGCTCGGAGCCGCCGCTGCCCTTCGATCCCGAATTCGGGCAGCACGAGCTGGCGCGAGTAGCGGCGGAAATCCGCCACCGTGAGTTCCGGGCCGAGGTCGAGCGGCAGGGGCCGTGCCATGGCAGCACCCTATCCCCGCCCCCGGCGGGCCGGTGAGGTCCTTGCTACCGGGCCTCCCAGCCGCTATACGTGACGGGTGCGGAAGCTCGGGGTGGTCGGTGACCTGATCGAGGACGTGGTCGTCTGGCTGGGCGAGCCGCTGCGCTACGCCAGCGACACCCGCTGCCGGGTGCACCGGGCGCGGGGCGGCAGCGCCGCGAACGTCGCCGCCCATGCCGCCGGCCTGGTCCCGACGGTCTTCATCGGCTGCGTCGGCGCCGACCGGCTCGGGGATTCCCTGGTCGCCGAACTCGCCGCCACCGGGGTCGAGGTTCGGGTGCAGCGCCGGGGCACCACCGGCACCGCCGTGATCCTGGTCGATCCGGACGGCGAACGCACCATGTTTCCCGACCGCGGCGCAGCCGGGGAGTTGCGTGCGCTCGACCCAGTCTGGACGGCCGATCTGGCGCATCTGCACCTGGCCGCCTACGCGTTCATGGTCGAGCCGGTCCGCAGCACGGCGATCGCGGCCGCCGAGGCCGTGCTCGCCGGAGGCGGGACGATCTCGGTGGACGCCTCCTCCACCGGGGTGATCGCCGACCTGGGGGTGGAGGGCCTGCTCCAGGCCGTCCGGGAGCTTCGGGCGCGGTACTTCTTCGCCAACGCCGACGAGGCCGCCGCCCTCGACCTGTTCGGGCAGGGCCGGACGGCCATCGGTGAGACGACCGTCATCGCCAAGGACGGCCCCCGCCCGACCACCGTCCTGGAACCGGGCCGGGAGCCGGTGCGGGTGGCGGTGCCGCCGGTGCCCGAGGTACGTGACCTCACCGGAGCCGGAGACGCGTTCGCGGCCGGATTCCTGAGCGCCGTCCTGCGGGGCGGGACTCCTGTCGCGGCGGCCCACGCGGGCCATCGCTGCGCCGCTCGGGTGCTCGGCACCCCCGGAAGCACGGGCCTCGTGGGTCAGGCGGGATACAGCGCCACCGCGGTGGCCTTCAGCGAGAACACCACCTCACGGCCCGGGTAGAGATCCAGTTCGGCCGCGGCGCGGGGAGTGACATCGGCGGCCAGCTTGTGGCCGCGGTGGTCGTCGGCCCGGACCCGGACGATGCCGCCGCGCTGCTCGACCTCGCTGACGGTCACCGCCACCAGGTTGCGCGGACTGCCGTGCGGGGGATCGAGGTAGACCGAGACCGCGGAGGGGGCGAAGGCAGCCACCGCCGGCTCGCCGGTCGTCAGCGGCTCGGCGGCCATCCCCTGGAGTACGAGGTCGGGGCCGGCCTGCACGCCGTCGGCGACCGCGACGCCGCGAATCAGGTTGAGTTCGGCGAGCCGGGCGGCGAACCGGGTGCGTGGGCGCTGCAGCACCTGCTCGGTCGGCCCGTCCTCGACGGCCGACCCGGCATCCAGGACGAGCGCGCGATCGGCGAGCACCAGGGCATCCAGCAGGTCGTGGGTGACGATCAGCGTGGTCCGGCCGGCCAGCACCCGGGCGAGCAGCCGGCGGATCGCCGGTGCGACGCTGACGTCGAGGGCCGCCAGCGGCTCGTCCAGCAGCAGCAGTTCCGGCTCGGTCGCCAGCGCCCGGGCGATCGCCACCCGCTGCGCCTGTCCGCCGGAGAGCTCGGTCGCCCGGCGTCCGGCCAGGTTCGTGGCATCCACCTCGGAGAGCCAGTGTTCGGCCCGCGCCCGCGCGGCGGCCCGGCCGAGGCCGTTCACCCGGGGCCCGAAGGCGACGTTCTCCAGCACGCTGAGGTGGGGGAACAGCAGCGGATCCTGCGCGAGCAGGGCGATCCCGCGGGAGTGGGGCGGCTGCCAGGTCCGCGCCGGGAGGTCGAAGAGCACCCGGCCGCCCAGTTCGGCGCGTCCGGAATCGGGGCGGACGGTGCCGGCCAGCAGCCCGAGCAGCGTCGACTTGCCGGCGCCGTTGGGCCCCAGCACGGCCAGGCGCTCGCCCGCTTCCAGGGCCAGGTCGAGGTCGAAACCGCGCTCGGCCACCGTGGCCCGCAACCGCAGCCAGGATCCGCTGGTCATCGGATCACCTGCGCGCGCCGGGTGGCCAGCCCGATCACGGCCAGCGCGATCGCCACCAGCACCAGCGAGAGAGCGACAGCGGCATCGGCATCCACCTCGCGCTGCAGATAGATCTCCAATGGCAGGGTACGGGTGACCCCCTGCAGGCTGCCGGCGAAGGTGAGGGTCGCCCCGAACTCGCCCAGTGAGCGCGCGAACGACAGCACGGTGCCGGAGAGCAGGCCAGGCAGCACCAGCGGCAGCGTCACCCGTCCGAGAATGGTGGTGGGCCGGGCGCCCAGCGTCGCGGCGACCACCTCGTACCGCTGGCCCAAGGTGCGCAGCGAACCCTCAAGGCTGACCACCAGGAAGGGCAGCGCGACGAAGGTCTGCGCGATGACGACCGCCACTGTCGAGAAGGCGATCTGCAGGCCCATCACCTCCAGCGTGGCGCCCAGCAGCCCGCGGCGTCCGAAGGTGTAGAGCAGGGCGATGCCGCCCACCACCGGCGGCAGCACCAGCGGCAGCAGGACGAGCGCCCGCACCACGCCCTGACCGGGGAACCGGGTGCGGGCCAGCACCAGCGCCATCGGGACGCCCAGGATCAGACAGGCCAGGGTTGACGCGCCAGAGGTCTTCAGGCTCAGCCAGAACGCCGCCACCGACGACTCGGAGGTGATGAGTTCACCGAACCGCAGCCAGTCCACCCGGGTGGTCATGGCGGCCAGCGGCAGCAGGACGAACCCCGCCCCGACCGCGGCCATGACGAACACCCACCGCGGCAACGTCGATTCGGTCCGCGTCAACCCGAGCCTCCCTCCATGACCGTTCCGCGACCGATTCTGGCCGACGCCCGCCGGTCGCCGCACCAATTGCCACCTGCGCGACCTGGGCGACGGATAGGTCGCGCAGCGCGCCTGGGTGGCAGTCGGTGGCGGATCGACCGAGATCAGGGCTTGCCGAAGCCGGCGTCGGCAAGCACCTGCTGGCCGGTCGCCCCGGTCACCAGGGCGACGAACTCGGCGGCCAGGTCGGCATTGCCCGAGCCTGCCAGCGCCCCGATCGGGTACTTGTTCACCGCGCCGGCCGACTCCGGGAAGTCGATCCCCAGCACCTTGCCCTCGGCTCCGGCGACATCGGTGGCGTAGACCAGTCCGGCATCGGCGTCCCCGCTCTCCACCTTGGCCAGCACATCGGTCACCTTGGCCTCCTCGCTGACCGGCTTCAGGGTGAGGCCGGCAGCCTCGGCGACCTTCACGGTGGCCGCGCCGCAGGGAACCTCGGGAGCGCAGATGACCAGCTGAACGTCATCGCGGGCGAGGTCGGCCAGGCCGGCGACCTTGGCCGGGTTGTCCGGCGGCACGGCGATGCTCAGCACGTTGGTGGCGAAGATCACCGGTTCGCCGGCGACCAGCTGCTCGTCGGTGGCCTTGGCCATGTTCTTCTCGTCGGCGGAGGCGAAGACGTCGGCCGGCGCGCCCTGCTGGATCTGGGCGACCAGGTCGGAGGAGCCGGCGAAGTTGAAGCTGACCTTGACGCCGGCGTGCTCGGCCTCGAAGGTCTGGCCGAGTTCGGTGAAGGTCTTGGTGAGCGAGGCCGCCGCGAAGACGGTCAGGGTGGTGGCCTCGGCTGCAGGCTGGGAGGTCTCGGGTGCCTGGGTGGGCTGCTGCGGAGCGGTGGTCGCCGGGGTTCCGCCGGCGCAACCGGTCAGCGCGAGACCGAGAGCGGCGGCACCGGCCAGCAGGCGGAGGGAGAGATACTTCATTCCTTGTTCCTTTCAGGGGTTTCCACGATGACCGTGGTGGCTTTCACGACGGCGACCGCGACCTTGCCCGGCTCGAGTCCCAGCTCCCGGACGGCTTCTGTGCTCATCAGCGACACCACCCGATAGGGGCCGCACTGGATCTCGACCTGCGACATCACGGTGTCGGAGAGCACCTCGGTGACCAGCCCGACGAAGCGGTTGCGGGCCGACCGTCCGATCGGTGACGGGTCGGGTGACGGGGTCGCCTGGGCCTTGGCGAACTCGGCCAGCGCGCGGCCCTCGATCACCATCCGGCCGTGCTCGTCGGTAGTGTGGGGCAGCGCTCCGGTATCCACCCAGCGGCGGACGGTGTCGTCACTCACGCCGAGCAGGCTTGCGGCGTCCTTGATCCTTAGTTGCGTCACAGATCGGACTCTAGCGCCGCATTTGCGGCTCGTGCAGTGTTTTCACGAAATGTTCGTCTTTTCCTGCCGGTGGCCCTCCGGTACGGCGCTCTAGGGTAGGGACGACAGGAGGTGGCCGATGACCGCGAGCGCGGTGATCACGGTGTCCGACCGCTGCGCGGCCGGGCTGGCCGAGGATCGTTCCGGACCGGTGCTGGCGTGCGCGTTGGCCGAGGCTGGCCACCAGGTGACCAGCCGGGTGATCCCCGATGGCGAGCAGGCGGTCGCCGCCGCGCTGCGCGAGGCGATCGCCGAAGGTGCCCGCCTGGTGGTCACCACCGGCGGTACGGGGGTGACCCCGCGGGACCGGACGCCGGAGGGAACCCGGCTCGTGCTCGACCGGGAACTGCCCGGCGTGGCCGAACTGCTGCGGGCCGCCGGCGTGGCCGTGTCACCGCACGCGGCGCTGAGCCGCGGTCTCGCCGGCGTGGTGGATGCCGGTGCCGCCCACCCCGGCGCCTTCGTGGTCAACCTGCCCGGGAGCCCGGCCGCGGTACGCGACTCGATCCCCACCGTGCTGGCGCTGGTCGATCACGTCCTGGCCCAACTCGAGGGCGGCGACCACTGATGGACGCCCGCATCGTCCGGGCCGAGGTGAGCCTCGACCCCATCGACCCGGTCGCCGTGCTGGGGCTGGTTGCGCAGGCTTCCGCGGGGGCGTCGGTGCTGTTCGTCGGCACCGTCCGCAATCACGACCCGCAGGCCGCCGGCGAGGTCGTCGGGCTCGACTACACCTGTCACCCATCCGCTCCCGAGCGGGTCATCGAGATCGTCCGGGACGCGCTGGCGGAGGCCGGGGCGGAGCCGGGGGCCCGGGTCGCCGCGGTCCACCGGATCGGCCGGCTCGCGGTGGGTGACGTGGCCTTCGTGGTGGCCGTGTCGTCCGCCCACCGCGCCCACGCCTTCGACCTCAACGAACTCGTGGTCGAGCGGGTGAAACAGCACCTTCCGATCTGGAAGCAGCAGTTCGAGGCGGACGGCAGCCACCGCTGGTCGGGCCTGTAGCCCGGCTACGCGATCGCGACGCCGAAGAGGGTACCGATGAGGTAGGTGGCGGCCATGGTGAGCGAGCCCATCAGCACATTGCGCAGGATCGCGCGCCCGCGGGGCGCGTCGCCGAGCGCCGCGCTCACCCACCCGGTGAGGATCAGGCCCAGCACCACCGCGACCGCGGCAGCCCAGACCCGGTGCTCTCCCAAGGGGAGCAGGATCATGACCAGCGGGATGGCCGCGCCCACGGCGAACGAGACGAAGGACGAGAAGGCGGCCACCCAGGGATTGGTGAAATCCTGGTGGTCGATGCCGAGTTCGACCTCGGCGTGCGCGGCGAGCGCATCGTGGGCGGTGAGCTCCTCGGCGACCTGCTGGGCTAGCCCGGCGGAGAGCCCGCGGTCGCGGTAGAACCCTGCGAGCTCCAGCAGTTCCTCGTCCGGCTGCTCGGCGAGCTCCTGCACCTCCTTCGCGATGAGTGCCTTCTCGGTGTCGCGCTGGGTGCTCACCGAGACGTACTCGCCGCCGGCCATCGAGAAGGCGCCCGCGACGAGCGCGGCGATGCCCGCCGTGGCGATCGCGAGCACGTTGCCGGGTGCCGCGCCCGCGACGCCGATCACAACGCCGGCTGTCGACACGATGCCGTCATTGGCGCCGAGCACGCCCGCGCGCAGCCAGTTGAGCTTCCGCCCAATGCCGTTCTTGTGCTGCTCGCCGGGGTGCGTCATGGCTCGATTCTCGACCCGTGCCGAGCTGTCCGCAAGCAAGCTTAGGCTTAGCTATTCCCCTAGTCAGCAGCGATTTCGGGGGTCGGAGTCAGGGCGAAGGTGAGGTCGGTGGCGGTCGCCGCGGCCGGCTGTCCGTCGTCATCGAGCACGGCCGTCACCGTCAATCCGGCGCTCGCGGCGAGGGCGCCGAATCCCTCCCGGGTGTGCCAGTGCAGCTCCCAGACCCGGTCCAGGCTCTCGGTGCTCGCGTGGCTGCTGCGCTGATAGCGCAGCAGCGTGCGCTGGGTGCGGGCAACCTCGTCGCGCTCCTGGGAGAGGAACGTGACGCTGATCGCATCGCCGTTCTCGTCGGTGGCGGTCCGGGTCAGGCCGATCTCCGTCAGCGGCTCGGGGACGAACAACGGGATCCAGGCCACCCCGCTCGCGCTGAGGTGGGCACGGATGCGCTCCAGGGCCCGGCGGGCGGTGGCGTCGTCGGTGAGCAGGTTGAAGGTCGGGCCGGCCAGGTAGATCAGCGGGTAGGCGCGTCCCAGGGCCAGTTCCTCCATCCGCTGCGCGTGGAGCGTCACCTCCACCCCCGCCGCGCGCGCCTTGGCGCGGCAGACCTCGAGGATGTCCGGGGACGAGTCGACGCCCTCGACGTCCAACCCGGCCAGCCGTAGCGCGAGGAGCGGGTCACCACCGCCGCAGCCCAGTTCCAGGGCCGGTTCGCCGAAGCGCCGGACGAGTTCCGCGTACCGGCGTGGGTCGGGTGCCGAACCGCGCAACGGCTCGTACAGCTCGGCGACCAGGCCGGTGTAGAAGTCTGCGGCGTCCATGGATCTCCCTCTGCGGCGCGGCTTCATCATGGCACCGAGCCTCCGGTGCCGGCCCGTACGGCCGTCGTCCGATCAGGGGCGGGGTGTCACCCGCCGGCGCGGACGTCCGGTGGCGGGCTCGCCGGCTCCGGGTCGGCGGCGCGGGCGGCCAGCAGGGCGAGCAGCCATACGATGCCGCCCGCCAGCATGGAATAGACGGCAGCCAGGTAGATGTGGCGCTCCTCGGTGCCGGTGAACTGGCCCACGATCAGCTGACCCATCGCCAACTGGGCCAGCCAGGCCGCGCCCAGCCCGGCGGCCAGCCGCCGCAACTCCGGACGACGCCAGGCCCGTGCCACGGCGACGATCAGCATGGCCGCGGCGACCGCGCCGGCTCCCAGTCGCACACACTGCAGCCCCGGGTGCTGATCGGAGTCGACGATCCGCCACACCGGCCATCCCAGGCAGCGGACGAAGGAACCTTCGCCCGCCACCGCGATGCCCAGCAGGTGCATGGCGATGACCACCGCCACCGTGCTCCACGTCCAGCGGGCCAGCCCGTTCGCCGGGCGCGGATCGGGTAGCCGCACCGCCGCCCAGGAGATCAGGCAGAGCGCCACCAGCGCCGCGGCCACGTCGATCAGCCCGAGCAGCATCGGCAGCGAGAACAGCACGATGACCATGCCGAACACGCCGGAGGCGATCGCCGCGACCAGAGCGATGACCGGGAACCACCGCAATCGCGGGTCGGCCAGTCGCCGTCCCCGCCAGGCGGCCAGCGCCAGGAAGACCAGCGATCCGAAGGCGACCACCCGGTGGGTGAACTCGATGGCCGAGTGCAGCCCGTCCGGGGTGGGCTGGTGCGCGAAACAGCCCGGCCAGGTCGGGCAGGCCAGCCCGGACTCGGTGGCGCAGACCGCCGAACCCAATGCCACCGCCCCGAAGGTGAACCAGGCCGCCAGCCAGTAGCTCCGGCTCGGAAGCCGTGTCGGTGTGGCCTGGGTGCTCAAGGAATCCTCCGGTGGCTCGCGGTGCGACGGGCCCGGAACCGGGCCGCCTTCCGATCCTGCCAGCCGGAGGGCCGCCCCGCTGGCGAACGGCCAAGCCTCGCGAACAGATCGGATCGCAGGCCCGAATCCGGCGAAGGTGAGCTAGCCGGGCCGCGATCCATTCGGCCATCGACCGGCGGCCGGGCAGGCGGCGGCTCGCTCAGGGCTGGGCGGGGCGGTGCCAGTCGCCGGATCGCCCGCCGGACTTGGCCAGCAGGCGGATCGACTCGATCTCGACGCGTTTGTCCAGGCCCTTCACCATGTCGATCACGGCCAGGCAGGCCACCGAGACAGCGGTGAGCGCCTCCATCTCGACCCCGGTGCGGTCGGCGGTGCGGACGGTGGCGGTCACCGTCACCCCCTCGTCGGTCACCGCCAGGTCGACGGTGACGCCGTGGACGCCGATCACGTGCGCGAGCGGCAGCAGGTCGGGGGTGCGCTTGGCGGCGGCGATGCCGGCGATCCGCGCCACGGCCAGCACATCCCCCTTCGGGACGTCGTCGGTCCGCAGCGCCGCGACCACCGGCTCCGGGCAGCGGACGAAACCTTCCGCGGTGGCGCTGCGGACGGTGGGCTGCTTGCCGGTGACGTCGACCATCCGGGCGCTCCCGGCGGCGTCGAGATGGGTGAACTGCGACATCAGACTTCCTCGTTGGTGACGGATGCTCTGGCGATCAGGGTAGTTGGACGCCCCAGTGCTCGGCGTCGGCCGGGGTGTCGATGTCGGCGGTCAGCGGGGGTGCCGCCGCCACCCCGCGCAGTCGGAGCGGCCCCACCAGGCGGTACATCGCCGTGAGCGGCGGGTCCCCCCGGTCGGAGAGCCGCGCCCGCAGGGCCGCGGTGCGGTAGTAGCCCAGCAGCCACTGCAGCCGGTCGTCGGGACCCAGCAGGCAGACCCCGTCGTCGGTGCCGGCCGGCTCCACCCGCAGCAGCGCGGCCACCGCAGCCTCGGCTTCCGGCAGATCGCTGGCCAGTACGAGGGTCCATTCGGCGTGCTCGACCAGATGGTCCATTCCGGCGGCGACGGCCGCCACCGGTCCGCCGTAGGGCGGATCCTCCCGGGTCTGCGGCACGCCCTGGGGCACCTCGGCGTCGCCTACCACGACGACCCGCCGAGCAGCGGCGACGGCGGCCAGGGCGCGGTCCACCAGGCGGCGTCCATCCAGCGCGAGTTCGGGTTTGCGCAGCCCACCCAGCCGGCTGCCGCGGCCGCCGGCCAGGATGATCGCGTCGAACTCGATCACCGGAACAGCCGCACCCGCAGCAGGTCGCCGGCGGTCACCCGGTCGACCTCCTCGGCCACCACGCCGATCGCGTCCGCTCCGCCGAGGGCCGAGGTCAGGTGCGAGGCCGACCCGCGGTGATGGACGGGGGTCGCCAGCAGGCGTCCGTCCTCGCCGGTGCTCAGCCGCACCGGCAGCAACTGCATCCGCCCCGGCGGGCAACCCCAGTCCGCGGCAGCCACCGCCGTGAGCTCCCGCGGGCCCTCGGCCTGCTGCAGCCGCTCCACCACGGGCCGGACGAAATACTCGTAACACAGCGACGCCGACAGCGGGTTGCCCGGCAGCGCGATCACCGGCGTCCCGGCCCAGTGGGCCCAGCCCTGCGGCTTGCCGGGCTGCACCCGGACGTGCCGGAACACCCCGCCGGCCCGCTGGCTCAGCAGATCCCGCACCACGTCATAGGCGCCGACGCTGGCGCCGCCGGTGACCACGATCAGGTCGGTGACCGGCGCCACCTCGTCCAGCCAGGCGGCCAACGCTTCCGCGCGATCGGGTACGGGGCCGCCGCGGATCACCCGCGCGCCGTCGCGGCGCAGCGAGGCAGCCAGGACGTGGGAGTTCGACTCGTACAGCTGCCCGCGCACCAGTTCGGCTCCGTCGGGGACGAGTTCGTCGCCGGTCGCGCAGACGGCGACCACCGCCCGCTCCCGGACGGTCACCGAGGTCGCCCCCGCTGCGGCGATCGCGGCGAGGACGCCCGGCGTGATCCGGAGCCCGGCCGTGGCCACGACCTGGCCGGCCGGGTAGTCCTCGCCGGCGTGACGGACATGGCGCCCGGGCTGGGCCGCGCGGATCTCGACCTCCGCGGTATCCCCGTCGGTGTCCTCGACCGGAACCACGGTGTCGGCGGCGCTCGGCAGGGGAGCGCCCGTCATGATCCGGACGCACTCACCGGCGCCCAAGCCCGGATCCGCGCTGCTGCCCGCTGGAACGTCGCCCACCACCCGCAGCCGGGCCGGAAGGCTCGCCACGTCGGCGGCCCGGACCGCGTAGCCGTCCATCGCGGAGTTGGTGAAGGCCGGGTTCGGCACTCTGGCCGCCACGTCCGCCGCCAGCACCCGGCCGACCGCGTCGTCCAGACCGACCGATTCGGTAGTGGGGCCGGGGGAGACCAGGGCCAGCAGTTCGTCCCGGTACTCCCCGGCGGTGAGCGTGACGCGGACGAACTCCGGGGCTCCGGCCTCAGCCACCGGCCGGCCCGCTCGTCGCGTCCGGAGCGGTGGGGCGATGCCGGATGCGGGCCACGCAGGTGTCGGGGGTGACCAGCGCTTCCAGGCCGGCGATCGAGACGCCGGGGTCGTCCGCCACCAGGCCACGCATCAGGCCGAGGTGGAGCCGGCAGACCGTCGGCAGGCCGCCCGGCCCGGCCTCGTCCAGCAGGCTGCGCAGGGGGCAGGGGGTGAGCACGACCTCGCCGTCCGACGCGCCGGCGCGAGGCCGGTAGCCGAGCGCATCCAGGGTGGTCATCACCCGCTCGATCCCGGAGGTTGTGGGGGTGACGGAGGCGAGTTCCTCGCCCCACATCTGCCCGGCGGCTTCGGCCTGCTCGCCACGGCCGTTGTCCAGTCGGCCGACGTGGCGTACCAGCGCGCGGGCCACGCCCTGCAGCGACTCGGCCTCCGAGAGCCGATGGGGCGCCGCGCGGTACAGCGCCTTGGGCCGGCCGGGACGATCCCGCTGCTCGTCAGCCCGTTCGACCAGTCCCTGGTCGACGAGTGCATCGAGGTGGAAACGTGCGCTGTTGGGATGCAGTCCGACGGCGGCGGCGATCGTGGTCACCGTCAGCGCGGCTCCGGAGGAGCGAAGTTCGGAGAGCACCTCGGTTCTGGTCGGACCCAGGCCGGAGCGCTTCATCCGCTCCCGCGCTACCGTCATCGAACCCCACGCTCCTGTTTTCTACGAGACAATCGTAACAATGCCGCACTATCGTGGCAGGGAGTTCGAACGATTGGGGACCGACCGTGACGCTCGCAATCCAGCCCCTGGCGGGGCTGCGCGACGCCTACGGCCGGGTTGCCCGTGACCTGCGGGTGTCATTGACCGATCGTTGCAACCTGCGCTGCAGTTACTGTATGCCCGCCGAAGGGCTGGCGTGGCTGCCGGGGCGCACCATCCTCACCGACGACGAGATCATCCGGCTGGTACGGATCGCGGTGGAGCGGCTGGGGGTCGACACCATCCGGTTCACCGGCGGTGAGCCCCTGCTGCGTCCCGGCCTGGCCGGGATCATCGCCGCCGTCCGGCGGCTGGCCACCGCAGACGGCACGCCACCGGGCACCGCGCTGACCACCAACGGCATCGGGCTGGACGCCCGGATCGACGAACTGAGGGCCGCCGGGCTGCAGCGGGTGAACATCTCGCTGGATTCCCTCGACCGGCAGCGCTATGCCGCCCTCGCCCGCCGCGACCGGCTGCCTGAGGTGCTGGCCGGCCTGGCCGCCGCCGAGGCGGCCGAGTTGCGTCCGGTGAAGGTGAACACCGTGGTGATGCGCGGGGTGAACGAGGACGACGTGCTGCCGCTGGCCGAGTTCTGCCTGGAGCGCGGCTACGAGTTGCGGTTCATCGAGCAGATGCCGCTCGGCCCCCGCCACGGCTGGGACCGCTCGTCGATGGTTCCCGCCGAAGAGGTGCTGGGCCGATTGCAGCAGCACTATCGGCTGGTGCCGCTGCCCGGTCGCGGCGCGGCGCCCTCCGAGGATTGGCAGGTGCTGGACGGCGACGGCAGGCCGCGCGGCCGGATCGGCGTGATCGCGTCGGTCACCCGTCCGTTCTGCGGGGCCTGTGACCGCACCCGGCTCACCGCCGACGGCCAGGTGCGCAATTGCCTGTTCGCCCGCACCGAGACCGACCTGCGCACCCCGCTGCGCGACGGCGCCGGCGACCTCGAGTTGGCCGAGCTGTGGCAGGGCGCCCACCTGACCAAGGCCCGCGGGCACGGCATCGACGACCCGGGCTTCGAACAGCCGGAGCGCACCATGAGCTCGATCGGGGGCTGAGGATGGACGTCCGGTTCTACGCCGGGGCGGCAGAGGCAGCCGGCCGGCACCTGGAGGAGGTCTCCGGCCCGCTCAGCGTGGACGGCCTGATCGCCCACCTGGGCAGTGACCGCCCGGCCCTGGCGAAGGTCCTGACCCGCTGTTCCGTCCTGGTGGACGGCCGCCAGGTCGTCGATCCCAGTGAGCCGCTGCCCACCGGTGCCCGGGTGGACGTGCTGCCTCCATTCGCCGGCGGCTGACCGCGATTCCGAAGGGATTACGGCAGGCCTTCGTACCCGAATTGCCCGGTCGACGCGAAAACCCCAACATTTCGGAAAAAACCGGGACGCGGGCCGGGTCGCGATGATAGGCATGACCCATGACGACCGGACGTGCACATCTGGACGGCCCGGCGGCCGATGCGCTGCTCAAGCTCGGCCGCTACTTCACCAAGTGGGACGAGACCGACGACGGCCGGGCGGTGTTCCGCGAGGGCGGGCGGCAAGGAGACGTCTTCTACCGTGACCGGTGGAGCCATGACAAGGTGGTTCGCTCCACCCACGGGGTGAACTGCACCGGCTCCTGTTCGTGGAAGGTGTACGTCAAGGACGGCATCATCACCTGGGAGTCCCAGCAGACCGACTACCCGACCACCGGCCCGGATCGTCCGGAGTACGAGCCCCGCGGCTGCCCCCGCGGCGCGGCCTTCAGCTGGTACACCTACTCGCCCACCCGCGTCCGCTACCCCTACGGGCGGGCGGTGCTGGTCGAGGCCTACCGCGAGGCCAAGGCCCGGCTCGGCGGGGACCCGGTCGCGGCGTTCCAGGAGATCTCCTCCAACCCGGAGACCCGCAAGCGCTACCAGCAGGCTCGCGGCAAGGGGGGCCTGGTGCGGATCAGCTGGCACGAGGCGATCGAGATCGCGGCGGCCTCCTACGTCAACACGATCAAGACCTACGGCCCCGACCGCTGCGTGTCGTTCTCGCCGATTCCGGCGATGTCGATGGTCTCCCACGCCATCGGCACCCGGTTCAACCACCTGATCGGTGGGGCGATGACCTCCTTCTACGACTGGTACGCCGACCTGCCGGTGGCCAGCCCGCAGGTCTTCGGCGACCAGACCGACGTCCCCGAATCCGGTGACTGGTGGGACGCCACCTACCTGATGATGTGGGGCTCCAACGTCCCCGTCACCCGTACCCCGGACGCCCACTGGATGGCCGAGGTGCGCTACCGCGGCACCAAGGTGGTCACGGTCAGCCCGGACTACGCCGACAACGTGAAGTTCGCCGACGAGTGGCTGCCCGCCCAGGCCGGCACCGACGCCGCCCTGGCCATGGCGATGGGCCACGTCATGTTGAAGGAGAACTACGTCGACCGCCAGGTGCCCTTCTTCACCGACTACGTGAAGCAGTACACCGACCTGCCGATGCTGGTCACCCTGGTCGAGCACCCGGACGGCCACGGCCTGACCGCGGCCAAGTTCCTCACCGCCGCCGAACTGGACGCCACGACCCTGGCCAAGGCGCAGCGGTCGGCGGAGGACGGCACCAACGACCCCGCCTTCCGTACCGTGCTGTGGGATGCCGCCACCGGCGCCCCGGCGATTCCCAACGGGACGATGGGGGACCGCTACAACGAGGCCGGCAAGGGACGCTGGAACCTCGACCTGGGCGATCTGCAGCCCGCGCTCAGCCTGCTGGACGTCGCCGGCGCAGAACCGGTCGAGATCGCACTGCCCTGCTTCGAGGATCCCCGCGGCGAGGGGACGATCATCCGCCGCGGCGTCCCGGCCGTGAAGGTCGGCGACCACCTGGTGACCACCGTGCTCGACCTGATGCTGGCCCAGTACGGCGTCGGCCGCGACGGGCTCCCCGGCCAGTGGGCCAAGGACTACGACGACGTCACCAGCCCCTACACCCCGGCCTGGCAGGCCGAGATCACCTCCGTGCCGGCCGAGGCCTGCATCCGGATCGCCCGCGAGTTCGCGAAGAACTCCGAGGATTCGAAGGGCCGCACGATGATCATCATCGGCGCCGGCATCTGCCACTGGTTCCACGCCGACGTCACCTACCGGGCGATCATGGCGCTGCTCATGCTCACCGGCTGCATCGGGCGCAACGGCGGTGGCTGGGCGCACTACGTCGGCCAGGAGAAGTGCCGGCCGATGACCGGCTGGTTCAACATGGCCAACGCGCTGGACTGGTCGCGCCCGCCGCGCACGATGATCGGCACCGGCTACTGGTACATGCACACCGACCAGTGGCGCACCGACGGCTACTCCGCCGACCGGGTGAAGTCGCCGCTGTCGACCGGCAGCCTGGACGGGCTGCACACCGCGGACGCGATGGCGCTCAGCCACCGGCTGGGCTGGATGCCCTTCTACCCGCAGTTCGACCGCAACCCGCTCGACCTGGCGGACGAGGCCAAGGCCGCTGTCGACGCCGGCGAGGCCGGCTCTGTTGGGGAATGGGTCGCTGACCAGCTGAAACGGGGCACGCTCACGACCGCCCTGGAGGACATCGACGCCCCCGAGAACTGGCCGCGGACGATGGTGGTCTGGCGCTCCAACCTGTTCGGTTCCTCGGCCAAGGGCAACGAGTACTTCCTCAAGCACCTGCTGGGCACCGGTTCGAACCTGATGCCCAACGAACACGCCGCCGAGGCCAAGCCAGCCATCGTGAAGTTCCGCGACGAGGCGCCGGAGGGCAAGCTCGACCTGCTGATCAGCGCCGACTTCCGGATGACCTCCACCACGCTGCTCTCCGACATCGTCTTCCCGGCCGCCACCTGGTACGAGAAGCACGACATCTCCAGCACCGACATGCACCCCTACGTGCACGCCTTCACCCCGGCGATCGACCCGCCCTGGGAGGCGAAGAGCGACTACGACTTCTTCGTTCTGCTCGCCAATGCGATCTCACAGCTGGCCAAGGGCCGGCTCGACACCCGCAGCGACCTCGTGGCCGTCCCGATGCAGCACGATACCCCCGGTCAGATCAGCCAGCCCGGCGGCCACGTCCCAGATTGGCGCGGCACCGACCTGCCCGCCGTCCCGGGCAAGAACCTGCCGGCGCTGATGGTGGTCGAGCGCGACTACACCGCGATCGCCGACAAGCTCACCAGCGTCGGCCCGCTGGCCGACCGGCTCGGCTTCACGGTGAAGAACATCACCTACGACATGAAGCACGCGGTCGAGCGGCTCGGCAAGCTGCACGGCGTGATGCCCAGCGGCGCGGGGGAGGGGCGTCCGGCGATCGACACCGACGCCCGGCTGGCCGAGGCCATCCTGACCTTCTCGGGCACCACCAACGGCGAACTGGCCACCCACGGCTTCCACGACCTGGAGACCAAGACCGGACGCAAGCTGGCCGACCTGAGCGAGGGCTCCGAGGAGAAGATCATCACCTTCGCCCAGACCCAGGCCTCCCCGCAGCCGGTGATCACCTCGCCGGAGTGGTCGGGCTCGGAGACCGGTGGACGCCGCTATGCCGCGTTCACCATCAACACCGAGCGGCTCAAGCCCTGGCACACCCTCTCGGGCCGGATGCACTTCTTCCTCGACCACGACTGGATGATCGACTCCGGGGAGCAGTTGCCCACCTTCCGTCCGCCGCTGGACATGACCCATGCCTTCGGCGAGCCGGAACTCGGCCCCACCGGCGAGAAGGCGATCACGTTGCGCTACCTCACCGTCCACAACAAGTGGTCGATCCACTCCGAATACCAGGACAACCTGTTCATGCTGAGCCTGGGCCGCGGCGGACCGCAGGCCTGGCTGAGCGTGGCCGACGCCGCGTCCATCGGGGTGGCCGACAACGACTGGATCGAGCTGACCAACGCCAACGGCGTCTTCGTCGCCCGGGCGGTGGTCACCCACAAGCTGCCGGACG
>JAIUOR010000055.1 GCA_020161795.1 Actinomycetota bacterium | reverse complement strand
CGGGGTCCCCAGCGTCCTTCGGGAGATCATCACCCTCGGTCGCACATTGAAGAAGCGGGCCGCTGACGTGCTGGCCTACTTCGACCGGCCCGGCACATCGAACGGCCCCACCGAAGCGCTGAACGGCCGCCTCGAACACCTCCGCGGCAGCGCCCTCGGCTTCCGCAACCTCACCCACTACATCGCCAGATCACTACTCGAAACCGGCGGATTCAGACCCCGACTACACCGTGGATTGTGAAGAGCCGGATACGTCCGGACGCCGGGGTCTTCAGCCTGGTGACCATCCTGATCTGCCTGGCCTTCTCGGTTGCGGCGATCGCCGGCTACGGCGCGGTCGCGGCCTATGTGCAGCGTCCGGTGCGGGCGTCCGTCCCCGAACTGCTGGCGCAGGGCGAATCCGATCGGCTGGAGTTCAAGTCGACCGCCCGGGTGAACCTGCGCACCGGCGCCAAGGACGAGCGGATGGAGCAGATCATCGCCAAGGCGGTCTGCGGCTTCCTGAACGCCGACGGTGGCGCCCTGCTGATCGGGGTCGACGACAACGGCACGGCCCTCGGCCTCGATCCCGACTTCGCCACCCTGAAATCCCCGGACGCGGATCGGTTCGAGCTGTGGCTACGGGATCTGCTCTCCACAACGATGGGAGCCAACGCGGCCAACCTGGTGACCGTCGATTTCGCCACCGTCCCGGGCGATGACGGCGAGCTCCTGGTCTGCCGGCTGGATTGCGGTGCCTCGCCGCGTCCGGTCTACCTGCGGGCCAAGGGCACCGCCCCCGAACTGTACGTGCGCAGTGGCAACTCCACCCGACAGTTGCGGGTGGACGACGCCGCCGACTACGTCATGCACCGCTGGCCGCTGAGCCTGGGCAGCAACCTGGCCGCGCAGGTGAAGGCGGCGGTCCGGTTCTCCGGCGAGCTGCCGCCGGGCCGCTAGGCTGACCGCTGTGCTGATCCCCCTCGCCCTTCCTGGTACGCCGCTGCTGCCGCAGAACATCCCGCTGGCGTTGGTGATCATGGTCATCTCGTCGATGCTGTTCGCCACCTCGGCGACGATCCAGCATCTCGCCGTCGGACGCGAGGTCGACCGCACCACCAAGGAACGTCATATGGGGGTTCGGCAGGTGCTCGGCCTGCTGAAGAACCCCCGCTGGCTGCTCGGCCTGGCGACCGCGGCGGTCGGGGCCACCGGCCACATCATCGCGCTGATGATGGCACCGGTCACCGTCGTGCAGCCGGTCGGCATCCTGGCCGTGCCCTGGGCGGTGCTGCTGGCCGCGAAGATCCATCACTTCCGGCCCAGCCGGGCCGTCTGGGCCGCGGTCGGCGTGACCGTCCTCGGCATCGTCGGCTTCACCCTGGTCTCCACCCGCACGGCGGTCTCCGAGACGCTGCTGCCGCCCTTCGGCATCGTGGTCGGTTCCCTGGTGATACTGGTGATCGGCGCGGCGCTCGGCGTGGGCGGTCTGATCGGCCGGCACTCGCTGCGCTGCCTGCTGTGGGCCTCGGGCGGGTCCTTCTTCTACGGTCTGTCGTCGGCCCTGGTGAAGGTGATCAGCCACCTGGTCGGTGCGCAGAAGTTCTGGGAGAGCCCGCTGTTCTGGGCGGTCGCGGCGTTCCTGGCAGTCTGCTACGCCGGCGGCGGCTTCATGATCCAGCAGGCCTACGCCAACGGTCCGGCCGAGATCGTGGTGGGTTCGATGACCACCACCGACCCGATCGTCGCCGTCGCCTTCGGCCTGGTGGTGCTCGGGGAGGGTGCCCTGGTCAGCCTGCCGGACGCGATCGGGATGCTGATCGCGGGCGCTGTGGCGATCGCGGGTGTGGTGGTGCTGTCGCGACACCATCCGGAGTCGATGACCGACCATTGACCCGGTCGATCGCCTGCCGGTAGACCGCGACGTAGGCCCGCGCCATCGTCTCGCCGGTGAACCGCAGGCTGGCCTCCCGGGATGCCTGGGACATCCGTCGGCGGCGTTCCGGATCGTCGGCCAGGGTGGCCAGGCCGGCGGCGAGTTCGGCCGGTGACGGCCCGGTGAGCAGGGAGTTCTGCGGGCTCACGCCCACCTGCAGCCGCTCGTCGCAGTACAGGATCGGCGCGCCGGCGGCCGCCGCCTCGGCCAGCACCATGCCCTGGGTGTCGAAGTGGTAGGACGCCAGCACGTAGATGTCGGCATCGGCCATCTGGGCGGCCACCTCGGCGGTGTCGAGGCGGCCGAGGAAGCGGACCCGGTCGCCGGGGATGGCCTCGGCGAGCCGGCGCAGGCCCGCTTCGGCCGGGCCGGTGCCGATGATCACCAGTTCGGCGTCCGGCCGGTCGAGTTCGGCGAAGGCCCGCACCAGGACGTCCACCCGTTTCTCCGAACCCAGCCGGCTGCAGGTGACGATCCGGATTCGCCGGTCGGCCGGATCGCGGCGACGCGTGGCGGCGGCGAACAGCGGGTTGATTCCGCTGGGCACAACGTGGCCGCGGCCGGCGAGCCCGGGCGCGGCGTCGACGATGCAGTCGATCATGTAGCCGGCCGGTGAGGTGAAGGCGTCCACCCCGGCGGAGATCCGGGCCAGGTTGCGCCAGTCGCGCCGGGCGTGCACGGAATCCTCGTGGGCCGCCGGCGTGAGCGGCAGACGCACCGCGACGTCGGGCCGGCCGCCGGCCAGGCCGAGCAGACGCGGGGTCAGCGGCAGGTAGGTCAGCGAGTTGAAGCCGGAGCTGACGGTGTTGGTGTGGTGGGTGCCGACGTAGTTGGAGTGGAAGGTGTGCACCTGCGGGATCCCGGCCGCGCGGGCCATCATCGCGCCCAGGTACAGCGAGCCGCGCTCGTTCTGGGAATGGACGACGTCGAGGTCGTGCTCCTCGACCAGCCGGCGGGCCAGGGCCGGATGAGCGGCCAGCGAGCACAGGTAGCTCGGGGTGCCCGGCAGGCGCCACTGCGGGAGAGCGACCCACCGGCAGTTCGTAGGCGGCTCCAACTCCCACTGCGGGGCGAACAGGGTCACCTCGTGACCGAGCGCGACCAGGTGGTCGATCTGCTGCTCGATGGAGCGGGAGACGCCGCCGGAATGCGGGTAGAAATCGTCGCTGAGGATGCCGATCCGCAACTGGTCCTGGCTCACCCGGGCCGCCTCAGGCCCGGACCAGCAGGGCGGAGATCTGGCGTCCCGCGTCGGTCGCCAGAATGAGCGTGAGGTCGGAGCGGTAGGTGGGGAAGAACACCCAGCCCTCGCGCTCCTCGCCGCTGGCGATCGGCTGGGCGGTGGCCATCTCCGGGTAGGAGATCGTCGGCTGGGGGTAGAGCACCTCGGCGGCGTCGTTGGTGAAGGCCATGAACGAGAACCGGAGCGAACCGCGCTCGACGGCGACCCTGACGTTCACCTCGACTCCCTCGTCGTTCCAGCGGGTGTCGGTCACCTCCCACCGGCCGTCGACGCGGCCGTCCGGGGTGACGAAGGGCTGGCCGGAAGGCTTGGCGGAGGTGCTGGCCGGAGTCGGGCTGGCGCTGGGCTGGGGTGCCGGCAGGATCCGGTCCGCGAAGGTGGCCGTGAGGATGATCGCCACCGCGACCAGCACCGCGCCGAGGCCGAGCAACCAGGGCAGACGCGACCTGGGCGGCGCGAACTGGTGGATCTCGGTGGGGTTGTGCTGTTGCGGCCCGAGCGGTTTGGTCGGGTCGAACGGCGGTCGATACGGCGGCTGGGTCATCGCCGACCAGCGTACCCGCTGTGGATATCCGGGCGGGATCCGGCCGGCTGTGGACAACTGGCGGCCATCGAACTCGGCCGGCCACAGTACGCCGGGCATGACGGTGAACGACGAGCGGCCGATCCTGCGGCTGCGCAGCGTGGACGACGGCCTGGGACTGATCCCGCATCTGCTCGGCTTCCACCCCGAGGAGTCGCTGGTGGTGCTGGTGCTGGACGGCGGGCAGGTGGCGCTCACCGCCCGGCTCGACCTGGCCGAGGCCGCCGGGCCCGACCAGGTGGAGGGGGTGCTCACCCGGATCTGGTGCCGCTTCCCCGCGGCGGATGCCTGGTTCGTCGCCTATACCGCCCACCGGGCGTACGCCTGGGCGGTACTGCGGCGCTGCGACCGCTTCCTGCCCGCTTCGGCGGCGCGCCGGACGATCGCGGTGGACGGCCGGACCTGGCAGGCCGACGGCCCCCGCGGCCTGCGCGGCGTCTACGACCCGGGCAGCAGCCGGACGGCGGCGGAGGCGGCGGTGCGGGGGCTGGTCGCCCGACGCTCCCGTGCCGAACTGGCCGCGCTGGTGGACGGGCCGCCGGCTGCCGACACCGACCGGCTGGTGTCGGTGGCCGAGCGGGTCGGCGCGGAACTCGCGGCCGAACCGCGCTGGCCCGAACTGATGGGACGGGCCCTGGGAGGCTTCGCCGGAACGCTCGACGACGCGGCCGCCGCCAGGCTGGCGATGCTGGCGAGCCACCCGGTCGCCCGCGACGTCGCCCTGCTGAGCATGTCGCGGGCGCGTGCCGAGCAGCAGGTCGAGTTGTGGCGGCAGGTGGTGAACCGGACCCTCGCCGTCCACCAGGGCCACCCGCTGGCGCTGCTCGGGATGGCCGCCTGGATCGCCGGCGAGGGTGCCCTGGTGTCGGTGTGCCTGGAGCGCGCCGGCCGGTTGCTGCCGCCGGCCGGCCTACTGCGCATCCTGCGCGGGCTGGTCGATCAGGTGACGCCGCCGGACAGCTGGGATGAACTGCAGCCGCAACTGCTGGCCGCCGCCAGCGGCGAGGTCAGGCAGGCCCTCGCTGTCTCCTGAGCGGCGCGATGTTCTATGATTCCGGTATGCATCACGCCGTCCTGCTGCTTCGATAGCCGCGACTCCGTATCCCGAGTCGCGGCGCCCCCTGACGAGCCCAAGGCACGAGGGGGCTTTTTCATGCCAGCCGGTCAGCCCACAACGAGGAGAAGAACGTGACCACCGAGCAGGTCCGCCAAGGCTACGACGCCGTCCGCGCCCAGGAACGCTGGCAGCAGTTCTGGGAGGAGAACCGCACCTTCGCGCCGCTCGACGACGGCAGCCGGGAGCGGCGGTACGTGCTGGACATGTTCCCCTACCCCTCCGGCGACCTGCACATGGGGCACGCCGAGGCCTTCGTCATGGGCGACGTCGTCGCCCGGTACTGGCGGCTGCGCGGCTACGACGTGATGCACCCGATCGGCTGGGACTCCTTCGGCCTGCCCGCCGAGAACGCCGCGATCGCCCGCAACGCCCACCCCGCCGACTGGACGTACGCCAACATCGAGACCCAGGCACGCTCCTTCCGCCGCTACGGGCTGAGCTTCGACTGGACCCGCCGGCTGGCCACTTCCGACCCGGAGTACTACCGCTGGACGCAGTGGCTGTTCCTGCGGTTCTACGAACGCGGGCTGGCCTACCGCAAGGACTCCTACGTCAACTGGTGCCCGAACGACCAGACCGTGCTGGCCAACGAGCAGGTCATCCAGGGTGCCTGTGAGCGCTGTGGCGCCGCGGTCACCAAGCGCAAGCTGACCCAGTGGTACTTCCGGATCACCGACTACGCCCAGCGCCTGCTGGACGACATGCCAGCGCTGGAGGGCAAGTGGCCCGACCGGGTGCTGGCCATGCAGCGGAACTGGATCGGACGCTCCCAGGGCGCCTGGGTCGATTTCACGATCGAGGGACGCCAGGAGCCGATCACGGTCTTCACGACCCGTCCGGACACGCTGTACGGCGCGACCTTCTTCGTGGTGGCACCGGACGCCGACATCGCCTCCGAGATGGTGACAGACGAGCACCGCGCGGATTTCGAGGCCTACCTGGAGCAGACCAAGAAGGCCACCGAGATCGAGCGGCAGTCGACCGAGCGTCCCAAGACCGGGGTGTTCCTGGGCCGCTACGCGATCAACCCGGTGAACGGGGAGAGGCTGCCGGTCTGGGCGGCCGACTACGTGCTGAGCGAGTACGGCTCCGGTGCGGTGATGGCGGTGCCCGCCCACGACCAGCGCGACCTCGAATTCGCCCTGGCCTTCGACCTGCCGGTGCGCGTGGTGCTGGAGACCGGCCTGCCCGACCCCGCATCGTCCGGGGTGGCGACGCCAGGGGACGGCTCCTACGTCAACTCGCCGAAGCTGGCAGGGCTGAGCGACAAGGCCGCCGGCGTCGCGGCGATGTGCGAGTTCCTGGAGGCCGAGGGGACCGGACGCGAGGCGGTCACCTTCCGGCTGCGGGACTGGCTGCTGAGCCGGCAGCGGTTCTGGGGAGCGCCGATCCCGATCGTGCACTGTCCCTCCTGCGGCGAGGTGCCGGTGCCGGACGACCAGCTGCCGGTGAAACTGCCCGACCTGCGCGGTGCCGACCTGGCGCCGAAGGGGACCTCGCCGCTGGCCTCCGCCACCGACTGGGTGGCCACGGAGTGCCCGAAGTGCGGCGGCCCGGCCACCCGGGACACCGACACCATGGACACCTTCGTCGACTCCTCCTGGTACTTCTTCCGCTACTGCTCGCCGAACTACACCGAGGGGCCGTTCGATCCTGCCGAGGTGGCCCGCTGGATGCCGGTCGCGCAGTACGTCGGCGGTGTCGAGCACGCCATCCTGCACCTGCTGTACTCGCGGTTCTTCACCAAGGTGCTGCAGGACCTGGGCATGGTCGACTTCACCGAACCGTTCACCCGGCTGCTGAACCAGGGCCAGGTGATCAACCAGGGCAAGGCGATGAGCAAGTCGCTGGGCAACGGGGTCGACCTGGGCGCCCAGATCGACGCCTTCGGGGTGGACGCGATCCGCACCACCGTGGTCTTCGCCGGCCCGCCGGAGGATGACATCGACTGGGCGGACATGTCGCCCGGCTCGACGGTGAAGTTCCTGCAGCGCGCCTACCGGCTGGCCGCGGACGTGACCTCCGAGCCCGGCACCGACCCGGCCACCGGCGATCCGACGCTGCGGCGGATCACCCACCGCTCCGTCGCCGACCTCACCGAGGCGTTGGAGGGCCGGCGGTTCAACGTCGTCGTGGCCCGCATCATGGAGCTGGTCAATGCCGCCCGCCGAGGCATCGACGCCGGTGCCGGCGGCAGCGATCCCGCCGTCCGCGAGGCCGTGGAGTTCGTCACCCAGGCGCTGAGCATGGTGGCCCCGTACCTGGCCGAGGAGATGTGGGAGCTGCTGGGCCACGCCCCGTCGGTGGCCAACTCGTCCTGGCCGACCCCCGATCCGGCGCTGCTGGTGGCCGAGTCGGTGACCTGCGTGGTGCAGGTGCAGGGCAAGGTGCGCGCCAAGCTGGAGGTCTCCCCGTCGGTGACCGAGGCCGAACTGGAAGCCCTGGCCCTGGCCGAACCCGGCGTGCAGCGGGCGCTGGACGGCCGGGAGGTGCGTCAGGTGATCGTCCGGGCGCCCAAGCTGGTCAGCATCGTCCCGGCCTGATCGCGGCCCGGGGTCAGCGGATCCCGAGCTGGGCCAGGAAGCCGACCGTGCCGGCGATCGCGGCGAAGATGTCGCCGTCGACGGCGTCGAACTCGACGACCGCGTAGTCCAGCCCGGGCGCGGCAGCGAGCACGGCCGCCAGCGGTACCGCGCCCAACCCGGCCGGCACCTGGCCGAGCGGTGCGGTGTCGGGCACGCCGGGCAGGAACCGGTCGTTGTCGGTGCTGCCGTCCTTGACGTGCAGCGCCGCGATGCGCGAGCCCAGCCGAGCCGCCAGCGCGGGCACGTCCTGCCGGCCGACCTGCGCCCAGTAGGCGTCGAGTTCGAGGACGACCGCCGGATCGAGCTCGGCGGCGAACAGTTCGTAGGCGGAGACCCCGTCGAAGCTGTGGTGGAACTCCATCGAGTGGTTGTGATAGCCCAGCGCGATCCCGCGAGCCGCCGCGGCGGCGGACGCGCGATTCAGCAGGTCGGCGGTCCGGCGGACCTGGTCGGCGCTGCCCCAGTGTTCGGGGCCGACGAAGGGCTCGAAGACGGTGCCCACGCCCAGCTCGGCGGCGGCATCGAAGACCGCGTCGAGCATCGCGGTCGGCACCTCGTCGGCTCCGGCGGCGATCGCGTCGCCGAGGAACATGGCGTGGGCGGTCGGGGCGCGCAGCCCGTGGCGCCGCAGCGCCCCGGCGAGCGCCGGCGCGCTGTTCACCAGATCGAAGGCCTCGACCTGGGCGAACCCCAGCGCGGCGAGCCGTTCCAGGGTGCCGTCGAGATCGTCGGCCAGTTGATCCCGGACGGTGTAGAGCTGCACGGAGAGCTGCGGAGTGGCCATGCGGATTCCCATCGGTGCGATTCGTCGATCATCAACCTACCCAGGATCGCCGTTCCCCGGGCCGGTTCCGGCTCAGCGGCGCAGCCCGGCCTTCCGCACCGCGGCTATGCGCTGGCGGCGCAGTTCGTCCAGTTCCGTGCTGGGGAGCGGGTCGAGCCCGCGATCCAGCGCCAGCTCCAGCAGGTGATCGGCCAGTTCGGGGTTGCGGGCCAGGATCGGACCGTGCGGGTAGGCGCCGATCACCCGGCCCTGGACGGCGCCTTCGGTGCCGTCGTTGGCGTTGCCGACGCCGATCTCGACGAAGGCCAGGGGAGCGGCCCCAGGACCCAGCGTGGTGAAGCCGCCGTGGTTCTCGAAGCCGGTGATCAACGATTCGGTGCCGTCCGGCCTGGTCCAGTGGCTGAGGCTTTCGCCCACCGCACGCTCGGTACCGCGCCGGGTGGTGACGTCGAGCAGCCCGAGCCCCTCGATCACCTCGTCGTGCTCGCCGATGGTGAAGCTGTGGCCGGTGATCTGGTAGCCCGCGCAGACCGCGAACAGGACCGCACCGCCCTCGATCGCCCGGAACAGGTTGCCGTCCTCGCGCAGTCTCCGGACGGCCGACACCTGGGCGCCGTCCTCGCCGCCGCCCAGCAGGTAGATCGCACCGGAGGCCGGGAGCGGATCGCCCGGCTCCACCTCGATCAGCCGGGCCTCGATGCCCCGCCAGGCCAGCCGCCGGCGCAGCACCATCGCGTTGCCACGGTCCCCGTAGATGCCCAGCAGCGACTGGTACACCAGCACGATCTCGATCGGCTTCATCGCAGTCCCGCCATCTTCAGCAGCCTCTGGAACGGGGTGTAGGTGGAGATCACGTCGACCGTCCCGCCGTGGCCGGCCAGCGCCTCGGTCAGGTCGGGGACGACGGTGTGCGCGACCTCGGCGTAGCTCAGCCGGACGGCCAGATCCTGGGCGCGTGGCCCGGTGGCGATCACCTGCCGGCCCGCCAGTTGCTCGTAGTCGACGTCCCAGAGCCAGGAGACGTCCTTTCCGTCGGCGGCCACGGCGTCGATGGCGAGCACCACCGGATCGCTGGCCGCCAGCGGCAACGCCTCGGCCCAGCCGGCCGGGTTCTTCGCCAGCAGCAGCCGGGCCCGGGTGGTGCCGAACTGGGCCGTGGCGTAGCGTCCGGCCGGAGCGGTGACCGTGGCCATCCCGGTCAAGGCGGTCTGCGGATCGATCCCGAAGTGGACCGCCGCCGCCAGCGCGCAGGCCGCGTTGGAGAGGTTGAACCGGCCCGGCACCCGCAACTGTGGGGTGACCGTCTCGCCGCCCGGAAGCCGGATCGCGTCGCCGGTGACGACGTAGGAGGCCTCCGGCTGGGTGAGCTCGCAGCCGGGGCAGTCCCAGTGGTCGCGGCCAGCCTCCACGCGCACCCGCATCAGGATGGCGCCGCAGGCCGGGCAGAGCGCGCCGTCGGCGGACCACTGGGTGTCGGTCTCGACCCAGATCACCTCGGCGGCGGTGCTCGACGACCACACCACCAGCGGATCGCTGGCATTGGCCACGATGACCGGGCCGGCCTTCCCGGCCTTCTCCAGGGCGGTGCGCCAGGCCCGTCCGAGCGCCTTGATCTCGTGGTGCCGGTCGAGTTGGTCGCGGCTGAAGTTCAGGAAGACCAGCACCTGCGGGGCTCCGGTGGCGATCAGGTCGCCGACCACCCGCTCGTCGGTCTCCAGCACGGCGATGTCGGCCCGGGGGGCCTGGCTGAGCGCGGACGCGATGCCGTAGTGCAGGTTGGCGCCGTCGGCGTTGGTGACCAGCCGATCCGCCGCATCGCCGAGCCCGGCGCGCACCGCCGCCGCGAGCAGATGGGTGGTGGTGGTCTTGCCGTTGGTGCCCGAGACGGCCAGAATCTTGCGGCCGCGCAGCAGATCGGCGAAGGCGCCGGGTGCCAACCGGGCTATCACCTGCCCGCGGATGGAGGCCCCGGAGCCTCGTCCGGCCAGCCGGGAGAGGCCTGCTGCCAGATCGCCCATGACGGTCGCCAGGCGCAGCCGGAGCCCTGGCGACGGCGGTGCCGTGCGGGCGGGAACAGACCAGGACATGGGCCCTATTCTGCCGCAGCGGCAGGCTGGACCTCGCGATAGGCGGGTTGCTTGGCGGTGCGGTACGCACCCGAACTGGTGTGGCGCAGCCGGCGCCCGACCCAGGGGGCCAGGTGGTCGCGCGTCCAGGTGAGGTTCCAGTCCAGGGCCTCGCGGCGGCTCATCGCGGGGGCGGGCGGCAGCGGCTCGTCCCAATCCGGCCGATCGGGCTCCAGGCCCAGCCCAACCAGGGCCGCCTGCATCATGTGCTCGTGACCCTCGGCGTTGAGATGCAGCCGGTCGTCGTACCAGAGCCGCCAGTCCCGGATGGAGCGCATCGCCCACTGGTTGGCGATGAAGGCGCCGTGGCGCTGGGCGAGCGAGAACAGGTGGGCATTGAACACCGCGACGCGGTTGCGGGTGAGCTTGATGATCGGGGAGTCGGCCGGGTCGATGCCGGTGGCCAGCAGGACGTCGATGCCCGCCGAGCGCAGCCGGACGACGGCGGCTTCGAGCTGGGCCGCCAGCTCGTCGGGATCGGCCCCGGGCCGCAGCAGGTCGTTGCCGCCGCCGACCAGGGAGACCAGGTCCGGCTTGAGCGCGAGCGCAGGTTCGAGCTGCTGGGCCAGGATCGGCCCGAGCAGTCGTCCACGGATGGCGAGGTTGGCGTAGCGCACCGGCTCGCCACAGCGGTCGGCCAGCGACTGCGCCAGCCGATCGGTCCAGCCGCGCATCGTCCCGTCCGGATAGTGGTCTTCCAGCCCTTCGCTGAAGGAGTCGCCGACAGCCACGTAGCTGCGCCAGGGATGAGTCATCGTGCCTCCAGCGAGGGCTGCCCCACCGAGTAACGAGACGCTGGGGTCGGCCGTCAATCGTCGCTTCGAGAGTACTCCGAGGCAGCGGCCGGCGCTGCGGATCGACGTGGGATGAACCACGACAGTACGGCGCCGGAGAGCAGGATCAGCGCGCCGGCGCCGAAGGCGGCGGTCATGCCGAGGCTGTCGGCCAGTACCCCGGCGACCAGCGGCCCGGCGATGCTCCCGATGTCGGTGGCCATGGAATGGATCGCGATCGGCTGGCTTCCCGCCCCGCGGGCGGCGTCGCCGAGAGCGGCGGTCGGAGCGGTGCCCAGCGCGGCCGCGCCGACGCCGTACAGGCACAGCACCGCTATCAGCCAGGCCAGGTTCGGAGCCAGCGGCAGGGCGAGGGTCGCGGTGGCCGCCGTGAGGCCGCCGGCGATCATCACCGGCCGCCGGCCGATCAGGTCGGTCGCCCGGCCGGCCGGCTGCAGCGCCAGGGCCTGGGCGACCGCGGCGATGGCGAAGCTGATGCCGGTCCAGGTCGCGTCCACGCCCAGGCCGGTCACGATCAGGATCGGGACCAGCGCCGAGCGCACTCCGAAGGACTGCCAGCCCTGTCCGAAGCCCAGCAGGCAGGCCGCCCGGAACCTGATGTCGGCCAGCACCTCACGCAGCGGCCGGGTGACCTCCTCGGTGCCCGGTGCGCCGGTGGGCGCGGCGTCGTGCAGCTGGGTGTAGGCGATCGTGCCGGCCACCACCAGGGTGCCGGCGTAGAAGAAGAACGGCGCGGTCATCGAGATGCCGGCGAGCAGGCCGCCGACCGCCGGGCCCGCCATGCCGCCGATCAGGAAGCTGCCCTGGTACAGCCCGCTGGCCCGGCCGCGCAGGCCGGCCGGAACGCTGGCCAGCAGCAGCGCGGTGGCCGAGATGGTGAACATGGCCGAGCCGATCCCGCCCACCGCGCGCCACAACAGCAGTTCGGGGTAGCTGCCGGCCAGCCCGCACAGGGCCGAGGAGACCCCGACGATCCACATCCCGATGCCGATCGTGCGGCGATGGCCGATGCGCGCCGAGATCCGGCGGCAGAACGGACTGGTCACCAGCCGCATCGCGGCGAAGGCCGAAACGACCAGGCCGATCAGCAGGTTCGACACGCCGAAGGACTGCGCGAACAGCGGCAGCACCGGCACCATCACCCCGAACCCGATCGCCACGAAGAGGGCCGAGAGCGCGAGCATCAGCACGACCCGGGGCATGCCCGTCCTCCGCCGCACTCCGCTCGTCCACCGCATCCGGCCAACCTATCGCCGATGCCGAGGGAGCCTGGCCGCAGGGCTCCCCGCGGGACGCCCGACCCGTCAGCGGTGGCGGGCGCCGCGGAGCGTCAGGGCGGCGACGGCGGCGTTGACGACGGTCACCGCGCCGAGCGCAGCCAGCACGGCGACCGGTGCAGCGGTGAGCAGCAGGGCGGCCAGGATGCTGGCGCCCATCAGGGCGGAGAAGGTCAGCCAGGGCGCCAGCAGCAGCGTCCCGGCAGGGTCGTCGCGGCGGGCGAGGACGGCCGTGATCAGCATCGCGGGCAGGACGAGCGCGAGATCCAGCACGTGCACGGGGTTGGCGACCAGACCGGCGTCGGTGAGCTCCGGGGGCACCTCGCCGCGTCCCAGCGCGGCTGTGATCCCGGCCAGCCACAGCAGCGCGAAGAGGGTCGCCGTCACACCGATCGTCCAGCTGCCGAGCCGCAGGTGGCGCGGCTGCAGGCCCACCGTCCGGCCGGGCAACCCGAACACCAGACAGTAGGCGGAGAGGCCGAGACCTGCCACGTAGGGCAGGAACAGCGGCCCGAAGTGGACGGTCATGGCATAGATGGTGAAGGCATAGGCCAGGTAGAGCAGTGACCCGGCCCAGGCCAGGAACCCTCGGACGGAGCCTCGCCGGGCGGCGATCGCCGCGATCAGCAGCACGCCCACGGCGAGCAGGTTGCCCAGATCCTGCGCCTGGGCCTGCAGTCGCCAGTTCGCGGTCTCGGCGGCATAGGGCCAGGGTGCCAGCAGGCCGAGCAGGCTGGTCGTCGTGGTGAGGGCGGCGAGCAGCAGGCTCATGGTCAGGAGCGGCCGCGAGAGCGAGCCGCCAATGCCCGGCGCGGGCTCAGGCTGTTGGGGAGTGCCGGCCGCCTGGCGAGGTATGGCCCGGGTGGTCATGGCAGCTCCGGTTCGGTCTCGAGGGCACGCGTGGCGTCGATGAGTTCGCGCACCTGGCGATGGAGCCGCTCGGGGTCGATCCGGGTCTGGTGGAGCAGGGCGGCGAAGCGGTCGTTCAACAGCTCGCCGGCCTCGGTGACGAGCAGCCGGGCGCGCGGCGTGAGGGTAACGACCACCCGGCGCCGGTGATCCGGGTCGGCCGAGGTCGTCAGCCAGCCCTCCTGCTCCAGGAGCGGAACCCGCTTGCTGATCGCAGCCTTGGTGAGGTTGAGCGACTCGGCCAGGCGCGTGACGTCCATCGACCCGGCGGCGAGCGGCGCGAGGAAGGCGAACAGGTTCCGGTCGATCCCGAACCGTCGGGCCAGGACGCGGTCGGCGAACCGGTCCATGGTGTACACCAACTCGTGAAGGCTGGCTGTGAGGTGCGTATCCACCCCATTAGTCAACCGGTTACCAACTTTGGTGTCAACTGGTTGACTTGTGTTCGGGGTGGCGGCGCTCGATCCGCGCCTCGCGCGCGGCAACCCGTGAGCTGGTCGGTATCGTGCTGTCCGGTGGCGGGTGGGTGACCTCCGAGGCCGGGATAGACTCTCGAGTCGCAGCGAAGGGGTGGTGGCGTGACGAGCGGTTCGGACGTGGCAGTGGTGTTGGTCAACCTGGGAACGCCCGATTCTCCGGCGCTGGGCGACGTCCAGCGGTACCTGCGGGAATTCCTGACCGACCCGCGGATCATTCCGCTCAACCCGCTGTTCTGGCGGCCGGTGCTGGAACTGCGGGTGTTGCAGGTGCACGCCCGGGCCTCCGCCGAGAAGTACGCGTCGGTCTGGCTGCCGGACGGCTCGCCGCTGATGGTGCACTCCCTGGCGCAGCGGGCCGCGCTCGGCGCGCGGCTCGGCGACCAGGCTCGCGTGGAGGTCGCCATGCGCTACGGCAATCCCAGCCTCACCAGCGTGCTCACCCGGCTGCAGGAGGAGGGCGCCCGAAAGGTGCTCGTCGTCCCGCTGTATCCGCAGTTCTCCACGACCACCGTCGCCACCGTGCTCGATGCGCTGGCCGACCACGTCCGTGCTGCCGTCGATCAGCCGGAGTACCGCACCGTCCGCGACTTCCACGACGACCCGGGCTACATCGAGGCCTGCGCTGCCCTGATCGAGCAGACCTGGGAGCGCGAGGGCCGGCCCGACTTCGCCGCCGGCGACAAGCTGCTGCTGAGCTACCACGGCATCCCGGTCGACATGGTGACCGGCGGGGATCCCTACCCGGTCGAATGCGAGCGGACGACCGTGCTGCTGCGGCAGCGGCTGGGGCTGACCGCCGAGGAGTGCGAGCTGAGCTACCAGTCGAAGTTCGGCCGGCGGGAGTGGCTCACTCCCGCCACCATCGAGCGGGTCGCCGAACTGGCCGAGGCGGGGGTGCGGCGGCTGGACGTGTTCTGCCCCGGCTTCGTCGCCGACTGCCTGGAGACCGAGGAGGAGATCGGCATGCTCAACCGCGAGGAGTTCATCGCCCACGGCGGGCAGCGCTTCGTGCGGGTGCCCTGCCTCAACGACTCGCCGGCGTGGATCGACGCGCTGGAGCGGCTGGTCGCCCGCCACGTGGCCGGCTGGGCGGACGCGACCGCCGGCGCGGTCACCGCGTGAGCGACCGCCGGGCGCGGGTCTACGTGGCAGGCTTGGGGTCATGAGCGGATTCTTCGCAGCGCGCGGCGGCGTCGGCGACCCGTGGTTCCGGCTCGGCCGGCTGGAGGTCGGCACCGTCATGGCCGTGGTGCTGGCGGTGGCGGTCTCGTGGCTGGCCTACGTGATCCTCCCGCCGTTGCCTGGGCTGCTGGCCTTCGTGCCCGAGTACGCGGCGGCCGGCGAGGTCTGGCGGCTGGTCACCTGGCCGCTGGCGAATGGGCTGAGCCTGTGGAGCGTGATCGCTCTGTTCTTCTTCTGGTACTTCGGCACCGACCTGGAACAGGCCCTCGGCCGTCGGACGATGGCCTGGCTGCTGGTCGGGATCTGGGCCAGCCTGACCGCGGCGGCGACCATCGTGGGTCTGGTGCTGGGCGCGGGCTACCTGCTGGCCGGCATCAACGTCATCGAGTTCGCGATCCTGTTGTTGTGGATCGCGGAGTACCCCGACCGCCGGTTCCTGTTCAACATCCCGGCCTGGGTGTTCGGCCTGGTGCTGGTCGGCCTGCAGGTGCTGCAGGCCGTCGCGGCCCGCGACCTGGGCAGCCTGCTCAGCCTGGCGCTGGCGCTGGCCCTGATCGCCATCGCGGCGCGTTACGCCGGGCTGTTGAGCGCCTACCGATGGATTCCGGGCGGACGCCGGCAGTCCCAGCCACGACAGCGCCGCCGGTCACGGGGCACGGCCTTCAAGCAGGCCGGCCGCACCGACCGGGAGCGGCTGGACGAACTGCTCGACCAGATCAACGAGCAGGGGATCGGGAGCCTGACCGACGCGCAGCGCAAGGAACTGATGCGGCTGCGGGAGCGACTGCGCCGCGGCTGAGCGAACCCGGGCCGGACGAGGCGTCGCCGTCAGCCTTCGCCGCCGTTGCGGCGCAGGACCTCCGACAGCCGTTCGGCGGCCGCGATCACGGCGGGTGCGTGCAGCCGTCCGGGCTGGCGGGAGAGCCGCTCGATCGGGCCGGAGACGCTGACGGCGGCGATCACCTTGCCGCTGGGGGAGCGCACCGGGGCGGACACCGAGGCCACGCCGGCCTCGCGTTCGGCGACCGACTGGGCCCAGCCGCGGCGGCGGACGGTGGCCAGGGCGACGGCGGAGAACGAGGCGTTCTGCAGACCGCGCTGGATCCGGTCCGGATCCTCCCAGGCCAGCAGCACCTGCGCGGCCGAACCGGCGGACATGGTGAGCTGGGAGCCGACCGGGATGGTGTCGCGCAGGCCGGACGGACGCTCGGCCGCCGCCGCGCAGACCCGGAACTCGCCCTGGCGGCGGAACAGCTGGGCGGATTCGCCGGTGATGTCGCGCAGCCGGGCCAGCACCGGCCCGGCGGTGGCCAGCAGCCGGTCCTCGCCGGCCGCCGAGGCCAGCTCGGTGAGGCGGGGGCCGAGCACGAAGCGGCCCTGCAGGTCGCGGCTGACCAGCCGATGGTGTTCGAGGGCGACCGCCAGCCGGTGGGCGGTCGGACGGGCCAGGCCGGTGGCGGTCACCAGACCGGCGAGAGTGGTCGGTCCCTGTTCCAGGGCGGTCAAGACCAGAGCCGCCTTGTCGAGCACGCCGACACCGCTAGAGTTGTCCATAGTCTGATACTGCCGTCTCGCATCATGAAATGCAAGTCTGCTACGGTGGGACCTGTGACGAGCCCCGCGCGAGCGGGCCGAGATTTCTGGGAGACCCGATGGGGAAGACACTCAGCGACAAAGTCTGGGAGAGCCACGTCGTGCGCACCGCGCCCGGCGAGCCGGATCTGCTGTACATCGACCTTCACCTCGTCCACGAGGTCACCAGCCCCCAGGCCTTCGACGGCCTGCGACTGGCCGACCGGCCGGTGCGGCGCACCGACCTCACCCTGGCGACGGAGGATCACAACACCCCCACGCTGAACATCCTGGCCCCGATCGCCGACCCGGTCTCGAAGCTGCAGGTGGACACCCTGCGCCGCAACGCCGACGAGTTCGGCGTCCGCCGGCACTCCCTGGGCGACAAGGACCAGGGCGTCGTCCACATCATCGGCCCGCAGCTGGGGCTGACCCAGCCCGGCCTGACCGTGGTCTGCGGCGATTCCCACACCTCCACCCACGGCGCCTTCGGCGCGCTGGCCTTCGGCATCGGCACCTCCGAGGTCGAGCACGTGCTGGCCACCCAGACGCTGCCGCAGGCCCGTCCCAGGACGATGGCTGTCAACGTCAACGGCGAACTGCCCGAGGGCGTCACCGCCAAGGACATCGTGCTCACCCTGATCGCCAAGGTGGGCACCGGCGGCGGCCAGGGCTACGTCGTGGAGTATCGCGGCACGACCATCGAGAACCTCTCGATGGAGGGCCGCATGACGATCTGCAACATGAGCATCGAGTGGGGTGCCAAGGCCGGCATGATGGCCCCGGACGAGACCACCTTCGCCTACCTGAAGGGACGCCCGCACGCTCCCGAGGGCGCCGACTGGGACGCCGCGGTCGCGTACTGGAAGACGCTGTACTCCGACTCCGACGCCGTCTTCGACCGCGAGGTGAACATCGACGCGGCCACGCTGACCCCGTTCGTCACCTGGGGCACCAACCCCGGCCAGGGCGTGCCGCTGGGCGGCGCCGTCCCGGCTCCGGAGGACTTCGCCGACCCGGTGGACCGTTCGGCGGCCGAGCGCGCGCTGACCTACATGGATCTGCGCGCCGGCACCCCGATGCGCGAGATCAGGGTGGACACCGTCTTCCTGGGCTCCTGCACCAACGGCCGGATCGAGGATCTGCGGCTGGCCGCGTCCGTGCTGCAGGGCAAGAAGATCGCCGACGGGGTGCGGATGCTGGTCGTCCCGGGCTCGGCGCGGGTACGGCTCCAGGCCGAATCCGAGGGGTTGGACCAGGTCTTCCTGGACTTCGGCGCGGAATGGCGTGCGGCCGGCTGCTCGATGTGCCTGGGCATGAACCCCGACCAGCTGGCACCGGGGGAGCGCGCCGCGTCCACCTCGAACCGCAACTTCGAGGGCCGCCAGGGCAAGGGCGGACGCACCCACCTGGTGTCCCCGCCGGTCGCCGCGGCGACCGCGATCCGCGGCACCCTGAGCTCCCCGGCCGACCTGTAAGGAGATCGCGATGGACAAGTTCAGCACCCACACCGGGATCGCGGTCCCGCTGCGCGCCAGCAATGTCGACACCGACCAGATCATCCCGGCGGTCTACCTCAAGCGGGTGACCCGCACCGGCTTCGAGGACGGGCTGTTCGCCGCCTGGCGCAATGACCCCGAGTTCGTGCTCAACCAGAGCGCCTACGCGCCGGGCTCGATCCTGGTCGCCGGCCCCGACTTCGGCACCGGCTCCTCGCGCGAGCACGCCGTCTGGGCGCTGCAGAACTACGGCTTCAAGGTCGTGATCGGCAGCCGCTTCGGCGACATCTTCCGCTCCAACTCCGGCAAGGCCGGCCTGGTGATCGCGGTCGTGCCGCAGGACGTGGTGGAGAAGCTCTGGGAGATCGCCGAGAGCGAGCCGGGCATCGAGTTCACCGTCGACCTGCACCACCGCACCGTCGAGGCGGCCGACAACGTCTTCTCCTTCGAGATCGACGACTACACCCGGCACCGCCTGCTGGAGGGCCTGGACGACATCGGCCTCACCCTGCAGCACGTCGACCTGATCGAGGAGTACGAGTCGAAGCGGCCGTCCTGGTTGCCGCGGACGCTGCCCGCGAAGACCGCGGGTTAGCAGCGGCTTCGCCGATCGAGCTTGTCGAGATCGAGGAAGCACCGGGATACTCCTTTCGTCGGCGACGAGCGGAGGGCGCTGTGACTGAGGTCGAGACCACGGCGCGCGCCGGTCTGAAGCTCCGGGAGGCGAACCCCACTCCCGTCCAGCCCACCTACCGCCGGCTGGCCCGGTTCGCCGGCTGGCTGATGCGACGGCTCACCCGGCAGAACTGGGACGGCGCACCGGACCTGCCCCGCACCGGCGGGGTGATCGTGGTCGCCAACCACATCTCCAACGCCGATCCGATCGCGCTCGCGCACTACCTGATCTGGCAGGGCCGCTGGCCGCGGTTCCTGGCCAAGATCGAGGTCTGGTCGATGCCGGTGGCCGGTTGGGCGGTGACCGCGACCGGCCAGATCCCGGTCCGGCGGGGTGCGCACGACGCCTCCGATTCGCTGGCCGCCGCCAAGGAGGCGCTGGCCGCGGGGGAGTGCGTCGTGGTCTATCCCGAGGGCACCATCACCACCGATCCCGGCGGCTGGCCGATGACCGGACGCACCGGCGCCGTCCGGCTGGCCCTGGCCACCGGCGCGCCGCTGGTCCCGGTCGGCCAGTGGGGAGCCCAGCTCCTGCTGGGCGGCAAGAAGCCCGCCTGGCCGCGGCTCGTCCCGAAACCCACCATGACGCTGCGGACCGGTCCGGCGGTGGAGCTGGACGATCTGGCCGGCGACGATCCTGAGACCGTCGAGCTGGCCACCGACCGCATGATGGCCGCGATCGTCGCCGTCGTGGAGGAGATCCGCGGCGAATCGGCCCCGCCCACGCGGTTCGACCCGCGCGCGGACCGTCGCGCGTAGCCGGTTCGGCAACCCGGACGGGAAGCCGGGCGACCGCGGCGCTGGTTCTCCGGCGATCGGGGTTCGGCCGGTAGTCTGCTGGGCGATGCTCCCGAGAAGAGGCCCGATGACCCAGCCACGTCCCACCGTCGTCCTGATCTTCGGCGGTGCCAGTTCCGAACACGAGATCTCGTGCCTGACGGCGGGCGGCGTGCTGCGTGCCATCGACGGCTGCGACGTGGTGGCGGTGGGCATCACCGCCGCGGGGGACTGGGTGCGGGTCCCGCTGGAGACGGTGGCCGGCTACCAGGTGACCGATGGCGCGCTGCCGCGCGTGGCCGAGGACCTGCCGCAGGCGGTGCTGCTGCGCGGGCCGCGCGGCGCGCAGATCGGCACCCGCGAAGGCGACCGGCTGACCGATCTGGTGGACATCGACCTGGCTTTCGCCCTGCTGCACGGCCCCTACGGCGAGGACGGCACCATCCAGGGCCTGTTCGAGATGCTCGGCGTGCGGTACGTGGGCGCTGGGGTGGCCGCCAGCGCGATCGGGATGGACAAGGATCTGATGAAGCGCGCGATGTGGTCGGCCGGGCTGCCGGTCGGTCGCTGGGTCGCGATCAACCCCGGCCACTGGCAGCGCGACCCGGAGCGCTGGACGGCGGCGGTCACCGGCCTGGGCTACCCGGTCTTCGTCAAGCCCGCCCGGGGCGGGTCGAGCCTGGGCATCTCACGGGTGGACACCCCCGAACAGCTGCCCGCCGCGATCGAACTCGCCTTGCGGTACGACCCCAAGATCGTCGTCGAGGCGGGCTTCGTGGGCTGCCGGGAGATCGAGATCGCGGTGCTGCAGGGACGCGACGGCCAGCCGCCGCGGCCCTCCGTCCCGGGCGAGATCGTGCTGCACCGCCATGACATGTTCTACGACTTCGAGTCGAAGTACCTCGGCGACGAGGACGTGACCCTCGACACCCCGGCCAAGCTGACGCCGGAGCAGACCGAGCAGGCCCGGGCGCTGGCTGCCCGCACCTTCGACGCGATGAACGTCGAAGGGCTGGCCCGGGTCGACCTCTTCCTCAACCCGGTGGGGGAGTTCTTCGTCAACGAACTCAACACGATGCCGGGCTTCACCCGCACCTCCATGTTCCCGCTGCTGTGGCAGGCCAGCGGGCTGGGCTACTCGGCTCTCGTCGGCGAGCTCATCGACCTGGGCCTGGCCCAGCGGCCGGGGCTGCGGTAGTGGCCGGCACGGTCGGCGACCTGGGGGAGTTCGGGCTGATCGCCGAGATCACAGCGGGGCTTCCCACCGCCCCGAACGTGCTGGTCGGCCCGGGCGACGACTGCGCGGTCTTCGCTCCAGACGGGCCGGTCGCGGTCTCCACCGACACCATGGTGGCGGGAAGGCACTGGCGGGAGAACTGGTCGGGCCCGCACGATGTCGGACGCAAGGCCGTCGCGTCGGCCGCCGCGGACCTGGAGGCAGAGGGCGCGCGCGGCATCGGCGTGGTGATCAGCCTGGCGCTGCCGGCCGAGACCCCGGCGGAATGGGCGCGGCAGTTCAGCGCCGGGGTGCGCGCCGAGTGCGCGGAGGCCGGGCTGGTGCTGCTCGGCGGCGACCTCACCCAGGCGCCCCAGATCGTGGTCACGGCCACCGTGTTCGGAGACCTGGAGGGACGGGCTCCGGTCACCCGCGCGGGCGCCCGGCCCGGCGACGTGGTGGCGTTCCGCGGCCGGCTGGGCTGGGCCGAGGCCGGCCTGGCGGTGCTGAATCGCGGCTTTCGCTCGCCGGCGGCGGTGGTGAACGCGCACCGCGTCCCCGAACCGCCCTACGGTCAGGGCATCGTGGCGGCACTCGCCGGGGCGACCGCCATGGTGGACGTCTCCGACGGCCTACTGGCCGACCTGGGTCACATCGCCCGCTCCTCCGGGGTCGTCATAGACCTCGACCCGGCCGCCTTCGACATCGCCGAGCCGCAGACCGCGGTGGCCGCCGCGCTGGGCGGCAAGGATCCGCTGGCCTTCGTGCTGACCGGCGGGGACGATCACGCCCTGGCCGCCTGCTTCGCCCCATCCGACGTCCCGGAGGGGTGGGTCGTGGTGGGTGCCGTTCGTGACGGTGAGCCGGGCGTGCTGGTCGACGGCGAAACCTGGGAGGGCTCGGCCGGCTGGGCTCACTTCTAGCGCGCCCACTCGCACCATCGAACCGATGACGCGCTCGATGCCGAGTGCAGTTTCTGCCAAATACCGGCTCTGGGTGAACATATCCGCCGGCCAAGGGCGCTATCTGGCAGTGACTGCACCGGCGTGGTCGGCCGCATGGCCTGCGGCGTGCCCACTCCCGCTGCGGCGGGGCTGTGCCTTAGGCTGCCCCCATGGCGACCCGCGCGTCTTCCCCCTCGCGGAGCCGGAGCAACGCATCCACGCGTAGTTCCACGGCCCCTCGAGCGTCCGGAAGCAAGAAGACACCGGCCCGCAGCAGTTCTGCTCGCGGGCACTCCGCCGAGCCCTCCGGCCTGAGCCGGGCACTGTCCGCGCTCGGGCGCGGCATTGCCGGGTTCTGGCGCGGCATCGCCCGGGTGACCGGTCAGCTCGCCCGCGCCATCGGCACCTCGGCGCGCGACCTCGATCCGGCCCACCGGCGCGACGGCGCGGGCCTGGTGCTGCTGATCATCGCCCTGATCGTGGCCGGGGAGTTCTGGTTCGGCCTGCCGGGGACCGCCGGGTCGGTGATCCGGCTCGTGCTCACCACCGTGGTGGGCAGCTTCGCCTACGCCGTCCCGGTGATCGCCGCCGTCATGGCGTGGCGGACGCTGCGCCACCCCGACCGCAACGGTCCGGGTGGACGGCAGGCGATCGGCTGGATGACCATCCTGCTGGGCGTCCTGGGCCTGATCCACATCGCCCACGGCGTTCCGCGCGGCTCCCACCCGGAGCTGGTTCGCGAGGCCGGCGGCTTCCTGGGCTTCTTCTCCTCCTCCTTCCTGGTCGATCTGGTCTCGGTCTGGCTGGCCGTGCCGATCCTGGTGCTGGTGGCCGGGTTCGGCCTGCTGGTGGTGCTCGGCATCCCCGTCCACGAACTCGGCGAACGGGTGTCGTCGGCCCGCGCGAAGCTGGCCGCGAGGAAGCCGGAGGAACCCACCGACTACAGCGGGGACGAGGCTTTCGTGACCCCGCTGGTGAACGACCCGGCTCCCGACTTCGAGTTCATCGACCCGGTCGACCTGGAGGAGACCCAGGCGGTCGAGCCGCCGCTCCCGATCACGGCGGGCAAGGCTCCCAAGCCGGAACTGGAGGTGCCGGCCATGTCGTCGGCGCCGCTGCGGGCCGCCCAGCCGCCGCTGTCGGGCGATGTCGTCTACACCCTGCCCGACCAGGCGCTGCTCAAGCCCGGCTCGCTGCCCAAGGCGCGCAGCCAGGTCAACGACCAGGTGATGGCCCGGCTCACCGAGGTGCTGCGTCAGTTCGAGATCGATGCCTCGGTCACCGGCTACACCCGCGGCCCGACCGTCACCCGTTACGAGGTCGAGCTCGGCACCGCGGTCAAGGTCGAGACTGTCACCCGGCTGGAGAAGAACATCGCCTACGCGGTGGCCTCGGCCGACGTGCGCATCCTGTCGCCGATCCCCGGCAAGTCCGCGATCGGCATCGAGATCCCGAACGCCGACAAGGAGATCGTCTCGCTCGGCGACGTGCTGCGCTCCAACCGAGCCCGCAACGACCACCACCCGCTCACCATCGGGCTGGGCAAGGACGTCGAGGGCGGTCACGTGGTGACCAACCTGGCCAAGATGCCGCACCTGCTGGTGGCCGGTGCCACCGGCTCGGGCAAGTCGAGCTTCGTGAACTCCCTGATCACCTCCATCCTGATGCGCTCCACGCCCGACGAGGTGAGGATGATCATGGTCGACCCCAAGCGGGTGGAGCTCACCCACTACGAGGGCATCCCGCACCTGGTCACCCCGATCATCACCTCGCCCAAGAAGGCCGCCGAGGCGCTGCAGTGGGTGGTCCGCGAGATGGACGCCCGCTACGACGACCTGGCCGCCTTCGGCTTCCGCCACGTCGACGACTTCAACAAGGCGGTGCTCTCGGGGCAGGCCCAGCCGCTGCCCGGCTCGGAGCGGGTGCTGGCGCCGTATCCGTACCTGGTGGTCATCGTGGATGAGTTGGCCGACCTGATGCTGGTCGCCCCGCGCGACGTGGAGGATTCGGTGGTTCGGATCACCCAGCTGGCGCGGGCCGCCGGCATCCACCTGGTGCTGGCCACCCAGCGTCCCTCTACTGATGTAGTGACCGGTCTGATCAAGGCGAACGTCCCCTCCCGGCTGGCCTTCGCGACCAGCTCGCAGGTCGACTCCCGGGTCATCCTCGACACTCCCGGCGCCGAGAAGCTGGTCGGCCAGGGCGACGGGCTGTTCCTGCCGATGGGCCAGTCCAAGGCGCTGCGCGTCCAGGGCGCCTGGGTGACCGAGGCCGAGATCCGGTCGGTGGTCAAGCACGTCACCGAGCAGCAGGCACCCGCCTACCGCGAGGACGTCACGGCTCCGGCGGAATCCGGCAGGGCGGTCGCCGAGGACATCGGCGACGACCTCGAGCTCGTGCTGGAGGCCGCCCAGCTGGTGGTCAACCTGCAGCTGGGCTCGACCTCGATGCTGCAGCGCAAGCTGCGGGTGGGCTTCGCCAAGGCCGGCCGGCTGATGGACATCCTGGAGACCCGCGGCATCGTGGGCCCCTCCGAGGGCTCCAAGCCGCGTGAGGTTCTCGTGAAGCCCGACGACCTGGACGAGGTGCTGGCCAACCTGCGCGAGGGCTGAGACAGCTTCGCGCGGTAGGCTCCGCGGACATGACGGCACAACCAGCGGTTCACATCGCCTCGTTGGGCTGTGCGCGCAACGACGTGGACTCCGAAGAACTGGCCGGACGGCTGGCCGCCGGGGGATTCGCGCTGGTGGACGACCCGTCGGACGCCACCGTCGTCGTGGTCAACACCTGCGGCTTCATCGACGCCGCCAAGAAGGATTCCATCGACACCCTGCTGGCCGCCGCCGACCTGAAGGAGTCGGGCAGCGTCGCGTCCGTGGTGGCGGTCGGCTGCCTGGCCGAACGGTACGGCGCCGAGTTGGCCCGGGAGTTGCCGGAGGCCGACGCCGTCCTGGGTTTCGACGACTACGCCGACATCGCCGGCCGGTTGCGCTCGATCCTGGACGGGCATGCTCCCACCCCGCACGCCCCGCGGGATCGCCGGACGCTGTTGCCGATCAGCCCCGTCGCCCGCCCGGCCGCCGCCGGACGGATCGTCGTCCCCGGCCACGGCGCGGGGGTCGTCCCGGCCAGCGGACCGCCGGTACCGCGCAAGCGGCTGGCCGGTGGGGCCACCGCCCCGCTCAAGATCGCCTCGGGCTGCGACCGGCGCTGCGCCTTCTGCGCCATCCCCAGCTTCCGCGGCTCCTACCTCTCCCGGCCGATCGACGAGGTGGTCGCCGAAGCGCGGTGGCTGGTCGCCGACGGCGTCAGGGAAGTCGTCCTGGTGTCGGAGAACTCCTCGTCCTACGGCAAGGATCTGGCCGGGGCCGATCTGGTCGGCCTGCTGACCGCCCTGGATGCGGTCGACGGGCTGGAGTGGATCCGGGTCTCGTACCTGCAGCCGGCCGAGGTCCGTCCCGAATTGATCGCCGCGATCTGCGAACTCGACAGCGTGGTGAGCTACTTCGACCTGCCGTTCCAGCATGCCTCGGGGCCGGTGCTGCGCCGGATGCGCCGGTTCGGCGATGCCGACTCCTTCCTCGCCCTGCTGGAGGCGATCCGCGCTCGCGACCCGTACGCCGGCGTGCGCAGCAACGTGATCGTGGGCTTCCCGGGCGAGACCGAGGCCGAGGTCGAATTGCTGGCCGGGTTCCTGGCCGAGGCCCGGCTGGACGCCGTAGGCGTCTTCGGCTATTCCGACGAGGACGGCACCGAGGGCGCCACCCTCGCGGGCAAGATCGCGGAGCCGGAGATCGCCGAACGGGTCGAACACCTCACCGCGGTGGTCGACGAGCTGCTGGCGCAGCGGGCGAACGACCGGATCGGGGAGCGCGTGCAGTTCCTGACCGAGGCCCGGCAGCCGGAGGGCTGGCAGGGCCGGATCGCGCAGCAGGGCCCGGAGACCGACGGGGCGACCATCCTCACCGGGCTGGGCGCGGACACGATCCCAGGGACGCTCGGTTGGGGTAGGGTCGCAGCAGCGGACGGGGTGGACCTGGTCGTGGAAGCGGGGCAGCGATGACGCAGCAGACGGGGAGTGGCCGAGGCGTGCCGGCATGGCTGCCCAACGCCCTCACCATCCTCCGGCTGGTACTCGTCCCGGTGTTCGTCTGGCTGTTGTTCGTCAACCCGAGCAGTTTCGCCTGGCGCCTGGGCGCCACGGTCGCCTTCGGGGTGGCGATCCTCACCGACCTCTTCGACGGCCGCCTGGCTCGGCGTTACGGTTTGGTCAGCGACTTCGGCAAGATCTGGGATCCGATCGCCGACAAGGCGCTCACCGGCGCGGCCTTCATCGGGCTGAGCATCCTGGGTGAACTGCCCTGGTGGGTGACCATCCTGATCCTGGTGCGCGAGTGGGGCATCACCTGGATGCGGGTACGGATGCTGAAGTACGCCGTGATGGCTGCCGCCCCGGGCGGCAAGCTGAAGACCGTGCTGCAGTCCATCGCCCTGCTGATGTTCCTGCCCTACCCGATCTGGCAGACCGCGCAGACCCTGCCCTTCTGGTTCTGGCTGGCCTGGCTGGTGATGGGCGCCGCCGTGGTGCTGACCGTGGTGACCGGCGCCCAGTACGTCGTGGAGGCCATGCGCCTGCGTGCCCACGCCCTGGCGGCCGCCGAGAATGACGGCCGACGCTGACCCGCTCGCCGCGCGGCTGATCGCCCGGTTGCGTTCCGCCGGGCTCACCCTGGCTACCTCCGAATCGCTCACCGGCGGCCTGATCGGCGCTGCGCTGACCAGCGTCCCCGGCGCCTCGGAGGTCTACCTCGGCGGTGCGATCGCCTACGCCACCGCCATGAAGACCGCCCTGTCGGGCGTCGATCCGGACGTCCTCGAGCGCTACGGCGCCGTCTCGTCCGAGACGGTCACGGCCATGGCCACGGGCATCCGGCTGATCACCGGCGCCGACTGGGCCGTCGCGGTCTCCGGCGTGGCCGGCCCCACCGAGCAGGAGGGACACCCGCCCGGCACGGTATGGATCGGGATCGCGGACGAGCGGTCGTCCCGGGCGCAGCGGTGCGCCTTCACCGGTGACCGGGCGGCGGTCCGCAGCCAGACCGTGGCCGGGGCCCTGGGCATGCTGCTGACCGGGCTGCAGGACCGCTAGGTGAGCCGCCGCCTCACCATGAAGTCCGCCACGATCAAGATCCTCGGGGAAACTCCTGGGAACATCGGGTCCGCAGGTGGTGTTGAATCACCGTTCACGTCCGATCGACAGGTAGAGTTCATTTCATGGTGACGACGCTTCCGGACCGCCCGGTGTTGATGCGCGAGGCGCTCGGTGAGACGCTGCGCGAACTCCGGCGTGCCGAGAACCTCACCTTGCGCGAGGTCTCGTCCCAGGCGCGGGTCAGCCTCGGCTACCTCTCCGAGATCGAGCGCGGCCAGAAGGAAGCCTCCAGCGAACTGCTGAACGCGATCTGCGGTGCGCTCGGCGTCCCGCTGTCGCAACTGCTGCGCCGGGTCGGCGACCAGATCGACGCCCGCGCCCAGGTCACCACGCTGCCGATGCGCCGCCAGACCGCCGCGGCCGCCTGAGCCCGGGAGTGCGCGAGACCGAGCTGTGGACACGGCTGCGCGCCCTGTTGGGTGACGCCTACGCGCCGGTCTGGGCCGACTCCGTGGTGCACGTCGATCTCGGTGGACGAACCGTCACTCAGGCGCTGGCCGACGGCGTTCCCGTGCGGCGCATCTGGCTGGCCGCCTGCGTGATCCTGGACGTTCCCGAAGCGCAGCGCTGAGGGCGGCTCCGCTCACCCGGTGGATAGGTCACCGCACGCCGCCGGCACCCCCTAGGCTTCATGCTCACCACCCGTGCGCCCAGCGCTGAGTGGCGGCTGAGCAACTCGAAAGGATCCGTCGTGTTCAAGACCCTCAGGCTGGCTGCTGTAGCCGCGCTGGCCGGCCTCACTCTCACCGCCTGCGCGGGCACGCCCGCCGGCACCACGCCGCCGGCGGAGTCGCCATCCGCATCCCCCGACGCCAGCCAACCGGCCGAGACCTTCTCCATCGGCATCACCCAGATCGTCACCCACGAGGCGCTGGACGCCGCTCGCGAGGGCTTCAAGGCAGCCCTGGCCGATGCCGGCCTGCAGGTCACCTACGACGAGCAGAACGCCCAGGGCGACCCGTCGGTCGCCGCGAGCATCGCGGGCACCTTCGCCGACGGCGACTACGACCTGATCCTGGCGATCGCCACCCCCACCGCCCAGGCGGTCGCGCAGAAGATCACTGACGTCCCGGTGCTGTTCACCGCCGTCACCGACCCGGTCGGCGCCGAGCTGGTGGCCTCGCTGGAGGCGCCGGGCGCCAACGTCACCGGCACCTCCGACGCCAACCCGGTCAAGGAGCAGCTGGAACTGGTCAAGCAGATCGTGCCGGATGCCAAGACCGTCGGCGTCGTCTTCAACAGCGGCGAGGCCAACTCGGTCACCCAGGTGAACTGGTTGAAGGAGATCGCGCCGACGCTCGGCCTGGAGATCAAGGAGGCGGCCGCGCCGACCTCCGCCGATGTGCAGCAGGCCACCGAGGCGCTGGGCGACGTGGACGCGATCTACGTGCCGACCGACAACACCGTGGTCTCCTCGCTCGACGGGCTGATCGGCGTCGCCGAGGCCAAGCAGATCCCGGTCTTCGGCGCCGAGGCCGGCACCGTGGTCGGCGGGGCCATCGCGACCTACGGCATCTCCTACGCCGAGCTGGGCCGGCAGACCGGCGAGCAGGCGGTCCGGATCCTCACCGAGGGCGCCGACCCGGCGACCATGCCGGTGGAGACCCAGACCAACCTGGAGGTGTACCTCAACCTGGGTGCCGCGCAGCGGATGGGCGTCACCCTGCCGCAGGAGCTGATCGATCGGGCCAAGCCGGAGAACGTCACCCAGTAATCTCACGCCGCACGGGCGGGGAGCGTCCTCCCCGCCCGTGCCGTCCGACAGGGGAACCCCATGATCACCGCCATCGACCTGGGACTGATCTACGCGATCATGGCGCTCGGGGTGTACCTGACCTTCCGCATCCTGGACTTCCCCGACCTGACCGTCGACGGCAGCTTCACCACCGGTGGTGCCATCGCCGCGATCTCGATCGTCAACGGACTGGATCCGTGGACGGCGACCGTGCTGGCCTGCCTCGGCGGGCTGATCGCCGGCACGATCACCGGGTTGCTGCACACCAAGGGCAATATCGACGGGCTGCTGGCCGGCATCCTCACCATGATCGGGTTGTACTCGATCAACCTGCGGATCATGGGCTCGGCGAACGTCTCGCTGCTGCGCGCCGACACCTTCTTCTCCGGGCTGCGCGAGCAGAAGCTGCTGGGGACGTGGGTCGGCCCGGCGATCCTGGCGGTGGTGGCGGTGGTGGTGCTGGCGCTGATCATCTGGTTCCTGCACACCGATCTGGGGCTGGCGATGCGGGGCACCGGCGACAGCCCGGAAATGATCCGCTCCTTCGGGGTCTCCACCGACGCCCAGAAGATCCTCGGCCTGGCGCTCTCCAACGGGCTGGTGGCGATCGCCGGCTCGATGATCGCCCAGTACCAGGGCTTCGCCGACGTCGGGATGGGCATCGGCATGATCGTGGCCGGGCTGGCCTCGGTGATCATCGGGCAGGCGCTGATCGGCCGGCTGACGATCCTGCGGGCGGCCTCGGCGGTGGTGCTGGGTTCGGTGCTGTACCGGCTGGTCATCCAGATCGCGCTGTCCGCCGGCCTGAACCCCAACGACATGAAGCTGATCTCGGCGGTGCTGGTGGTGTTGGCGCTGGTGCTGCCGCAGTGGAAGGTCTTCCACAAGGTTCCGGCGGCCTTCCGGCGGCGGCCCGGGGTGACCGACACCGCCCCCTCCGAAGCCGCGGAACCCGATTTCGAACAACCCGATTTCGCATCGAAGGAGGAACGCTGATGTTGCGGCTCGAGAAGATCAGCAAGACCTTCTTCCCCGGCACCGTCAACGAACGCCGGGCGCTGGTCGATGTCGACCTGCACCTGGAACCACGCGACTTCGCCACGGTGATCGGCTCCAACGGCGCCGGCAAGTCGACGCTGCTGAACGTGGTCTCCGGCTCGATCCGTTCCGACGCCGGCAAGGTGACGATCGACGGCAGCGACGTCACCGGGCTGACCGATTTCCAGCGAGCCGCCTACATCGGACGGGTCTTCCAGAACCCCTCGGCCGGCACCGCGCCGCATATGACCATCGAGGAGAACCTCGCGATGGCGCTGGAGCGTGGCAAGCGGCGGATGCTGCACCTGGGTGTGACCAAGGCCAAGCGGGAGCGCTTCCGCGCCGAGCTCACCGTGCTGGAACAGGGCCTGGAGAACCGGCTGCACGACTGGGTGGGGCTGCTCTCCGGCGGCCAGCGCCAGTCGCTCTCGCTGCTGATGGCGACCTTCTCCCAACCCCAGATCCTGTTGCTGGACGAGCACACCGCGGCGCTCGACCCCCAGCGCGCCGCGCTGGTGACCCGGCTCACCAAGGAGCTGGTGGAGGAGCACCACCTGACCACGCTGATGGTCACCCACAACATGAAGCAGGCCCTGCAACTGGGCAACCGGCTGATCATGATGCACGCCGGCCGGATCGTCCTGGATGTGCGCGACGAGCAGAAGGCCGGCATGGAGACCGGTGATCTGATGGCCGAGTTCCAGAAGATCAAGGACGCCGAACTCTCCGACGCCACCCTGCTGCAGTAGTCCTCCGGCGACACGCCGACATCCCACTCGATTTCGAACACCCGTTCGCCTAAGCTGTGGACGACGTCGAGGCCGGCGACCCCGGTCATCCACAGGTCCGGAAGATTTCTGACCCACTGTCAGTGCCGGTTCCTAAGGTGTGGGGCAGCGTTCGAGGAAAGGACAGATGATGGCGGTAGCGGATCGCGCGAAGGCGCTCGAGGCGGCGCTGGCCCAGATCGAGAAGCAGCACGGTCGTGGCTCGGTGATGCGGCTGGGCGAGGAGACCAGGCAGCCGATCGAGGTCATTCCCACCGGATCGGTCGCGCTCGACGTGGCACTGGGTATCGGTGGCCTGCCGCGCGGTCGCGTGGTGGAGATCTACGGCCCGGAATCCAGTGGCAAGACCACGGTGGCCCTGCACGTGATCGCCAACGCGCAGGCCGCGGGCGGCATCTGCGCCTTCATCGACGCCGAGCACGCCCTCGACCCCGACTATGCCGCCAAGCTCGGTGTGAACACCGACGAGTTGCTGGTGAGCCAGCCCGACAACGGCGAGCAGGCGCTGGAGATCGCCGACACCCTGATCCGTTCCGGTGCGCTGGCGCTGATCGTGATCGACTCGGTGGCCGCACTCACGCCGCGCGCCGAGATCGAAGGCGAGATGGGCGACAGCCACGTCGGCCTGCAGGCCCGGTTGATGAGCCAGGCGCTGCGCAAGATGACCGGCGCGCTGTCCGGCGCGGGCACGACGGCGATCTTCATCAACCAGCTGCGCGAGAAGATCGGTGTGATGTTCGGTTCGCCGGAGACCACCACCGGTGGCCGGGCGCTGAAGTTCTATTCCTCGGTGCGCCTCGACGTCCGCCGGATCGAGACCCTCAAGGACGGCTCGGAGATGGTGGGCAACCGTACTCGGGTGAAGGTGGTGAAGAACAAGGTGGCCCCGCCCTTCAAGCAGGCCGAGTTCGACATCATCTACGGCCAGGGCATCAGCCGGGAGGGCGGCCTGATCGATCTCGGTGTCGAGTGCGGCCTGATCCGCAAGGCGGGCGCCTGGTTCACCTACGAGGGCGACCAGCTGGGCCAGGGCAAGGAGAATGCTCGCACCTACCTGAAGACCAACCCCGAGGTCGCCGACGAGATCGAGCGCCGGATTCTCGACCACCTCGGGATCGGCGCCGGCGCCGTGCCCGAGGGTGTCGATCCGGTGACCGGTGAGGTCGAGTTCTGAGAGCCGGCCGGCGAACGAGCCGGCTGACCAGACCGAGACCGAACCGGCCGCGGATCCGGTGGCCGTGGCGCGGGAGATCGCGCTACGCCAGCTGACTGTCCGGCAGCGGACCACCTCCGAGCTGGCTCAGGCGCTGGCCCGGAAGAACGTTCCGGAGGCGGCTGCCCGGCAGGTGCTCGACCGATTCACCGAGGTCGGCCTGCTGGACGACGCGGCCTACGCCCGGGATTGGGTGGCCTCCGGCTCCAGGCGCATGAAAGGCCGCCGGGTACTCGCCGCCGAGCTCGCGCAGAAGGGGGTCCCCGCCGAACTGATCGAGGCGGCACTGGAGCAACGCACGGCCGATGACGACCTGGCCGCCGCGCTGGAGCTGGCCCGCAGGAAGGCGCGCGGGCTGACCGGTCTGGAGCGGCAGGTGCAGTACCGGCGGTTGGCCGGCGCGTTACAGCGACGCGGCTTCAACTGGAGCGTCACCGCCGAGGTGGTGGGCCAGGTGCTGGACGACCTGTCAGGCGACGCCGACGACGCCGAACAGCGCTGAACCCGGCCGGATCGCCAAGACGATCTCACTACGGGGTTGCGGGTTGGAACCGCGCGGCTTGCGGAAGTTTGACACCGGGGCCTAGCCTGCCAACAGGTGCGTCCTGACGGCCACCACTGATGAGCGATTGCAGCGGGGATTGAAACCCCATCCGCAGGCGTTCCGGGTTCTTCCGGGACGCCTAGGCGGCGCTGACCCGATCGCCAGCAGTGGAAGCCCTCGACATACCCCAACCGCGAGGAGGACACCATGGACGAGACCCAGTTTCTGGTGATTGCAGCGGTCGTCCTCGGCGCGGCGATCCTCGTGCTGGCGATCGGCGTGGTGATCACGCTGCGGGTGCAGCAGCGCAGCGTGCACCAGGCGGCCCGTCGCGCGGTCGAGGAGGAACGCAGCCGCAGCGCCCTGCAGTTCGACCTGCGCCCGAAGGGCGGCCGCAAGCCCCGTCCCGCGGCCGGCGAGGAACCGAATGCGCCCCGGCAGCAGCCGCGCAAGCCGCGCGCCGCGGCGAAGGCCAAGGGCCGGCAGCCCGAGGTGGACACCGCGGAGCTACGCGAGCGGGAGACGGCGGTGCTTCGACAGGAGTCCACGCTGTCCGGTGAACGCGACCAGCTCGCCGCCGAGCGGACCCGACTCGACCAGCTGGCCCACGACCTGGCTCACCGCGCCACGACGCTGGCGGCCTCCGAGGAGGCGCATCGCGAACAGCTCTCCCGCCTGGCCGGCACGACACCTGCCCAGGCCCGCGCGGAGCTGCGTGCGCAGGTGGAGCGCGAGGAGCGGCTGCATTCCGCGCAGCTCGCCCGCGAGATCGAGGCCGAGGCGCGCCAGACCGGTGAGTCGCGGGCCCGGGAGATCATCGTGGGGGCGATTCAGCGGCTGGCGGCCGACCAGACCGCAGAATCCGTGATCGTCACCGTCCCGCTGCCCGGAGACGAGATGAAGGGGCGGATCATCGGCCGCGAGGGACGCAACATCCGCGCCTTCGAGCAGGTGACCGGGGTGAACGTCATGATCGACGACACCCCCGAGAGCGTCCTGCTCTCCTGCTTCGATCCGGTGCGACGGGAGACCGCTCGACTCACCCTGACCGAGTTGGTGGCGGATGGCCGGATCCACCCGGCCCGGATCGAGGAGGTGCACGCCCGCAGCCAGCGGCGGATCGAGGAACTCTGCCAGCGGGCCGCCGAGGACGCGCTGCTGGAGATGGGGATCACCGATCTGGATCCCGGGCTGATCCCCTATATCGGGGCGCTGAAGTACCGCACCTCCTACGGCCAGAACGTGCTCGGCCACCTGGTCGAGTGCGGCCATATCGCAGCCATGATGGCCGCCGAACTCGGCCTGGATGTCGCGGTCTGCCGGCGCGCGGCCTTCCTGCACGACATCGGCAAGGCGCTGACCCACGAGGCCGAGGGCTCCCATGCCGCCGTCGGCGCCGATCTGGCCAGACGCCATGGGGAGCACCCCGACATCGTTCACGCGATCGCCGCGCACCACAACGAGATCGAACCGAAGACCGTCGAGGCCGTGCTGGTGCAGGCCGCCGACGCCATCAGCGGAAGCCGCCCGGGCGCCCGCCGCGAGAGCCTGGAGATCTACGTCAAGCGGCTCCAGCGCCTGGAGGAGATCGCCCGCTCCCACGCCGGGGTGGACAAGGTGTTCGCCATGCAGGCCGGCCGGGAGGTGCGCGTGATGGTGGCGCCCGACCAGGTCAGCGACGCCGAGTCCCAGGCGATCGCCCGCGAGATCGCCAAGGAGGTCGAGGGCGAGCTGACCTACCCCGGCAGCATCAAGGTGACGGTGGTGAGGGAGTCACGCGCGGTGGCGCTGGCTCGCTAGACCACCGCCATCCGGGCCACGCCCACGGACTGGCGGGAATGCCGGGCTGGGCGAGTGCGGCGAGGTCGGGATGCCGCTGACCGGGCACGGAAGGTAAAGTCAGCCGAGTTGCCCGAAGTAAGGAAACTCCACGGTCCATGTCCCGCACCTACGAGGTCGTCACCTACGGCTGCCAGATGAACGTCCACGACTCCGAGCGGATCTCCGGAGTCCTGGAGGACGCCGGGTATGCGCGCGCCCCGGAAGGGGAGCAGGCCGACGTTGTGGTGTTCAACACCTGCGCGGTGCGGGAGAACGCCGACAACCGGCTCTACGGCAACCTCGGGCACCTGGCCCCGGTCAAGGCCTCCCACCCCGGCCTGCAGATCGCGGTCGGCGGCTGCATGGCGCAGAAGGACAAGGACGTGGTCGTCCGCAAGGCGCCGTGGGTGGATGTCGTCTTCGGCACCCACAACCTCGGATCGCTCCCGGCGCTGCTCGACCGTGCCCGGGTGATGGACGAGTCGCAGGTCGAGATCCTGGAGTCGCTGGAGCGCTTCCCCTCCACGCTGCCCACCCGGCGGGATTCCGCCTACGCGGCCTGGGTGTCGATCAGCGTCGGCTGCAACAACACCTGCACCTTCTGCATCGTCCCGGCGCTGCGCGGCAAGGAGACCGATCGCCGCCCCGGTGACATCCTGGCCGAGATCCAGGCCCTGGTGGCCGAGGGCGTCCAGGAGATCACCCTGCTTGGCCAGAACGTCAACAGCTACGGCGTCGAGTTCGGCGACCGGCAGGCCTTCGGCAAGCTGCTGCGGGCCTGCGGCGGAATCGACGGGCTGGAGCGGGTGCGGTTCACGTCCCCGCACCCGGCGGCCTTCACCGACGACGTGATCGCCGCCATGGCCGAGACGCCGAACGTGATGCCCTCGCTGCACATGCCGCTGCAATCCGGCTCGGACGCGGTGCTGAAGGCGATGCGGCGCTCCTACCGCAGCCAGAAGTACCTCGGCATCCTCGACCGGGTGCGCGCCGCGATGCCCCAGGCCGCCATCACCACCGACATCATCGTCGGCTTCCCCGGGGAGACCGAGGCCGACTTCCAGGCCACCCTCGACGTGGTGGAGGCCTCGCGGTTCGCCGCCGCCTTCACCTTCCAGTACTCCATCCGCCCCGGCACGCCGGCGGCCACGATGCCCGATCAGGTGCCGCGCGAGGTCGTCCAGGAACGCTACGAGCGGCTGGTCGACCTGGTGGGCGAGGTCGCGCACCAGGAGAACCAGGCGCTGGTCGGCCGGCGCATCGAGGTGATGTTCGCCGACGGCGAGGGACGCAAGGACGCCGCCACCGCGCGGATGTCGGGCCGGGCCCGCGACAACCGGCTGGTGCACGTCCGGGTACCGGAGGCCGCCGAGGAGCGGCCGCGCCCGGGTGACTTCGCCGAGGTCGAGGTGACCTACGCCGCGCCCCACCACCTGAACGCCGATGGCGGGCTGCTGAGCCTGCGTCGCAGCCGGGGCGGGGACGCCTGGCAGGCCCGCAATGCCACCCCGGACACCCGCCCGCTGGTCGGGCTGGGGATGCCTCGCCGCGCCTGAGGGGCCGGAGACGAAAAAGACCAGGGGGCCGGCATCCCGCCGACCCCCTGGGTTCGTTGTCAGATCGCGACCAGCGCGACTCGCACTTAGGACAGGTTGTTCACCTGGTCCTTCAGGAAGTCCTGTGCCTGATCGACCTGTGCCTCGAACTTGCCGCCAGTTACATTGTCAACAGCGTCACCGACGGAGTCGATTCCCTGCTTGACCGTGTCGGAATGGTCGGCAACGGCATCTTTGATCTGTTCAACGATATCCATGCGACCTCCTCTCTCTCACTAGCGCCAGAAGGCCGTCTTCAGGCTGTAGTCAAGTTGTACCCCACCAGGGCGCCGGAGGGAAGAGGTGCGCCAGAAACGGCAGAATGTGTCAGGTCATGAATGAGCTTCCGGTTCTCGTCATCAATGGTCCCACCGCCAGCGGCAAGACGGCCCTGGCGGTCGCCGTCGCGCGCGAGCTGGCCACCGACGGGGTCGGCGCCGAGGTGGTGAACGCCGATTCGATGCTGGTCTACCGCGGCATGGACATCGGCACCGCCAAGCCGACCCTCGCCGAGCGAGGCGGCGTCCCGCACCATCTGATCGACATCGCCGAGGTCACCGAGACCGCCAGCGTCGCCGCTTTCCAGGGGCTCGCGCGGGCGGCGATCGCAGACTGTCGCGCGCGGGGCGTGGTGCCGATCGTGGCCGGCGGCTCGGCGCTCTACATGCGGGCGATCCTGGACGAGTTCGAGTTCCCCGGTACCGACCCCGCGATCCGGCAGCGGCTGGAGGGCGAACTGGCCGACCTCGGGTCACCGGCGCTGCACGCCCGCCTGGCGGCGATCGCCCCGGACACCGCCGCCGGCATCCTGCCGGGCAACGGCCGCCGGATCGTCCGGGCTCTGGAGGTCATCGAGTTGACCGGCTCCTTCCGTCCGGTGCTGCCGGAGGGCAACTACGCGATCTCCGGGGTGCTGCAGTTCGGGCTCGAGCTGGACCGGGCCGAGCTGGACGCCCGCATCGAGACCCGGGTGAGGCGAATGTGGCAGCAGGGCTTCGTTGACGAGGTGCGCGGGCTCCTGCCGCGCGGCCTGCGGGAAGGCCGGACGGCCTCCCGGGCCCTGGGCTATCGGCAGATCCTGGGTTTCCTGGACGGCCAGTGCACCGAGACCGACGCCCAGGACCGGACGGCGGCAGGCACCCGCCGGTTCGCCCGCAAGCAGCTGGGCTGGTTCCGGCGCGATCCCCGGATCGTCTGGCTCCCGGCCGGTCCCGGCGCTGCGGATCCGATGGTGTCGGCGGTGCGGGGTAGGCTCGACGGAACACCAGGGGAGACAGATGCGTGAGCTTGCGTTCGTGAAGGGCCATGGCGCCCGGAACGACTTCGTGCTGTTCACCGACCCCGACGGCCGGGTCGAGCTGAGCGATGCCGAGGTCGCCGCGGTATGCGATCGTCGCGCCGGGATCGGTGCCGACGGGGTGCTCCGCGCCGTCCGCGACGCCGACGGCCAGTGGTTCATGGATTACCGCAACGCCGACGGTTCCGTCGCCGAGATGTGCGGCAACGGCCTGCGCGTCTTCCTGCGCTATCTGGCGGCCGAGGGTCTGGTGCACGCCGAGCAGGTGACGGTGGGCACCCGGGCGGGTCAGCGCACCGGCAGCTTCCTGCCGGATGGGCGGATCGCGGTCACCATGGGTGCCGTCGGGATCGGCGCCGACCGTCCGGAGGTCCGCATCGGCGAACGGTGTTGGTCGGGCATCCCCGCTGATGTCGGCAACCCGCACCTGGTGAGCGTTGTGGCGGACGAGGCTGAGCTCGACTCGCTGGATCTGTCGACCCCTCCTGACGTGGTCCCGGGCCGGTTCCCGCAGGGCGTGAACGCCGAGTTCGTCGTGCCCTTGCGACCGGGCCATGTCCGGATGCGCGTGCACGAGCGCGGCTCGGGGGAGACCGAGGCCTGCGGCACCGGAGTCGTGGCGGTGGCGGTGGCGGTCGGCGGTGCGACGGCCGGTGGTGCGCCGGTGCGGGTGACGACCCCCGGCGGCGACTTGGAAGTACACGTCCGGCCCGACGGCGAAGCGGTCCTCACCGGTCCGGCCGTCCTGGTGGCCCGCGGCGTCCTCGATCTGGAGGTGATCGGCTGATGACCCAGCCAACCGATATCGACGTCGAACTCGACTTCGACGGGGAACAGCTCGACCTGGCCGAGCGGAACTCGCTGCGCCGGGTGGCCGGCATGTCCACGCAGCTGGCCGACATCACCGAGGTCGAATACCGCGAGCTGCAGCTGGAGCGGGTCGTCCTGGTGAGCGTCTGGACGACCGGCAGCCAGGTGGACGCGGAGAACTCGCTGGCCGAGCTGAAGCTGCTGGCCGAGACCGCGGGTTCGGAGGTGCTGGACGGGCTGGTGCAGCGCCGCGGCCATGCCGACCCCGCGACCTTCATCGGCCGCGGCAAGGTGGAGGAGCTGAAGCAGGTGGTGCGGAGCACCGGCGCGGACACGGTGATCTGCGACGGCGAGCTCGAACCCGCCCAGCTGCGCAACCTGGAGGACCGGGTCGGGGTGAAGGTGGTCGACCGGACCGCGCTGATCCTGGACATCTTCGCCCAGCACGCCAAGAGCGCCGAGGGCAAGGCCCAGGTCGAGCTCGCCCAGCTGCAGTACCTGCGGCAGCGGCTGCGCGGCTGGGGCGGCAACCTGTCGCGCCAGGCCGGCGGCCGGGCGGCGGCCGGTGCCGGCATCGGCGGGCGGGGCCCGGGTGAGACCAAGATCGAGATCGACCGGCGCCGGATCAAGACCCGGATCTCGGTACTGCGCCGCAGGCTGCGCGAACTCGACGCCGTCCGTGACACCACCCGGCTGCAGCGGCGCCGCAACCAGGTTCCCTCGGTCGCGATCGTCGGCTACACCAATGCCGGCAAGTCCTCGCTGCTCAACCGGCTGACCGGCGCCGGCGTCCTGGTGGAGGACGCGCTGTTCGCCACCCTCGATCCGACCACCCGCCGCACCGCCACCCCGGACGGCAGGGAGTACACCCTGACCGACACCGTCGGCTTCATCCGGCACCTGCCGCACGACCTGGTGGAGGCCTTCCGTTCGACGCTGGAGGAGTCGGTCCAGGCCGATCTGCTGCTGCATGTGGTGGACGGCTCGGACGCCGATCCGTTCGGCCAGATCGCCGCGGTGCGCGAGGTGCTCTCCGGGATCGGTGCGGCCGGCATCGCCGAGCAACTGGTGATCAACAAGATCGACGCCGCCGAGCCGGACACGCTGCTGGCGCTGCGCGGGGCGCACGCCGACGCGGTCTTCGTCTCCGCTCGCACCGGTGAGGGCATCGACGAGTTGCGTACCCGGTTGGAGGAGCGGCTGCCGCGTCCGGAGATCGAGGTCACCGCGCTGGTGCCCTACGACCGCGGCGACCTGATCAACCGGATCCATCAGGCCGGCGAGTTCCTGGCCAGCGAGCACACCGCCGACGGCACGCTGGTGCGCGCTCGCGTCAATGCCGATCTGGCCGGCGAGCTGGCCCGCTACGTGACCCGGGAGACCTCCTGACCGAGCAGGCCGATTACGGTGGCCAGGCGGTGCTGGCCGCAGCGGTGGCGGCCATCGGCGGAACGCCGCGTCCCGGCCAGCAGGAGATGACCGCCGAGGTCACCCGGACGATCGAGACCGGCGAGCACCTGCTGGTGCAGGCGGGCACCGGTACCGGCAAGTCGCTCGGCTACCTGGCGCCGGCGCTGGCCCATCTGGCCGATCATCCCGACCGGCGGATCGTCATTGCGACAGCCACCCTCGCCCTGCAGACCCAGCTGGCCACCAAGGACATCCCGGCCGCCGTCGCGGCCTGTCGCGAGGTGACCGGTCGCACGGTCTCACATGCTCTGCTGAAGGGACGCAGCAACTACGCCTGCCTGCACCGGGTGCGCGACGGCGTCGGGGCCACCGGACAGGACACCCTGCTGGGTGGCGCCGAGCTCGTCGAGACGGTGACCGCCTCCGGTGCCGATGCCACGAGCGTGCTGGGTGCCGAGGTGGTGGCGCTACGGGAGTGGGCCGAGGAGCAGGCCTCCAGCGGCGGTCTGGCCGACCGGGACGACGCCCCCAGCCACTCCCCGGCGGCCTGGACGCAGGTCTCGGTGCCGGTCCGGGAATGCCTGGGGGTCGCCAAATGCCCGTTCGGGTCGGAGTGCCTGGTGGAGAAATCCCGGGAACGGGCGCGAACGAGTCAGCTGATCGTCACCAATCACGCCCTGCTGGCGATCGACGCCATGCACGGCAACACCGCGCTGCCGGAACACGATCTGGTGATCGTCGACGAGGCCCACGAGCTGGTCGCCCGGGTCACCGGGGCGGCCTCCCACGAACTCAGCCCACAGGGCGTGGAGCGGGTGGCCAAGCGCTGCCTGCCCTGGCTGTCGGACGATGTCGGTGCGGCCTTCCTGGATGCCGCGGACTCCTTGGAGCTCGCGCTGGACGAGACCGAGCCCGGACGGGTGGAGGATCCCGGCTCCGCGATCGTGGCCGCCTTCGCCGTGGTGCGCGATGCCGCGCGCGCAGCCGTGTCGGGGATGACCGGCAACGAGGATCCGGAGGCGACCCAGGCCGCCGCGGCCGCCAAGGAGGTCTTCGACGTCGCCGGCCAGCTCGCCGCGCTGGCAGAGCACGACGTGATCTGGGTGGGGGAGCGGGAGCGGTTCGGGCGGCAGGCCTATCAGGCTCCGCTGAGCGTGGCCGGCCTGATCGCCGAGCACATCCTCGGCGAGGTGCCCGGCGTCCTCACCTCGGCCACGCTGAAGCTGGGGGGCGAGTTCGCGCCAGTCGCCCGCAGCCTTGGGCTGGGCGGCGACGGTTGGTCCGGGGTGGATGTCGGATCACCCTTCGACTACCGCCGCCAGGGCATCCTCTACGTCGCCCGGCAGTTGCCGCCGCCGCACCGCGACGGCATCGGCCCCGAGACCCTGACCGAGGTCGCCGAGTTGCTGTGGGCGGCCGGCGGCCGGACATTGGGGTTGTTCGCCTCGCAACGCTCGGCCGAGGCAGCCGCCCGCTACTGCAGAGCCGAGCTCCCGTCCTCGACGATCCTGTGCCAGGGCGACCGCGCGCTGCCCGAACTCACCCGCGCCTTCATCAAGGATCCGGAGGCCTCGCTGTTCGGAACCCTGTCGCTGTGGCAGGGGATCGACGTGCCCGGTGAGACCTGCGAGCTGGTGATCATCGACAAGATCCCCTTCCCGCGTCCGGACGATCCGCTGATGCAGGCTCGGCAGCGGGTGGTGAGCGAGGCCGGAGGCAACGGCTTCATGGCCGTGGCGGCCACCCACGCCGGACTGCTGCTGGCCCAGGGGTCGGGACGCCTGATCCGCACCCTGACCGATCGCGGCGTGGTCGCGGTTCTCGATCCGCGGCTGGTGACCGCCCGTTACGGCAGCTTCCTGCGCGCGTCCATGCCCGACTTCTGGACAACCACGGATCGGGAGACGGCTATCGCCGCGCTGCGCAGGCTGGCGGAGACCCGCCGGCCCTGAGGGTTCAGACCCGGCGCAGGACGGCGACCACCTTGCCCAGGATGCTGGCCTGGTTGCCGTCGATGGGCTCGTAGGCCGGGTTGTGCGGCATGAGCCAGACCTGGCCGGGCGTGCGCTTGAAGGTCTTGACCGTGGCCTCGTCCTCCAGCAGGGCTGCCACGATGTCGCCGTTGTCGGCCGTGGCCTGCTGGCGCACCACGACGTAGTCGCCGTCGCAGATCGCGGCGTCGACCATCGAATCGCCCTTGACCTCGAGCAGGAACAGCGTGCCTTCGCCGACCAGCTGCTTGGGCAGCGCGAAGACGTCCGAGACGGCCTCCTCGGCCAGGATCGGACCACCGGCGGCGATCCGCCCGAGGATCGGGACGTGCACGGTGGGCGCCGCCAGGTCGTCGATCCCGGTCTCGTCCACGCTGGTCTCCAGGGCCGGGCGGACCGGCGACAGCGAGCCGGGCAGCCTGACCTCCATCGCCCGGGGCCGGTGCGGGTCGCGCCGTAGGTAGCCCTTGCTCTCCAGCACCTTGAGCTGATGGGCGACCGAGGAGGAGGAGGCCAGCCCCGCGGCGTCGCCGATCTCGCGGATGCTCGGCGGGTAGCCGCGCGTCTCGATCGTGTCGCGAATGACCTCCAGCATCCGGCGCTGCCTCGGCGTCAGCCCGTCGGCATCGGTCGGTCCGTCGGGCAGCTCGCTCACCTGCGTGCCGAGCTGGGCGGCGATGTCCTCCTTGCGCGGTCGTCCACGACGACGTGGGGAGCCGGTTCCGGTGCCATCAGTAGCCATGTCCGCACTCTAGGCCAGCGTCGGCCGGGAATGAAACATCTGTTCGAGCGTGTCGCGGATTCGCGAAACTGTCAGACGCGGCTGCTGGACTGGAGTCACGACACGCCGAGAACAGTTGTTCGAATACTCTTGCCACCGGATCGGCCGGCGGGTAACAATGTATCGAACAGACGTTCGACCCAGCAGAAGGAGCCCGAGATGGCCGCCATGGTGGTTGATCTTCCGCAGTCCCAGGTTCCGGCACTCGATGTGCCGCGGCGGTGGGTGCATGTCGGCAGCCCGCGGCCGGGCCAGACCCGCCCGGCGACGGTTCCGTCCGCTCGGCCGTCCGGGCCGAGCCGTCCGGGTGGACGTCCGCGCGGGGTCGCCGCACCGTCAACAGCGAGGGTGCGGGTGGCGGTTCCCGCAGCGGCGCAGGGGTGCTCGACTGCCACGCCGAGTGCGGCGGCGGCCGGGCCGCTACGCCTGACCCAGCGCGGTCTGGCCGTGGTGATGGGCGGCTTCGCGCTGGTCATGCTGACCGCGGTGGTGGTGCTGATCACGAGCTTCCTGGCGATCCCCAATGAGCCGCTGGTGGCGAGCCTGCCGCTGGGCTGACACCCGTGGTGTTGCGCGATTCGATCAAGGTGCCGGAGGGCTGTTGCCGTCGGGCGGATTTCGTTCTATCCTCTATATCTAGTAGTTACACAAGTGTGGTTTATCCACAGATTGTGGTTGCTACCCACAGGTATCCACAGCTTCGTCCACAGCTCGGCGAGAGGAGGCGCGATGTACTGCCCGTACTGCCGCCATACCGACTCTCGCGTGCTCGACTCGCGGGTCGCCGAGGACGGCAGGAGCATCCGGCGCCGCCGGCAGTGCCCGCAGTGTGAGCGCCGGTTCACCACGCTGGAGCAGATGCAGTTGGTCGTGGTGAAGCGTTCGGGCGTGGTGGAGCCGTTCTCCCGCGAGAAGGTCATCCACGGCGTGGCGAAGGCCTGCAAGGGCCGCCCGGTCACCGAGGACGACCTGGCCCGGCTGGGCGAGCAGGTGGAAGAGGCCCTGCGAGGCAGCGGGCAGGCCGAGATCCCCGCCAACGAGGTGGGCCTGGCCGTACTGGGCCCGCTCCAGAAACTCGACGCCGTGGCATACCTGCGGTTCGCCTCCGTATACAAGCACTACTCGTCGGTCGAGGACTTCGAAGCCGAGATCGAACAACTCCGCGCGGCCGAGCTGGCCACCCACTGAACCCCACCCATCGCAGGAAGAGAACCCCACCATGACCGAAACTGTGAAGGCAAGCGCCCAGAGCGCGGACAAGGCCGGCGGGCTGAGCGTGCCGCGGGTCTTCACCACCGCAGGTGTGCATCCTTACGACGAGGTCACCTGGGAGCATCGCGATGTCGTCCAGACCAACTGGAAGACCGGCGAGGTGGTGTTCGAGCAGCATCGCGTGGAGTTCCCCGATTTCTGGAGCCTGAACGCCTCGACGATCGTCACGACCAAGTACTTCCGCGGCGCGGTGGGAACACCCGCTCGCGAGGCGAGCCTGAAGACCCTGATCGACCGGGTGGTGGGCAAGTACCGCAGCGCCGGGGAGGCGAACGGCTACTTCGCCACTCCCGCCGACGCCGAGGTCTTCGCCCAGGAACTCACCTGGCTGCTGCTGCACCAGTACTTCAGCTTCAACTCCCCGGTGTGGTTCAACGTCGGCACCAAGAGCCCGCAGCAGGTGAGCGCCTGCTTCATCCTGAGCGTCGACGACTCGATGGAGTCCATCCTCAACTGGTACAAGGAGGAGGGCTTCATCTTCAAGGGCGGCTCCGGCGCCGGCCTCAACCTGTCGCGGATCCGCTCGTCGAAGGAGTTGCTCTCCTCCGGCGGCACCGCCTCGGGCCCGGTCTCCTTCATGCGCGGTGCGGACGCCTCGGCCGGCACGATCAAGTCCGGTGGCGCCACCCGTCGCGCGGCCAAGATGGTGGTGCTGGACGTCGACCACCCCGACATCGAGGAGTTCGTCGAGACCAAGGCGCGCGAGGAGGACAAGATCCGCGCCCTGCGCGACGCCGGCTTCGACATGGATCTGGGCGGCCGTGACATCGTCAGCGTGCAGTACCAGAACGCCAACAACTCCGTGCGGGTGAACGACGAGTTCATGCAGGCCGTGGTCGAGGGCACCGAGTTCGGGCTGCGCGCCCGGATGACCGGCGAGGTGATCGAGACCGTCGACGCCCGTGATCTGTTCAACAAGATCGCCAAGGCCGCCTGGGAGTGCGCCGACCCGGGCATCCAGTACGACGACATGATCAACGCCTGGCACACCAACCCCGAGACCGGCCGGATCACCGCGTCCAACCCGTGCTCGGAGTACATGAGCCTGGACAACTCGTCCTGCAACCTGGCCAGCCTCAACCTGATGAAGTTCCTGGGCGACGACGACAGCTTCGACATCGAGAAGTTCACCCGCGCGGTGGAGTTGATCATCACCGCCATGGACATCTCGATCTGCTTCGCCGACTTCCCGACCGAGGCGATCACCAAGACGACGCGCGACTACCGCCAGCTGGGTATCGGCTACGCCAACCTCGGCGCCCTGCTGATGGCGCTGGGGCGGGGCTACGACACCGATTCCGGACGTGCTCTGGCGGCGGCGATCACCTCGCTGATGACCGGCGCGGCCTACCGTCGTTCGGCCGAGCTGGCGAGCGTGGTCGGCACCTACGCCGGGTACGCCCGCAATGCCAGCGCCCACCAGCGGGTGATGCGCAAGCACCAGGCCGCCAACGACGACTTCCGCCGGGTGGACCTCCTGGACGGCTCGATCCATGACGCGGCTGCCGCCGAATGGGATCAGGTGGTTGCCCTCGGCGCGAAGCACGGCTTCCGCAATGCCCAGGCCTCGCTGCTGGCACCCACCGGCACCATCGGCTTCATGATGGATTGCGACACCACCGGCATCGAGCCCGACTTCTCGCTGGTCAAGTTCAAGAAGCTGGTCGGCGGCGGTTCGATGCAGATCGTCAACCAGACGATTCCGCGCGCGCTGCGCAAGCTCGGCTACGCGGGCGAGACCGTCGAGGCGATCGTGGAGTACATCGCCGAGAACGGCCATGTCGTCAACGCGCCCGGGCTGAAGTCCGAGCACTACGAGGTCTTCGACACCGCGATGGGCCAGCGGGCGATCAAGCCGATGGGCCACGTCCGGATGATGGCCGCGGTGCAGCCCTTCCTTTCCGGTGCGATCTCCAAGACCGTCAACCTGCCGGAATCGGCCACCGTCGAGGAGATCGCCGATGTCTACCTGCAGGGCTGGCGGCTCGGCCTGAAGGCGCTGGCGGTCTACCGCGACAACTGCAAGGTCGGTCAGCCGCTGTCGGACGCCAAGAAGACCGACGAGAAGGCGCCCGCCGCCGGACCCGAGGTGAAGGTCGAATACCGCCCGCGCCGCACCCGGCTGCCGAAGTCGCGGACGGGCAAGACCACCTCCTTCTCGGTGGCCGGAGCCGAGGGCTACATGACCTCCGGCCAGTACGACGACGGTCGCCTGGGCGAGGTCTTCCTCAAGCTCGGCAAGCAGGGTTCCACCCTGGCCGGCGTGATGGACGCCTTCAGCATCGCAGTCTCGATCGGTCTGCAGTACGGCGTGCCGCTGTCGACCTTCGTCCAGAAGTTCACCAACCTGAAGTTCGAGCCGGCGGGCATGACCGACGATCCGGACGTCCGGATGGCGCAGTCGATCATGGACTACATCTTCCGCCGGTTGGCGCTGGACTACCTGACCTTCGACGAGCGGGCCGAACTGGGCATCCACACCGCCGGCGAACGCGCCCGGTATGTCGAGACCGGCTCCTACCTCAGCGATGAGGATGAGGCGGAAGTGATCGAATCGGAGGCGCTGAAGAACGACGCCGCCGACGACCTGCGGATCGACGAGGCCGGCCCGGTACAGCCGGCGCTGGTCGTGGTCGAACCTCCCACCAGTACCGCCGATGTGCTGTCGAAGCTCACCGGTCTGAAGGTGGACGCGCCGCTGTGCCTGACCTGTGGCACCAAGATGCGGCCCAGTGGCTCCTGCTACGTCTGCGAAGGCTGCGGCTCAACGAGCGGCTGCAGCTGAGCGGGGGATCGGGGGAAAGACGCGCGCCGTAGCATCGAGGGACTTTTCGTCCATGGGACTCTTCGTCCCTTCGGGGAAGTCGATGCTACGGCGCGTTTCCCGCGTCACGCGGGCCACGGCGCGAGTGCCACACGATGAAGCCGGCGTAGCCGCCCACCACGACCACTCCGACCAGGATCGTCAGCGCCGGTGAGTAGCTGAACAGCCGTCCGAGCAGTTCCGCGCCCACCACGCCGATGGTGGAGTACAGCAGAGCCCACAGCACCCCGCCCACCGTCAGCGCCGGCAGATAGCGGCTCGGCGGCATCCGGGTGGCTCCGGCGGCGAGATTGGCCAGGGTCTGGAATCCGATGGTGAGGAACGAGAACGCCACCAGCGGCGCGCCGTACTCGTTCACCCGCTGGGTGGCCCGGCGATAGCGCTCGCTCTCCATCAAGGCCGCGATCCGGGTGCGGCTCGCGCCGCTGGCCGCGGCGCGGCCCAGCAGATAGGTGGCGCCCGCGCGACAGAAGACGATGACGAACATGGCGCCGACGATCACGGGGAAGGGCACGTCCCACTGGGTCGGATCCATCCGGCATTCCTCCAAGGACGAAGCATCGTTACGCAGTTAACCAGAACGGCGCCGCCGGAATCCAGCAGCCGCTCGCCCAGAACGCCCACGCCAACCGGGCGTGAATCGCGCGAATCGCGCGGCGATTCGCTACGGTTGTCCCGATGGTAGCCAAGGCCCACAACACTCCGCTCTCGCCACAGGAATGCCGCCAGTTGCTGGCCGGCAGTCGCTTCGGGCGAGTCGCCTGGGTGTCCGCCCACGGCCTGCTGGTGCTGCCGGTGTCCTATCTGGTGACCGGAGACCGGATCGCCTTCCGCACCTCCGCCGGCTCGTCGCTGGCCGAGCTCACCCGGCCGCAGCCGGTGAGCTTCGAGATCGACGACCTCGACCCGGAGACGCAGACCGGCTGGAGCGTTCTCGTGCAGGGCACCAGTGGCCCGGGAGACCCCGACGCGGTGGTATCCACCGCCGCCTGGGTGCCCGGTGAGCGACCGGTGGTGGTGGTCATCGAGCCCTCGGTCTATACCGGCCGCGCAGTGGCGGCCGATTAAGGAGTCTGGCGATGTTGCGACCCTACGACGGCCCGGCACGAGTGCTGGTCGGCCATGACGGGTCGGCCGACTCCGACAGCGCGCTCCGCTACGCCGTGACGGCCGCGCTGGCGCACGATGCGGAACTGGTGCTGCTCTTCGCCGTGGACGACATGGTGCTGAACAGCGCGTGGGGCGTGGTCTTCGACCCGGAGACGATCCGGGGCAGCGCCCTGGAGGTTCTGCGGGGGGCGGTCGATCGCGCGGTCGAGGCAGGCATGCCGTCGGAGCGGATCCGGCACGAGATCGAGCTGGGCAATCCAGCGGCCGTGCTGTCCCGGTTGAGCGAGACCGCCTCGTTGATCGTGATCGGACGCAGTTCGGTCGCCGAGGGGGAGCGGGCCTACATCGGCTCGACCGCGGTGGGGGTGGCCGGTACGGCCCACTGCCCGGTGATCGTGGTGAGCGGCGATCAGGAGCAGCGGACGGCACGCACCGGCACGATCGGGGTGGGCGTCAATACCGCCGCCAAGGGCGCGGTGGCGCTGGAGTGGGCCCTGCAGGAGTGCGAGGCCCAGGGTGGCCGGGTGGCGGTGGTCAGCGTCGCCAAGGCGGCTGCCGGCGGATGGTTCCGGGGCGGCGGTGCGCCGGCCGAGGTGCAGGCAGAAGTGCTGGCGGTCACCCGGGAACGGGTCGAGGCCATGATCGCCCCCCTCGCGGCGCAGCACCCGGGCGTCGAGGTGGAACTCGACGTCGTCTACGGCAACCCGCTCGACGTGCTGGTGGCCAGATCCGCCGACTTCGACCTGTTGGTCATCGAGGTGCAACCGGCCTTCCCGACCTACTCGATCGGTGGCACGACGCGCGGGCTGATGGCCTACTCCCACTGCCCGGTGGGCACCATCCGTACCCGCGACAGCCACGGTTCCTGAACCACCGGATGCCGCTGCAGCAGCCCCGCCTGGAGTTCGATCCGGCGCTCCCGATCGCCTCCGAGGTGGAGACCATCCGCGGGCTGCTGGCGCGGCACCAGGTGGTCGTCGTGGCCGGCGCCACCGGCTCGGGCAAGACCACCCAGTTGCCCAAGATCTGCCTGCTGGCCGGACGGAACCGGATCGGCCACACCCAGCCCCGCCGGATCGCCGCGCGCACGGTGGCCGAGCGGATCGCCAGCGAACTGGGGGAGCCGCTCGGCGAGACCGTCGGCTACCAGGTGCGCTTTACCTCCAAGACCTCCCGCGCCACCCGGCTGAAGGTGATGACCGACGGCATCATGCTGGCCGAGATCGGCCACGACCGCGATCTGCGGCGCTACGACACGATCATCATCGACGAGGCCCACGAGCGTTCGCTCAACATCGACTTCCTGCTGGGCTACCTCAAGCAACTGCTGCCCCGGCGGCCCGACCTGAAGGTGATCATCACCTCGGCGACGATCGACACCGAACGGTTCGCCGCGCACTTCGGCGATGCCCCGGTGGTGGAGATCCCGGGCCGGACCTACCCGGTCGAACTGCGTTACCGTCCGGTGCGCGACGGCGCCGAACGGGGTGCCGACCTGATCGACGCGATCAGCGAGGCGGTGATCGAACTCGACAACGAGCGCGATGGCGACATCCTGGTGTTCTGCTCCGGCGAACGCGAGATCCGGGACACGGCGGAGGCCATCGAAGGGCTGAAGCTCCGGTTCACCCACGTCCTGCCGCTCTACGCCCGCCTCTCGGCCGCCGAGCAGCACAAGGTGTTCACCCCGCACACCGGCCGCCGGATCGTGCTGGCCACCAACGTCGCCGAGACCTCCGTCACCGTGCCCGGCATCCGCTACGTGATCGACCCCGGCTTCGCCCGGATCTCCCGCTATTCGGCGCGCACCAAGGTGCAGCGGCTGCCAATCGAGGCGATCTCGCAGGCCTCCGCCAACCAACGGGCCGGGCGCTGCGGCCGGCTCGGCCCCGGCATCTGCATCCGGCTCTACTCCGAGGAGGACTACGACGCCCGTCCGGAGTTCACCGAGCCCGAGATCCTGCGCACCAACCTGGCCTCGGTCATCCTGCAGATGGCGGACGCTCGGCTGGGCGACATCGTCGACTTCCCCTTCCTCGAACCCCCGGATTCCGGTCAGGTGCGCGACGGCATCCGGCTGCTGCGCGAGTTGGGTGCGCTGGCCGACACCGGACGTGGCGGACGGATCAAGCTGACCGGCGTCGGACGCCGGCTGGCCCGGCTGCCCGTCGATCCCCGGCTGGGCCGAATGCTGGTCGAGGCCGAACGGCAGGGCTGCCTGAAGGAGGTGCAGGCGATCGTGGCCGGGTTGACCATCCAGGATCCGCGGGAACGCCCCACCGACGCCCAGCCCGCGGCCGACGAGGCCCATCGGCGCTTCTTCACCCCGCTGGCGACGGCTTCAGCAGGGGAGACCCGGTCAGGGCAGGGTCAGCGCGTCGTCCTGGGCGGGGCCGCGGCGCCGTCGGCATCGGCACCCACCCTTGCGGCACCCGCCCGCCATACCCCGCACACCGCCCGCGCAGCCCGCGGTCCGCAGGGTCGCACCGTCACCGGACCGGCCGGAACCGAGCCAACCCCCGACGGCTCCGACATCGCCGCCCTGCTGCGGCTGTGGCAGTACCTGCGCGAGCAGCGGCGCGTCCTCTCCGGCAACGCGTTCCGCCGGATGTGCCGCCAGGAGTACCTCAACTTCCTGCGGGTGCGGGAATGGCAGGATCTCCACACCCAGCTACGGCAGGCCTGCGACGAACTCAAGCTGAACCGGAACACCGAGCCCGCGGGGCTGGACAAGGTCCACATCGCGGTGCTCTCCGGCCTGCTCTCCCACGTCGGGCTGCTGGAGGTCGCACCCCCGAAGGGTCAGCCGGCCGGGCAGCGCGCCAAACGTCGCCAGGGGCCACCGGAGTACCTCGGCGCCCGTGGTTCGCGGTTCGCCATCAACCCCGGTTCGAGCGCGGCCCGAACCCGTCCGCCGCTGGTGATGGCGGTGGAACTCGTCGAAACCAGCCGGCTCTGGGCGAGGACCGTCGCGCCGATCGAGGCCGAATGGGTCGAAGAGGTGGGGGAGCACCTGCTCAGCCGCAGCTACACCGAGCCCCGCTGGTCGGCTCGCGGCGGCCAGTGCGTGGCCACCGAGCGGGTCACCCTGCTGGGTGTCCCGATCGTCGCCGGCCGCACGGTCTCCTACGGCCGGATCGATCCGGTGGTGGCCCGCGAGGTCTTCATCCAGGCCGCCCTGGTCGAGGGCCAGTGGCGCACCCGGCACCACTTCTGGGCCCGGAACCAGATCATGCGGGATCGGGCGGCCGAGCTCGCCGAACGCACCCGCCGTCCCGATCTGGTGACCGACGACGCCGCCCTGGCGGCCTTCTACGACGCCCGCATCCCGGCCGAGATCGTCTCGGTCGCCCACTTCGACCGGTGGTGGCGCGATGCCCGGCACACCGACGAGCGTCTGCTGGATCTGAGCCTGGACGATCTGCTGCTCGGTGACGCCGACGCAACCGGGTATCCCGCCACCTGGCGGGTCGAGGGACTCGATCTCGACGTTGCCTACACCTTCGACCCCGGCTCCGGCCAGGACGGGGTGACCGTGACCGTGCCGCTCGCCGAGTTGAACCGGCTGCGTCCCGAACCCTTCACCTGGCAGGTGCCGGGACTGCGGGCGGAGCTGGCTACCGCGCTGATCCGGGGCCTCCCCAAACAGTGGCGCACCCAGCTCGTCCCGGCTCCGGACACGGCCGCCCGAGCGCTGGCGTGCCTGGGCCCCGACGCCGACCGAAACGAGCCCTTCTGGCTGGCGCTGGGCCGGGCGATCCGCGCGCTCACCGGCGTGGCGGTACCCCCCGACGCGTGGGCTCCGGGTGAGGTCGAGAACCACCTGCGGGTGCGCTTCGCCGTGACCAGGCCGGGCGCCGAGCCGGCGATCGGACGCGATCTCGCCGAGCTGTCGGCCGATCTCGGTGGCCAGCTCCAGCAGACCCTGAACCGCGCCGCCAGCCACCTGGTGCACCCCGGTGCCACCGACTGGGCCTTCGGCGACCTGCCGGAACGGATCGACCACCCGGTGATCGGCTACCCGGCCCTGCTCGACCGCACCGACCGGGTGGCCGTCCAGGTCTTCGCGGGGGAGGACGCCGCGCGCCGCGCCCACCGCGCCGGCCTGCGCCGGCTGATAGCGCTCACCACGGTCGACCCCACCAATGGGGTCGTGGCCCGGCTCAGCAACCGGATCAAGTTCGCGCTGGCGACCTCGCCCTACCAGAACGTGCCGGGGCTGCTGGCCGATGCCCGCCTGAAGGCGATCGGCGACGGCATCGATGCCGCCGGCGACCCGTTCGCGGTCCGCTCCGCGGCCGAGTTCGAACGGCTCCGCGACCGGGTGCGCGCCGACGTCGCCCCGGCCATGCAGCGAGCCGTCGATGCCGCCGGTGAGATCCTGATCCGCCACGGCGAGGTGACCCAGCGGCTGCCCGGCGCGCCCGCGGAGGTACGCGCCGATCTCACCGAGCAGCTGGCCGGCCTGGTCTACCCGGGCTTCATCGCCGCCACTCCCGCCCGCTGGTACCTCCGCCTGCCGGTCTACCTGCAGGCCATGCTGCGCCGCCTGGACGCGGGTAGCTCCGCGCGCGCCGACCAGGCCATGGAGACCATCAACGACCTGGAGGACGAGTACGCCGAACGCTGCAACGCGTTCCCGCCCGGCCCGCTCCCCCCGGAGGTCGCCGAGATCGGCTGGCTCCTGGAGGAACTCCGGGTCGGCCTCTTCGCCCAGTCCCTGGGCACCGCCGTCCCGGTTTCGGCCAAGCGGATTCGCACCGCTCTCGTCGCGCTCTGAGACAGCCTCACGAGCGGAGCAGGTAACACTGCGAACCGAGTTCGTTCGAGGTGGTGAGCGTGAAGCAGGAGAGGATGGTGTCCGGGTTGGCGGCCTGGGCCGCCCCGACCCCGGGCCCGTCGGGAAGCGCCGCGGGCTGGCGCCACGACCTGGTCTCGGGATCGAAGAGGTTGCCGTGCAGCGACACCTGGTCACCGCTGACCAGGCCCGGGGAGAGCGGGCCGCCGTCAGTCTCCGGATCGGGGATGGGAATCCACTCCTCGGCTCCGCCGGTGCGGAACACGGACGCGGTGCCGTCCGGCGAAGGGATCAGGACGGTGGTCGCCGATCGGTTGACCACCGGATGGGCGACCCCCACCGTCGGCGCCAACGTGATCGTGGACCGCAGTGTCGCGAGCCGGCCGTCGTGGTCCAGGTCGAACACGCTCCAGGTGCGTGCCGGCCCGCCACTGCCCAGGGTGGGTTCCCCGATGAGGAGCTCCTTGCCGGTGAAGGCTGCCGTGCGCCGGGCCTCGTTCGGGTAGATGTCGTTGGGGTAGGTGCCGGCGGGCAGCTCCGTCCAGGTGCCGGTGGCGGGGTCGTACCAGGCGTCGGACTGGTCAGGCTCGCCGAGCGCCAGCAGGACATCGCCGTTGGCGAGGAGACCGGTCGCGCCCGCGCCGCCGTGGGTGCCACCGGGTGGGGGCGGCAGCTCACGCCAGGCATCGGTCGCGGCGTCGTAGGCCCAGAACCCCTCTGCCGTGCCCGGGATCGCGTAGAGGGTCTGGCCGATGACAGCGGTGCTGTCCCCGGCGACCAACTCGATCGGCGGGGTGGCGATCGTGCGCCACTGGTCGGTCCCGGGGTCGTAGGCGGCGCCGTCGGTGGCCATGGATTGCCGGTTCGAGCAGCCCACACTGCCCTCCGGATGCAGTTCAGCGGCTCCGTCGTCGCACCGCCAGCCGCCGACGACGAGGAACTCGTCGCCGAGCCAGGCGGTGAGCGCCAGGGTGCGGGCGGCCAGCGGGCTGGCCGACGTCTCGACCCACTGATCGACAGCGGTGAGCGGTTGCTCGAGATGGGTGGGCTCGCCGAGGTCGAGCAGGTAGCAGTTGTTCATCGAACCGGCCGGGCCGACGTAGCAGGCCAGCACCTGGCTGCCGTTGCCGGCGAAGGAGCCGAAGCTCCACTCCGGGTTCGGCAGCGTCGGGACGTCCGTCCACGTGCCGGCGATCGGATCGAGGAGTTGCCCGCGGATCACGAGGTGGGTGCCGTCGAAGAAGTGTGCCGAGCTGGTGAACGAGTCCGCACCGAGCAACCCGCCCTCCCCGGTCGTGGGCGGCGGCCGGCGTAGCCACACCGGGTCGGCGAGGTCGAGGGAGTAGGCCTGCCCGGCGACGGAGATCGCGACCACGACCTCCCCGACGGTGTAGGCGGCGACGGGGTACTGGAACGGTACGGCCGGCAGATCGCGCCAGGCTCCGGCGGTGAAGGCCGCGGCCCCGGTGCCGGTGAGGACGACGAAGCCGTCGCCGGTGGCGGCGAGGGCGGTGGCGTTGCCGCTGTAGTAGAGCGCCGGATGGCCCGAGGCGTACTCCCTCCATGAGTGGGTGGCGGCGTCCCAGGCGTGGACGATCTCGGCACACTCGTACTCGGCGCAGTCGGCCGGCACCGTCGCGGCGTAGAGCTCTCCACCCCAGGTGAGTAGCTGCTGTACCTTCCGTCGGTCGGCCGGTTGCGGCAGTTCGGCCCAGGTGTCGGCGGCGCGGTCGTAGCGCAACAGCAACGGCGCCTCGGCGTCCAGGGGTTCGGTGATCACGTAGATCGCTTCCCCCACCACCACGCCCTGCCCGGCACCGATCCCCACCGGGGCGTCGGCGAGTTTCGTCCAGCTGTCGGTGGCCGGGTCGTAGCGTGCCGCGTCCGCCCGGCTCTCCCCTCGGGAGGGCAGACTGGATCGGCAGATGCCCTCGGGTCGTGGGTTGCCCTGGTCGTCCAGCCCGCAGTGGGCATTGCCGCCCAGGAGGTAGAACGCATCCTCGGCCCACAGGCTCACCGCGCCGTAGCGCTGCCCGATCGGGATCGGCGCGGTCTGCTGCCAGCCGCCGGAGCCGCTCGGCGCGGCGGGCGACGCGGACACGGGCCGGCCGTTCCACAGCGGCACGGCCACCGCCACCACGACGGCGACCGCCGCCACCGCGGCGACGGCGACCAGCCAGGTCGGCCAGCCACGGTGGCTCGGCTTCGTCAGGGACGCGGGGTCGAGCGGCGGGAACTCCTCGCCGGTGGCCCGATCGGCGAAGAGATCCGCGAACGCGCGCTCGGCACGCGACTGGTCGGTGAACTCGTCAGGCATCTCCACCCTCCTGCAAGGTCGAACGGAGCGAAGTCAGGGCCCGGTGAACCAGCGAGCGCGCGGTGGCTTCGGCCGTCCCGAGCGCCTCGGCGATCTCCGCGTAACTGGCCTGCTCGTAGAACCGCATCACCAACGCCGCCCGCTGCCGCACCGGCAATGTCACGAACAGCCGCGCTGCCGCATCCCTGTCGTCCACCGTCCGGTACGGATCGGACGGGTCGGCGGGGGCTGCGTCAGGCTCGAAGGCCAGCAGCTCGGCGCCCACCTTGCGCCACCGCGACACATTGGCGTTCAGGATGCTGCGCCGGGCGTACGCTTCGGCCCGATCGGTCACCCGCTCCCATCGTGGGTACAGGCCGATCAGGGCCTCCTGGACGACATCCCGGGCATCCTCGCGGTTACCGGTCACCAGGTAGGCGAAACGCTGCAATGCCTCAGAGCGCCGAAGGACGAAGTCCTCGAACGAGGGCCTGCCCACCGACTCGGCCACGGCAACTCCTAGGGACACACACCATTAACGAGAATCCTGCCGGATTCGTTGCAGAGTCGGATCAGTAGGGGCCGGGCGGTGGCTGGTGAGCGCGTGAGCGGTCGTGATCAGCACAACCGTCGCGGCCGCGGTGCCCATCGCGGCAGTGATGCCGCTGAACACCACGGAGCGCAGGCCGGTCGAGGCGTCGAGTGATGCCAGGCGAAGGGTCGCGGCGAGGATTGCCGAGGCCGCCACGACCCACGAAGCGCTACGTGCCAGCGCGGGTCGGGGACGGGGCGCGGCCGGCGTGACCGGCTGCCGCAGCCCCACCCAGAGGACGATCACCAGCCCGATGAATCCGCTGGCGTACTGCGCCAGCCGGTATCCGGGCAGGGCACCGAAGGGCGTGCCGTACTCGGTCGCGAGCCAGGCCAGATGGGTGGCGCCGAACCGGCCGGCGTGCGTGAACTCGTCCCACACGACGTGGGTGATGGCGCCCACCAGCAGCGCGGCGACGGCCATCGCCCAGCCCAGCCCGTCCGCCGGCCACCTGCCCGGCTGCCAGCGACGACGGACAGGGTCCGGCATCAGGTCGTGCAGCGGGTGTGCGCCGGCGCGCCAGGCCGCCCAGAGGGCGAACCCGAGCAGCAGATCCCAGGTCACGATCCCGGCCAGGCTGTGGGGCGAGGGAGTGACCAGGCGCCAGTCCACGAACGGCTGGAAGTAGAGCAGATCGGGGCTCACGCTGCCGGCCGCCAGCGCGGCGATCGGCAGTCCCCGTCCGGCTCGACCCCGGAGCGGCAGGACAGCCGCGATGTGACTGGGAGTGAACGGCACTCCTGCAGGCTATTTCCCGCCCCCAACCCCGGCGATGAGGCGGTCTCCCGGTCAGGGCTCGGTGGCCGGGGCCGCGGCGAAGAGCGCACGGATGGCCGCCTTGTCGATCTTGAGCCCCGGTGTGGTGGGGAGCGTGTCGCGCACCAGGATGCGCCGCGGCAGTTGGTAGCGCGCCAGGCGCTCGGCGAGCCTGCCCACTACCAGGGCGGGATCGAGTTCGACCCCCTCGCGCGGGACGATGAGCGCGGCGGGCTCTTCGCCGTAGAGCTCGTGCGGCACCCCGACCACCGCGGCGTCGGCGACCTCGGGGAGACGGCGCAGTTCCTCCTCGATGTCGATGCACCAGACCTTCTCGCCGCCGCGGTTGATCATGTCCTTGGTGCGATCCACCACGAAGAGATACCCCTCGGCGTTCACGTAGCCCACGTCCTGGGTGTTCAGCCAGCCGTCGGCCGTCAGGTTCTCGGTGTGCAGCCGGTCGTAGGTGCGCAGCAGGTTGGTGCCGTACAGCCAGATCGATCCCCGCTCGCCGTCGGCGACCTCGGTGCCGTTCTCGTCGCGGATCGACACCCGCAGGCCGGGGATCGGGCGCCCCGAAGAGCCGCGGTGCGGGCTGGTCGCGGCGTCCTCGGGGAAGACGGTGCCGGGCGAGGAGGTCTCGGTCAGCCCGTAGATGGTGCGAAACGCCATCGTCGGCAGCCACTGGTGCAGAGCGCGGATCCGCGAGACCGGCATATGGCCGGCGCCGCAGGCCAGCATCCGCAGCCGAGGCAGGCTGGGGTAGCGCTCGGCCTCGGCCAGGAGCATGGCGAAGACCGTCGGGGAGGCGTGCAGGAAGGTGACGCCCTCGTCCCGGGTGGTGCGCAACACCCGATCGGCGTCGAATCGCCGGTGCAGGAACAGCTTCGCCCCGATGTGCACGAACAGGCCGAGCAGCGCGACCATCCCGGTGATGTGGTAGATCGGCACCGGCACGATGCTCGAATCCTGCTCTTCCAGCCCGAGGACGCGCTGATAGGCGACGATGGCGTGGCAGACGCTGCGGTTGGTGAGCAGGACTCCCTTGCTGCGGGCCGTCGTGCCGGAGGTGTACATCAGGATGCAGTCCGCCTCGGGATCGGCGCTGGCCGGCCCCTGGCCCACCGGACGAGCGGCCGGCAGCGAGGTCAGCCCCCACCCGCGCCGCCGGTCGTCCACCCACAGCAGGGTGGGACCGGACCGTAGGCAGGTCAGCTCCTCGAATCGCCGCTCGGCCACCACCAGCGCCGGATCGGCCTGCCGGAGGATCGCCTCGATCTCGTGCTCCCTGTGTTTGGTGGGAACCGGAACCACCACCGCGCCACACCGGTTCGCGGCGTAGAGGGCCACCGCGAACTCGATGGACGTATCGAGCAGCAGCGCCACCCGGCCGCCCGGCGCGACGTGCTCCTGGAGCCGCGCGGCGAACTGATCGACCAGGGTGTGGAGTTCGCCGTAGCTGACCTGGGATCCCTCGTCCGACACCAGCGCGATGCTGCCGGGACGGCGCTCGGCCGTGGCGGCCAGTGAGGTGTAGAGGCTCGCGGGCGCATCGGCGAAGCAGGACACCAGGCGGCCGTGGCTCACGACCGGCATCAGCCCCCGGGTGACCGGGGTTTCCCACAGGTCATCGCCGTTCAGCATGTCATTCCTTCCGTTTGCGAGGGCCGCCTCGTCCCGGTGGCCTCACCGGGTGGCAGCGACGCCGAGCAGCCGGCACACCATGGCGCTGGCGCGTTCGAGATTGGGTGCGGCCTGGGCCATGGCCTCCGCCAGCCCGCCGACCCCGCGGACGATGGGAACCACGGCCGCGACGCCCAGGCTCGGATCGTTCTCGGCGGCGGCGTCGATCCGTCCGGCGAAGACGATGGTGGGCACGCTGGCCGCGCGAGCCCGGCGAGCGACCCGGACCGGGACCTTGCCGGCCGCCGATTGCGAGTCGAAGCCGCCCTCGCCGGTGAACACGTAGTCGGCTCCGGTCAGCAGGTCGGACATCCCCACCGTGTCCATGACGAGTTCCGCCCCGGACACCAGGCGGGTGTCGAAGAAGGCCAGGAAGGCGGCGCCCAGGCCGCCGGCCGCACCGGCTCCCGGGATCTCCCGGACGGTCCGGTCCATCGCCGGTTCGACGATGTCGGCCCAGCGCGTCAGCGCCGCGTCGAGTTCGGCGACCGCCTGGGCGGAGGCGCCCTTCTGGGGGCCGAACACGGCGCTCGCCCCGCGGGGACCGGTCAGCCGGTTGTCGACATCGCTGGCCAGCGTGATCTCCACCTCGGCGATGCGCGGATCGAGGCCGGTCAGGTCGATGCGATCGAGCCGTGCCAGCGCCGCGCCTCCGGGGGGAAGTTCGGCGCCGGCCGCATCGAGGAACCGGGCGCCCAGCGCCGTCATCATGCCCGTCCCGGCGTCGTTCGTCGCGCTGCCGCCCAGGCCGAGCACGATCCTTCGCGCGCCGAGGTCGATCGCGTGACGCAGCAGGTCGCCGACTCCGCTCGAGGTGGCGGTCCGGGCGTCTCGTAGGGAGGGTTCTATCCATTCCAGACCGCAGGCGCTGGCCACCTCGATGACAGCCAGTTCCTCGTCGGGCAGGTGGGCGATCGTCGCGGTCCTGGGACGCCCCAGCGCGTCGGTGCAGGCGACGTCGACGAGACGCCCGTCCAGCGCGTCGGCGAGCACCTCGCAGGTGCCCTCGCCACCGTCGGCCATGGGCACCCTCCGGACGTCGGCGTCCGGCCAGACCGAACGGATCCCCCGTTCCATCGCCGCCGCCGCGGCCGGTGCCGAGAGCGACTCCTTGAACGAATCCGGCGCACAGATGATCTTCATGGGATTCCCTCCGTCTCGGGTGGGCGCCGAGCCGGCGCCCACCCGAACTGTTCAGGCCTTCTGGCTGACCGGGGTCTGGGCGGCGGATTCCCGCACCGAACCCTTGAGCCCGAAGGCCAGCAGGCCACCGACCAGCGCCAGCCCGATGATGAACCATAGGCCAGCCAACGGGTTGCCGGTCGACGACTCCAGGGCACCCATCATCGTCGGGCCGAAGAACCCGCCGAAGAGGCCGAAGGTGTTCACCAGGGCGATGCCGGCCGCCACCGCGGCACCGGTGAGACGCCGCGCCGGGAAGGTGAACAGCATCGACTGGATCACGAAGAACCAGAATGCCGAGAACGAGAAGCCGACGACCGCCAGCACCAGGTTCCCACCGGACATCGCGGCGATCACCAGGCCGACCGCGACCGACCACAGGCCGCCGGTGACCATCGCCTTCTGCCGGACCAGGGTGGTGCCGAGCTTCGGCATGAGGACCGATCCGATGGCGGCCGCGATCCACGGCACGGCGGTGATCAGCCCGATGGTGACGGTGGTCATCTCGGCGTTGAAGCTGGAGATCATCGCCGGCAGGAAGTAGCTGAGCGAGTAGACCGCCACCTGGTGGGTGAAGTACACCGCGATCACGAGCCAGATGATCGGATCCTTGGCCACCGGGATGAGGGACCGGAAGCCGTGAGCCTCGTTGCCGACACCGTCGTCCTCGGCGGCGAGTTGCTGCTCGACCAGATCCTTGTCCGCATCAGAGAGCCAGTGGGCGTCACGCGGGCGGTCGGGCAGCCAGAACCACACCAGGAAGGCCAGGCCGACGGCGGGGAGCCCTTCGAGGATGAACATCCACTGCCAGCCGTGCAGGCCCCCGAAGCCGTCCATCTGGAGCAGCAGCCCGCCCAGCGGGGCGCCGATGATGTTGGCCAGCGAGACACCCAGCAGGAACAGGCCGATGGCACGGGCCCGATCCTTGCGGGGGAACCAGAAGGTGATGTAGAGGATCATGCCGGGGTAGAGGCCGGCTTCGGCGGCGCCCAGCAGCACGCGCAGCACGTAGAACGACATCTCGTTCCAGACCACCGCCATCAGCATCGAGATGATGCCCCAGGTGATCATGATGCGCGCGATCCAGAACCTCGCGCCCACCTTGTGCATGATCAGGTTGGACGGCACTTCGAGCAGCGCGTAGGCGAAGAAGAAGAGACCGGCGCCCAGCCCGTAGGCCGCCGCTGTGAGGCCGATGTCGGTCTCCAGGGCGGCCTTGGCCATGCCGATGTTGGTGCGGTCGATGAAGGCGATGATGTAGACGATGATCATCAACGGCATCAGCTTGCCGAAGTTGGTTTTCGTGATGCGTTCCAGGCGTTCCCGCTTCTGCGGGTCGGCCATGGGCCCGACATAGGTGGTATCGGACACGATAGGGTTTCCTTTCGAACTTTTCACCGGTCGGTGAAGGTTTGATGAGATCGCCGTGAGGGGCGATTGCTTGGCCGGGGGTGGCTGCCCCCGGCCAAGCGTCGGTCAGAGCGCGCGGAAGATGGCCGCGACTGCCTGGCCGCCTCCAATACACATCGTCACGAGCCCGTGCTCGATCCCGTGGACTTGCATATTGGTCAATGTGCGGAGCGTCAGGATCGCTCCGGTGGCGCCGATCGGGTGTCCCCAGGCGATGGCGCCGCCCAGCGGGTTGGTCTTGGCCGGGTCCAGGCCGGCATCGCGGATCACCGCGACGGCCTGGGAGGCGAAGGCCTCGTTGAGTTCGATCCACCCGATATCGGACAGGGCGAGCCCGGTGCGGTCGAGGATCTTGTCGATGGCGAGCTTGGGGGCGTAGCCCATCACCTCGGGTTCGAGGCCGACCTTGGTGAAGTCGACCAACTCGCCCAGCGGCGTGAGCCCTCGTCGCTGGGCCTCGGCCAGGGTGGTGACCACGACGGCGGCTCCGGCGTCGTTGATGCCTGAGCTGTTGCCGGCGGTCACCGACCCGTCCTTGGCGAAGGCCGGGCGCATCCGCGCCAGCGACTCGGTGGTGACACCGGCGCGAGGGTGCTCGTCGGTGTCCAGGACGACATCGCCCTTGCGACTGGCAATGGTCAGCGGCGCGATCTCGGCCGCCACCGCGCCGTCGGCGAGCGCCTGCTGGGCGCGACGCTGGGATTCCGCGGCGAATGCGTCCTGCTCCTCGCGGCTGACGCCGTACCTGCGGGCGACCGCCTCGGCGGTGGCGCCCATGGGGTAGTCGCCCCACGGGTCGGTGACCAGGGAGAGGGTCCCGTCCACCAGGGTGTGGTGACCGAGCCGGTATCCCTGCCGTGCCTGGAAGTCCATGAAGGGCTGCCGCGACATGTTCTCGCAGCCGCCCGCCACAGCGACCTTCGACTCGCCCAGGCGCAGTTCGAGCGCGGCGGAGGCGACCGCCTGCAGGCCGGAGCCGCACAGCCGGTTGACGGCCATCGCCGTGGACGAGGGGCGTGCCCCGGCGGCCAGCGCGACCCGGCGGGCGATGAAGGCATCCCCTCCGACTTGACCGACGCAGCCGATGACGAACTCGTCGACATCGGCGACCGCGACCCCGGCACGCTCGCAGGCCGCCGTGACGGCGTGGGCGCCGAGCTCGTGATTGGGCACCGTGGCCAGGCCGCCGCCGAAGCTGCCGGTGGGCGTTCGGGCGCCGCCGACGATGACGATGCGGTCTTCTGCTGCCATGTTCGTTTCTCCTTAGTGGTGGGTCAGTGGATGACGGCGAAGGCGATGGCCTCGAGCGCCGCCACCGCCTCCGGGGTGTCGTCGGATTCGAGGACGCGCCAGCCGTCCGGCGTGAACTCGAGCAGGTAGTACTCGGTGGCCAGGTAGACCTGCTTGCCGCGCTTGAGCGCCCGTCGTGCGCTGAACGACACCTGGTCGACACCGGCGACGAACTTGGGGTGGCGGCCGGCGGCCGAGACCAGGAAGCAGATGCGTTTGGCGCCGTCGGTGATGTCCATGAAGCCGCCCACGCCGACCGCTCGTCCACCCAGCAGGGAGACGTTGATGTCGCCGGCCGGATCGATCTGACCGGCTCCCATGAAGGTGATGTCGACGCCACCGCCGTTGTAGAAGTCCATCTGCTGCGGGTGGCCGATGATGGCCTGGGGATGGATCGCCGCCCCGAAGTCGACGACGCCCAGCGGGACGCCGCCATAGGTCCCGGACTCGACCGTCAGGTGGACGCGATTCAACAGCCCGGCCCGGGACAGCGCCCGGCCGATCGTGTCCGCGGGGATGCCGGTGCCGACGTTGATCACATTGCCCGGCTGTACCAGCCCGACGCCACGGACGCCGATGCTCACCCGCCCCTCGTCCATCTCCTGGGCCTCGAAGGCCCGGCCGACGTTCTCCGGGGTGACGTAGCCGGCCACCAGATCCTCGTTGTACGCGGGGAAGGAGTGGGTCTGCCGGTGATGCAGTTCCGGATCGTCGGTCACCGCCGCGTAGTCGACCAGGACGGCCGGCACCGTCACATCGCGGGCACGGATCTCGCCGGGCTCGACGATGGCCTTCACCTGCGCGATGACGATGCCGCCGCAGTTGTGGACCGCCTGGGCGATCCCGAGGGCGTCCAGCCCAGAGACCTCCTCGCGGTGGGTGAGGTTGCCGAGCCGGTCGATCACGGCGCCCCGGATAATGGCGACATCCAGCTTGATCGGCTTGTAGCGCAGGTAGTCGACGCCCTCGATCTCGATCACCTCCACGTATTCGGTGGGGGAGATGTTGGCCTTGGCGGAGGCGTTGAAGCGGCCGCCGTCGACCCGGGGATCGACGAAGGTGCCCAGCCCGACGGTAGACAGCTGACCGGGTCGCCCGGACGCGATGGTGCGATACAGCGTGGACAGCTGGCCCTGCGGCAGGCAGACGCATTCGGCCTCGTCGCGGCCCAGCAGCTCGCCCATCCTCGGGGTGAGGCCCCAGTGCGAGCCGATGACCCGCTTCACCAGGCCCGGGTGGGCCATCCGGGACATGCCGATCTCACGGTTCGACTGCCCGGCGGCCTGCATCCAGGTCAACCCGCGGGGCCGGCCGGTGGCGAGGAAGGAGGACTCGATCTCGGCCAGGAGCTGGTCGGCGACCCCCATCAGGGTCATGCCGTCGCTGACGACCGTCGCGCCGTCCGGTATCAGCCCCGGCACCTCGGCCATGGAGACGAACCGGGTCACAGCTTGTAACCCCCGCCGATGTTGATGACCTCACCGGTCACGTAGGAGGAATCGTCGGAGGCCAGGAAGGCCACCACCCGGGCCACATCGGCCGGCTGGCCGGCCCGCTGCAGCGGGATCTTCTCCAGTTGGGCGGTGAAGAGGTGTTCCGGCATTCCGCGGGTCATGTCGGTCTCGATGAAACCGGGGCAGACCGCGTTGGCGGTGACCTGGGAGCGGGCCAGCTCCTTGGCGATCGAGCGGGTCAGGCCCACCACGCCGGCCTTGGCGGCGGCGTAGTTGGTCTGGCCGATATTGCCCATCCAGGAGGCCGAGGCGACGTTGACGATGCGCCCGTACTGGTTGCCCCGCATATGGGTGCCGACCGCTCGACAGGTGTAGAACACCCCGGAGAGATCGACCGCGAGGACGGCGTCCCACTGCTCGTCGGTCATCTTCCACAGCATCGCGTCGCGGTTGATGCCGGCGTTGTTCACCAGGATGTCGATCCGTCCGCACCGCTCGACGATCTCGGCCACGGCCTGATCCACGGCCGCGCGGTCGGAGACGTCCAGCGCGATCCCGTAGCTGTCGTTGCCGGCCTCGGCGGCGCTGGCAGCGGCGGCCTCGGCGTTCACGTCCGCGACGACGACCCGTGCCCCGCGCTGGGCCAGCAGGTGCGCTATCCCTTGGCCGATCCCTCGGGCCGCGCCGGTGACGAGAGCGACCCGGTTCTCCAGCGGGGTGCATTCAGACATCTTGCTTCTCCTTCCGCGGCCGGCAGCCACAGCTCCGGCCGATATACAGGTGGTGGGGGCAGGTGATGGCGCGAGGCGCCAGCTGGGGGTGGGCCCGGCGTTCGGTGACGAGCGCGATCGCCTCGGCGGCCATGTGGGAACGCGGCTGGACGATCGTGGTGAGGTCGACCAGATGGGTGCGCGCCGTGGTCAGCCCGTCGAAGCCGGTGACGGCCACGTCCTCGGGCACCATCAGGCCCTTGGCGGCCAGGATGGTGATCAGGCCGAGCGCGATGGCATCGGTGCCACAGACGATCGCCTGCGGCAGGGTCCGCTGGTCCAACAGGTAGCGCGCGGCCCGGGCGCCGTCGGTTTCGTTCAGGCCGCCGGTGAGGTTCCATCGGCGCTCGATCGGAAGACCGTGGGCGCGAAGTGCGCTCCGGAAGCCCTCCGCGCGGGTCCGGGAGGCGGTCGAGGTGGTGGGGCCGGCGACGATCGCGATCCGCCGGTATCCGTGGGAGATGACATGCTCCATGACGTCCCGCCCGGCGGCCAGGTCGTCGATGCCCACGAAGTCAGCGTCGGCGTGCATCGAGTGGCGGGAGATCTGGACGAACGGGATCCGCGCCGCGCGGAGCGGCCGGAACACCCCGGCGTCGTCGGACTGGATCGCCGTGATCAGCACGCCGTCCACCTCATGCCGGATCATGGCGTCGACGGCGGCGGCCACCGAGCGTCCGTCGTCGCGGCTGTTGCTCAGGAAGACCTCATGCCCCTGCTCGCGGGCGGCGTCGGTCACCGAGATCGCCAGCTCCGAATAGAACGGATTGAGGACGTCGGACAGGATCAGTCCCAGTACTCCGCTGTGCGCGGCCTGGGCATCGTCCGGAACCGCCATCCCGTGCTCGGTCGCGGCCTGCAGGATGCGATTACGGAGGCTGTCGGACACACCGGCCCTGCCGTGCAGGGCGTAGGAGACGGCGGCCGGGCTGACTCCGAGCAGCCGCGCCAGCGCAGCTGCCGACATCCTCGGCTCTGGTGCAGCTGTGCCGCTCATCGTGGTAGCCCGTCGTTGCGCTTCGGCTCCGGAGTGGAGCCATACTGAAGAATCCTGGTCACCCGGACAGTTAAGCAACGATAAGTTGGCGACTCCCGGGCGAGGCCGCTCGGCGACCGGTTCGAATCTCGCGGTACAGTGGCGACGTGCTCGATCCACGGCTGTTGTACACGCTGAACCCTGCGGTGTGGGAGTCGCTGGGAGGGCAGCGCCCGGTCATGCTGCACCTGCTCGACGGCTACATCGACGCCGGTTCGGTGATCCATACCACCGGTCGCTACCTGCTCGATCAGTGCGAGCACGAGGTGCTGGTCGAGTTCGACCACGACCAGTTGCACGACTATCGCTCCCGCCGCCCGCAGATGGTCTTCGACACCAACCACTGGGTCTCGCTGACCGACTACGCCCTGGTGCTGTACAAGCTGACGGACGCCGCAGGCATGCCCTTCCTGCTGCTCACCGGCCCTGAGCCGGACACGCAATGGAATCGGGCGAGCGCCGCGATCCTGGGCATCGCCGAGCGGCTGGACGTCTCCCGGCTGATCAGCGTCGGCGGCGTGCCGATGGCGGTGCCGCACACCCGTCCCACCCTGGTCACCGCCCACGCCACCGACCCCAGCCTGGTCAGCGGCAACCCGATGTGGATCGACCGCGTGCAGCTGCCCGGCAGCTTCTCCCACGTGCTGGAGTTCCGCGCCGGCGAGGCGGGGCTGGTCGGACAGGGCTTCGTGGCCCACGTGCCGCACTACCTGGCGCAGACCAGCTTCCCGCAGGCCGTCGCGGCCGTCCTGGAGCGGATCAGCGAGACCACCGGGCTGACCTTCGACCTGGCGGAGTTGCAGGAGCGGATCGCGGCGAACCTGGCATCGATCGCTTCTGAGACCGCCGACGACAGCGAATTCCCCCAGTTGGTGGCCGCCCTGGAGGAGCAGTACGACCAGCTGGCCGCCAGCGGAGCCTCCCACGTGCCCACCGCGGACGAGATCGGCGCGGCCGTGGAGCAGTTCCTGGCCGAGCAGGATCCGCCGGACTTCCGGCGCTGACCGTGCCGGCGGACGTCGAGCAGCTGATCGGACTGCTCCAGCTCGAACGGCGCGGGCCCGACCTCTTCATCGGGGCCGCCGACACCTGGACGACCCGGCAGCGGGTCTTCGGCGGCCATGTGCTCGCCCAGGCGTTGACCGCTGGATACCAGACCGTGCCGGACGATCGGTATGCCCACTCCCTGTCGGCCTACTTCGTGCGCGGCGGCCTGGCCGGGGTGCCGATCGAGTACCGGGTGGAAGAGGTACGCGACGGCGGCAGCTTCTCCACCCGGCGGGTGGTGGCGTCGCAGAACGGACGCTCGATCTTCTTCATGGCCGGTTCCTTCCACGAGTTGGAGCCCGGCCTCAACCATGCCGACACCATCCCGGCCGGTGTGCCTGCGCCACAGGAGTGCCCGGCGCTGTCGGAGGTGCTGGGAGCGCGGTCCCGTCGCACGGCCGAGGCCTGGCGGCAGGAGTTCGGCGTACTGGAGACCCGGTTCGCCTCCGACACCAGTGCGGTGTCGGCCGCCTCCCGCGCCGACGCGCGGATGCAGGTGTGGGTGCGGGCCGAGAGCGCCCTGCCGTCCGACCCCCGGCTACACCAGGCGGTGCTGGCCTATGCCTCCGATCTGACCCTGCTGGCGGTCAGCACCGTGCCGCATCCGGTGGTCTTCGGCGGCCCGGGGATGCAGGCCGCCTCGATCAATCACGCGATGTGGTTCCACCGGCCGGCCCGGGCCGATCAGTGGCTGCTCTACGACCAGGTCTCTCCGTCGGCCTCGGCCGGCCTGGGGTTCTCCTTCGGACGGCTGTTCTCCGGTGGCCAGCTGGCCGCCTCCTGTGCGCAGGAGGGTCTGATCCGACTGACCGATCCCGCGGCGATCGTCGACTGAGCTGAGACGCGGCAAACGGCGCCCTGCGGGGGAGACAGGGCGCCGTTTCCGGGGGATTGGTCAGGCCGCGACGACGTCGGATTCGGTACGCAGCTTGCTGATCGCGTGCCGCTCGATCTGGCGCACGCGCTCGGCGGTGATGCCCCAGATCGCGGCGATGTCGGCCAGCCGTGCCTGCCGTCCGTCCAGCAGCCCGTAGCGGCGGCGTACGACGTCGGCCGAGCGGTCGTCCAGCACACCGAGCAGCGCATCCAGCCGGGCGCGATCCTCGGCGTCCAGCACCACCTCGTCCGGTCCGGGGGACATCTCGCGGGCGAGCAGGTCACCCAGGGCGGTGTCGCCGTCCTCCTCGACCGGGGCATCCAGCGAGACGTGGTCGCGGGCCAGCCGGAGCAGATCGATCACCTGTTCGGTGGGCAGCGCCAACTCGTCGGCGATCTCCCACAGCTCGGGCTCGCGGCCGAACCGGCGCTCCAGGGTGCGGCGGACCGCCGAGACCTGGTTGACCTGCTCGGCGACGTGCACCGGCAGGCGCACGATGCGGCCCTGCTGCGCGATGCCGCGCGAGATGGACTGGCGTACCCACCAGGTGGCGTAGGTCGAGAACTTGAAGCCCTTGCTGAAGTCGAACTTCTCCACCGCGCGGATCAGGCCGGTGTTGCCCTCCTGCACGAGGTCGAGCAGCGGCATCTGGGAACGTCCGTACTTGCGGGCGACCGATACCACCAGCCGGAGGTTGGCGGTGATGAATCGCTGCATCGCCTGGTCGCCGAGTTCGGCGATCCGGCGGAGTTCCTCGTCGGTCGCGCCGACGCTGTGCAGTGCCTGCTCGTCCTCGGTCAGCTTGCCTTCCAGCAGCGCTCGCGCGTACTGCCCGGCCTCGATCTGACGGGCGAGTTCGACTTCCTCCGCGGCGGTCAACAGCGGGGTCTTGGCGATCCCGTCGAGGTAGAGACCAACTGCGTCCTTGCCGTCGATGCCATCATTGAGGCGGACTCGGTGTGCGGTAGAGATCAAGGTTCTTCCTTTCGCTCGTCACCAGTACAACGGCAACGGGCGGCGATTTCTGCCCTGGACGCCCCTGAGTCGACCCGGAACGCAGCCCTCGGGGGCAATCCAAGACCGTGGTCGGATGGACCGTCATCCCTGGGGCGGAGCCGGCTCAGCAGCCGCTCAGGTGGGGTTGAAGTGGCTCTCAGGAAGGATCGGCGCCGCCGGTAGCGACGATCAGCCAGGCGTGCTCGAAGGCGATGTCGCGCCAGATTGCGTACCGGCCGGACACCCCGCCGTGCCCGGCCACCAACTCGGTCTTGAGCAGCAGCCGATCGGCCATCGCCGCGTCATGCCGAAGCCGGGCCACCCACTTGGCGGGCTCGGTCACCTCGACCCGGGTGTCGTTGAGGCTGGTGGTCACCAGCATCGCCGGGTAGTGCTGCGGCCGTACATTCTCGTACGGCGAGTAGCCCTTCATCCGGTGGTAGGCGTCGGCGTCGTGCAGCGGATCGCCCCATTCCTCCCACTCGGTGACGGTGAGCGGCAGGTCGGGGTCGAGCATGGTGGTGAGCGGGTCGACGAAGGGCACCTGGGCGTTCACCGCGCCGAAGGCATCCGGAGCCAGGTTCACCGCGGCGCCGACCAGCAGGCCACCGGCGCTGCCGCCGGTGACGCCCAGCCGGGCGGGCGTGGTGTAGCCCTGCGCGACCAGGTGCCGCGCCACGGCGACCAGATCGGTGAAGCTGTTCTGCTTGTTCGCCAGCTTGCCCGCCTCGTACCAGGCCCGGCCGCGTTCGCCGCCGCCGCGGACGTGGGCGATCGCCACCACGTACCCGCGATCCAGCAGGCTCAGCCGGGGGATCGAGAAGCTCGCCGGGTAGCTCAGCTCGTAGGCGCCGTAGCCGGTCAGCAGGCAGCCCGCCGAACCGTCCAGCGGGGTGTCGGCGCGGTGGACGAGGGAGACCGGAACCCGCGTGCCGTCCGGCGCGATCGCCCACTCCCGGCGCTGCACGTAGTCGGCGGGCCGGTACGGCCCGAAGCGGGGATGGTCGAGCACCGTCCGCTGTTTCAGGACGCGGCGTTCGCCGGTGTCCAGCCGGTACTCCAGCACCTGATCGGGAGTCACCATCGACTGGTAGGAGAGCCGGATCCGATCGGTGTCGGCATCCTCCGACCCGTGGGCGTCGACCTCGTAGAGCTCCTCGCCGAAGTCGATCTCCCGCACGTCCTCCCGGCTGCCGTCCGGGTCGGCGACGAGCACTCGCACCAGGCCGTCGCGGCGCAGGCTGACCACCAGCGCCCGGTCGTAGGCGGACACGTCGAGCAGCCGGACGCCGGGCTCGCCGGGCCAGAGCGGCTCCCAATCCGCCGCCGAGGTGGCGGTCAGCGGAGCCCGGGCCAGCGCGAAGTCGGGTGCGCCGTCGTTGTGCACCAGGTACAACCGGTCACCGGCCACCTCCACGTCGTACTCGATGCCCGGACGGCGGGCGGTCACGACGTGGGGGAGGGCGGTGAGGTCGTAGGCATCCAGCAGCCGGGTCTCGCTGCTGGTCTTGGAACCGATCGCGATCATCACCAGGCGATGGTCACGGGAGTTGCCCAGCTCCATCCAGAACCGCTCGTCGGGCTCGTGGTGCAGCAGTTGGTCGTCGTCCTGGCCCAGGACGTGACGCCAGGCCTGGTCGGGCCGCCAGGCCTCGTCCAGGGTGAGGTAGCAGAAACTCCAGTCGCCGCCCCAGCAGCCGCCCGCGGCGATGCCGGTCAGTTCGTCGGGCAGTCTCCGTCCGGTGCGCAGGTCGACGAACCGCAGGTCGTAGCGCTCGTCGCCGGCGGTGTCGGTGGAAAAGGCCAGCAGGTTGCCGTCCGGGCTGACGGTGAAGGTGCCCAGGGCGAAGAAGGCGGCGTCCCCGGCAAGGTCGTTCACCTCCATCAGCAGTTCCTCGCCCTCGGGAACGCCAGTGAGATCGGGCAGCTGGTCGCGGTCGAGCGCCGGCAGCCGGTGGTAGCTGGGGTAGTTGTGGCCCTGGGTGGTGCGGGCGTAGTACCAGTAGCACCGTCCGTCGGTGTGACGGACGTGCTCCGGCACGCTCAGATCGGTCTGCAGCGTACGTGCGTCGATGTCGTCGTAGAGCTGCTGGGCCAGCCCGGCCAGCGGCGCGGTCACCTCGGCGGCGTAGGCGTTCTCCGCCTCGAGGTAGGCCAGCAGGGCCGGATCGGCCTTGTCCTTCATCCAGGCGTAGGGGTCGTCGACCCGGTCGTCGTGGACGATGCGCACGCTCGGGCGGCGTTCGGCGCGAGGTGGCCGGTCGACAGCTGACATGGCATCGAGAGTAGTGGAGAACCGGGCTTGGGTCGCGGCGCTCGACGTGGCACAATGGGAGCGACGGCATTGACAGCTCCCGGTTGTCCCATGCCCTGAACCGCTTTCTTGAGAGGTTGCTTGTGTCACCACGCTCCAGCGCTGCCGCGAAGGCCACTGTCGAAGAAGAGACTCCCACCCCGGCCCCGCGGCGGCGGACGGCCCGTCCGGCCGCCAAGCCGAAGGCGGCCACAACCAAGGCCAAGCCGGTTGCGGAGGAGGCTGCGCCCGTTGAGGTGACCGTCGAAGAGGTGCTCGCCCCCGGCACGGTCGACGTGAAGTTCGAGCGCCAGGGCGACGACGTGATCCTGACCGTCGGCGGCAAGAAGCGCAGCCTGGACGACGTGGACGACACCAGCTTCGAGCCGGCCCAGGAGGCCAAGGACGAGAAGGAGCTGGTCGAGGACGAGGGCTTCAGCCTCTCCGACGCCGACGACGCCGACGAGCCGGAGCAGCAGGTGCTGGCCGCCGGCGCCACCGCCGATCCGGTGAAGGACTACCTCAAGCAGATCGGCAAGGTCGCCCTGCTGAACGCCGAGCAGGAGGTGCAGCTGGCCAAGCGGATCGAGGCCGGGCTGTTCGCCGAGGAGACGTTGAGCGAAGCCGGCGGGCTGGCCGACGACCACCTCACCGACCTGGAGTGGATCGCGGAGGACGGCCGTCGCGCCAAGAACCACCTGCTGGAGGCCAACCTCCGCCTGGTGGTCTCGCTGGCCAAGCGCTACACCGGCCGCGGCATGCTCTTCCTCGACCTGATCCAGGAGGGCAACCTCGGCCTGATCCGCGCGGTGGAGAAGTTCGACTACACCAAGGGCTACAAGTTCTCCACCTACGCCACCTGGTGGATCAAGCAGGCGATCACCCGCGCCATGGCCGACCAGGCCCGCACCATCCGCATCCCGGTGCACATGGTCGAGGTCATCAACAAGCTCGCCCGCGTGCAGCGCCAGATGCTCCAGGACCTCGGCCGCGAGCCCACGCCGGAGGAGCTGGCCAAGGAGCTCGACATGACCCCCGAGAAGGTGGTCGAGGTCCAGAAGTACGGCCGCGAGCCCATCTCGCTGCACACCCCGCTCGGCGAGG
>JAIUOR010000054.1 GCA_020161795.1 Actinomycetota bacterium | reverse complement strand
GAAGTCCTTGCCGCCGGTCTCCCCCACCAGCCGCGGGTAGGAGCGATACCGGGCGATGTTCGTCCCGACCTCGGCCCACACCTGCTGGAACACCCGGGTGGAGCCGGTGAAGTGGATGCCGGCCAGGTCGGGATCGGCCAGCACCACGTCGGAGACGGTGGCGCCGTGGCCGGGCAGCATGGTGATGACGCCCTCGGGCAGGCCGGCCTCGGCCAGCAGCTCCATCCAGAAGGCGGCGGCGTAGCTCTGGGTGAGCGCCGGCTTCCACACCACGGTGTTGCCCATCAGCGCCGGCGCGGTGGGCAGGTTGCCCGCGATGGCAGTGAAGTTGAACGGTGTGATCGCGTAGACGAAGCCGTCCAGCGGGCGGTAGTCCATCCGGTTCCACACCGTCGGCGACGAGATCGGCTGGTTGGCGTGCAGTTCGCGGGCGAAGCCGACGTTGAACCGCAGGAAGTCGATCAGTTCACAGGCCGCATCGATCTCGGCCTGCTGGACGGTCTTGCCCTGGCCGAGCATGGTGGCGGCGTTCAGCCGATCCCGCCATGGCCCGGCGAGCAGTTCGGCGGCGCGCAGGAAGATCGCCGCCCGCTCGTCGAAGTCCAGCCCTGCCCAGCCCGGTTTGGCCCGGCGGGCGGCGGCGATGGCCGCGGCGGCGTCCCCGGCCCCGGCCTGATGGACGCGCGCCAGCAGGGTGCCGTGATCGGACGGCATCCGCACCTGGAGCACCTGGCCACCCTCCACTCCGACCTCGATCGGATCGGAGGGCAGACTCGCCAAGGCCTGACGCAGCGACTCCCGCTCGGCGCTGCCCGGGGCGTAACCCCGGACCGGCTCGTTGGCCGGCTGTGGCACCCGGGTGACCGCCTCCACTGCGTTCATCTCGCAACCTCCTGCTCAGCGGACGGACCGCAAGCCCTCACCTCCGACCCTAGCGTCTCCCACGCGCCCCGTCGGGAATGCGCCCGGACGGGGATATCCAGCCCGCTGCGCCGGCTCGGCGGCGCCCGCTCGCCACCTTGGGCGGACCCTCTAGAGTGAGCGCGTTCGCAGGGAGGTGGACGGTGCGGGAACGCTGGTTCGACAGCGAGGGCCCATTCTGGACGGCGATGGGCAGGATCGCCGACATCGTGCTGCTGAACCTGGCAGCCCTGCTGATCAGCCTGCCACTGGTCAGCATCGGCGCCGTCCTGGTCGCGCTGCACGACACCGCCCGCCGGTCGCTGGACGGTGCCGGGGGCAGCGTGGTGCGAATCTTCCTCGGCTCGCTGCGGGCGAACTGGCGGCAGGCCACTGCGGCGTGGCTGATCGTGGCCCCGCTGGGCGGGCTGCTCACGGCCTGGTGGCTCTGGCTGGACGCGCCCGAGCTCACCGTGCTGAAAGTGGTGGTCAGCGTGGTGTTCGTCGTCCTCTTTCCGTTCTGGTGGGCGGTGATCGCCCGGTTCGAGAACAGCCTGGGTCGCAACCTGATCAACACCGTCGTGGTGACCTTCGCCGGCCTGCCGCTGGCTCTGGCGGTGGCGGCGATCGACGTCGCACTCATCGGCTTGGGGGTTGCCGTGGCGGTCTGGCTGCCGCAAGGGCTCTTCCTGTTGCTGATGCTGGGGTACCCGCTGATCGCCTTCGCTCACACCCCCCTGCTGGAGCGCGCGCTGCGACCGCTCCTGGCCCGCGCGGCCGAGGCTCCGCCGGGCCCGGCACCGTAACGATTCGATAACCCCTGCCCGGCCACGTTGTGCCGACCGGTCAACCCTCGTAATATCGCTGACGTGAGCCCGGGAACGTTTCCGGCACGGCGGCCGATCAACCCCATCGGGGCGGATTCCCGCGCCACACCGTCCCGACGTCAGGAGTACCACCACACCATGTTCCGCACAATTCTCAGGTGGGCGGGCGCAGGCATCGCACTGACCACCGCCCTGGCGATGACCGCCTGCTCAAGCGGCACCCCCGCCCCGACCGCGGGCGGCGAGGGCACCGACGCCCCGGCCGCCGAAGGCGGTCGCGTCTACTACCTCAACTTCAAGCCGGAAGCCGCCCAGGACTGGGAGGCGCTGGCCAAGACCTACACCGCCGAGACCGGTGTCCCGGTGACCGTGCAGACCGCCGCCTCGGGCACCTACGAGACCACCTTGAAGTCGGAGATGGCCAAGTCCGAGGCGCCGACCCTGTTCCAGGTCAACGGCCCGGTCGGCCTGGCCATCTGGGAGGACTACGCCGCCGACCTCACCGGCACCGCCGTCTACCAGCACCTGGCCGACAAGGGCGCCGCGCTGACCAGCGCTGACGGTGCGGTGCACGCCGTCCCGTTCGCGATGGAGACCTACGGCATCATCTACAACCGGTCGCTGCTGGAGAAGTACTTCGCCACCTCCGGCGCGGTGGTCACCACCGTCGAGGAGATCAACAACTTCGACACCCTCAAGGCCGTCGCTGAGGACATCCAGGCCAAGAAGGCCGACCTCGGCATCGAAGGGGCCTTCACCTCCGCGGGCTTCGACTCGTCCTCGGACTGGCGCTTCAAGACCCACCTGGCCAACGTGCCTCTCTACTACGAGTTCAAGGCGGACAACGTGGTGGGCCAGCCGGCGACCATCCGCGGAGCCTACCTCGACGGCTACCAGAAGATCTTCGATCTCTACATCAACAACTCCACCACCGACCGCAAGCTGCTCTCCGCCAAGACCGGTGAGGACGCGAACGCCGACTTCGCGCTGGCCAAGGCCGTCTTCTACCAGAACGGCACCTGGGCCTACAACGACATCAAGGGCCAGCAGGTCGCCGACGAGGATCTGGGCATGCTCCCGATCTACATCGGCGCCGAGGGCGAGGAGAACCAGGGCCTGTGCACCGGCTCGGAGAACTACTGGGTGATCAACAACGGCGTCTCCGAAGCCGACCAGGCCGCCACCGCGGCGTTCCTGGAGTGGGTCATCACCTCCGACACCGGCCGTGACGCCCTGGCCAACACCATGGGCTTCACCACCCCGTTCGACACCTTCGGCGACTTCCAGTCCACCAACCCGCTGATCCTGGCCGATCAGGTCTTCCAGCAGGCCGGGAAGACCCCGGTGTCGTGGAACTTCACCACGATGCCGTCGCAGGAGTGGAAGGACGTGCTCGGCCAGGCGCTGCTCGCCTACGCCCAGGAGACCGGTGGCTGGGACGCCGTCGGGACCGCCTTCGTCGACAACTGGGCCGTCGAATACGATCTGGCTCACGCCTGATCTCTGATCAGGTAGCCAACCTCGGACGCCGGGGCTGCCCGCCCCGGCGTCCGACCCCGTCTCCCATCGAAGTGAGTCGACATGCGTAGGAGCCTCATCCGCTGGGGCTGGCTGTTCGCCGGCCCCACCACCCTCGCCTTCATGATCGGATTCGTGGTCCCGTTCGGGTTGGGGATCTACCTTTCCTTCACCAAGTTCACCACCGTGACCCGTTCCACCTGGGTAGGCGTGGACAACTACGTCCGCCTGATCGGCGACCAGACCTTCCTGCATTCGCTGTGGTACACCAGCGCCTTCGCGCTGGTCACCAGCGTGATCATCAACGTCGCAGCGTTCGCGGTCGCCTACATGCTGGTCAAGGCGATCCGGGGCTCCAACCTGTTCCGGTCGGTGTTCTTCATGCCGAACCTGATCGGCGGCATCGTGCTGGGCTACATCTGGCTGTTGCTGCTCAACGGCATCCTGGCCTACTGGACCCGCTCGATCACCTACTCCGAGACCTACGGCTTCTGGGGCATGGTCATGTTGGTGTGCTGGCAGCAGATCGGCTACATGATGGTGATCTACATCGCCGGCCTGCAGTCCATCCCCGAGGACATCCTGGAGGCCGCCAGGGTGGACGGCGCGACCGGACGCCAGGCCCTCTTCCAGGTCGTCATCCCACTGGTGATGCCGGCCATCACGGTCTGCACCTTCCTGACCCTGACCAGCGGCTTCAAGATGTTCGACCAGAACCTCGCGCTGACCAACGGCGCCCCGTCGCGACTGTCGGAACTGCTCGCGCTGAACATCTTCAACACCTTCTACGGACGGCCCGGGTTCGAGGGCGTGGGCCAGGCGAAAGCCGTGATCTTCCTGCTCATCGTCGCGGCGATCGCCTTCGTCCAGAACCGATTCGCATCCAGCCGGGAGACGGCGCAGTGAACGAGGTCAAGCACGGCAGGTTCTGGACGGTCTTCTTCGCGCTGCTCTGCGTGGCCTACCTCTTTCCCATCGCGCTGGTGGTGGTCAACTCCTTCAAGGGGAAGGTCTACATCGCCTCCGAGCCGTTCGCGCTGCCCAATGCCGAGACCTTCGTCGGCCTGGACAACTACGTCCGCGGTATCGAACTGTCCGGCTTCCTCGAGGCCTTCGTGTGGTCCCTGGTGATCACCGTGGGTGCCACTGCCCTGATCCTGCTGGGCACCTCGATGACCGCGTGGTGGATCGTCCGGGTGAACAACGGCTTCGCGAAATCGTTGCTGGGTGCGTTCCTGCTCAACCTGGTGGTTCCCTTCCAGATGGTGATGTTCACCCTGGCCTGGGTCACCGACCGGCTCGGCCTGTCCAACCCGTTCGGCCTGTGGGTCATCTATCTGGGCTTCGGGGCGGGGCTGGCGGTGTTCATCTTCACCGGATTCGTCAAGGGCATCCCGATCGAACTGGACGAAGCCGCCCTGATCGACGGCTGCGGTCCGGTGCGGACCTTCTTCCAGGTGATCCTGCCGGTGATGAAGCCCAGCCTGATCACGGTCGCCATCCTCGAGGTGATGTGGCTGTGGAACGACTACCTGCTGCCCTACCTGAGCATGGACATCAAGAAGTACAAGACGATCCCGATCGCCGTACAGTACCTCAAGGGCGGCTATGGCTCGGTCGACATGGGCGCGATGATGGGTGTGCTGGTGCTGGCGATGATCCCGGTCGTGGCGTTCTACCTGCTCAGCCAGAAGCACATCATCAAGGGCGTGGTGGCGGGCGCGGTCAAGGGCTGAGTCGCCCGGTCCCCAACCATTGGAGTGCTACGAGGAGGTGCCACGCATGTCCCAGATCACGATCAGGGAACTGGCCGAGATCTGCGGGGTGGCGGTGAGCACCGTCTCCCGCGCGATGAACGACCGCTCGGAGGTCAGCCCGCTGACCCGCGACCGGATCCTGGCTGCCGCCGCGGAGCACGGCTACGTCCCCAACACCAGCGCCCGGAGCCTGAAGATCTCCACCGAGAAACTGGTCGCGGCGATCATCCACGGCGAGACCAGCCCGCTGCTGCTGGAACTGTTCGAGCTGCTGGAGACCCGGTTGGCCGATCACGGCTACGGCCTGATCCTCACCAGGGTCCCGGCGGGCAGCGCCCATCCCGAGACGGTGGCCCGGATCGTCAACGAACGCAAGTATGCCGGTGTGGTCTTCCTGGGCCGCTACGGCGAGGACGACCAGGGCGAGGCCCCCGATCTCGGCCGCCGCCTTACCCAGATCGGGGTGCCGATGGTGTTCTGCACCACTGCCGACTTCTCCGGGGGATCCTGGATGCACTCCTCGGTGTCGGTGGACGATCGCGGCGGCGGCTACGACCTGACCCGTCGCCTGCTGGATCTGGGACACCGCCGACTCGGGTTCACCAGCGGGGGCGAGGCCACCGACACCCAGCATGTCTGGGCGTTGCGGCTGGACGGCTACCGGCGGGCGCTGTCCGAAGCACGGGGGTCCGGGGCGACCGGGCTGGTGCTGTCCTCCGCTCGCCCGGGCGCCAGCTACAGCATGACCAACGGCTACGAGACGGTGCGGCGGCACCTGGCCGCGAACGGGCTGACCTTCACCGCGCTGGTGTGCACCTGCGACGCGGTGGCGGTGGGCGCCATCCGCGCCCTGACCGAGGCCGGGCACCGGGTGCCCGAGGATTGCGCGGTGACCGGTTTCGACGATCTTGAGATCGCCCGCTACCTCACGCCCTCGCTGACCACGGTGGCCCAGCCGCTCGTCGAGATCGCGGCCACCACCGCCCGGGTGATGCTGCAGGCGATCGAGCAGCCGGCCGTCGCCCCGGAACAGGTGTCGATCCAGGGGCGCCTGGTGGAGCGGGAGTCCAGCGGACCACCGGCCGCCTGAGCCCCGGGAACGCGTGCCGCCCGGCCGGCCGGTTCGCCTCCGGGGCTGTCCGCACTCTGTCAGGATGGAGCCATGAGCACCCACATCCTCGCGATGGGCGGTGGCGGGTTCTCGATGTCGCCCAGCGGCGCGCCGACGAACCTCGACCGCTACCTGCTGGAACTGTCTGGCAAACAGGCGCCGCTGGTCTGCTTCGCGCCGACCGCGTCGGCCGACGATCCGCACTACGTCAACCGCTTCCTGCTGGCCTATGGGACGCTCGGCGTCCGCACCATGGTGCTCAGCCTGTGGGAGGGCGGCTCGGACCACTCAGTGGCCCGGCTGGCCGAAGCGGACGTGGTGCTGGTGGGCGGCGGGCACACCGTCAACCTGATGGCCCTCTGGGATGCGCACGGCGTCTCCGCCGCGCTCCGGGCCCGGACGGCGGCCGGCGATGTGGTGCTGGGCGGGGTCTCGGCCGGCGGCAGTTGCTGGCACGAGGGCTGCGTCACCGACTCCTTCGGGCCGCTCCGCGCCTGGCGCGGGGGCCTTGGGCTGGTTCCGGGCAGCTTCTGCCCGCACTTCGACGGCGAGGCCGACCGGGCACCCGCCTTCACCACCGCGGTGGCGGCCGGCGAACTGCCTGCCGGTTTCGCCGCGGACGACGGTGCGGCCGTCCACTACGTCGACGGGGTGCCGACGGGCTTCGTCGCCGAAGCGGCGGGCCAGCGGGTCTACCGCGTGATGCCCTCCGAGTTGCCGACCGCCTCCGGCGTCCTGGTCGAGCCGCAGCAGATGACGGTGCTGTAACCGTTGGGGCTTCGCGCTCCATCGACGCAGGCGGTATCGCGACGTCAGCGGAAGATGACGGCGCGTTGCATCACGAAGTTGACGGTGGTGGCGACGCCCTGGGCGATCACGAAAGCGATCGTGGTGGCGAGGAGCAGGGCGGTGTCCGGATCGCCATCGCCCGGCTGCAGCCCGGTCCGCGTCCGCAACCATCCGAAGACCAGCGCGTACAGCCCGACGTTGATCACGAAGGTGATCGCGTACAGGAGCACGACAGCAGCGAAGCGCCGCCTGCTCGGCCCGGCCTGGAAGGTCCAGCGGCGATTGATCAGGTAGGCGGTGGTCGTACCCGCGACGAAGGAGAACACCTTGGCCAGGCGCGGATCCAGACCGGCCATGGTCAAGGCCAGCAACAACCCGTAGTCGACGATCGCCGACAACCCACCGGTGGCCACGAACCGCAGCAGTTGGGTGCCCAGTGGGAGCGGGGCCCGACGGGTCACTCGTCCGTGTCCGGCAACCGGACGGACCGCTCAGCGGTGCCGAAGAGCAGTTCGGTCATCAGCACGTGCACCCGCTCGATGTCCGGGATGTCGTGGAGGTACAGCGGCGCCTCGGCCGCCGTGGTGAGTTGCAGGGTGCCGCAGCCGAGCATCCGGTCCACCAGCCCGCGCTCGTAGGCGACGTTGTTGATCCGGCCCAACGGCAGGTCGTGACCGGTCCGGTTGATGATGCCCCGGCGGGTGACGATGCGGCGGTTGGTGAGCGTGTAGGTGGTGGTGAGCCAGCGCAGGTACGGCAGCACCGTCCAGCCGAGTACCACCACCCCGCCCAACCCGAACAGGGTCCAGTTGGCCCAAGGCTGCCATTCCGGCGGCGACGCGGCCACCGCCACGCCGACCAGCACCGCGGTCACCAGCAGCACCAGCGTCGGCACCACCAGCGCCTTGCCATGGGTGCGCATGTGCAGCACCTCGACCTCGTCGACTCCGAGGTGTCTCTTCGGCAGACCCACGTCCCCATGGTTCCACATCGCACCGAGGTCAGCGCAGATGCCAGACGTCGCCGGCGGAGAAGGGGCGCACCTCGCCACCGGCCCGCACCAGCAACCGGCCGTCGGGATCGACGCCGACCGCCCGGCCCTGCACGCTCTCGGTCTCGCTGATCACCACGCGCACCTCACGACCCATGGTGTCGCAGCGCGCGCCGTACGCCTCGCGCAGGTCATCCCCGGCGACCCAGCTCAGGTACCAGTGCTCCAGCGCGCGCAGCACATCGCGGACGACCTCGCCCGGCACCACCTCGGCGCCGGCCAGGGCCAGCGAGGTCGCGGTGGGAACGGGCAGTTCGTCCCGGCTGAGCAGAGTGTTGATGCCCATCCCGATCACCACGGCCGGCGGCGCGCCCGCAACCCGTTCGGCGAGGATGCCGCACACCTTGCCACCGTCGATCAGGACGTCGTTGGGCCACTTCAGGCGGGTATCCATGCCAGTCGAGGCGCGCAGCCCGTCCGCCACGGCCAGGCCGGCGACCAGCGGCAGCCACAGCCAGCGCTGCGGCTCCACGGCGGGTGGACGCAGCAACACCGAGATCGCCACCGACTTCCCCGGCGGCGCCTCCCAGACCCGGGTGAACCTGCCGCGGCCCTGGCTCTGATAGTCGGAGACCAGCACCTGACCGGAGGCCTCCCCGGCTCTCGCCCGGGCCCCCAGGACGGCATTGGTGGAGCCGGTCTCGGCGATCGTCTCGATCTGCTGCCACAGCCCGCGTCCGAGTTCGCCGGCCAGCCAGGTCTCATCAACCAGAGGATCCACGGGGGTTCACCCTACCGGGGAAGCCCGGCGGCAGTATCGTGCGCACATGGGGATCGACGTCCACACCACCGCCGGGAAGCTCGCAGATCTGACGCATCGCCGCGAGGAGGCCCTCAACCCCAGCCCGCCCGAGGCTGTCGAGAAGGTGCACGCCCAGGGCAAGCTGACCGCCCGGGAGCGCATCCTCGCGCTGCTGGACGAGGGCAGCTTCGCCGAGTTCGACCGGTTCGCCCGGCACCGTGCCACCGCTTTCGGGATGGACGCGAAGCGTCCCTACACCGACGGGGTGATCACCGGCGTCGGCGCCATCCACGGCCGTCCGGTCTGCGTCTTCTCCCAGGACGTCACGCTCTTCGGGGGTGCGCTGGGCGAGGTGTACGGCGAGAAGATCGTCAAGATCCTCGACTTCGCGATCAAGACCGGTTGCCCGATCATCGGCATCAACGAGGGTGGCGGAGCGCGCATCCAGGAAGGCGTCGTCTCGCTCGACCTCTACTCCCAGATCTTCCGCCGCAACACGCTGGCCTCCGGAGTCATCCCGCAGATCTCGCTGATCATGGGCGCCGCGGCCGGCGGGCACGTCTACTCCCCCGCGCTGACCGACTTCGTGGTGATGGTCGACCAGACCTCGCAGATGTTCATCACCGGCCCCGCGGTGATCAAGACGGTCACCGGCGAGGACGTCTCCATGGAGGAACTCGGCGGCGGACGCACCCACTCCACCCGCTCGGGCAACTCCCACTACCTGGCCGCCGACGAGGCGGACGCCATCGAGTACGTCCGCGAGCTGCTGACCTACCTCCCGCAGAACAACCTGGAGGATCCGCCGGTCTACGACGAGACCGAGGCCGACCTCACCATCACCGACCACGACCGGGTGCTGGACACCATCGTCCCGGACTCGCCCAACCAGCCCTACGACATGCACGAGGTGGTGCGCGGGGTGCTGGACGACGACGAGTTCCTCGAGGTGCACGCCCTGTACGCGCCGAACATCCTCTGCGGCTTCGGACGGGTGGAGGGCCACGCCGTCGGCGTGGTCGCCAATCAGCCGCTGGTGTACGCCGGCTGCCTGGACATCAAGGCCTCCGAGAAGGCCGCCCGATTCGTCCGCACCTGCGATGCCTTCAACATCCCGATCCTCACCTTCGTGGACGTCCCCGGCTTCCTGCCCGGCACCGAGCAGGAGTGGGACGGCATCATCCGGCGCGGCGCCAAGCTGATCTACGCCTACGGCGAGGCGACCGTCCCGCTGGTGACGGTGATCACCCGCAAGGCCTACGGCGGCGCCTACTGCGTGATGGCCTCCAAGCCGCTGGGCGCGGACCTGAACCTGGCCTGGCCGACCGCCCAGATCGCGGTGATGGGCGCCGAGGGCGCGGTCAACATCCTGTTCCGGCGGGAGTTGGCCGACGCCGATGATCCGGCCGAGCGCCGGGCGGAGCTGGTCGCCGACTACGACGACGAACTGGCCAACCCCTACATCGCCGCCGAGCGGGGCTCGATCGACAAGGTGATCTTCCCGCACGAGACCCGTGCCCAGGTGATCAAGGTGCTGCGGCTGCTGCGCACCAAGCGCCAACAGCTGCCGCCCAAGAAGCATGGGAACATCCCGCTATGAACACCCCACGACGTTCTTCTCCCCCGCTGCGCTCCTCCGAACAACTCCGCGGGGACCCCGTTGTGAACACCCCACGACGTTCTTCTCCCCCGCTGCGCTCCTCCGAACAACTCCGCGGGGACCCCGTTCTGAGCGATCCGTCTGGTCCCGGCGCCTGGGAGATCCGTTCCGGGCGTCCCACCGACGCCGAGCTCGCCGCTCTGGCGGTGATCCTGGCCGCATTGCGCAGGGAACGTCCTACCCCGCACCAGCCCATGACCAGTACGCTGGCCGGCGGCTGGCGCTCGTACTGGCACACCGTGCGAACTCCCGTCGTCCCCGGCCGCGAGGCCTGGCGAAGCAGCTTCCGCATCTGAGAGAAGGACCGAATCCATGAGTGACAACGCCGTCAACCAGATCCTGTCGGGGATCGACCTGAATGCCCTCGCCGCTCGACTGGGCGCCTCCCCCGCCGCCGTCGAGCAGGCCGTGGAGGTGGCCGTTCCCACCCTGCTGGGCAGCCTCCAGGCCAACACCACCGACGCCGCGGGACAGGCCAGCCTGCTGGGCGCTCTGGAGCAGCACGCGGGCGACATCAACGGAGTTGACGACATCGATGCCGAGGACGGCCGCAAGATCCTCGGCCACATGTTCGCCGACGACCCGCAGCGGGTTCAGGCGCTCGCCGGACAGGACAGCGGCCTGCTGGCCAAGCTGCTGCCGATCCTGGCTCCGATCGTGATGAACTGGCTTGCCAAGAACCTGCTCGGCGGCGGCCAGCAGCAGACGCAGCAGGCCGGCGGCGGTGACATCCTCGGCGATCTGCTGGGCGGGATTCTCGGCGGCGGCGGTACCGCCGGCGCCGGATCCAGCGCGGGCGGCGGCATGGGCGACATGCTCGGACAGATCCTGGGCGGCATGCTCGGCGGCGGAACCACCCCGACCCAGCAACAGCGCCGCGGCGACGACGGCGACCTGGGCGATCTGCTCGGACAGATCCTCGGCGGCGGGCGCTGAGCCGGGTGCACGTCGTCCTGGCCTCGCGATCCCCGGCCCGGCTCGCCACCCTGCGGGCGGCCGGGATCGAGCCCGAGGTCGTGGTCTCCGGGTTCGACGAGGATTCGATCGTCGAACCCGATCCGGCGGCGCTGGTCGCCGCGCTGGCCCGCGCCAAGGCGGAGTCGGTCGCGGAGGCCCTGCCGCCCGGGCCGGCTGACCGGATCGTGATCGGCTGCGATTCGGTGCTGGCACTCGAGGGCGAGATCCATGGCAAGCCGGCCGACGCCGCGCAGGCCACCGCGCGGTGGCGGCAGTTACGCGGCCGCTCCGGAGTGCTGCACACCGGCCATCACGTCATCCACGGCGCGGCATCCCGAACGGCGACGGCCAGCACCACCGTGCGGTTCGCCGATCTGAGCGACGAGGAGATCGCGGCCTACGTGGCCACCGGCGAACCGGTCGAGGTGGCTGGCGCCTTCACCATCGACGGGCTGGGCGGCGCCTACGTCACCGGCCTCACCGGCGACCACCACACGGTCGTCGGCATCAGCCTGCCCCTGCTGCGCACCATGCTGGCCGAGCTTGGGATCGCCTGGCACAGGCTGTGGAGCAGCCCGCCACCCCCACCGGCCATTCCGTCCTAAACCGGGATCCCCACCACCGGCGGCGCCTGAGCCTGCCGGAGGATCCGGCCCGACCAGTAGGCTGGAACGCGATGTCGTCCGAGAACCTCCCCGTCCCACCTGGCCCCGCTGCCGCGCTGCCGGCCTGGCTGCGCGCCGTGCGCCCCAAGCAGTGGGTGAAGAACGTCCTGGTGCTGGCCGCGCCGCTGGCCGCCGGGCGGCTGTTCGAGCCCGCCGTTGCGATCGCCTCGCTGTGGGCCTTCCTCTCCTTCGCCCTGGTCAGCGCCTCGATCTACCTGTTCAACGACATCCGGGACATCGAGGCCGACCGGCAGCACCCGCGCAAGCGATTCCGTCCGATCGCGGCCGGTGAGCTCTCGATCCGGTCCGCCTACCTGCTCTCGGCGGTCTGCCTGGCAGGCGCCCTCGCCCTGGGCTTCTGGGCCCAGCCGGCGCTGGGCCTCACCCTGCTCATCTACTGGGCCTGCCAGGTCGGCTACTCGCTGTTCTGGAAGCACCAGCCGATCATCGACCTGGCGATGGTGGCGGCCGGCTTCCTGCTGCGCGCGATCGCCGGTGGCGTGGCATCGGGCATCCCGCTGAGCCAGTGGTTCCTGCTGGTGGCCGCGTTCGGCTCACTGTTCATGGTGGCCGGCAAGCGCTACTCCGAGTTGCGCGATCTGGGTGCCGAAGCCGGCACCCGCGCTTCGCTGGAACGCTACACCGACACCTACCTGCGGCTGATCTGGTCGGTGTCGATCGGTGTCGTGATCATGTCCTACAGCCTGTGGGCCTTCGACGTCGATCTCGTTCCGCTGTGGGGCGTGCCGTGGACGGCGATCTCGATCGCGCCGTTCACCTTGGCTATCCTGCGATACGCCATGAAGATCGATGCCGGTGACGCGGGTGCGCCCGAGGATGTGGTGATGAGCGACCGCATCCTGCAGATACTCGGTGTCCTGTGGCTGATTCCCGTGACGATCGCGGTGTTCGCATGAGCACCCCACGCATGAGCACCCCACGCATGAAGCCCCTCGCCCTGATCACCGGTGCCAGCCGGGGGATCGGACGGGCCATCGCCATCGAGCTGGGCCGCACCCACCGCGTCCTGGTCGGCGGACGGGACGAGGCCGCGGTCGCCGAGGTGGTCAGCGCCCTGCCGGACGCCGCACCCTTCCTCGCCGACCTGACCGACGAGGAGGCCGTGGCCGCCGCCTGCGCGGGCATCGAACGGCTGGATGTCCTCGTGCATTCGGCCGGCGTCATGGGCCACTACGGCCCCGTGGCGGAGGCGACCGGCGAGCAGTGGCGCCGGACGATGGACGTCAACGTGATCGCGCCCGCCACGCTGACCAGGCTGCTGCTGCCGGCGCTGCGCGCAAGCGGCGGCCTGGTGGTGTTCCTCAACTCCGGAGCCGGCCTGACCGCCCACCCGGGCTGGTCGGTCTATGCCGCCAGCAAGTTCGCGCTGACCGCGCTGGCCGATGCCCTGCGCGGCGAGGAGGCCGGACGGGTGAAGGTCACCACCATCCATCCCGGCCGCACCGCGACCGCCATGCAGGAGGCGCTGCGCGCGGCCGAGGGCGGAAGCTACGAGCCGGAGAGCTACCTGTCACCCGAGGACGTGGCCCGTACCGTCCGGCTGGCCGTGGATCTGCCGCCGAGCGCCAGCCTGAGCTCGCTGCGGATCGCTCCCGCTCCGGTCCGTCGCTGAACGCACCGGTCCGGGGCTACAGCCAGTCGACCTTGCGGAAGAGCAGGTACAGCCCGGCCGCGCCGACCAGGATCAGGCCCACGCTCAGCGCCACCCCGAAGCCGGTGTTGTAGCCCGGGTAGGGAAGGTTCTGGCCGAACCAGCCGGTGACCGCGGTGGGCACCGCGATGATGGCCGCCCAGGCGGCGAGCTTCTTCATGATGTCGTTCAGCCGGGCGTCCTGCAGCGACAGGCTGGTCTCGAAGGCATTGCCGACCACCTCGCGCAGTGACTCGCTCCAGTCCGCGGCGCGGATGACGTGGTCGTAAAGGTCGTCGAAGTCACCGTCCAGCTCGCGCGCGACCGGCAGCGTCTCGGAGGTCCGGAACCGGATCACCGCCGACACCACCTCACGCATCGGCAGGACCTTACGGCGCAGCTGCGCCAGCACCTTGCGGACGCCGAACACCCGCTGCTGGAAGGCCCGGGGCCGGACGGCATCCCCGAATAGCATGTCCTCCAGCCCCTCCACCTCGTCGTCCAGGGCCTGGATCGCGTCGAAATGGCCGTCCACGACGGTGTCGAGCATGCCGTGCACCAGCGCGCCGACGCCGTGGCCGAGCTGGCCGTCATCCGCCCAGCGCTGCTGCACCTCGTCGAAGTCGAACTCACCGGAGCGGATGGTGATCAGACCGTTCGGCAGCACGAAGGCCGAGATCCGCGGAGTGCTCAGCTGCGGGCCCTGCTCGGGATCGATGGTCAAGGCGGTGGCGTAGCAGGTGAGGAACACGTGGCCGGCATGGCGGGTCGCCTTGGGCCGTTCGAAGGGAGCCACCGCGTCCTCGACGGCGTGCCGGTCGAGCTGGAGCTCCTCGGCCAGGGTGGCCAGCAGTTCGGGTTCGGGCTCCACCAGGTCCACCCACACCAGATTCTCCGGGTCGGCCAGCAGCTCGCTCAGTTCCACCAGCGGGAAGTCGCTGCGCGCCGGTTCACCGGCGTGCCAGGTCCGGCCCTGCACCATGCTCATGACCACAGCATCGCACCCACGCGGCTGGATCGTGCCTCCGCCCCGAGCGCACGGCGTTGGTTCTAGACTGCCGAGGGAGCACTCAGGAAGGACGTCGATGCCGATCACCAAGGTGCTGGTGGCCAATCGGGGCGAGATCGCGGTGCGGGTGATCCGGGCGGCTCGGGACGCGGGGCTGGCCAGCGTGGCGGTGTACGCCGACCCGGACGCCGATTCGCTCTTCGTCCGGCTGGCTGACGAGGCCTTCGCGCTGAACGGGCTGAGCCCGGCCGAGACCTACCTCGACGTCACCAAGCTGCTGGCGGTGGCGGAACGCAGCGGCGCCGACGCCGTCCATCCCGGCTACGGCTTCCTGGCCGAGAACGCCGGCTTCGCCCGGGCCGTGATCGGCGCCGGGCTGACCTGGATCGGTCCCCCGCCCGCCGCCATCGAGGCACTCGGCGACAAGGTGCAGGCCCGCCACATCGCGCAGCGGGTGGGCGCTCCCCTGGTGCCCGGCACGGCCGACCCGGTCGCCACAGCCGACGAGGTGGTGGCCTTCGCCGCCGAGCACGGTCTGCCGATCGCGATCAAGGCGGCCTTCGGCGGCGGCGGGCGCGGCCTGAAGATCGCTCGCACCCCGGACGAGATCCCCGAGCTGTTCGAGTCGGCGACCCGTGAGGCGATCACCGCCTTCGGGCGCGGGGAGTGCTTCGTGGAGCGGTACCTGGATCGTCCCCGGCATGTCGAGACCCAGTGCCTGGCCGACTCCCACGGCAACGTGGTGGTGGTGTCGACCCGCGACTGCTCACTGCAGCGCCGTCATCAGAAGCTGGTCGAGGAGGCGCCGGCGCCGTTCCTGACCGACGACCAGGTCGGACAGCTCTACGCGGCCAGCAAGGCGATCCTGCTCGAAGCCGGCTACGTCGGCGCGGGAACCTGCGAGTTCCTGGTGGGACGGGACGGGACGCTGTCGTTCCTGGAGGTCAACACGCGGCTCCAGGTCGAACATCCGGTCTCCGAGGAGGTGACCGGCATCGATCTGGTGCGGGAGATGTTCCGGATCGCCGACGGTGAGCCGCTGGGCTACGGCGATCCCGTGATTCGCGGGCACTCCATCGAGTTCCGGATCAACGCCGAGGATGCCGGTCGAAGCTTCCTGCCCGCGCCCGGCACCCTGACCGCCTGGCAGCCGCCGACCGGTCCCGGCGTCCGGGTGGACACCGGCTACACCGCCGGGATGGCCGTCCCGGGTGCCTTCGACTCGCTGGTCGCCAAGCTCATCGTCACCGGCGCGACCCGCACCCAGGCGATCGAGCGAGCCCGCCGCGCGCTCTCCGAGACCGTCCTGGAGGGCATGCCGTCGGTGCTGCCCTTCCACGCCGCGGTGCTGCACGAACCGGCCTTCGTCGCCGCGGACGGCGTCTTCGGGGTCCACACCCGCTGGATCGAGACCGAGTTCGCCACTCCCATCCCTCCCTACACGGGCGCCCTGGGCGAAGCCGAGGCCGAGGAGAAGACCAGCTACGTGGTCGAGGTGGACGGCCGCCGGATCGAGGTGCGGGTGCCCTCCTCGCTGGCCGCGCCCGCCGCCCGCGCCGCCGGCCCCAAGCGTCCGATGAGGCGCAGCTCCGGCGGCGCCCGCGCCAAGGCACCAGCCACCAACGAGCTGGCCGCCCCGATGCAGGGCACCATCGTCAAGGTCGCGGTGGTCGAAGGCGATCAGGTCGGCGAGGGCGATCTGGTGGTCGTGCTGGAGGCGATGAAGATGGAGCAGCCCATCACCGCCCACCGCGCCGGCGTGATCGCCAACCTTCAGGCCGCTCCCGGCGACCCGGTCACCAGCGGTCAGGTGCTCTGCGAGATCGCCGACGCCTGACGCCGGCGGGCCGGCCGTGCCACACTGGTCAGAGGAGGTCCACATGACCAAGAACCCATCGTTGTGGTCCCGCTTCATCGGCTTCCTGCGCGGACCGGCACCCAGCGAGGAGCAGTTGCGCGCCGAGGCCGAACGCGATCGCCTGCGTGACAGCGACGCCGCCGGCGCCAGGATGCAGGTTCGCTTCAACCAGCGGCCGTAACTCGTCTCAGACGCCGAACACCAGGACATCGGCGACTGCGCCCGGTGTCTCAGCTTGTCAGGGCGGTGTTCCGCGCCCGCCGATCAGAGGTAGGACGTCGCGGCGGCCCGGTACTGCTCGCGGATGACGGAACGCGGGTCCGGCTCTGGGGCGGCCAGCAGCGCCACCGGCCAGGTCGGACGCCTCCCGGTCAGCGCCCAGGCGGCCTGGCGGGCGGCGCCGTCGGCCACGTACTCCCCCGGCTCGGGTACGACGACGGGAACGTCGAAGACCTGCGCGGCGATCGCCTGGACGGCCGGGTTCGCGGCGGCCCCACCGGTCAGCAGCACCCGGCGCGCCGCGACGCCGAGCTCCTGGATCGCGTCCAGACCGGCGGCCAGCCCGCAGAGCATGCCCTCGATGGCGGCCCGGGCCAGGTTCTCCCGGGTGGTGTTGGCCAGGGTGAGCCCGGTGAGGGAAGCGGTGGCGTCGGGCAGGTTGGGCGTCCGCTCCCCTTCGAAGTAGGGCACCAGCACAGCACCGCCCGAGCCCGGCTCGGCCGCGAGCGCGAGCCGTCCGAGCTCGTCGAAGTCCACTCCCAGCACACCGGCCATCGAGCCGATCACCCGGGCGGCGTTGAGCGTGCAGACCAGCGGCAGGAAGCCGCCGGTGGCGTCGGCGAAACCCGCGACGATCCCGGACGGGTCGGCGATCGGCGCGTCGGTGGCAGCGAAGACCGTGCCCGAGGTGCCGATCGACGCCACCACGTCGCCCGGACGCGCATCCAGCCCCAGCCCGGCGGCGGCGTTGTCGCCCGCTCCGGCACCCATCACGAAGCCAGGGGCGGGCACCGCCTCGGCGGGGCCCAGCACCCGCGGCAGGATTGCGTCGTGGCCCAGGGCGAGCGACAGCAGGTCGCGGTCGTAGTCGTCCGCGGCCGGTGACCAGTAGCTCGTCCCGGAGGCGTCCGAGCGGTCGGTGACCAGCTCGGACAGGTCGGGGCCGAGTTCGGATTCGCCGGCCGGGCCGTAGCCGCGCAGCCGCCAGGTCAGCCAGTCGTGCGGCAGCGCGACGGCAGCCACCCGGGCCGCGTTCTCCGGCTCGGCGTCGCGCAGCCAGCGCAGCTTGGTGGCGGTGAAGGAGGCCACCGGCAGCGAGCCGGTGCGCGCCACGATCTCGGCCGCGCCCACCTCGTCGATCAGATCCTGGGCCGCCCGGGCAGAGCGGGTGTCGTTCCACAGCAGCGCATCCCGGATCACCCGACCGTCGGCATCGAGGACGACCATGCCGTGCTGCTGACCACCGACCGAAACCGCGCTGACGTCGTCCAGACCTCCGGCCTCGGCCAGCGCGGCCCGCAGCGCCGTCCACCAGTGCGCCGGGTCGACGGACGTACCGTCGGGGTGGGCGGCGCGGCCGCTCGCCAGCAACTCACCGGTCCCGGCGTCCCGAACCACCACCTTGCAGCTCTGGGTCGATGAGTCGATCCCGATCACCCGGGCCATCTCCACCTCCGTTCAGCGAGCGCCGGAAGGCGCGGCGGCCGGCGACCGAGGCCGGACGAAACCATGGCCGTTGAGCGCACCCCGGCGACTGAGCCGGAGGCCGAACGGCCAGAAGCTCAGCGTAGCCGTCGCGGCCACCCGCCGGAACGCCTGGCGGAAAGGCGGGCCGGTCGGGCTACGCTGCGGGGGTGTCCCGCCCTTGGCTCCTGGTCGTCGCCGTGGTGATCGGTGTCGTCGCATCGATCGCGATGATCGCTGCCGGCTGGCCCGAGCGAACCCCCAGCCAGGTCGTCCTGCTGGAACTGGCGGCGTTGCCACTCCAGTTCGCGGTGGCGATCGGGCTGGCCTTCCTCGCTTCGCGGACCCGGCCGCTGGGACGGCGCGGCCGGATCGCCCGCTGGGTCTGCGTCGGGCTCGCGGCGCTCGGCCTGCTCCTGGTCGCACTCGCCTATGCGACCGGTGCGCGCGGCCTGGTGCATCCGGGCCTGGCGCTGGTGTGGCTGGGGCTGCTGGCGGCGATGGTGCTGCTGGTGGTCAAGCTTCCCCGCCGGCGGGCCGGTTCGCTGGTCAGCATCATCCCTGCCGAAGAGGACGACGAGGTCGGTGACGACTCGATAGAGTCCGAGCGTGACTGAGACCGAGGCCCCAGCCCCCAGGCTGATCCTGGTGGCCGGAGCCTCCGGCAGCGGCAAGTCCCGGCTCGCGCGTGCCTCCGGGTGCCTGGCCTTCCGACTGGACGACTTCTACTTCGACGCCGACTACCCCGGCCACGTCCTGACCGACTACGGGATCATCGACTGGGACGACGCGGCGTCCTGGAACGCGGCGGCGGCGGTCGCCGCGCTGGACGCCCTGCTGACCGAAGGCGAGGTGGAGGTGCCCGACTACTCGATCTCCGAAAGCCGGACGATCGGGCGCCACACCGTCGTCCTCTCCGACTGCGAGTGCGTCGTGGCCGAGGGCGTGTTCGCGATCGAGTTGCTGCCCCACCTGCGGGAGGCCGGCATCCCGGCCACGCCGATCTACCTGGACCGGCCCGGCTGGCTGGTCTTCGGCCTGCGGCTGCGCCGCGACCTGGCCGGGAAGCGCAAACCCCCACGCGTCCTGCTGCGCCGGGGGCTGGCGCTCTGGCGGGCCCAGCCCGGCCTCAAGCGCCGGGCGGTCACCGCTGGCTTCCACCCCTTCTCGATGCGCCGCGCCCTGCGCGCGATCGGCGACGGCCAGTAACAGGTCTCGATGACGTCCACGACCACGCCCGAGTCGCCACGTGTCGAAGGTCGTGCCCGGAGGAGCGTTCTCAGAACTCGTCAGTGGGCTCGTAGGCGGGGGCGTCCGGCGTGGTGGCGGGCTCCTGGCCGGAGGTGCGCAGATGCCAGGTCCACAGCGCCCAGGCGCTCAGCACGAAGGCGAGTGAGCCGGCGGCCAGCGTCCATAGCGCTCCGGCCAGCAGCGGGGCGAGCAGCCCGGCGATCAGGGCGTTCGCGATCATCGCCACGAAGGATTGGACGGAGGCAGCCGCACCACGCAGGCTCGGGTAGAGATCGAGCATCGCCAGGGTGAGGATCGGGAAGGAGATCGCGATCCCGAAGGACAGCACCGGCAGCGCCAGCACCGACCAGGGCAACCCCTGGGTGGCCGGGAAGGCGGCCAATGCCAGGTTCACCGCTCCGGCGACCGCGCTGATCAGGTAGCCGATGCTCGCCAGGCGGCGCCCGGAGAGCCGCCCGGCCAGCCGTCCGCTCACCCAGGAACCAGCGACCATGCCGCCGATCAGCGGGACGAAGAGCAGCCAGAAATCCTGCTCGCCGCGTCCCAGCAGGTTGACCACGAACAGCGGGGCCGCCGAGATGTAGAGGAAGTTGCCGCCGAAGTGCAGCATGCCGGTCAGCGCCAGCCGGCGTCCGGCGGGCAGCCGCCAGACCGCGGCCAGGTTGCGTCCCACGCCCCGGGCGCTGAAGGTGGTCCGGCGCTCGACCGGATGGGTCTCGGGCAGCCGGAAGATCACGAGCACCAGCAGCACGGCGCCCAGGCCGACCAGGAACCAGAAGATGCCCCGCCAGTCGCCCGCGATCAGGACCCAGCCGCCGACGATCGGCGCCAGCGCCGGCGCGATGCCGAAGATCATGGCGATGTGGGCCATCGTCCGCTGCGCCTGGGCGTCGGCGAAGACGTCGCGCACCATTGCCCGTCCCAGGATCTGGCCGGCCCCGGCCGAGAAGCCCTGGAGCGCGCGGAAGATCAGCAGCACCGTCAGGTTGGGTGCCAGCGCGCAGCCGATCGCCGCCATCGTGTAGACGATCAGCCCGGCGATGACGACCGGACGACGGCCCAGTGCGTCCGAGAGCGGGCCGTGGAACAGGCTCATCACGGCGAAGGCGAGCAGATAGACGCTGATGATCTGCTGCAGCGCGATCTCGGTGACGCCCCAGTGGGCACCCATCTGGGCGAAGGCCGGGAAGACGGTGTCGATCGAGAACGGACCGATCCAGCCGAGCCCAGCGAGCATCACCAGGAAGAGCCAGCCCGGGGTGTTCGCCAGTGCGGCGGGCTGGGTCTGGTCCGAGCGATTCACGGCGGCCACTCTCTCACGTCCGCGGCCGCCCTCGCTCGCGTCGGGCACCTCTCCTCGTCCGGGCAGTAAGCCCAGTGCAGTGCTAGGCCGCACAATCCGGGTGATTCCACGCCTCTGCGTGGATAATCCACGCGAACGGCCCAGATTGCCCGGTTTCTGCGAGAGGGGTCCGGGGTCGGGATCGGGTGGCAGGAGCGAGCGGCTAGACGATCGGGGCCCAGGCGGGGCCGGTCTGGGCCAGGGTGTCGTCCAGCTTGGCGAAGATCGGGGTGGGCTTGGCCAGCGGCGTCCCCACGGCGATCGGTACCGACTCCCAGCGAGCCTGCTGGGCGGTGTAGTCGCCGGTCAGCACCGGGTAGGGCGAACCGCCCTCCTCGCTGACCTCGATCAGCTCGGGCTGGGCCGCCCAGACGCCTTCCCCGCCGAGGGCCTCGAAGACCTTCTGGGAGGCGTGCGGCAGCAGCGGGGTGAGCAGGGTGTTGCAGTCGGCCACCACCTGCAGCGCGACGTGCAGAACGGTGTCGCGACGAACCGGGTCGTCCTTGAGCTTCCAGGGCTCGGAGTCGGAGAGGTACTTGTTGGCCAGGCCGACGATCCGCATCGCCTCGGTGGTCGCCGCCTTGAACTTGCAGCGCGCCCACAGGTCGCCGACCGTGTCGAACGCGGCCCGGGAGGCCGCCAGCAGTTCTCGATCGGTATCGGTCAGCTCGCCGGCAACCGGAATCGCGCCGACATTCTTGTGCGCCATCGAGATCGACCGGTTGACCAGATTGCCCCACTCATTGGCCAGCTCATAGTTGGTGCGGCGGACGAATTCCTCCCAGGTGAAATCCGCGTCCTGATTCTCCGGGCCGGCGACCGCGATGAAATAGCGCAGCGCGTCCGGCCCGAACTCGGCCAGGAAATCCCGCACGTAGATCACATGGCCACGCGAGGAAGCCAGCTTTGAACCCGACATCGTGAGGAATTCCGAGGACACGATCTCGGTGGGCAGATCGAGCGGGCCGAAGGCCGACGGCTCCCCGCCGGCATCGCCCTGGCCGTTGACGCCCAGCAGAATGCCGGGCCAGATCACCGAGTGGAAGGTGATGTTGTCCTTGCCCATGAAGTAGTACGACCGCGCCTCGGCGTTCTGCCACCAGGTGCGCCAGGCCTCCGGGTCGCCGGAGCGGCGGGCCCATTCGATGGAGGCCGACAGGTACCCGATCACCGCGTCGAACCAGACATAGATCCGCTTCATGGGAGCGTCCTCCCACTCCGGCAGCGGGATCGGGACGCCCCAGTCGAGGTCGCGGGTGATGGCGCGCGGACGCAGTTCCTTCAGCAGGTTCTCGCTGAACCGCAGCACGTTGGGGCGCCAGTCGGTGCGGGTGGCCAGCCACTCCCCCAGCGCGCCGGCCAGCGCTGGCAGGTCGAGGAAGAAGTGCTCGGTCTCGATGAACTCGGGAACCTCGCCGTTGATCCGGGAGCGCGGGTTCTTCAGGTCGATCGGGTCGAGTTGCCGGCCACAGTTGTCGCACTGGTCACCACGGGCGCCGTCGTAGCCGCAGATCGGGCAGATGCCCTCGATGTAGCGGTCGGGCAGCGTCCGTCCGGTGGACGGGGAAATCGCGCCCATCTGCCGTTCGGCCACCAGGTAGCCGTTGCGATGCAGCGTCCGGAAGAGTTCCTGCACCACCTCACGATGGTTGCGGGTCGTGGTGCGGGTGTAGAGGTCGTAGCAACAACCCAGGCCCTGCAGATCCTCGGCGATCACCCGGTGGTACTTGTCGGCGGTCTGTTGCGGGGTGAGGCCCTCCTTCTCGGCCTGCACCTGGATCGCGGTGCCGTGCTCGTCCGTACCGGAGACCATCAGGACGTCGTTGCCTGCCATCCGCATATAGCGGGAGAACACATCGGAAGGTACGCCGAAGCCGGACACGTGCCCGATGTGGCGCGGGCCGTTGGCATAGGGCCAGGCAACCGCGGTCAGGATGGAAGACGCCATGGGCGACATCTTAGGGGCTGGCGGGTGGCCCACTCCTCCCTCCGGTGCCCCTCATCGCCTCCCCTCAGTAATGCGTCGCTGCCGGAGAGTCCGCTCTCACTAGCAGATTTAGCCTGTTGTTCATCGTTCGTTTTCCGGATCGGGCAATCGGCTCTACCATGAATGTGTGTCCCTGGTGTCCCCCGAGTTTCTACTCTTGGCGCTCGTCGTCGTCACGGCTCTGGCTTTCGACTTCACCAATGGTTTTCACGACACCGCGAATGCCATGGCCACGTCGATCGCCACCAAGGCCCTTACTCCCAAAGGCGCCGTCACGCTGTGCGCCATCCTCAATCTGGTCGGAGCGTTCCTCTCGGTCGAGGTAGCCATCACCGTCACCAATGCGGTGATCCGGATTCAGAACCCGGACGGCACCCCGATTCCGGAAGTCATGGGAGACGGCGGCGGCGCGCTGCTGCTCATCCTGATGGCGGGTCTGGCCGGGGCGATCATCTGGAACATCCTGACCTGGTTGTGGGGGCTGCCCTCCAGCTCGTCGCATGCTCTCTTCGGCGGCCTGATCGGGGCCACGATCGCCGGGCTCGGCTTCGGCGGCGTGAAGTGGACCGGTGAGGGCTACCACCTCGACGGCGTCGTCGGGAAGGTGATCCTGCCGGGGCTGGTCTCACCGGCGATCGCCATCATCGTGGCGATGATCGGCACCAAGCTGGTGTTCAAGATCACCCAGGGCGTGAACCAGCGCTACCAGGAGACCGGCTTCCGCTGGGGACAGATCGGCACGGCCTCCCTGCTCTCGCTCTCCCACGGCACAAACGACGCCCAGAAGACGATGGGCGTGATCACCCTGGGTCTGCTGGCCACCGGCACCTGGACCGACACCCACCAGATCCCGTTCTGGGTGAAGGTGGCCTGCGCCGTCGCGATCGCGTCCGGCACCTATCTCGGTGGCTGGCGGATCATTAGAAACAAAGGCAAGGGCCTGATCGAGATCTCCTCGCCACAGGGCATGGCAGCCGAGAGCTCCTCCGCGGCGGTCATCCTGACCTCCAGCCAGCTGGGCTTCCCGCTGTCGACCACCCACGTCGCAACCGGCTCGATCCTGGGCTCCGGGCTCGGGCGCAAGGGAGCCGAGGTGCGCTGGGGAGTCGCCGGACGGATGGGGCTGGCCTGGCTGACCACCTTGCCGGCCGCCGCCCTGGTGGGCGCGGTGATGTGGTGGATCGGGAACCTGTTCGGCGGCGCTACCGGCGCCGTGGTGGTCTTCGTCCTGATGGTCGCCGGCTGGCTGTGGATGTGGCTGCACTCCCGGCGGGATCCGATCGGCCGCCACAACGTCAACGACGAGTGGGAAGCCGAGGGTATCGCGCAGACCTCCGATGACGTGCCCGTCTCCCAGGAGGTGACCCAGTGAACCAGATCGTGGCCGCCCTGGATGCGGCGTGGCGGATTCTCCTGATCGGCGTGGTGCTGGGCGCCGGGCTGCCCGCCCTGTTCTCCTTCGGAGTGCGGGCGATGGCCTGGGGAACCGGCGGAGAGGCCACCAACCACGACGAAGGCACCCTGCCGCCGCCGCACCCGGTGGGCCGGGTGATCGGCATCGCGGTCTTCGCACTGGTGGTGCTGGTGGTGCTGCTGGGGCTCAGCTACATCGTCGCCCACGGCCTGGGCTACAACCTCGTCTTCAACGGCGGGCTGCCGGCATTCGTGCCGCGCTGACCTGATTCGCCACGATCGTGGTGAGGAACTCCTGCGCCCCGGCGGCGATGCCGGGTTGCAGCCAGGACGGTTTCACCGTGATCAGCCGCACCGTGGTGCCGACCGAGGCCAGCACCACCGGGAGCGTGTAGCCGACCGACGAGGGGAACCCGATCACCCGTTCGGCGACCGGCCCGCGGCGCAACTCGATCTCGAGCGGGACGTCGGGCCGCACCACCTGCAGCCCGGTGCGCGCCGCGATCCGGCGCAGCTTGTCGTCGTCCTCGCGGCGATGGGCGTAGTACCGTCCAGCCGAGCCGGTGGCCAGGGCGGCCATCTGGTCCAGGTAGGCGGCGGCGTCCACCACTCCCGATTCCACCAGTGAGGTACCGATGATGTCGGTGCCCGGCAGCACCTGGGGACGGCCGAACCGCCGCCTGAGCCAGTCGTACCGGTTCGGGTGGATCGCCAGGCCCGCCGCCCGGTTCGCCGGCATCACGGTGAACAGCGTCACCGGGGCGCCCGGCGCGGGGGTCAGGATCCGGCGGGCCCGCGCCGCCACCGGACGGCGCAACCGCGCCACCAGCCCGGGCGGGGCGTCCCAGCGAGCCAGTGGCCTGCCGTCGATCACCCGCGAGGCGAACTCCATGGTCGCGGTGCCGTCGTCCACGACCACCAGCCCGCGGCCGCGATAGGCCGGCAGCAGCAGCTGCAGCAGACCCGAGAACGGATCCCCCACCACCAGCCGGTCGGCCGCCGCGATCGAGGGACGCAGGGACGCGATCGTTCGGAGCAGGCCGCCGGCGCCCTGGCGCGGGTCGTGCCACCGGGTGCCGATCCCCTCCTCGCCGGCGTAGCCCAGCATCGTCCGCAGCTGCCGGCGGCTGGTGGCGTCGCGCGGCGCCAGGACGGAGACGCTGGTCCGATCGGCTGAGCCGGTCGCATGGCACCACTCGATGACGTGCAGCAGCTGGACCGGGCTCTCGACCAGGGCGAGAGTGGTCACGCGACCGCGCCCTGGGCCGCGTCGGCCACCACTCCGGCCACCCGGCGCAGCTTGCGCATGGCCGCCAGCTCGCCGGGGTAGACCTGCTTGACGCCGTCCCCGAGCGACTGCTCGATCACCCGGATGTCCCGTACCAGGCGGGTCAGCCCGGCCGGCTCCACCGAGGCCGCCTGATCCGAGCCCCACATCGCCCGGTCCAGCGTGATGTGGCGCTCGACCATCACCGCGCCGCGGGCCACCGCCGCGACAGTGGTCTGCAGCCCGGTCTCGTGGCCGGAGTAGCCGACCGGCACATTCGGGTACTCGGCCATCAGGGTGTCGATCATCCGCAGGTTGAGTTCCTCCGGGGGTGCCGGGTAGGTGCTGGTGGCGTGGAGCAGCACGGTGTTGCGGCTGCCCAGCACCTCGACGGCGTGCCGGATCTGCTCCGGCGTCGACATCCCGGTGGAGAGGACGATCGTGCGGCCGGTCGCCCGCAGCGCCCGCAGCAGTTGGTCGTCGGTCAGGCTGGCCGAGGCGACCTTGTGGGCGGGCAGGTCGAACTGCGACAGGAACTCGACACTCTCGACGTCCCAGGGGGAGGCGAACCAGTCGATGCCCCTGGCACGGGCGTACTCGTCGATGGCGCGGTACTCCGCCACGCCGAACTCGACCCGGTGCCGGTAGTCGATGTAGGTCATCCGGCCCCACGGGGTGTCCCGCTCGATCTCCCACTGGTCGCGGGGGGTGCAGACCTCGGGGGTCCGCTTCTGGAACTTCACGGCGTCCAGGCCGGCTTCGACGGCGACGTCGATCAGCGCCAGCGCGTTGGCCAACTCGCCGTTGTGGTTGATACCGATCTCGCCGATCAGGTAGACCGGCTGTCCCGGGCCGACCAGGCGATCACCGAGCCGGCGCAGGCGGGGGTTGAAGTCTGCGGTCATCACAGATCCTTTCCGAGAATCCACGAGGCGATCTCGCGGACGGCACCGTGCCCGCCGGGCGCGGTGGTGACGGCGCGGGCGGCTGCCCGCACCGGAGGATGGGCCGAGGCCACCGCCACCGGCCAGCCGACCTCGGCGAAGCCGGGCAGGTCGTTCACGTCGTTGCCCAGGTAGAGGACGCGGCGGGGGTCGATCCCCTTCTCGGTGCACCAGGCGGTGAGCGCCGCGCCCTTGCCGGCGATGCCCTGCCGGCATTCGACACCCAGCTTCCCGGCCCGGGCCGAGACCACCGGGTCGGTCTCCGTGGAGAGGATCAGAACCTCGATCCCGGCGCGGCGCAGCGCGGCGACGCCCATACCGTCGCCGCGGTGCACCGCCACCTGCTCGCTGCCGTCGGCGGAGAGCCAGACCCGGTCGTCGGTCTGGGTGCCGTCGAAGTCGAGCACCACGGCGTCCACGTCGTGACGGCCGGGGAGCGTCGACCAGCCGCTGCTCAGCGACGGCGCGAGCATCCTGGCCCGTTCCAGATCACCGGGTTCGTCGATCTCCAGCACTCGCTCGGCGGGAGTCTCCACCGCCTGGATGGTCCCGAAGAACCGGCGCTGCTTGGCCAGGAAGCCGGCACCGCGCATGGCGTAGGCAGCGCCGGTCTCGAGCAGTTCGACCGGACGCTCCTGGCGGCGGGCCCGGCGTTTGTGGTGGTGGTTGACCGCCACTGCCCCGTCGGGCTCGGGCCGCCAGAGGAAGCCATGGAACCGGGCGGCGGTGAACGCGGAATCCGCGCCAGCCAGCACGGCCTGCACCACCTCGTCGATCTCGGTGGGGGTGGTGAAGGGGCTGGTGCATTGAACGAGCACCACCACGTCCACCCGATCGACTCTACTTCCGTAGAGGACGTCCAGCGCGTGGGCGACCGCCTCCTCGCTGCCGGCTGTGTCGCCGGAGATCTCCGGCGGCCGGGTGACCACCACTGCTCCCGCCTGCCGGGAGGCGTCCGCGATCGACTGGTCGTCGGTCGAGACCACCACGGCGGTCAGCCGGGTGGCGGCCAGACAGGCCCTGACGGCGCGGACGACCAGCGGTACCCCGCCCACGGCGGCGAGGTTCTTCCCCGGGACACCCTTGGAGCCGCCCCGGGCGGGGATCACGGCCACCACCTCGGGGCGGACATCGCTGGGCAGGGGATCGGGGGTCACAGCGAGGCCAGCTTTCGTAGTGCCGGCGCCACGACGTGGGTGCCGGTCCGGTAGAGGGTGCGGGCGGTGGAGCGGAGCGCCCGGCGAGCCAGCCGGACGGTGGATCCGTTCCAGGCGGTCGCCGGGCGGCCGTCCGGGCCGAGCCCGTAGGAGGCGAGCAACCGGCTCAGATAGGCCGGGCTGCGCGCCATGGTGTAGTACGGCCGCAGCGGTGGCGGCTCGGCTGCCAGCAGGGCCGAGACCCGGGCCACGAACTGCTCCGGCCCGAGCGGATCGACGCCGTGCTCCGCCGCCCAGTCCGGATCGACCAGCGGTGCGACCCCCGCGTCCACTTCATCGAAGCTGGCCAGGCACCCCGATCCGGCGAAATGGGCGTTGCCGAGTTGCTCGCGCACCCCGAAGTCGGTCAGCAGGACGGTGGGGACGCTGGCGTTCATCGCCTCCAGGGCGGCGGTGGACGAGACGGTGACCAGCAGATCGGTGGCCCGCAGCGCCTCGCCCATGTCGCCCAGCGTGATCCGGATGTTCTCCGGCAGCGGGCCGGGCGCCCGGCGCAGGATCGCCGGGTAGGGGTAGGGCTCGGCGTGGGTGACCCGTTCTCCGGGCATGCTGCGCAGCTTGATGTTGACCACGCGTTCCGGGTGCAGCCAGGCATGCCGGATCAGCCGGTCGACCAGATAGGTGCGGTCGGCCTCGCCGGCGGGGACGCCGGGCTGGCCGGCGAAGGTGACCGTGAATCGGCGGCCCGCGCGCGGCGCCTCGGGGCCGCGCAGGAACGGCAGCCCGGCCTCGACGACCGGGTCGGGATCCAGACCCAGGTCGCGGTAGAGCCGACGGAACCGGGCGGCGTCGTGGCCGCTGTTGGCCAGCACGATGTCCGAGCCGGCGCGCGCCAGGGCTCCCTCGACCAGCTTCTCGTAGACCACGCCCACGTAACCGGTGACCAACAGCGGCCGCCGCAGGTCCGAAGACCAGCGAGCGGCCAGCGCGTGCCGGGCGGCGATGGTGCCGCCGCCCGGCAGCGCGAGGATCAGGACATCCGGTGGACGCTCGGTGAGAACCGCTGCGAGGTCGCCCATCCGCAGCGTCGTCAGCGCCTCGATGTCCACTCCTGCCTCGGCGAGCTGGCGTCGGCTGGGGGGATTCAGCCGATCCAGTTGGTAGGAGTCGATATCCGCCGGGGGCGCCAGCAGGCCGGCTGTGAGCATGCCCCACTTCCAGCGACTGTCGCTGTCGGCGAGTACCGCGACCCTCGGGGGGAGGCGTTCGGACGTCATGCTCCGACGCTAGGCAGCCCGCCTCACCACCCGAGCAACGGGAGTTGACGCCTCAGTGAACGATCGCGGGCACCTTGGGGATCGGGGAGGCCGCGCCTTCCTGCGCGGTCTACGCCGTCATTCCCACGCCCAGACGCCCTGACCGGGTTCTCACCAGGGGGCGTCCGTCGGCAGGCCGAGGGCAGCGAAGCCGGGCAGGATCACGTCCCGGATCAGCGCCTCGCGCTGCCGATAGGGGTGGAAGGCGCTACGGGCGGCGTTCAGGGTGAACCGGCGCAGATCGGTCAGGTCGTAGCCGAAGGCGTCGGCCAATAGGCCGAACTCGCGGCTCAGCGTCGTCCGGCTCATCAGCCGGTTGTCGCAGCTGACGGTTACCCGGAAGCCGAGTTCGGCCAGCAACCCGAAGGGGTGCTCGGCCACGGTGTCGGCGATTCCGGTCTGCAGGTTGGAGGAGGGGCAGATCTCCAGCGCGATCCGCCGGTCGAGCACGTAGTTGGCCAGGTCGCCCAGCACCCACTCCCCCGGGCCACCGGTGATGTCCTCGACCAGCCGGACGCCGTGCCCGATCCGGGAGGCGCCGCAGAGCTGAACGGCCTCCCAGATGGACGCCGGCCCGAACGCCTCGCCGGCGTGGATGGTGAACTGCACGTTGTGCCGGCGCAGGTACTCGAAGACCGCGGCGAAGCGGCTGGGCGGGAAGCCGTCCTCGGCCCCGGCGATGTCGAAGCCCGCCACCGACGCAGCCTGAGCGAAGAGCCAAGCTTGCTTGAGCTCTTCCGAAGGCAAGGAAGGTGCGGACGAGCGAAGCGAGGAGTACACCGAGTCGTGGCGATAGGCGACCGCCAGCTCAGCCACATCCGGCGTCGGGGTGGCATGGCGCATCGAGGTGACGAGCTGGCGGGCCACGATCGGACGCCCGGCGGCAGCGGCGGCAGCCATCCCCTCGGCAAGGCCGTCGCGAACGGCCTCGATCGCCAGGGCCATCGAGAGCCCGCTTCGCAGGTGCTGCTCGGGGGCCCACCGGGCCTCCCCGTAGACCACGCCGTCGGCGGCCAGATCCTCCACCCACTCCTGGGCCACCCGCTTGAGCTGCGGGTAGGTCTGCATCACCGCGATGGTGTGGTCGAAGGTCTCCAGATAGCGCACCAGCGAGCCGGAATCGGCAGCCTCGAAGAACCACTGCGCCAGGGAGTCGGCATCGCCGACGGGCAGTTCGTGACCGATCTCGGTCGCCAGCTCCCAAACCGTGCCGGCCCGCAACCCGCCGTCCAGGTGGTCGTGCAGCGCCACCTTCGGCATCGCTACCAGGACGTCCGCGTCGATCCCCATGTCAAACCCCTCCGAGACAGGCGCCCGCGACTACGGCGAGGATCGGGCCGTCGCGGCCGTCCCCGGCGGGCCAGTTCAGTGTAGAACGAGGATCGGGCGCGGCTGGCCCGCCACGGCACCGCGCCACCCGACATGCCCTAGCCTGGGTGCAGCGCCACTGACGCCGGCCGAAGGGAGCACAGGTGGATCCGCGTCCCGCGAGACGCCCGACCCTGGCCGACGTCGCCCGGATCGCGGGGACGTCGACGACCGTCGTCAGCTACGTCGTCAACGGAACCAACCGGCCGGTCGCACCAGCGACCCGGGAGCGGGTGCGCGCCGCTATCGCCCAGCTCGACTACCGCCCCAATCGCGCCGCGCGCGCCCTGCGGGTACGCAGCCAGCGCTTCATCGGGCTGGTCGTCCCCGCCACCGCGGATCCGTTCTATGTCGCCTTCGCCGACGAGATCCAGGCCTCCGCCATGCGCCGGGGCTACCTGACGCTCACCGGCAGTTCCGGCTTCAACCCCGACCAGGAGGCCGCGCTGCTGGAGGGCCTGGTCGACGAGGAGGCGGCGGGCGTGATCCTCGTCGGGCTTGGTGAGTCGCGCGACCTGCGCGCGGTTCTGGAGAGTTCGCCGGTGCCCGCGGTCTTCCTCCATCACCGGCCGGCCGGGCTGAGCGGGCCGCTGGTGACGATCGCCGACCGGGAGTGGGCGCGGCGCGCGACCGAGCATCTGCTGGGACACGGACACACCGAGCTCGCCCTGCTCACCCACGCCGACGACGACGGTCCGGTGGGAATGCGGATGCGGGGCTTTCGCGACGCCGTCGAAGCGGCGGGCATCGAGCCCTCGCTGTGGCGCACCGACGGCTACGACCGGCAGGCGGCCTCGCGTGCGGTCATGACCGCGCTTGAGGGCGGCGCGGCCGTGCCACGCGGCCTGGTGGTCACCACCGACGAACTCGCCTTCGGCGCCCTGCACGCCCTCGCCGCGCTGCGGATCGACGTGCCGGGTGACGTGGCGGTCATCTCCATGGACGGCGTGCGCGAGACGCGCACCAGCGTTCCCGAGCTCTCGACGGTCGCTGAGCCCTTCGCCGCGATGGGCGAAGCGGCCGTCTCGCTGCTGCTGGACGGCGATGGCGACGGCGATCGGGTGTTCGACTGCGAACTCGTTCTGCGGGACAGCTGCGGCTGCGGCCGGTACGCCGATCTGGCGTGAGGGCCGGCTTCAGGCCGGGTCGGCTCCCGGGGTGACCGGCCGTCGTCTCTGCCCGGTGGCTCCGGATCCGCGACGTCTTCGGGTCGTCTCGCGCCAGGCGAACAGTCCCAGGCCGATGAGGGTGGCGATGTAGGGAATCGTCTGGACGAGCTGGCTGGGGACGTCGAGGTTGCCCAGCCGGATCGAGAGCGCCTCGAAGAAGCCGAAGGCGAGCGCGGCGAAACCGACGCCCAGCGGCCGCATGCCGCCGAGGAAGATCGCGGCGAGGGCGATGAAGCCGCGGCCCGCCGTCATGTCGCGGATGAAGCTCGACACGTAGCCCATCGACAGGAAGGCGCCGGCCGTTCCCGCCAGGCTGCCGCAGATGATCACGGCCGCGTACTGCAGCCGCTTGACGCTGATGCCGGCGGTGGCCGCGGCGAGCGGGTTCTGCCCGATCGCCCGGAGGTGGACCCCGAAGGTGGCCCGCGCCAGCAACAGCGCGACCGCTGCCCAGACCAGGAAGGCCACGTAGGTGAGGATGTGCTGGCCGAGCAGCACGTCACCGAGGAAGGGAATGCCCGCCAGCGGCCCGGGTTCGATGGTCGGTAGCAGGTTGCGTCCCAGGCTGGAGGTTCCAGACTTGTCGCCGAGCAGCGAGAACACGATGAAGGTGGTGAAACCGGCCACGAGCAGATTGAGGCCGATGCCCACGATGATCGGGTCCGCGCCGAACTCCAGGTGCAGCACGCCGAGCAGGATCCCGATGATCGCGCCGCCGACGATCGCTGCGATCAGTCCCAGCCAGGGGTTGCCGGTGAAGCCGCCGACCAGCGCTCCCGCGCAGGCGCCGCTCAGCATCGAGCCCTCCAGCGTGATGTTGGGGACGCCGGCCGTCTCCGAGATGAGACCGCCCATCGCGGCCAGCAGCAGCGGCGTCGCCACCCGCAGCACGGCGGCGAGGAACAGGGTCGAGAACAGTGCGTCCCAGATCATGGCTGGCCCTTCGCCTCGAGTCGGGAGAGTCGTCTGCGTTTCACCAGGCTCATCACGAATTGGGAGGTGACGAGCAGCACGATCAGCGCCAGGATCACGTTGACGATCTCGGTGCCGACGGAGAGCTCCTGCTCCATGACGTCCCCACCGATCTTGAGATAACTGTAGAAGAAGGCGGCGAACGGGATCACGATCGGGTTGTTCCGCGCGAGGATCGCGATCATGATGCCGGTGAATCCGGTGCCGACCGAGAGGGTGAGCAGCGCCCGGCCGTTCACGCCCTGCACCAGGTGGGCGCCCGCGATGCCCGCGATCGCACCGCTGATGATGAACGACAGGATGATCACCCTGCGCGAGGAGATGCCGCCGTAGGCCGCGAACAGCCGGTTGCTGCCGGTCATCCGTACCTCGTAGCCCAGGCTCGTGCGCTGCAGGATCAGCCAGACGGCGACCGCCAGGATCGGCACGAGCACGACGGCCAGGTTGGCCTGGTCGAAGCTGACGCCGGTCAGCTGGGTGAAGGTGGGGATGAGCGACTCGTTCGGCAGGTACGCCGAGGCGACGCTGGTGGAGCCTTCCTCGGTGAGGTATTCGGTGAGGATGTAGCCGTAGATGCGCACCAGGACGGTGTTGAGCATGAGGCTCGACACCAGTTCGTTCGCGCCGAACTGCGCCTTCATCCACCCGGGGACGAAGCCCACGATCGCCCCGGCGACCATCGCCGCCAGCGCGGGGACGAGGATGCCGAGCCCGGGCGGGAGCGGGAAGGCCAGGCCGACGACCGCGGCGGTCAGCGCTCCCATGTAGAGCTGGCCCTCGGCGCCCAGGCTCATCAGCCCGGCGCGGAACGGGATCGCGACCGAGAGGCCGAGGATCGTCAGCGTGGTGGTGTCGATCAGGACCCGCCCGATCCGGGTGGTGCGGGAGAACGGGCCGGTGAGCAGCCATTCGTAGGCCGCGACGGCGTCCTTCCCGACGATGAGCAGGATGACGAAGCCGATCGCCAGGGCGATCACGATCGTGACGATCATCGCCACGAAGGCGGCGACCAGGTCGCTGCGCCGCTGCCGGTGCACCCGGGCGCGGGCGGCCTCGCGATCGTCGCCGGGCACCGGCGGCGCGACAGCAGCGGATTCGGTGGCGGTCATGCCGGCTCCTTGCTCTCGGCGGCACCGAGCATGTGCCGTCCGAGGTCCTCCTCCGTCACCGCGGCGACGTCGTCGAAGCGGGCCACGACCCGCCCGTTGCGGATGACCGCGATGCGATCAGAAAGCGTCAGCGCCTCGCCGAGGTCGGCCGAGACCAGCAGCACCGCGCAGCCGGCGTCCCGTGCCTCGCGCAGCTCGGCGTAGATGAACTCCATCGCCCCGATGTCGACACCCCGCGTGGGTTGCGAGGCGAGCAGCACCAGCGGCTGATCGCCGAGTTCGCGCGCGACGATCAGCTTCTGAATGTTGCCGCCGGAGAGTGAGCCGGCCGGCACCTTGCTGTCGGCCGCGCGAACGCCGAATCGCGAGATGAGCTCCTCGGCGAACCGCCCGATGCGTTTCGGGCTGAGCAGCCCGTGACGCCGGACGGTCGAACCGGTGTAGCGGTCGACTATCAGGTTGTCCTCGATCGACTCCGGCAGCGCGACCCCGTTCTTCATACGGTCTTCGGGGATGTGGTGCAGCCCGGCTGCCCGGCGGGACCGGACGCTGGCCTGGGTGATGACGTCGCCGTGCAGGTGGATCTCTCCGCCGGTGGGCGCGCGCAGGCCGGCGATGACCTCGACGAGCTCGGTCTGGCCGTTGCCCTCGACGCCCACGATGCCGACGATCTCGCCGGCCCGGACCTCCAGGTCAACCTCGGTGCAGGCGGGGCGTTCCAGGTCGTTGAGGCAGCTCAGCCCGGCCACCTCGAGGGCGACCTCGCCCGCGGCGGCGGCCGGGTGCCGATCGGCGATGGCGATGGATCGCCCCACCATGAGGCCGGCGAGCGCCACCTCGTCGGTGGCCTCGGGAGTGGTCTGTCCCACCAGGTGCCCGCCGCGCATCACGGTGATCTCGTCGGCGATCTCCAGCACCTCGCGGAGTTTGTGCGAGATGAAGATGACGGTGCGGCCGGAGGCCGCGAAGCCGCGCAGCGCGCGGAACAGCTCGATGGTCTCCTGCGGCGTCAGCACGGCGGTGGGCTCGTCGAGGATGAGGATGCGGGCCCCTCGGTAGAGGGCCTTCAGAATCTCGGCGCGCTGCAACATCCCGACCGAGACGTCCTGGGCGCGGGCGAGCGGGTCGATGTCGAGCTGGAAGCGCCGCGCGAGTTCGTCCACCTCGGCGACCGCCCGCCGGCTGTCGACGAAGCCCCGTCGCTGGGGCTCGGCACCGAGGGTGATGTTCTGGGTGATCGTGAAGGTGCCGACGGTCATGAAGGCCTGGTGGACCATCCCGATGCCGTGGTCGATGGCCGACTGCGGGGAGGGAATCGTGACGGCTTGGCCGTCGAAGAGGATCTGGCCGGAGCTGGGCTGCTCCATGCCGTAGAGCACCTTCATCAAGGTGGACTTGCCTGCGCCGTTCTCCCCGATGATGGCGTGGACGGTGCCGGGCTGGATCTCGAAGGAGATCGACTCACAGGCGACAACCCCGTTGGGGTACTCCTTGCGGATGCGCTCGAAGCGCACCGCTGGAGTCGCCGGTTCGGCGGCACCCGCGCTGGGCGCCGCCGAACCGGTCTGAGCGAATCGAGCCACGTCAGAACGCGGTATCGACCTTCACAGCGCCGGACTTGACCTCCGCCGCCGCAGCTTCCACCTTCGCGGCGATGTCGGCGGACACGAGCTTCTCGAAGTTCGCATTGTCCGTCGCGAGCGCCACGCCGTTCTCGGCGATGCCCACGTTCTCGGCGGCGCCGTAGACCAGGGTGCCCTCCTTGTGGAGCTGCGCCGCGCGCAGCAGCGCCGCGTCCACGTTCTTCACCATCGAGGTGAGGATGGTGTCGCGCAGCGTCTCGTCCTCGATCGTCTGGTACTGGTCGGAGTCGACGCCGACCGAGTAGCGGCCGGCACCCGCGGCCGCCTCCATGACACCGGCTCCGGAACCGCCCGCGACGCCCCAGACGACACCGGCGCCCTGCTCGAACATCGCCGCGGCGATCTCCTTGCCGCGCGCGGGGTCGTTGAATGCCTTGTCACCACCGACGTACTGCACGATGACATCGGCGGCATTGCCTCCGGCGTCGGCGAAGCCGTTCTTGAACCCGGCGATGAAGTCGTTGATCACCGGGATGTCCTGTCCACCGACGATGCCGGCCTTGGTGAGGCCCTCGGCGCCGGGCAGCGCGCTGGCAGCCAGCTGGAGCTGGACCAGGTAGCCGACGAGGTAGGAGCCCTCGTTCTGCTTGAAGGTCACCGAGTAGACGTTCTCACAGGCGTTCGAGCAGCCGACCTTGCCGGAGTAGTCCGGCGGGGCGTCGTAGACCCAGAACTTCTTGTCGGGGTACTGCGGCGCCACTCGGCCGATGTAGTCGGACATGCTGTACGAGCCGGCGACCAGGATGTCGTAGTCGTCGCCCGCGGCCGCATCGGCCAGACCGGATTCCCAGGTGCTCTCGTCGTAGCCGAGCTCCACCGTCTTGACGGTGTAGCCCAGCGTGTCGGCGGCCTCGGAGAGCCCGCGGTAGGCGGAGTCGATGAACGACTTGTCACCCAGGGTGCCGTTGATGACGTACTTGATGTTGAGGCCGGCTTCGCCGGCCGGGGGCTGGGTGCTCTCTCCCGGGGTGCTGCTGCCACCGGGGCTGCAGGCGCTCAGCAGGAGAGCGGCCGCGGCGATGACCGCGCCCGCTAGCAGGGATCTCTTCTTCATTTCTCTCCTTGTGGTGCGGGCGTGGAACCGCTGTGGTCAGGCGCCGGTTGCGCGAGCAGCGGCGAGCTGGGCGAGGATCGGAATCGTCTGGAGCTGGTCGGGCTGGACGAGGTCCCAGTCGATTCCCTGCACCTCGACGCGCGGGCTGGTGGTGCGGTACGCGCCTTCCTCGGTCACCACCCAGTCGATCGTGGAATCGGTGGGGGTCATGGGCAGATCCTCGTCGGGGACGATGCTCAGCGGATGCACGGTCGAGGCGATGACGGTGGACGAATCCACGACGCCTGCGTCACGCAGCAGCGCGAGCTCGATGTCGGCGAACCCGGCACCCTTTCCGGTGCGGCCGCCGGCGATCGTGACGGCAACCGAGCCGACGTTCACCAGGTCGATATGCCGCATCTCCTCGAACGGCACGGGACGGCCGTAGGCGATCGCCCCGTCCATCGTGGAGGCCTCTTCGAGGGAGACCCCCTTGGCCGCGATCGCTTCCGCGGTCAGTTCGATGAAGCAGGGGTAGACCTTGATCTGCGGGTAGGCCATGTAGAGGAGCTTGCCCTCCTGCAGCGCCCGCAACCGGATGGGTGCCTGGCAGGCGTCGGGAGTGCACTTCACGACCGCGGCATCGCGCCAGAAATCCTGCTCGGCCAGCATGTCGGCGGCCCGATCGGCACCGTCGAAGTCGGGGATGCCGCCACGCGGATCGCCGTCCACCGCGCCCGCGGCCTCCAGCGCCGACCAGACGCTCTCCCGCAGTGCATCCTTGCCCTGGTGGCGCCCCCGCCACCGCGTCGCTTCGCTCGTCATGGGCTGGACACTAAACGATTGGATACCTGCTGTAAAGCCATTCCCCGGATCTGGAACCGCGATGCCGGGCCGGCCCGGATGTGCATCGGGAGGGCGCGCCGTCATTCGACGGCCATCGGCCGCGAGCCGGCCTCCGCGGGAGGTGGATCCACCTCAGGTCACGGCCGGGGCAGCCGGCTCGGCACGGATCGGGTAGGTCCGCTTCCGGATCCTCGGGCCGGCCCGGGCCCAGCTGGACGGCGCGGGCTACCGCCGCTCGCGGGCCAGCACCGGATCGGTCGGCGACGAGGCCAGGGTCGCCGACTCGTAGCCGTCCAACTCGCCGCGCACCCGGACGGTGATCGTGTGACCGACATCCGCCCCGCTCAACAGCAGCGTGCTCTCCATCTCCCGGGACAGCACTAGATCGTCGCGATACCAGCGATAGCTGAACTCCACCTCTCCCGGGCCCCACTCGCCCGGGTCGACGGTCAGCGTCCGCCCACTGACCGGCAACCCACTGACGACGGGCTTGGCCGGTTCGAGCGTCCCGGGCGCCACCTCCGCGGTCCAGCCCGACAACTTCGATGTCGTCTCGTAGCCGGGCTTCGATCCGGTGACCCGCACCCTGGCCCGGGTGCCGAGATCGGCCGGAGTGAACACGTAGGAGACCTTCGTGGCACCCTCGATCTTCACCTGGCCGTCGGCGGTCTCGCGGTACCACTGGTAGGCGAGCTCGACCTCCCCCGGCCCCCATTCCCGGGGCAGCGCAGTGACCTTCTGCCCGACCTGGGCCGTTCCGGAGTACAGCGGGGTCGGGGTGGGGCCGAGCCCGCCGGCAGCGACCTTCCCGGTCGGCTCGGAGTACGTGGTGGCCTTGTCGAAGTGCTCGGCACTGCCCACCACCCGAACCTTGATGAGCTTGCCGGCATCGTCCGGGGTCAGCGTGTACGTGGTCTTGGTCGCCTTGGCGATCTTCGCGTCACCGCGGTACCACTGCCAGGCGAGCTTCACCTCGCCCGGGCCCCAGGGATCGACCTTGGCGGTGAGCTTGCGCCCCACCCGGGCGGAGCCGGTGATGGTGGGGGTCTTCGCCGAGAGCTTGCCGGGCGCCACCGGGCCGACCGACACGGTATCGACGGTGGCCGTGGCGAAGCCCTTCTTCCTGCCGGTGACGCGCACCCGCAACTTGTGCCCGATGTCGGAGGCAGCGACCTTGTAGCTGGTCGCGGTGGCCTTCTTGATCGCCTTGCCGTCGCGCAACCACTGGTAGCTCAGCGTGACCTTGCCGGGCCCCCAGTTCGGCTCCTCGAAGCCGAGCTCGCTGCGGTAGCGAGCCGTGCCTTCGATCTCGGGGACGGCGATCGTCAGCTCCGGTGTCGGCGTCGGAGTCGGGGAGGGCGTCGGCCGGGGAGTGGGGGTCGGCGTACGCGTGGGGCTGGGCGACGGGGTCGGCGTCGGCCTGCGAGACGGGGTGGGCGCCGGGGTCGCGCTCGGAGTCGGGGTGGGGCTGACGGACGGCGTCGGCGTCGGGCTGGGCGACGGAGTCGCGCTCGGAGTCGTCGGCGCGGCGGTCGGCGTGGCCGGCGGGGTGGTGTCCGTGGTGCTCGTCACCGTGACGGTCGGGGCGGGCGGCATGGGGTACTCAGCCCCACAGCCCGCCAGGAGCAATAGTGCGAACCCCACCGCCAGTGCGCGCCCTATCATGGCGTCCCCTTCGCTCAGCTTGCCTCAGGGTATTGACGCGGAGCGGGCACCGCCACCCACGTCGCCGAAAAGTCCGGCCCAGGCCCTTCCAACTCGATCAGAGCGCCCAATTTCGGGGAGCGAGGTGGACGGAGGCGTCGCTCAACCGGCGTGACCGTGGGAGCCGCGGCGGGCCAGTTCGGTGTAGAAGGCGGTGAGGATCTGTTCCGAGGCCTCGAGCGCGGAGAGCTCGCCGCTGCCGACCTCGTCCTCCAGCGACTCGCGCATCGCCTCCACCGCCGGTGAGGTGCGCAGGGCGTCCTCCAGGTCGCCGCGCACCAATGCCCACAGCCACTCCCGCTGCTGCCGGGCACGGCGTGCCTCCAGCTCGCCCGCCTCCTCCAGCGCCGCGCGATGATCGAGCACCGCCTGCCAGACCTCGTCCAGGCCCTTCCCGGTCAGCGAACTCGAGGTGAGCACCGGCGGACGTGGCGCCTTGGGGTCGGACGAGATCAGCTTCATCGCGATCGCCAGCTCGCGTGCCGCGACCCGGGCCTCGCCCTCATGGTCGCCGTCGGCCTTGTTGACCGCGATCACGTCGGCCATCTCCAGGATGCCGCGCTTGATGCCCTGCAACTGATCGCCGGCCCGCGCCAGGGTGAGCAGCAGGAAGGTGTCGACCATCCCCGCCACCGCCACCTCGGACTGCCCCACGCCCACGGTCTCGACCAGGACGACATCGAAGCCAGCGGCCTCGAGGACGAACATCGACTCCCGGGTGGTCCGGGCCACCCCGCCGAGGTGGCTGCCGGCCGGCGAGGGCCGGATGAACGCCCGCTCGGATTGGGCGAGCTCCCCCATCCGGGTTCGGTCGCCCAGGATCGAGCCTCCGGTCTTTGCCGAGGTCGGGTCGACCGCCAGCACCGCGACCTTGTGCCCCTCGGCGATCAGACGCCGGCCGAGTGCGTCGATGAAGGTCGACTTGCCGGCCCCGGGAACACCCGAGATGCCGACCCGCACCGCCTTGCCGGTATGCGGACGCAGGATGCGCAACAGGTCAGCCGCCACGGCGTGGTGGGCGGGCCGGCTCGACTCGACCATGGTGATCGCCCGCGCGATCCCCTGCCGGGAGCCGCTGAGCACCAACTCGGCCAGCGCGGCCGGGTCGGGCAGCGGACGCCGCCGCCGCGCCGGATCGGGCGGCAGCGGACGGGCGTCGCCGTACTGACGTCCGGGCGTCGGATCGGCCTCCAGCCAGATCGGCGCCTTGGCGTGCTCTGCCCCGTGGATCCCGTCCGGCTGCGCTAGTTCGTCACTCACGCGTCGAGGCGCTCCCGGAGCTTGGCGAGCAGCTCGATCGCCGCGTCGGGGATGATCGTGCCGGGCGGGTAGATCGCGTCGGCCCCGTTGGCGTACAGCTCGTCGAAGTCCTGCGGCGGGATGACGCCACCGACCACGATCATCATGTCCTGCCGGTCGAGCTTGTCGAGCTCGGCCCGCAGCGCCGGCACCAGGGTGAGGTGACCGGCCGCCAGGGACGAGACGCCCACCACGTCCACATCGGACTCCACCGCCTGGCGGGCGGTCTCCTCCGGGGTCTGGAAGAGCGGTCCGACGTCCACCGTGAACCCGAGGTCGGCGAAGGCGGTCGAAATCACCTTCTGACCGCGGTCGTGACCGTCCTGGCCCATCTTGGCGACCAGGATGCGGGGACGGCGTCCCTCGGCCTTCTCGAAGTCGTCGACCAGCCCACGAGCCTGCTGGACGCCCTCGGTCTGCCCGGATTCCGCGTTGTACACACCGGAGATGGTACGGATGTTCGCGGTGAACCGCCCGAAGTGCTTCTCCAGCGCGTCCGAGATCTCGCCCACCGAGGCCCGCGCCCGGGCCGCGTCGATGGCCAGCTTGAGCAGGTTGCGGTCGGGATCGGTCGAATCCGGGTTGGCCGCCGCCCAGGAGAGCCGCTCCAGCGCCTCGTCCGTGGCCGCCTGGTCGCGCTCGGCGCGCAACCGGTGCAGCTTGGCGATCTGCTGCTCGCGGACGCTGGCGTTGTCGACCTTCAGCACCTCGGGCAGCACATCGTTCTCGACGGTGTACTTGTTGACGCCGATCAGCGGCTGCCGTCCGGAGTCGATCCGGGCCTGGGTGCGGGCCGCGGCCTCCTCGATGCGCATCTTCGGGATGCCCGCCTCGATCGCCTTGGCCATGCCGCCGGCCGCCTCGACCTCCTGGATCAGATCCCAGCCCTTGCGCGCCAGGTCGTAGGTGAGCCGCTCGACGTAGGCCGAGCCCGCCCACGGGTCGACCGACCGGGTGGTGCCGGATTCCTGCTGGATGAACAGCTGGGTGTTGCGGGCGATCCGGGCGGAGAAGTCGGTCGGCAGCGCGATCGCCTCGTCCAGCGCGTTGGTGTGCAGCGACTGGGTGTGACCCTGGGTCG
>JAIUOR010000053.1 GCA_020161795.1 Actinomycetota bacterium | reverse complement strand
GTGCTCGAGTGGTGCTACGGCTTTTACAACCACACCCGCCGGCACAGCAGCGCTGGCATGATGGCCCCCATCACCTACGAGACCACCGCCCTCAACCGAGAAGCGGCATAAGGAACCCTCCACGGTTCGGGGTGAACCTCAACCGGCCTGAGACCCCGGAGAGCCTCAGGTTCGTCTTGGTGCAGTGCTAGGCCGATCAAGGTCACATCTCGAAAATCGACCTTCAGGGACTGGCTGGCTTCTACCGCACGAGCCAGTTCCTTGCAGGAGCGAGCGACGCGTGTGTGTTCCTCGGCGATCTGCGGGCTTACTGCCGCCAGCCGGTGCCGGTCCAGTGTGAGGTCCAACTGAACCACGATTCCCGCGCCGAGCTGCTGCCTGGCGCGGGCGTACCTACGCAGCCCGAAGCCCAGCAACTCCCGCTCAGACTCCTTCAACCACAACACCGAGCGCGCAGGCATGTCAAAGGCCAGTCTGGACTCGATGACCAGGCGCGAGGTGATCCGCTATGCCTGCCGGCGCTGCTATCGAACCGATCGGAAGATCGAGAGGGAGTTGCGCTAGACGCAACGCAGCACGTTCGCATTGCTGCTCCCGCCGTTCGAACCCGATCGCCCGGCGGCCAGCCAACCGGGCGGCCACCAACGTTGCGCAGGACCCGGCAAACAGATCGGCGACGAGACCGCCCGGTGGACACGCATAGCTGATCAAGAGTTCGTTGATGCTGACTGGCTTCTCTGCCTCGTTAATGGCGGTGCCATGAAGAGACGGCGCCACAATGACCGATCGGACGAGGCGCGGTCCACCATCAAAGCTGGTGTAGGCATGTGCCCCGATATGGCCAGTGTGCGGCGGGCGAGCCTTGCGCCGCACGGTTCGCCGAGTTGCATCGGCGGTGGTCGGCACCTCGTGCCACCGGTCCGCCCACCGGCCGCGGTACCAGAGAACAACGTGCTCGTGGATCCGCTTGAACCTGTCACGATGGAAGCCCGACCCGTTGTGCTTCTGCCAGACCAGATCCTGCGAGAACGTCCAGTCCGAGAACTCTGCAGAGTGCGCGACGAACGCCCGCATGGATCCCCAGCACCACATGGCGTCAGAGTGCTTGGCAGCAATAGCCGGCCACCCGGTGGGCCATTGGTCCCAGTCGAGGCTGGTCTCACCATAGGGCGGGTCGGTCACGATCAGGTCTGCCCGAAAACCGGCGGGTAGCAATGTCCGCCAGTCGCCGTGATAGAGGCTGACCAACTCGTCGCTGTAGTACGGCCGGATCACGACGAAGAAGTCTCCTGACCGCACAGGGTGGCAAGCCTTGACAGCCGGTTGACCTCCCGGACGCCGATCCCGCCGCACCAGTCGGAGACCTCCACCGCCGTGAGACCGGCCTCGAGCAGCTGCCCAACCGCGGCCGCGGCAGTTCGCTCCGCCATCTCCACGGTCGCATCCCGCTCCGCCAAGGCTGCCACCACGAGCACAGCCAGTTCAGCACAGTGCCTGTCGCGTGCATCGCGCTCGCGCTGCTTGATAGCCAGCGTCTCTGCGACCCGTCGCCGGGCTTGCTGCCGCGCCACCTGCCTCCCACTCATCGCCGCTCCCTCGCCGGTCAACTGTGTTCTTGCTTCCTAAGCCGCTGAACACGCCTGGTTCGGACACCAAGGGGTTCGGCCCTCCGGACCAGGTCGGGAGGAAGTGACCGGAGGTCAGGGTGGGGTCAGCGCGGGATACGGGGCGCCGGCGGTCTCTGAGGAGGATCAGGGCGGGGGCGCAGCAAATGTTGGTTGACCGTCTCCCAGGTTGGTCGGGTAGACAGGGTCGCTACTGCGGCCTGAACCGCAGGATCCGCCCGGCTCAGCACGCGAGCACGCAGAGGCCCCCACTCCGCCTGGGGGACGTTTCTATCGACCAGCTCAGCCAGCAGCAACGACGGCCGTGGGCCCCCTTTGGCCGCCGCAGCAATCGAGCGAGCCAGCGCAGACGAGGCGGTACCGCGGTCGCCACTGACCCAGGCGGCTACTCCGGCGATGAACAGCGGCATCTCGGAGACAACGGCCGGTATCTCTGCGACGACAGCTCGCCACATCTGTAGGTGCTGGCCAGCGTTACTTGGTGTGATCGCTAGCAGCGCAACATGACGACCAATCTGATGATGGGTGAGCATCGCCATGGTGAAGGCGTCTTCGGCGGCCACCCCGCTCTCCTGCGGGCCTGGTGTCACGACGGGCAGGTTGCGGCGTATCAGTCCGCCCATGCGGGCGCTGATCGCCGCCTCATCATCGGCCTCCGGCAATCCATCCAGTACGGGGAGAAGCCGAGCGGCCAGTTCAGGGGTCTCAAACGCAGTGTCCAAACCGTCAACAGGATCGGCACCCGCCAGACCTCGCAGCCCACCGTTCTCTGAAGAGATGCTGCGCGACTGGTTCGGGTCTACGCTTCCGTGGCGCCCATCCGCCTCGTGCCAGGTGCCGCCATCCACGAGGAGGGCACCGGACCGGGTGCCGTGCGGCAAGTGGCTGGCGCAGCGACCGAGCATGTCCCAGCCCGCGAGGTGGTCCTTGGTGTAAACCACGAACCGAACGTCGGCTTCAGACACTCGTTCCAGGAAGGTGTCCAGAGCCTCCTCGACTGCTCCAGGGGCTTGGCAGCCCGCCAGGTCTCTGCGGGCGAACAGCCTGAGGCGGCCCTGGCGGATCAGCATAACGACCAGGCTCTCATCAGGGGCCTGCCCCTCGATTTCGGTGATCATCTGGCACAGCTCGGCATTGCTCCTGATCCGAACTGGCTCCTGCTCGTCGCTCATCTCGGCCCCTGTCGTCCTCGTCTCGTCTCCCTTAAGCCGTCGACGACCTGTCTGCTCGGACAACCACACCAGCCCTGACTCTCGCTAGCCGACCCGCAGACCCCTTCCAACCGATGTCCCCTCCACCGACCCCACCAATCCACAAGTCCCACACACCTCTTGCATTGTGGTCGGCCGGCGTCCGAGTCACGCCGGGCTGCTCCGCTTAGGGAGGCGTGACGATGAGCCTTCACAAGGTCACCGCGGGGTCGGGCTATGACTACCTGACCCGGCAGGTTGCGGCCATGGACAGCACCGAGAGGGGGCATACCGGACTGGCGTCGTACTACGCCGAGAAGGGCGAGACACCAGGGGTATGGCTCGGCTCCGGGATGGGCGGGATCGAGGGTCTATCGGTCGGTGATCGCGTGACGACGGAGCACATGCAGAACCTCTTCGGCGCTGGGTTGCACCCTCTGGCACAGCAGCGTGCCGCGGCGCTGTCCGGTACTGGTGCGGCCGCGGCTGAACTGCTGGAGGCGACCCGGTTGGGACGTCCGTTCCGGGTGTACGCCAACGACGTCAGCGCCTACCGAGTCGAAGTCGCGCGACGCCTGGAGGTGTTGAACACCGAGCGAGGACTCCCTCGCGCGGCCGCGGTGTCGGCGGAGGATCGCGCTCGCGTGCGGACGGTGGTAGCGACCGAGAGGTTCGTTGAGGAGTACGGACGTCCGCCGCTGGATGAGCGGGAACTCGCCGGCCACGTCGCTCGCCTGTCGCGCCAACAGACCACCGCGGTGGCCGGGTTCGATTTGGCGTTCAGTCCGGTCAAGAGCGTCTCGGCACTGTGGGCGGTGGCCGACCCGGCCGTGGCCGCCACGATCGAGAGGGCGCACAACGCCGCGATCTCGGACGCGCTGGGGTTCATCGAACGCTGCGCCTTGTTCACTCGAACCGGGACGAATGGCATCCGGCAGGTCGACGTTCGGGGTCTGGTGGCGACCGCGTGGACCCACCGTGACTCCCGGGCCGGCGACCCCGACCTACACACCCATGTGGCGATCGCCAACAAGGTTCAAACCTTAGCGGACGGTCGATGGCTTGCGATCGACGGACGGGTGCTCCACAAGGCGGCGGTGACGGCATCGGAGGTGTACAACACGGCGCTGGAGCAGCATCTCCATGCCAGCTTGGGGTTGCGGTTCGCCGAGCGGCCCAATCCCGACCGCCGGAAACGGCCGATCCGTGAGGTCGTTGGCGTTGACCCAAAGCTGACCGAACGATGGTCTCAGCGACGCCGGTCGATCAGTGTGCGACGGCGGGAGTTGGCGGCCCAGTTTCGTCGCGACCACGGCCGGCCACCGACCCCGGTGGAGATGATCGTGCTCTCCCAGCAAGCCACCCTGGAGACCCGCGAAGGCAAACACGAGCCGCGATCGTTGGCTGAGCAACGACAAGCCTGGTACCTCCAGGCACTGGAGGTGTTGGGCAGTGCGGCGGGCATCCGGCGCATGGTCCGGCGCGCGCTGCACCCCAACGCTTGGAAGAAGACGGTGACCGACCAGGACTGGTTCGACACCACCACTGCGGCGATGGTCTCCAGGATGGAGCAGAGCCGGTCAACCTGGCAGGACTGGCACCTGCGGGCCGAAGCCCAGCGTCACATCCGAGCCGCCGAGGTACCCCGCAGCCACAGCGAAGGGTGGGTCGAACGGCTCGTTGCCGCCGCAATCCGGCGTTCGGTCAGGGTCTGTCGTCCCGACTCCATCGCCGAGCCTGCGCCGCTCCGGCGGGTTTCCGGCGACAGCGTTTACACGGTTGCTGGGTCACAGCTGTACACCTCGCGAGCGATCCTGACGGCCGAACAACGCCTGGTCGCGGCTGCCGGCCGGCGCGGCGGCATGGTCGCCAACCCGACCGCGATCGACCTCGCACTGCTCAACGCCGACGCCTACAGCCGGCCACTCACACCCAGTCAGGTGCTGCTGATCCGCGAGATGGCATCCTCCGGAGCACGCCTCCAACTCGCGATCGCGCCGGCCGGATCGGGCAAGACCACCGCCATGGCCGCCCTCTCCCAGGCTTGGACCAGCTCAGGCGGCACCGTGATCGGACTCGCACCATCCGCCGCCGCAGCGGCAGCTCTGGGCGACCAACTCCAAGGCCACAGCGACACCATGGCCAAGCTCGTCTGGTCCCTCCAAACCGGGTTCACACCCACCTGGGTCACCGCAATCGGGCCGAAGACCCTGGTGGTGATCGACGAGGCCGGAATGGCCGACACGATCTCTTTGGAGGCTGTGGTGCGGTATGTGCTGAATCGCGGCGGCAGCGTCCGCTTGATCGGGGACGACTGCCAACTCGCCGCGATCGGCGCCGGCGGCGTGCTGCGCGACATCCAGGCCACCCACGGCGCTCTCCAACTGCGCGAGTTGGTCCGATTCGCCGATCCCGCCGAAGGATCAGCCTCGTTGGCGCTGCGCCAAGGCCACACCGAGGCGTTGGGCTTCTACCTCGATGCAGGCAGGATCCATATCGGCGACCAGGACGAGATGGCAGATGACCTGTTCGCCGCGTGGTCGGCAGACCGAGCCCAGGGTCTGGACTCGATCATGCTCGCCCCAACCCGGGAACAGGTCGCCGCCCTCAACCAACGCGCCCGCAACCAGCGACTCGCAGGTTCGCGGACCCGCCGCGAAGTCACCCTGGCCGACGGTCTGCAGGCCAGCGCCGGAGACACCATCATTACCCGTCAGAACGATCGAAAGCTCCCCACCGCGGCCGGCGACTGGGTGAAGAACGGCGACCGCTGGCAGGTTGTGACGACCCACTGGGGCAGGATTCGCGCCCGGCACATGCAGACCGGCCGACTCGTCACCCTACCCGCGAAATACGTCCGGAAACAGGTCGAACTGGGTTACGCCAGCACTGTCCATACCGCCCAGGGAATCACCGCCGATACCATGCATGGGCTGTTGACCGGCGCGGAGACCCGGCAGCAGTCCTACACGATGCTCACCCGTGGCCGGCTGGCCAACCACGTCTACGTAGCGGTCGTCGGTGACGGCGACCCGCACACTCTGATTCACCCCGACGTGATCCAGCCGGTCACACCGACCGACATCCTTGAACGCATCCTGGCCCGCGACGAGTCCCCGGTATCGGCGACCACGCAGCTGCGGGACGCTGGCCAGCCCGCGACGCTCCTTCACCACGCCGCGCGGCGGTACACCGACGCTGTCGGATTCGCTGCCGAACACCTCGCCGGGGATGTCGGCGTCCGCGGCCTCGAGAGACGGGTCGAAGCCGCCCTGCCCGGCATCACCCGCGCCGACGCCTGGCCAGCCCTGCGCGCCGAGCTCCTCATCGTCGAGGCCGATGGAGACGATCCGATCCTCGCGCTCACCCACGCCACCGAAGAACCACTCGAAACCGCTCAGGAGCCCGCCGCAGTGCTCGCCTGGCGAGTCAACCTGGACCGGAACCTCCACCGCACCGGGCCACTCCCATGGCTGCCCGAACTCCCCGACCAACTCGCCGCACACAGCATGTGGGGGCCCTACCTTCAAGCTCGCGCCCAACTGGTCCGCGACCTCGCCGGACAAGTCCGCGATCACGGTCCTGCCGCACCGCTGCCGGACTGGGCGACCAACCTGGCCACCGCGCCGTCCAGTCGGTTGGTCGGCGAGGTCGAGGTATGGCGGGCGGCGAGCGGCGTCCCCACCTCCGATCTACGGCCTACCGGCGAGCACCAGACCAGCTCGGCCGCCAGCCAGTGGCAGCGCAGGCTGGATCACCAGCTCGCCGCGAGCCAGTCCGCCGCGCTCGCAGAATGGGGTGAGGTTCTGGCCGGGATCTCGTCTGCGGTGCTTACCGACGACTTCGCACCGCGCCTCGCCCAACGGCTCTCCCAGCTTTCCAGCAGCGGCATCAACGCACGCCAGCTCCTTCGCGAATCCGCCGGGCTCGGACCCCTGCCCGACGACCACGCCGCCGGTGCTCTGTGGTGGCGCATGGCCCGCCACCTCACCCCAGCCGTCGCTGAAGGTACGGATGCCAGCCACCACCTGATCGCCGCCTGGGCAGGCACGTTCACCCACGCGGTAGGCGAGGACGCCGCGCGGAAGATGGAGTCGAGCCCCTGGTGGCCCGCGCTGGTGACCACGATCGAGCAAGCACTCCAACGCGGCTGGAACCTGAACGACTTGATCGCCGACGCCCGCCAGGCGGACCCCACCGGCCACCTCGACACCTGCCAAGCCTGGACCTGGCGCCTGTCCCTCCGCCTCCACCCGATCCCCCACATCGATCCTGAACCCGAACCTCAGGACGCGCCGCCCGCCGATCTGTGGGATGACTACACGCCCAGCAGCCCTCACTACGTCGACGCCAGCCACAGACAACCTGACAACGCGGGGATCGAACCTTCGCCGGACGCCGAGGAACCAGCTCACTGGCTGGATCACCTCGATGCCGATCAGGCCCTCGCCATTGAGGCCGTGATCCGTCGCGGCCTCGGTACCCCAGAACCCACCGATGCCGAGATTCGACACATGGCCGATCGCGCCGACGCCTGGCGCACCAGCCCACCTCGAAGCCGTCTCGTGCTCGTCAACCAGCTCACGGCCGACTACTACGAACGCTGCTTCATCAGCGGGGCCTGGGCTCAGGACTATGTGGCCTACCGCTTCGGACGGGATCTCGCCGGCAGCCAATTCCGCCCGGGCTACGCCCCCAACAGCTGGATCGCGCTCGTCAGCCACCTACGCCGCCGGGGCATCACCGACGAAGAGATGATCACCGCCGGCGTCGCTCTCCAAGCCAAGTCCGGCCAGCTCGTTGATCGGTTCCGCGACCGTGCAACCTTCCCCATTACCGACACCAGCGGCACCGTCCTGGGGTTCATCGCCCGCCGCAACCCCCGCTACGCCGACGACCAACAACACGGACCCAAGTACCTCAACACCCCCGAGACGCCGCTGTACAGCAAACGTGACCAGCTCTACATCGCCGGCAACCTCACCCCCGACACCACCCCCGTCCTGGTCGAAGGAGTCTTCGACGCGATCGCCACCACCTTGGCATCCGACGGCAGCCACGTCGGCACAGCTGCGCTGGGCACCAGCCTCACCACCCAACAGGTCGCCCAGCTCAGCCGCCACCCGCTACCGCCGGTCGTGGCCACCGACCCCGACAATGCCGGTCGCCTGGCAGCCGAACGCGACTTCTGGCTGCTTGCCGCCGCCGGCATGAACCCACGCAACGCCGCGCTTCCCGAGGGGCGAGACCCCGCCGACTTCCTCACCGACAAGGCGACCGACCTACTGATCGACGCGATCAGCAACGCCGCACCCCTCGCCGACTCGCTCATCAGCCAGCGGATCGCCAACCTGCCCACACCGGAAGCAGCACTCGAAGCCGTCCGGGTCGTCGCAGCCCAGCCACCGGAGGAATGGAGCCGTGGCGTCGAGCATGTCGCTGAACGCACCGGCGTACCCTCAGCCTTCCTCCGCTCAGCCCTCGTCGGCCTGGTCCGGGGCTGGAACACCGATCCGAGACGAGCTGCCGAACAAGCGCTCTCTGACCTGCAGCAGCGGAACTCTCACCCTGCCGGCCGGTCGCGTCCAGTTCGCCCGATCCAGCCGAGAACGCCCGGTCCTCTGCCCTTCCCACGACCGCATCCAGAGCATTCTCTGGCCCCGCCGCCGACGGGCCCTTAGGCCTCCGAGAGACACTTGAAGCCCACCCTGAGAGGAACCCGGTGCACATCACCCTCACCGCGCTCGCCGCCGCCCTCATCGGTGGCGCCTTAGGGCTATGGCAGAGACACGCCGCGGCGCGACTGACCTACCGCCTCGATACCGAAGCCGATCTCCCCTCCCCTGGCCGGCGGACCTGGATCGCCTGGACGGCCGCGATCGCGTTCGCGGGACTCGGCGCGTGGGCCGCCGCGACGGGCTCGTGGCCACTGCTCCCCGCCATCCTGCCCCTTGCAGCCGTCGGGCCACTGCTCGCCGCCATCGACCTCGACGTCCAACGCCTCCCCAACCGGATCCTCGCCCCCATCGCCGGACTCACCATGGCGGGCGCCGCGTCAACTCTCATCACGCTCGATGGGCCAACGTCAGCGATCAGCGCGGCTGCTGGTGGCCTTGCGGCCGGGACAATCTTCGCCCTGCTCCATCTGATCAGTCACGGTGGCATCGGCTTCGGCGATGTGAAACTCGCGGCCGTGATCGGCACAGCCGTGGGGTCAGTCAGTCTCTCCGGCCTCTTGTGGGCGATCCTGCTGGCCTGTCTCGGTGCTGGGGTCTGGGCGGTCGTGACTCACCAACGCGGGCCCTTCCCATTCGGTCCCTGGCTTCTGTCCGGAGCCTGGCTAGGTGTGCTCACGACCCTCTCGGCCGCTTGGCAGTAGAGGCGCCATCAGCGACCTGAGGAGGGTCTTCATCCGGCGACTTGCTCCACAGCGGACGCCCGATCCCAGGCCTGGTAAGGCCGGCCATTGGCATTGAGCCAGTCGACCAGCACAGCACGATCAGTACATCCAGCCGCTTGCCGACCTAGTCGCCTTGGTGTCAGGCCTCAAGTCATCGATGACTCTGCTCAGCATCAGCGCTTACGGGTTTGGCGGAGACATTCGCGGCCGCGTAGCTGTGACAAGACCGAGTTCGGCTCTTGGCTCTTCCGAGCGTCAGTTGACGACTCAGGCGTCAGTCGAACCGGAACGAGGACCACCCCGGCGTGTCAAGCAGCGCGCGAGCGAACCATCCGGGCGACTCAACGAGTTGGCTCGCCGGGAACAGCAGGATCCAAGAGTCATGACTAATCATGGTCGCCGCCCCGGAGGAGCTGTAGACGACCATCTCGCGGGCGCCAAAGTCGTCGATCAGTGGGTGCGGCTGCTCAAACGCGATCTGGTAGCCGCTGGCAGTGCGTGCGTACTCGACCGGGGCAGTGCCGATTAGCCCAGTGGAGTAGTCGTGCCAGACGGCCTGGAGCGACTCGGGGTAGCGTCCGTTAGCGTTGGCGTAGGCCTCAATATCAGCGATGAGCCCTCCGCTGGCAATGATCGCTGTCTCGCGGGCACCGTCGACGAAATGCACAGCGACCAACTGGCCCGCGAGCGAGGAGCCGGTGATGACAAGTACCACAACCGCGAGCCAGGGCACCGGTCCGGGTGGTCTGCAGAGCATCGCGACGGTCCCGATCAGCGCCATCGCAGCGAGCAATGCCGTCACCACCGAACCCGCCAGAAGCCCACCGGCTCCCACAAGCACAAGGAGTGCAGCGATGCCAACGAGGGTGCCAATGCGTAGATCGCGGCCGCGGGACTTTGCGGCGAGGCCGCGTCGCAGCCGGCGCGAGACGACGACCTCGTGAACCAGCCAGCCGGCCGCAAGTGGCGCCAGCACAACTCCCGCGAGACCCAGGGCCTGAAGCGTAGTTGAGAAGCTCACAGATAGAGGGTCATACGCGCCGGGCAAGAACGGCGCGACCACGCCGACGCCAACCGCCACCGCCACGCCGAGAATGGCAAGCACCCGCGCAATCCAACCGGCGTCGACGAACCGCTCCACGCTTCCTACCCCTGTGGGTCGAAGATGTCGTGAATGGACACGTCCAGCCGGTCCGCCCTGCGGAAGGCCACGAGCAGACTTGTCACTCGCAGAGGTGGGCGCAACGAACCCGTTGACACCAGCCGGTGCGTGGGCGTGGTGGACATACGAAGCGTTGGCACGGTGTTCATCCTACTGACAGCGACATTCACAGCGACAGTGAAACCTCACGGTGCCAGATGCTCCATACGAAGGCACTTGGCCACGAACTGCCGCGCCGCACCAGGCGCGACGCCCGCAAACACGACTCGTCTCAACACGCATCTGAAAGGCACATGGCGTGATCGGCGAGGTTACCGGAGCTCGAGACCCGACGATACTTGGCTAGGTAATCTCGCCCGTTGTCGGGTCGATCGACCCTCCGTCTTCCATGACGAGGGTCAGTCGCGGGGTGTCGCTCGTTGATTGTCGGGGAGATTCCTCAATCGCGCCGAGATCTCGGTTGAAGGCTTCCTGGCGCTCGGTGGTGGCGGTCGTACCGAGGTACCGGACGAAGCGGGTACGGGCGGGCCAGGGCTTGTGTTCTTCGTCGCAGAGGGTACGGGTGCGGCTGCGAAGCCGGTCAACGAAGGCTGGCAGGCTGTAGCGGTGCCATTCCTCCAGGCTGGAGCTGGTGGTGTCAATGCTGGCGCGTCGCCTTTGGTCGGCGAGGACAGCGATCTCGTGGACAAGGTGGGGATGGAGCGGCCAACAAGAAGGGACCATCCCGCCCGTGTTGAGATCCCAGACGTACTCGTGGTTGAGCCATTCGACGACAAGATCGAGCCACTCCCACAGTTCCGCCCGCAGAGGTGCTGACGTGCAAGTTGACGGATCCCAGGGCCTGGGGAGCGTGGCGGGGTTGCCGATGCGTCTGCGGGTGGCTTCGTCGCCATTGGCCGCGAGGTACAGGTCTTGGTAGGCGGCGCGTAGCTCTGGTCCTGAAGGCATAGGAAAGGGTTGGGCGAGCAACTTTCCGTTCATCGGTGCCCCCGGTTGCTGAGTTCGTGCTGGTCGGCGTGTGCGAGTGAGGCGATAGCCCTCGCTCGCGCCGGCACCCGACCGTCGCGCCTGGCGAGGCGATCCCGGATGGCGGCCTGCTGACTGAGGAGTTGTTGACCGGCTTTACCGTCGATGCAGCGGGTGAGTTGAGCGAGGATGGGTTGGAGGTGCTCGGCGATCAGGAGGGCTTGGCGTTCTGGGATGCGGCGGATCTCCTCGGGGCGAAGGATGGGGATGTCTTCGGCGGAGTAGGAGTGTCCACGACCGCCGGTCTGCCAGGTGGTGCGGGCAACGCGCACGGTTCCGATCAAGTCGGAAACGTCACGGTTGAAACCGGGGTCTTTGCTGCCGCCGAACACGGCCAGGACATTCGCCAGACCGATGAGGGTTCGGGCTTCGTCTTCGCCGTACACGCTGACCAGTTGGGCCCGGGTTTGCGAGGCCCATACAAAGCTGAGGCCGAGCGCCCTCTCGTTGGCCACGCGGGTCAGCAGGGTTGGTAGCGGCGCGGTTGAGGGCAGCTCGTCCAGGCAGCTGAGCATCGGCGGGCTCAGACGCCCCCAAGGACTGGCGTTGGCCAAAGCGAGGCCGGTGTCGAGGATGTCCTCGGCTGCGGCGGTCATCAGGGGTGCGGCCGAGGCATAGGGGTCCTGGCGGCCGAGCATGTAGATGGTGCCGTGCCGTCGAAGTAGGTCAGCGATGTCGGTGGCGGGCCGCCCCGCGGTTGGGACGCAACGCTGCCTGATCGCTGGTTGAAAGAACAGGCCCATCGCCTGCTGGACGGTCGTCACGGTGTTGCCGGCGGTACGGTCATCGCCGGTGAGGGCTCCCTGGAGGAGGCCGTGCCAGTGGCTGGCGGCGTCGGGGTGGCTGAGGAGGATCTCGGCGGGTTCGGGTGAGCCGGTTGGGTTGGCGACCCAGCGCAGCACTTCGTCGAGGGTGGCGCCGACGAGTGCTGCGGCGTGCAGGTAGGCACGGAGTACCTTCGAGGACTCCTCGGCGTAAAACCGCGCGGCGGCGTCACCCGTTCCGGCGTGGGATGCGCCTTTGACGGTGCCGGCGCAGAAAGCTCTCGCGCGCCGCTCGGCGAGCCACGGATCGGTGCATCCGGCGATCGGATCCCAGACGAGTTCGGGAAGTCCGTCAACGAGCCCGAAGGGATCCAGCACGGCGACGGGCCGGTCGTCGGCCTGCCTGGCGGCGAGCGTCAGCAGAAGATCGTTCGGCTTGGTCAACGTCACCATCGCGGCACCTGGCGCCTGCAGCAGGGCCGGGATCAGAATGTCCAGGGTCTTGCCGCTGCCTTGGGGTCCGATGACGCCTGTCGTCCGATCCCACGGGCACCATAGCTCCCCGCCGCGCGGTTCCAGAGCGGTGCCGATGCGCCAGCCGATTTGGGTGGCGTCGAGATCGGATCGGGTGCGCATGGTGCCCTAGATCGAGACACTTGGGCTGGACGGGGCGGGTCCGGTCGCTGGCCGGCTAGGGGCGGGTGCCGGTGAGCTGATCGCCTCCCAGCTCGTCGAGTGGGTGCTGGTGAGGTCGGCGACCGCGGCTCGGATCTGTGGGTTGGCTTTCGCCAGCGCGCGGGAACGCCTGCCTTCCCAGGCGCTGGGTGGGATGACATCCTCGATCACCCTGAACAGTGGTCCTGACCTGATCGGACCTGCGTCCGGGGATACCTGCCAGCAGCGGTCGAGCGCGATGGATGCGATCGCCCCTTCGTGGCCGGCCCAGGCTGCCATGCCCAACAGGTAGAGCGGTGTCGCGGCCAGCGGAGCCGGGATGCGGTTGACCACGTTGCGCCATAGGTCGATGTGCTGAGGTGCGTTCTCTGCGGTGATCGAGAGCAGAGCGATGGTGCAGAAGTCGTGGTCGTCAATCAGGCTGCCGAGTTGCGCAGCCTCAGCGGTGGTCATGGGCTGCTTCTGGGTCTGGTCTGGACTGACTAGGTTGGCCCGCATCAGTGCGATGAACCGGCTGTTCAGTTGGGTACGGTCGTGGTCGTCTGGGAGGTCGTTGAGGGCGTCGATGACCTGTCGGGCAAGACTGTCGGTCAGGGGCGGGCTGGCGAGGCTGTTGGTCAGCTCTGCTCGACTCGAGTGGCGTTGCAGGCCGTGGCCGACTGCCTGGGCGGCGATGTGGCCGTCCCGGTTCACTGTCCCGCGGTCGCCATCGCTGGATTGCCAGATGTCACCGTCGACCAGGAGCGCCTGTCGAACCGCCGCGGATGGCAGGTAGGTGCTGAGACGCTGTAGAAGGGTCCAGCCAGCCTGGTGGTCGCTGGTGTAAGCGAGCAGGTAGGCATCGGCGTCGGGGTAGCGTCCCCAGATCTGGCCGACCAGATGCTCGGCTTCGCCGGGCGCGCGGACTTGAGCGAGGTCTGCTCGTGCGGTGAGTTGAAGACGGTTGCCCCGGAAGATCGCCAGTACCAGGGACTCCTCAGGTTCGAAGCCCAGCAGGTACGGCACGAGTTCGGCGACATCATCATTGGTCTGGAGCCACAGTTGGGGCAGCTGAGTTTCGCTCATGGTTCATCCGTTCTGTTGGGGTCCGGTGTCACGGAGTGGGTCCACCAAGTTCGGCGGCCGCTAGACGGCCGGGTTGGGTGTCTGCGGCGCTTGGGCCAGTGCGTTGGACGGCCCGGGAAAGGGCCGCGGGCCGGCTTCATTGGCGTTGACCACCTCCCAGCTGCCCTCGCCAGGTGCGGACTGGGCGGGAACGTCGGCCAACGTGGGCAGTGTCGAGATGGTGATCCGCTGGGGTCGGCTGAGGACGGTTTGGGGAATGCCTCGGTAGTCGTCGTGCTTCTTGACGGTGCCGGTGATGGTGATGTGATCGCCGCGCTCGACGTCGTATGCCCAGCGGGCAGAGGTGGTGGTCTTGACCACCGCGGAGCCGCAGTCGATGACCAGGAGCATCTGGTCTGGTGAGCGGTAGTGGTAGCCGGCGACGGCCATCGCGAGGGTCACGGTGCCAGTGAGGGTGATCTTGTCCCCGATGGTGCCAACGTGGGTGATCGTAGGTCGTTGTTGGTCGCGTAGTTCGGCGTCAGCTTGTCGTTGGGTTAGTCGTTGCCAGGCGCGGATGGCGCTGACGGCGAGGCCGAGCTGCTTGCGTCCTACGATGCCGGCAGCAAGCACGGCGGCGAGATTGGCTTCGTAGCCTGAGGCGCCGGTGAGGCTGGCGAGTAGATCGGTGCGGATCTGCGGAGCCTTCTGGGTAGCGTCCGCCAACTGGTCGGTGATTTCGCTCAACACCTCGCGGCCTTGGCGGCTGCCGCCCATCGCGAGAGCGACCAGTTCGCGGGTCGGGGTCAGGCCGTTGGGGTTGGACGCCGGTGTCCAGCCATAAACAGCGGTCACGGCATAGGCGTAGGTGAGCACAGAGTCGATGTCCCACAGCGTGGGCCCGCCGCCGCGTGACCGCTCGATCTCTGCTGCCAGGTCGTCGGCGGACAGGATCACCGGCCGGACGGTGATACCGAGGAAGTCGGGCAGGCAGCTGCGGCCAATCTGCTTGAGCTCGCCGGTGTCTTCGTGACGCACAAGGTAGGTGGTGAGCCGAGGCCGGACGGTGTGGCAGTGGTCGCACTGGCCAGGCTGGACGCTGGCGTTGTCCACGGTCTCGTCGGAGCCGGGTGGATAGCGCAGCACCGGCGGCGCCGCTTCGCCGGGAAGACGGTCGACAGCGGCCACGAACCGCCAGCCGGCATAGCTCGGCGGCTCGCCGGTCAGGGTCACGTCGAAGCCGTGGACGGTAACCTGCGGTGCACCTGGGGCCGGTGCGTAGCTGCGGGTCGCCGGCACCGCGGCAACGTCCACGCGTCCGGTCAGACCTTTGCGCTCGGCACGGGCGTTCACCTTCGCGATGCGGGCGCGGGTCGCCGCCAGCTCGTCGGAGGTGAGGAACCAGACCCACGAGCCGGCAGAGTCCGCCACACGATGCTCGGGTTCGAGCAGTTCGGATAACGCCGGAGTGCTCATGTGTCACCTCCGGGGCTCCAGGTGATGCGTTCGGGTGCGGACGGCTCCCACCTGGTGACGCGCACCGAGCGTTTCCGGCTGGAAGATGGGTAGAGGTCGGGCCGGATCACGGCGCGGACTCGGCGCAGCCGACTCCTCCCGAGGGTCCTTTCGGCCTCTGCGGCAGTGGCCATCCCCCTGAGCCGGCCCGGGCCCCAGCGGCGCAGCATCCATGCGGCAGCGGACACCAGCGCGGCGAGCAGGAGTCCTTCCACGGCGACGATCCAGCCCATCAGCACGGCCGGACTCGCCGCCTGCCCGGACATGGCAAGCCCGGCGGTGGCGTCGCCGACCAACAGGCGGTCGAGACTGGCGAAGATGTTGCGGGGCCAGGTCCAGCCGGCGCCGCTGGTCCAGTTGGCCAGCGCGCGCCCCAACTGCAGGCCCACCACCGCAACCAAGGCGACCACGACCGTGACCCCTGCGGCCGGTTCCCAGGTCCACGGATAGGGCGTCGACCGGCGATCGGTCTGAAGTGCTGCCATGGCTGTGCCCCTTTCGGTTCAGCGGGAGTAGAAACTGACGTGGACGTGATCGCGATGGGCGAGGGTGGGGTTTCGGTTTCCCAGTGGATGCCGGTAAGGCCGCCAGGAGTCACTGACCTGGGGGTTCCACTTGCGGGCGTCCCACAGCACGTACTTCACCCGCAGTGCCTTGGCGTGGGACTTCACCCAGCGCGCCACCTGCCAGCCGAAGTCGTTGCCAGCGCGGGTGTTCCATCGGGGGATCATGAAGTCGACCGCGAGCCCACGAGGGTGGTCGGAGGTCGAGATGGGCCGTCCGCCTCGTCCGCCCATGTGTTTGATCGCGGGGAAGGCTGCCTTGACACAGCGCAGGCCGTGGCGGGCGGTGGCTTGCAGTCCGCGTTCGGCTGCCGAACCGGAAGGTGGGCAAGCTCCGTCGAAGTCAGGGAGTTCGCCATCTGCTGGCAGGCAGTCCTCGGCTGACAGGGCCGGAGTCGGGCTGCGGTCGCCCGGTGTGGTGGCCGGGGCTGGGACGGGAGTTGTCGCGGTATAGGTGCCACAGGGGTCTAGGGGGATCTGCTCGGACACAGCGGGTGCGGCCACTATGGTGATAGCGGTGACGATGCCCAGCGGTAGGGCTCCAAAGAGGAGAAGCATCGCGGCGATGCCGGCGATCACCCATTTCATCGTTGGTCTCCGTTCCGCGTCATGGTCAGGCGGCTGCTTCGAGGTTGGCGTTTGTCCAGGTGAGGAGCCGCTCTGCCGGGTGGAGCACCGTTTGGACTTTGTGGATCTGCGGCCCGACCAGCCAGAGCGCACGTCCGGGCACCTGTCGGCACCAGTCGGTAACGAGATTCGTCGCGATCGGGGACAGGCCGAGGATGCCGGCCAGTTCGTCGGCGATCTGTTGGGGTTGGCCGTGCAGGATCTTGGTGCTGGTGAGGTGGAGCAGGTCTTTGGCGATCGTCGCCGCCTGGGAGCCCAGGTCGCCTGCTGACAGCAGGTCGGACGGTTTGTGGGCGATGGCCAGCTGGATGTCGCCGTCTCGGCGCGACAGCCTCAGGTCGGCGTCGAAGCTCATCACTGCCTCGATACCGAGGCGAAGTTGCTTCCAGCTTTCGTCGCGGACCACGATCCGCAGATCGCCCGGTTCGGCGACCTCGCGCATGGCCCGGCCCCATGAGTTGAGGCACAACAGGGCCATTCCGACTGCTTCATCGCCGAGGGCTTCAAGCTGCGCGAGGGACAGGGATTGGATCGGTGCCGACCAATCGATGTTGATGCTGGTGTAGTCGTCGAACAGGCCTCGCAGGGCGCCGTGGGTGAGTTGGCCGAGGCTGTCGCGTAGCAGCCGTGTGTCGTCGAGGAAGTGGCGTACGGAGGCGTAGCGGCAGGTCTCCACCAGGTCGTTGGTTGGTTCGTGGAGCAGCCACCACAGTCTCGGGATGGTCGTCTCGGTCAGCTGGGTGTTGCCGGCGGTGTAGCCGGTGAGCAGACGCAGGCTGGCGTCCACCACGGCTTCCTCCGTGGGCCCGACCGGTACCGGCTGGTGGCCGATCTTCTGCGAACCGACGAGGCCACGCAGCACGACCAGCCAGCGGGAGAACACAATGTCCGCTCTCCGTTGAGCCTCGATCGCGTCCAACTGATCCCAGCCCTGCCGCAGGGGTCCGAAGTCCAGCGGGTTGATCCGTGCGGGGAGGCCGGGTCCGATCGTGATGGGTTCAACCCCAAGCGCGTGGCACATCGCCTCGTACTCGGCCTTGACGTCGCCGAGAATCAGGGTTCGGTAGCCGAACCCCATCATGCGCAAACAGAAGGCCTTCGTGGTCGCCGACTTGCCCAGGCCGGGCTCGCCGAAGCAGAAGATGTTGGGGTTAGAGACCCGCTCCTCCAGGACCCAGCCGTGCGGGTCGGCGAAGAAGCTGCCGCGGGAGAAGAAGTCGAACCCCATCTGGGCACCCGTTGCCGGCAACCCGGGACGGGTGACGAACGGCCACAGCGCGCCGGCCTGGTCGCTGGTCATCCGCCAGGTCGCCACCGGGGCGGTTGCCGGGCTCCAGCCCCGGCCCCGCCGGCGCTGCCCCCGCGGTGACGTGGGCTGGAACAGCCGCGGTTCTCGTGGCTCGACGGCCGGCGGCGCGGCCGCCGGGAGCGGATGGCCGAAGTCGGCCAGCAGCCGGTCGACCTTTCTCCCCGATCGCAGGGTTCTCACTGGATCGTCCTGTGGTCGAGAGTGACGCCGAGTGGGATGGTGGCTGCGGTGACAGCGCTGTCCTGGGCGAGGTCCAGCCGCAGCGGGGCGTAACCGGCCCGGCGGATCGAGGTGTCGAGCCGGCGTCCGAACTCGGCGATCCGCATGGTCGAGGGGACGGTGACGCAGGCGACCGCGTACGGCAGTACCAGCGCGTTGCCCCACGCCAGCTTGACGTCGAGTTCGCGAGCCCGGCCAATCGCGGCGCGATCCTTCGCGCGGGTCTTCATCCCTGCTCTGGCCCGTAACGCCTCAGCCAGGTCGGCGGACCACTCCGCACTCTGCGACTGCCGGTCGGCGACGGCCTGTGTCACCACAGGGAAAGTCACCAGTAGGCAACGGCGCTCCTGCGGCTCGGTCGGCACCAAGACCGGCGCCAAGGCGCCAAGTACCGCTCCTCTGGTCGGGAGCGTGATCGTCGCAGCGATCGAGCACCAGGCGTCGTGGACGTAGTGCCGCGCCACAGTCTCGGCGCCCGACGGACCGGCGTGGGCCCAGGGCACGGTCGCGTTCACCGCCGGGTTGGCGCGCTGCTCGGCCGCCGCGTCGACCAGACCAGCGCGATCGGCCGGTGCGAAGCCCGTCCGCACAGCTGCGGCCAACTGCTGGGAGGTCAGCCACTCCACCGACGTCATCCGCATCCCTGTGCGCAGCAGAGCCTCGACCTCCGCCACCAGCGTCGCCATCGCCCGCCCCCGGGACGCCACGCCGTGGCCGTACTCCCTGGCCAGCCGGGCGAGGCGGGACTCGGGCACGACCACGCTGACAAACGCCTCGGTGCGCACCGACGCCTGCGAAAGATTGGCGGCGATCTCGCGGTTCACCTGCTGGGAAAGCTGCGGGGCGTGGGGGTGTTCGTGGCGAGCCAGCCACTGCTCGCGTTCGGCTCCATCGTCGGGAACCGACCGGATCTGGAACTGCACCGCGGAGATCGATCCCGCCCGTGCGCAAGCGTTGAGCAGCTCGGTCAGGCCGGCGGCCTGGGCGTCGCGCTCCTCGGCGTCGGCCAGCGCCAAGCCCGGATGGCTGATCGCCGCTGTCGCCGCCCAGGTCCGTTGCGCGTGGTCCTGGATCAGCGCGAACCGGGTGTTCGACGGGCCTTGGGGTGGGCCGTCGTGGATCTCGATCCCCTGCAGCACCCCCGGCAGATCAGGGGTCTCCAGATCGGCGGCTTGCCCGGTCGCTGCCTTGGCGCGCCAGCGCGTCCAGCCGAACACGGTCCCGGCCGCCAGACTTGCCGATGCCACCAGCCAACCGACGGCCGAACGGCCACGCACCGGCACGGTCACCAGGAGCGCCAATACCAGCCACGCCACGCACAGCACACCCGCAAGGGACCAGCGATCAGCCTGAACAGCCCACAGGATCGGACCCCCGGCTGCGACCAGGAGTACCAGTCGGGCGCCGCTCAGTCCGAAGAACCATCCCTGCCGGTTGCGGGCGTACTCGGCGAACACTGTGGCCATTGGTCTGTCCTCTGGTTCCTCTACAAGGCGACGGCGGCGGCCTCGGCAGCCCCGCTCGCTCCCGCCGCTCCGCTGGACGCGGCCGTGCCCGCCGGCGCTGCGGCGGGCGCCGGCGCAGGTGAGGTGCCCGGCGGGATGTAGGTGTCCGCCGGCTGGGCGTCGCTCGGACCCGGATCGGTATCGCCGTCGTTGTTGGTGCTGGTGGCGTTGGCCTCCCGGTTGGCGCGGGCTGCCCGATCGCTGGGGGCTTGGTAGTCGGGCTGGTAGCTGTTGTGTCCGATCCCGGTTTGGTTGGTGATGTCGCTGAGCGTCGCCGCGCCGAACGCACCTACCTTGGTCACCAGCCCCAGACCAGCACCCACGGCGGCCGCTACGGGGCCTAGCGCGGCACCGGTCGCCTGCACTGCAGCAGCGAATCTGCTGGTGGCAGCGGCGTCTGCCGTTGCCTCACCGGCGGACTGGCTGCCGGAGGTCTGACTCGCGGTGTCATTGGCGGCCTGTGAGGGGCGCCCTTGAAGCAGGCCCTGCAGCCCGCCGACTGCCTGCATCCCGGCGCGGGCTGACGCACCAGAAGCGGTTCCGGGATCGGTGAAAGCCAGCAGTTTGAACAAGGCCACTGGGGAGATCACCGCGATACAGATCAGCACGATGGCGGGCAGCGCGGTACCGATGGATCCCTCGATCGAGCCAGCCTTTCCTGCCGTGACACCCTCGGCGAACTTCATCCCCGTCCCGGTCACCAGCACGACGACGAACGGGGTGAAGGCGGCGGCATGGAACCATCTGAAGGAGCGCCAGAACCAGCTCCGGGTACTCTCGTTGACCAGCCCGGCCGCGGTGATCGGGCCGGTCGCGACCAGCACAATCAGCGCGGCGTCTCGCGCCAGAATCACCACCAGATGCCCGATCGCAGCCACCCACATCAGCAGACCCATCAGACCCAACACCGTCGCCATCCCCGCATCGGCGATCTGCTGAACACCGAAGGGTTTCCACGGCTGCCAGGTGTTCCATGACGTGACGCCCAGCAGCGACCGCATCAGTGCGCGGGTCAGACCACCAGCGGCGGCTGTGATCGCGACGGTGTAGCCGATCCAACCAGCTGTCACGACCAAGAACTGCCCCATGCCCACCGCGGCGCGGCCCAATCCCTTCGGGTCGCGGCGGGCTGCGGCGATGCCGAGCTGGACCATGAACATCACCAGCACCAACACGCCGGCGATCCAGAAGGTCGCGCGATACAGATCCTGACCCGGACCCGCTGCCGCCAGATCAGGCGTCAGCCAGGCGTCCATCCAGTCCAAGATCAACCGCAGCACCCACACGCCGCCGTTCCACAAGCTCAACCAGGCCGCTGTCCAGGCGTCAGTGACAAGCTGCGCGGCTGCCCCGCCGAGCTGCCCAAACGGATTCCACCAGTCGTTCATTCGCCGACCTCTTCCACCCAGTCCAGCCAGCCGGACTCAACCGCGGCGGTCGAACCCGGCCACACCTGGGGAGCCGGTGCCGGGGGCTCCCCGGGAGCGATCTGCCAGCGGCCATCAGCCCAGGCCATGCGGGCGCAGAGGCCGTAGCCCATCCGCGACTCGGCCCGGATCAGCGCCTGCACGTCCAGCAGGACGCACACCACGACCCAGTCGGGCCCGTCGGCACCCTTCACCAGCGCGGCGGCCGGCGTCACCCGGACCAGCGTGGCTGGGTCCTTGTCCTGCCCGGGTTGACGGGCCGCTTCCAGGAACGCAGTCACATTACGAGTGAGTTCCCAGTCCGCTAGTGCAGGACCGCCGGGCTGTACCCACTGGCTGTGAACTTCGCGGACGATCGGCAGGCTCATCGCTTCGAGCACGGTCTTCTCGATCGCGGCGAGTTGCCCGACCGCACCTTCCGCGGTGTGGGGGAAGCCGGACGGAACACCCGCCGGCCCAGCCTCGACCGCGGGAACCGGAACCAGAATCTCGCCGGCCGGCAACACCGCTGTATCGGGAGTGAAGGCGGCCTGCGGATCGGTACTGGGCATCGGGTCGGCGGCAATCCGGTCTCGGATAGCCAGGTGGTCGTCCACCGGCGGCAGGCCGTCGGGTTGGGGAGCTGACGGCTCGGCGAGAGCGGTCCAGATCGCGAAGGCCAGTCCGGCGATCAGCACTAGCGCCACGGTGACCGTCGCGCACAGGACGGCGATCAGGTGCCGCTGGCTCCACGCGGCCGGTTGACCGCGGGAGGGACGATAGGGCTGCATCGCGGTCTCCCTAGATGCAGCCGTTGCCAAGGATGCTGTCAACGATCCCCGGCGCGACCACGTACAAGATCGCTGCGATGACGACCGTGAGCAGACCCGCAATGGCGGCCTTGTTGGCGCCATGCATCCCGAGCCACCGGCCGACCGGCAGTGCGCCGATCGCCAGGACAAGCCCAGCGAAGAAGGCGATCCCGACCCCCCACAGGATGTAGCCCAGCACCTGGTCGGCGTATTGCTGGGCCCCAGGCGGCGCGATCGGACAGACCTTCATCGGCACCAGCACTGGGACAAGCAGGGGTTGCAGCTGAGCGATCGCTCCAGCGGCCACAGTGACTACGAACATGACAGTCCTTTCACGAGAGCAAGCAGACGCGCAGCTGCCGCAGTGATCGCGGGCGGCACTGCTTCGGGGGTGAGGCCGGAGATCGCCAAGCCGCGGTCGGCCGGGAAGCAGGTGACGCGGCCCATCTCGCGCGACTGACGAAGTAGTGGCCCGGCGGCCTGTTCGACGGGGCGGGGCCACCGCCGAGGGGATGCTCCAACCAGCGCAACGTGCGTCCTATCGACACCGAGCAAGCCGATCGACAACTCCGCGCGCCGCAGTCCCGGCTGGCTGGGATGCACCGCCAACACCACCAGCTGCAAGGTCCGTGCCAAGTCGCCGACCCAACCGGGAGCGTCGATCAACTGCTCCACCGGCCACCCCGCATCGACCACGGTCAGCGGCACCAATGCGGCCGGCGGCGCGGGCAGATCGGTCGGCGCGGAGAGGTGGTCCGAGCGGCGGTCCAGCAGCACCGAACCGCGAGATCCGCGCATCCAGCCGTCCCCGAGCAGCCCAAGCTCAGCACTCGCTGCGACCGCAAGACCGGACAGGCCAGCTCCACAGCACTCCACCACCCGGGCACTTCCGGCGGCCGTCGCGATCGCCACCGCCACCGTGGTGGCGCCGGCCCCAGCAGAGGCCGGCACCACCAGCGCCACCTGTTCCTCACCCCCCGGTTCCCAGGTGGCCGCGCTCCCGCCAGCGCGGGAGCTGACTCGGCGAGCACTGCCCGTACGGAACTCGCCCCGGGCCGCAGCCAGATAGGCCTGACGCAGCTCAGCAATCGACAAGAGGGGTGCGCTCACTGGTCGAGCACCTCCAACCGCCGAACCATGCCAGCTCGACGTTCGACCTGGGGCAGCGCGGCCAGCTGTACCTTCGCGTCCTGGATCTCCTCCAGCTTTGCCATCGACATGGCCAGATTGCGGATCACCGCTGGCTCCAGCCACACCAAGTCGAACAGTCGAGCAATCCTGGCGGTTGGTTCATCGGCCACGGCCAACACCTCCTTCGCGGCCATAAGCCGCCGAAGCGGGGGCGTTTCGGACATCACGCCGCCCAGGCGATCCGCGCCAGGGTCGCGGATCTGCCACCAGCGCCCACGGTGGCCGCGAGCGCGGCGATGCTCCGTGCCGCGCGACGCCGCACCGTACGGCCTGTGACCCCCCACCGAGCCGCAACCTGGTCGGACACCCGGTCACCCAACAGCGGCAGGCAGGCCACCGCGCCCGGCGCCTCCTCCGATGTGGCCAGCACATCGAGCAGCAGCCTGCGGTCGACCTCGGAGATCACCCCCTGCCTGCGGCCCCACTCCAGGACCGCCAGAACGTCGTCGCGCGCGTCAGTCGCAGTTGTGTCCTCCTCGTTGTGCGACGCTCGAAGCAGGTCGATCGACAGGTCGAGGTAGGTCCGCGCGAGCGTGCGATCGCGGTTCTCCAGCTGGCCGCGGTCGCCGAACTCAGCCAGCACGGCCTTGCGGAGCCGCCACAGAATGTTGCCGGCCACCCGACCTGTGGTCCGCCACGGAAAACTACGCACCTCGATCCACAGCTGGGCGGCCACCTGCACGTCAGCATCCCGTTGCCCAGCCAGGCCCGCGCTCACATACCGGAGCACCCCCGGCACCATCAGCCACGCCAACACCGTCGCCGCCTCGGTGTCATCACCTCCGTCCGTCGCGGCCAACTCCGCCAACCCCCGCAGGACGCGATCCGTCACATCGGACGGCGCCGATCGCCGCCACGCTCCCAACTCCTCCGGAACCGGCACACAACCCAACGCGGGTACCCGCTCGCTCCATCTCCCCCAGCAGCGCTGAACCACCGCGGGGATCTGCTCCTCATCCAGCCCGAGAGCTTCCACAAGACTCATTGCCGGTGTCCTTCCTCGTCGCTTGTTCGACCAGGCCAGGCCAGCGGTTCGATGTGGCCACGAATGTCCCCTCAGCGCTGGGGGACGTCGATCCGAGACGAGAGGACATCGAGAGACACACCTAGCCAGACCAAGGTCCCCCCATGTCCCCCCGGAACCCTGCAGCCAGGCCTTGCGGCAGATCCAGACGGGCCACCACGACACCGGGCGTCCCAGGGCAGCACCTGGCCTCGATCCCGCCCAGAACCTCACTGGCGCTCACATACGAAGACCGACACCGAGTTGGGGTTGTCAGGCGAGCACATGCCGACCTAATATCGAACATACGTTCGAGAGTAGGTGAGGATCTATGCCGCCAGTCAGCCCCGATCAGCTGGCTATCGTGTCAGTCCGCCTGCTGCCATCCGCGAAAGAGACAGCGCAGGCTAGGCGATGGGAGGTCACCTGCGGCAGCGCGGCGACCGGGTGGCGCGTCGTTGGCTGGATAGACGAGCACCATACGGACGGCGCCCGGCCACCCCTTTACGTCGCACTTGGCGTGCATCCGAGCACAGGGAAGCACTGCTCCCTCGGGGCAAGCTGTGACTTCGATGAGCGAGCCAACGCAGTCGCGGACTTCAATGCCAACCCGACGACCAGCCGGTCGATCTCTTGGATCCCGGGGTGACTGATCGGAGTTGGACCGACGGCCCACCCACGTCCCGGAGCGCAACCAGTCGCCAACCCGACTGAGCCGCAGGCACATCCCGGCTGACGTCGCCCCTCGCCCTTCAGCGCGGATACGAAGCCGAGTTGCCACGCACATGGCTTGTGTGGTCGCTGCTCCTACAGAAGCGCTGTGCAGCGACCGCTAGCTGTTGGGTCGCTTTTCCTTCTGGGCCCACTCGTCCAGGATGAAGGCCACGGGGTCCTTTGGCATCTTGTTGATCATCTCGACATCGCGCTGCCATTGGGCGTGCCCGTCTGAGCTTGTGCGTCGCTGGCCAGCGAGTTCGAAGGGGTCGGAGCCAAGACTCCAGACGGGGAAGTCGATCTCCAGATGATCCAGCGTGAGCAGGAACCTTGGCCTGTCCGGAAGCGCCCGCTTGTAGGTTGTGACCGAACCGCATTCGCCCTCAGGTTCCAGTATGCACACCGCGTCCCATTTGGCCTCCAGCAACGCGGATATGTTCTCGAGCTGCTGCGCGGCTCGATCATCGAACGCGCGCGCTCGCCGCTTAACTTCTACCGGAACCAGGGAGCCGTCGTGGAACAGCAGCACGACATCTGCTTCAGCCACGACTCTGCCGTCTCTTAGGAACTCCACACCCGGGTGGGCGCCGACAAGCCCGTAGTCATCGAGCAACTGCACTAGCCATCGGAGTGCGAGCACATGTCCCAGAGCATCCACCTCAAGACAGCGGCGAAGGACCTCACCAATGCGGTACTTGAAGCGGATGATGTCCGGACTGAAGGAATGGTCCACAGTCGTGGTGCATCCGGGGCAGGTGTGAGGTGGAGCCATGTCCTTGGTCGGCAGCCAGAACGGGACCTTGCAGGATGGACACTCAAGTTCGACTCCCTTGACGATGACCCCCCTGTCCGTTGCCCACTCTAGCCAGGCTTTCGTCGCCGATGGTGTTCCGATACAGCCCTTGAAGTCTGTGTAAGGAAGCTGTCGTCCTTCGTTGGGTGGAGCAACTCCGGGATCGTCGCGACCCGTGCTATCTGCAAGACGCGAGATGTCGTCCTCCGACATACCGTCTCGCCGCAGCTGCTTCTCAACTCTGCTCCACCGCGCCTTCCACCAGGACATACCGCTGCGTTCCCCAAGTCGGTAGAGAAGCGCAATCAACTTCGCATTCGAGAGGTAGTAGGCCTCGTCGAGCCGACCGAGCGCTCTGAACAGCGCCATCGCGGCACGGCCTGGTTGAGATTCTCGTATCTCCAGTCCGCGTTCGAGCGCTGCCGCAGCGAGGACTGTCCAAGGCGCTGGCCACACAACGTCGACCGTTCTGCGCCCCCGCCATGGCGACGCCGCAAGCTGAACGGACCCACACTCGAACCCCTCACCCAGGCGGTTTCGGAGCGTTCCGACACTCGGGACGGGCGAGTCCACCACGGCGGCGGACAGCACCAGGGATGGTGGCCGGTAGCTGGCGGCGCTCAGGACCTCGTGGTCTGAGGGTGCCAGCGGGTTGATCCTGGCGCGGCCGTTGCTCCAGTACGCGATCGACGAGGACGGCCGGTGGGGAGCCCGAACTGGACCGACCAGTTGCCCGGGGGTTGCCGCCACCCCGGACGGAAGGAGGGAAGCGAGTTGTTCGACCTGCTTGATGGACAGAGACGCGCTGACGAGATGGAGTGGTCCGCCCTTGAGGCCGAAGGGTTGCGAGATCCCCGGTGTTTGCAGTCGGCGTAGCGCAGGCTCATCGAGCGCTTCGGCTGGCACCCCAATCGGGAGCGCCCCCCGGTCCCCCCAAGTGGCGCGTAGGTACCACAGCAAGGCGAGATCCGTGACCGATCCTCGGCTCATCGCGACGACGATGTTCGGACCTGCCTGTTCGGCCACTCTCCATGGTGATGGCAGTATCTCTTTGCCTCCCAGCAAACCGGCATTAGGTTGACGACCCGAGGCCAGATATAGGGTGCTGAACTGTCGCGGCGTGATCTTGGTGGGATCGAGTACCCGCTCGATGAGATCTTCTAGGTTTCCGACGACCGTGCGCTTCTCGACATCAATCACTTCGGTGACGTCGAGATGTCTGATACTCGCGCTCTCACAGAGTTCGTCAGGAACAGCTGTGGGCATCCAGCCCAAGGTTCCGGCATAGGCTAGTCGCCACGGGTCATTCTCACCGAGTTCGATAACCTCCAGTGTCCGTAGGTGCTCCCGCGGCGAGTGGGCGGCGATGAGGGCGGCCGGATAGTCCCAGACAGCCAACGACTCGAAGTACGGCAGGCGAAGATCGACTGGCGGCTCCGCCGTGTACCCGTGGACTTCCGAGCGAAGTAGAGGGTCCACGTAGTAGGCGGGGATGCCACTGCCACTGAGCGGCAACAGCGGGTTTCCGGCACCGCCCCAGGCGTGACACAAGTACCCGATGGTCTCAAAGCCGATGGTTGAGTTAGCCACACATCGAGCCACCGAGCGCGGATGCAGCGCGATCGTCACCTCGTGCGGACCATTGAGCAGACTGTCGTCTAGAAGTCTCTGTGCCACCGTAATCTGACTTCCCACGCGCGTTCCTCACGGTCGACGACTTGCCGACCAGCCTCACCCTAGTCCTCGCACCATGTGCCTCACAGCAGCAGCAACACGCCGAAGGAACTCGTCTCGAGCCAGGTCGTGGACCCCTGCATATCGCTTTAGCTGGCGCGCGTCTTTGGCTCAAGCCAGCGATGCGCACGCAGGATCCGCTCAGCACGGCTCGGCACCTCGACCGGTGCGTCGCCGCTCCCGTCACGCCAATCGACCACCGATCTGGCGAGGGCTACTGCTTCGTCGTGTCTACCCTCGCGCGCCGCGACGGCGGCAAGGTCGAGTGCGGGCGTCGACTCATCTGGAGCCACCAGCATCGCAAGCTCGGCTGCTGCTCTGGCCTGTCGTGTGTTACCGGCTTCGAGGGTGACGGTGGTGACTAGATGTGCGACGTCGACGATGGCACAAAGCAGGGTCTGGTCGGGTCGGGTATCGGTCAGCCAGGGACGGCCCCCGGACAGCAGTCCGTCGTAGGGAGTGCCAGTGACGAGTTGTAGCGCGGCTAGGAGGTCGGGTAGTCCTTCGCTTCCGCGGGCTTCGGCACGCAGGCGGAGACGACGGAAGAGGTGGGCGTCGACCAGCAGGTCCTCGACAAGGTAGAGCCCAACTCCACGTCGGACAGCTTCAGCACTGCGGGTTGCCTCGGGCAGGAAGGGCTCGCCAGTGCGCAGGTTCGTGCCTAGCCAGGCCCGGGCGACCGAAGCGTCCTTGCGGACGCGCAGCTCAGCTATCCCGAGGGCGGTTGCGACCTCTTGGGTCGTCGCACCGCTGCGGCTGGCGAGGTAGGCGATGAACTCCGTGTAGTACGGCAATCGTCGGGCGACCTTGGCTGGGTCGCCGGTGCGTCCGACTCGCAACCGCATCGGCCCTAGCACGGTGAGTCTAGGGCGGTCGCAACTCTCGGCGCGCCACTGCTGAAGGTCGCCATCCAGGGTCGGGTCGGTGTCTTCGGCGAGTTGCCGGACGGCGGCGGGAATGAGTGGAGCCAGCGTGGCGAGGTCTTCGACGGTGTTGGCAGTGACCTCCAGGTACCGGTCGTCAGACGCCGACAGCAGGGTGGTAGTGGACTCCCCGGCTTCGTCGACCCGGGGGACGGTGAACGTGTCACGGAGCTGGCCGGCATCGTTGCACAGCGCCTGCCAGGGCTCGGCCGGATCCTCCTCGACAGGCATTTCTGTGTCATCGAGGGTATCGCCGGCTACCAGGACGTCGACGCTGCCGCGGGCTTCGTCGTGGGTGATCCCGGTGACGACGATGTCCAGGTCGAGGCTGGGGACCAGAACGCGGCCAGCGCTGTCAAGCTTGATCTCAACGCCGGTCGGCGCCTCGTCCGCTCCGATCAGCACCACCGTGGTTGCAGTGCCGCCAGGACGCTGGACGATGAGATCGGTGAGCACGTCGAGGTCGGCCGGCCGGCGATGGCTATCGGCGATCAGGATGCGCGACTCCCACAGATCATCGAAGGAGTCATCGACCCTGGCGGCGTCAACTCGCTCGATGCCGGAGGAATCCAGGCGATCAACGGTATCGACCGCGGCTGCCAAGCTGGCATTGATCGGGTCGGTGGGTTCGAGGTAGCGCAGGCGCGCGGGGTTCAGCCTGATCAGCTCGTTGCAGACGCCCACGCAGTCGATTTGGAGATCTCGTGCCCAGGGGGCGACCGCCAGTTCAGCGACGATGTAGCGCGCCAGGTCGATGGCAAACGCGGACGGTCCTGTGAGGGACACGACACCGAGAGTCTCCAGGTTCAACAGGCGCCAGCTGCCGGCGTCGTCCATACCGATGGTGGCGAGTTGTGGCCACGGTGGAGGGCTGTCTTCGTCGAAGGGTCCGATTTCAGTGATGTCGCCGGTGGCGATAGTCCACTGGCACGGGTCGTCAGTGGCTTGCCACGGTGGTGGGAGCTGGACGGGCGTGAGGAGTCGTAGCCGCAGGGCGTCGGGGGTGAGGTCGACCCCGGCGAGCGAAGGCGCGGGCGTGCCCCGCTCGGCGGCGAAGTTGGCCAACCGTCGCAGAGCCTCATCGGCGTTGGCGATGAGTTCCGCGGTAGGGCCGCCGCAGTGACTGAGGGTCTTCTCGACCGGGGCGAGTACGGCAGGCGGTGTGGCGATCATGCGTCCCGGACGGCGCGCGCGGAGTTGTGCGCGGCGCCGTCTGCGCAGCAGGAGCCACATGCTGCCGGCCAGGAGAGCACCGGCACCTGCGAAGCCGGTCAGTTGCCAGGCTGGGGCGTGCTCATCCGTCTCGCTGTCGAACTGGTCATCCGTCTGCGCGGGCGCAGGCTGTTCTGTGGTCGGAGTGGCCGCCGCCGGCGTGGCACTGGCTGTCGCGGTCGGCGTGGGAGCAGTTGGCTTGGCGCTTGGTGTGGCGTCGCCGGCAGCGGCCGGCTTCTTGGCTGGCTTCGAGTTGGCCGGCTTGTCACCCGCCTTCGAGGTCGGGACCCTGACTATGTCCCCAGGCCAGATCAGGTCTGGGTCGGTGATGGTACGGCCGCCGTCCTGAACTATGTCCTTCGAGGCTTCGAAGATCTTCGGGTAGGCGTGGCCGTCGCCCATCTTTCGCAACGCGATACCGGATAGGGTGTCGCCCTTGCGTACCGTGACCGTCTCGTAGTTCTCGGCACCGCGGTGTTTCTTGGTGGGACGGTCGGGTGAGGGCTTCTGCGGGCTGTCTGGTGCGCTGGTGGTGTGGGCGGGAGCGGTTGCTGGCGCACCGAGTGCGGGGACGATAGCTAGAGAGGTGGTCACGAGGAAGCCAGCTATAGTGGCCATCACAAGGGTGCGGGCGATGTTCTGGGGAAGGGCGAGGCCTCGGATCTGCGGGACCGGCACATGGCGGCTACGGCTGGAGAGGTCCAGCCCGATCGCGAAGCTGAGGATCCCCCAGGACACCCAGCCGGCGACCTTCAGTCCGGTGACGAACAGGGTGCCGTCGTCGGGCGAAACGAGCATGTTCCACAGGCCAGCCGGTGTCCATCCCAGGCGGGGTGCACCCATGTTGTGGGTGGCGATGAGCAGCAGCGGCAGTCCGGCGACGATTGCCGCCAGACTCACTGCGGCTGCAAGCCCCTTGAGCCGTCGTGCCATCATTCCTCCTCTCCGTCGTGTGCTCGTACTACGCGTGCAGTGGCGGTTGCAGTCACTTCGAGTGGGCCGATGCCAAGGGTGCCGAGGAAGGTGGGGGTCCAGCTGAGTCGGGAGGTCACCACCAGGGTGGTGCCGCCTTCCACGGTTGCGGTGCCGGTCATTCCGGCGGCCTCGAGGTACTCCACGGCGGCGGCTTTCGCTCGTCTGGCCTGGACCTCGACGCGGCCGGAGTTCATGAAGACGCCGGTGTTGATCTGCTGGCCGGCGTAGCGGGCGGCCTGGGCGGCCAGGTCACCGGCCGACTGCTTGGCGTGCACCAGGCCGGACAGGTCCACGGCGATGCCGAGGACTGCGGTGATCAGGGTGGCGATGCCGATCGTCCAGACCGCCACGACCGCGCCCTTTTCGTCACGCAGCTGTCTCACGGTGGTCACCTCCTGGACCTGTAGGTGTCAAGCACGCTCTCGGTGGTCTGCTCCACACGCACGCTGCCGGGCAGCGGCACTCCTGGCAGGACCAGGTCACCGGTGTAGACATCGCACCGCACGGTCAGCGCGACCCGCGCAGGTGTGCCGACAGGGCGGGAGAAGCCGGCGGTGTCCACGGTCACGTCCAGCGTGACGCAGTTGATGCCCTGATTGGCCAGGCTGGTCTGCGCCCACTCCTCGGCTGACGTTTCGGCAGCGGAGGCCGAGCGAGCGATAGAAGCGGCGCGGACTGCATCCACCGCGGCCGTGTGAACCGCCTGACGGGCGAACGCGATCCGGCCGCCCAGCACCACCAGGACGAGAAACGCAACCAAAAGAGGTGCACAGAACAGCAATTCGACCGCGTGCACGGCTCCCTGCTCACCGCGCCACAACCGGCGGTGGGCGACGCTCGACGTGATCATGTGACCCTCTCCACTGGTACCTCCGCGGTCTGCGTCACGGTTGGGTACCAGCCCGGTACAACACTCAGGATCTGGCCGGTGACTACTACGGTCGCGGTCGTTGGGTTGAGCCGGCAGGAGACGTGAATCTCCTGGAGTGCGTCCCCAATGCGAATGGCCAGGTCGGCGGACGCAGCCTCGCATCCCGACAGATTGCCGTTCTCAGTAGCTGCTGCGACCGCGCCGGTATGGGCAACAGCGATGGCCGCTGAACGTCCATAGAAGTAGAGCGAGGCTTGGACGGTTGCCATGAAGCAGGTCATCGCCAGCGGGAGCACGACCACGGCCTGGACCGAACCGATCGCGCCGCGCTCGCCTTGTCGGCCTCCGCACCGACGACGCGGTAGCCCCATCGGCTGGCTTCTCATACCTGCCACCTACCTGAGGATTGCTTCCTGCTGGCGCGCAAAGTAAATCGCGAGTGCACCCCCGAGTACGGCCAGGATCGTCAGGGTGATGGCGATCAGGCCAAGGAGTTCTGAGCTTTGCAGCGCACCTCGTTCGTCTAGTGCACGCCGGCGGGCTGCGGTGGTCCAGGCGACCACGGTAGCGGTGGTCTTCTGACTCCAGTGAGTGAGCATCTCGCTGTCCTCCTTGTGGGGGTGATTGTTGGGGTTAGCCGGCGAGGAGCCGGTAGATCATGGGCGTGACGATGGCGCCGACGACGGAGCCGGCCATGACCAAGGCGGGGAGCACCAGCCGCTCGCTCTTGGCGTTGACCTCTGCGCGGTCGGTGGTGGTGATCGCGGTCCTCAGCTCGGAGGCGCGTTCCCGGAGGTTCGCGGCCACCTGGGCGCCTTCCTGGCCGGCCAGTCGCAGGGTTGCTGCCAGTTGCTCCAGTTCCGGGATGTGTTGTTGCACACCCAGGTCGGCCAAGGCGTCCCAGGTGAGGTTCACCCCGAACCGTGGAGGGTTCCTTATGCCGCTTCTCGGTTGAGGGCGGTGGTCTCGTAGGTGATGGGGGCCATCATGCCAGCGCTGCTGT
>JAIUOR010000005.1 GCA_020161795.1 Actinomycetota bacterium | reverse complement strand
GTCACGACCAAGGAAACCCAAGTGGAAGACCCGGACAGACCGGGCGATCACGCACGCCCGCACACCCTCGTGACGTCAATCCCAGACGGGATCCACAAGCACGAACACACGCACAACGTCAACCGGTGGATTGAGGCTAAGGAAGTCGAGGCGGTTCTCGATGACGAGCGCACTCTCATGGGAAACGCCGAAGCTCAGCGTCGGCTTATCGCTGTCCTCCTGGCAGCCGCATTCATCGCGGATCAACTCCGTGTGCTTTCCCGTGCGAGGATCGAGGAGGACGACGCCACTCTTGAGTTGCAGTCTGCACTGGCGAAGCTGACTTCCGGGCGCGTCATCGACCTGGCCAACCGCGCCCTTGAGTCCAACCCCGAACTCCTCGATGACGCAGCCTCCAAGTATTTCGTGAAGGTCTTCGGCGGAGGTCAGACGCTCAGTGGAGGGTATGTGCCGTTGGTGACGCGGCGAGTCTACGAGGCTCTCCGCGTGACGGACATCCCGACCAAGGAGGTACGCGTCGAACGCCACTAGACCTGGTCGACGCGGAGTCAACGCTGGCCGATGGTGTAGTGGCAGAGGGCATTCATCGCTCTCGGATCTCCAGCTATTCAGCCGACCCGATGGATCGGTTCTAGCCAGCGGTGGGCCCTCAGGATGGTGCTGGTGCGATCGTTCAGGTCGATAGGACCGTCGCCAGTCCCGTCAAGCCAACTCGTGGCTCTGCGGGCGAGCCGGCCCGCCTCGGCGTGCGCACCCTCGCGCTCCGCGATCGCAGCAAGGTCCAACTGGGGTGTGATCTCGTCAGGATCAATGGCGTGGGCAAGCTCCGCAGCGGCGTGGGCACGCCTGAGGTCGCCGGCAGCGAGCGCGTGCGTTGCCAGAACATGAGCGACATCGATGATGCCGATCAGCAGATGTTGATCCTCCCGGCTACCGCTCAACCACAGGCCACCACGACGGCGAAGCTGTTCGTAGGGCGCGCCGACAACGAGCCTCAGCGCAAGCGCGAGATCGTCTATACCAGCGGCACCCAATGCCTCCCCGCGGAGGCGGAGCCTTCGGAACAGGTTCGCGTCGCACAGCAGGCCCTCAAGCAGGTAGACGCCTTCGTTACGCCGGTGTGCTTCAGGGTTGTCGTTGGCGTTGGGGATGAAGGGTCGGCCCGCGGCCCGATTAGCCCCCAGCCGGGCGCGGAGAGTGTGGAGGTCGACGCGGACTCGATCGGGGGTGATGCCGAGAGCTTCGCTGAGCTCGTCCCTGGTGGCACCGTGGGGTCTGGTGGCGAGATAGGCAGCGATCTCGGTGTAGAACGCGACTCGCTTGATTCCGACCGTCGGATGTCCGCTCCGGCCGAGTCGCAGCCGGACGGGGCCGAGCACGGTGAGCCTGGGACGGTCGCTGGAGTCGGCCCACCAGTCGGCCAGGTCCTGGTCGAGCGTCGGATCGGCCTGTGGGACGGCCTGCGTCGTTTCTGCCGGGACCAGCGGGGCGATCTCGGCGAGGTCCTCGGCGGTGTTGGCCGTCTGGTTGATGTAGATGCTGTCCGGCTCCGGCAGGATGGAGGTTGCGGTGAGCGCACCGAGGGTGGAGTTGCGGGGGACGACGAGGTCGGCGTGGAGATGGCCGGCGGCGTCGCAGTGCTTCTGCCATTGGGCGGCGATCTCGGCGTCATCCGGAACAGGTGCGTCCGTGGTTTCGTCGGAGGCAGCCAGGAGCGCGGCGCAGCCGGCGGCTTCGTCGGCGGTGATGCCGTTGGCGACGAGGTCGAGGCCCAGAGTTGGCACCAGAACGCGGCCGGTAGCGGTGAGGCGGATCTCTGTCCCGGTCTGCGGTGGTAGGTCGGCGAGTCGGATGGTGGTGGTTCCGGTGCGTCCGGGACGGGTGAGGATCACCTCGGCCAGCTGGTCGAGGTCGTCGGAGTCGGTGGTGGTGATGAGGGCGCGGGGACGCCAGAGTTCGGGTCCGGCTTGGGCGGCGCGGGCGGCGTCGATGTCGGCGGCGGCTTGGCTGGTCAGCCAGGTGTCGTGCTCGGTGGCGAAGCCGACGAGTCCAGCGATGACGTCCTCACCGTGGTACTGCCAGAAGGCGTGCCGGATGAGTGGGGCGAGTTCGGCGAACAGGGTGCCGCAGGCGATCTCGACATCGCGTCCCCAGTGGGCGACGGCGAGTTCGGCGAGCCAGTAGCGGACCAGGTCGGCGGCGTAGGTCTGGTCGCCGGTGAGGTTGATGACGCCGAGGGCTTCGAGGTTGATCATCCGCCAGCCGTGCTGGTCCTGGCCGAGGGTGACCAGGGTTGGCCACACCGGTTCGCGCTCTTCGTCCCACGGGCCCACCTGGTCGAGGTCGGCGTCGGCGGAGAGCCGCCAGTCGCGCGGATCGTCGCCGGGCTGCCACGGTGCGGGCAGATCGGTGGGGTCGGCGAATCGGAGGGTGAGGTGGTCGAAGGTAACGTCGATGCCCAGCAGGCGCGGGATCAGCCGGCCGGCTGCGTGGAGCCCGGCGGCGAGGCGTTGGGTTGCGTGGTCGACCCGGTCCACGAGATCGCTGGTGAGGTCGCCCTGGTGCATCAGCGTCTTCTCGACGACGGCCAGGTCCGGGTCGGTGGGGACGCTGATGGTGCGGCCTGGACGGCGGTAGCGGAACTGGACGGCCCGGCGGCGACGCAGGCCCAGCCACATCCCGCCGGCGAGCAAGGCCCCTGCGCCGCTGAGGCCTGCGAGCATCCACGGCAGCGGCATCGGCTGCCCGACCAGATCGTCCACCTCGGAGTCGTCGACCTGTTCGAGGGGCTCGACCGATTCAGCGGCCGGAGTGGGAACTGCCGACGGCGGTGGTGTCGTCAGGACGCTCGGCGTCGCCACTGCTGTCGCGTGGTCGTCGTGAGGCGAGTGGTCGCCCTTGGCCGGTTCGCGCCGCTCTTTCGGCTGGTCGTCGGCTGGGTGGAGATCGGGGATGATGAGCTTCCAGCCCGGGTAGATGAGGTCGGGGTTGGCCAGGTGACGGCCGTCGGGCTGCACGGTCTTCTTGGAGGCTTGGAAGATCTTCGGGTAGGCGTAGGGGTCGCCGAGCTTGTCGTCGGCGATGTCCCAGAGGGTGTCGCCTTTCTTCACCACGTAGGTCTCCGCCGCGCGGGGTTCCTGGATGGCGTGGTGGGCCTTCGGAGTCGTCACCGGCGGGGCCGGCAGCTGACTGGGCTTGGTGGTCTGGACGGGCGCGGGCCCCGGTGCGGCGAGTGCGTCGATTCCGCCGACGGCGGCGCCGGTGGACACCGCGGCACCGACGACCGCGGCGACCAGGCTGTGAGCAAGAGCCTGTGGGAGGCCGAGGCCGGGCAGCCGGGGGACGCTGAGCCGGCGGGCGCGGCTCACGATCTCGACCACCAGGGCGAGCATCAGGATCGCCCAGGCGACGGCACCGAGGATGGTGAGCAGCCAGACGAGCAGAGTTCCGTCGTCGCGGGTGGTGAGGGCTTGCCACCAGCCGTCCGGCGTTGTCGGATCGAACCGGACCCGGACCGTCGTGACGACGACAATGAGCAGCCAGGGCACGCCGGCGACCAGCGCACCGAGAGTGAGGAGGGCTGCCGCGGCGGTCAGTCGTTGTCTCATGGCGGGTCCGTCCTATCGTTCGGTGCCGTCGAGGGCGCGGACGGTTCGGGCCTGGGCGGTGCCGCTGACCGGGAGGGTGTCGATGCCGAGGATCGGCAGGATGACCGGGCGGTACGTGGCGGTGGCGGTGACGGTGATCTCGCCGTCGTCAATCGTGACGGTGCCGGTCATGCCGACCTGTTCGATGTAGTCGAGCGCCGCGCGGCGGGCCGGCTCGCTGGACAGCCCCAGTGTGCTTTCGGCGTTGAGGAAGCGGTCGGTGTCGATCTGTTGTCCGGCCACCCGGGCCGCGTGGGCTGCGACGTCGTAGGCCTGGCGTTTGGTCTGGACCTGCCCGGCGAGGTCCACGGCGAGCGCGAGGATCAGGGTGAACACGGTGACCAACAGGACGGCTCCGGTGGTGAGCGCGCTGCCTCGTTCATCGTGCCGGCGCTTCATCTGGCTCACCGCCGTTCCCGGTAGCGATCCAGCGGGCTGGTCATGGCGTGTTCGACATGGACGCTGCCCGGGACGCCGGGCAGGCCGATCAGGTCCGCAGTCAGGACGTCGCAACTGACCGTGACCGTGGTCGTGGCCGGGGTTCCCACCGGTTCGGCGAATCCGCGGGTGTCGACCTCGACCGCCGAGGAAGCACAGGTGATGCCCTGGGCGTCCAGCGTGGCTTCGGCCAGGCGGCCGGCGGAGTGTTTAGCGTCCTGGGCGTCGCGGGCGATGGAGGCAGCGCGGGCGGCGTCGGCGGCTGCGGCCTGGACGGTCTGGCGGGCCAGCGCCACCCGTCCGCCGAAGATGACCAGCAGGACGAGTGCGCCCAGCAGCGGGGCGAGCAGGGCGATCTCGATCGCCGCTTCGCCGCGTTCGTCGCGTCGCGGGTGGCTGTTCATGTGATCCTCTCGACCGCGACGGTCACGGTCTGGGTGACCGTGGGCGCCCAGCCGGGGATGAGGCTGAGCGTGGTACCGGTGATCGTGGCGGTGGCCGTGGTGGCGGTGCGCCGGCAGCTGACGGTGATGTCGGAGAGGGCGTCGCCCAGGCCTGCGGTGAACCCTGCGGCGGCCTGCTCACAGTCTGCGTTGGTGCCGTGTTGGGCGGCTGCCGCGGTCGCGCCGGTCTGTGCGGCAGCTTGGGCGGCGGTGTTGCCGAAGTGGTACAGGGCGGCACCCATCCCAGCCCAGACGAACCCGAACAGCACCGGCACCAGCAAGGTGAGCCCCACCGACGCCGATCCTCGTTCGTTTCGATCGTTGGCCATGGTCAGCCGCCGCCGGTGATGGTCGACAGCAGACCGCCGATGTAGCCGTTCATCGCACCCAGGACGATGCCGACGAGGGCGATGATTCCGATCGCCCAGAGCAGTTTCTCGGTTGAGTCACTCATGAGATTCCTTTCGGTTGGGGTGGGTCAGCCGGCGGTGAGCCGGAGGACTGCGGCGGTGACGAGGACGGCCGCGAACACGATGGCCATCAAGGTGGAGGGAATGGTCATGCGGGTCGAGCGGGCTTTGGCTCTGGCTTGTTCGGCCATGAGCAGTTGGGAGCGCAGCGCGGTGCTGCGGGCCCGGAGGGTGTCGTGGACCTGGCTGCCTTCAGCGCCGGCGAGCCGCATGATGTCGGCGACGTCGTCGAGGGCGGGCAGTCCGAGTTCGTCGGCGAGGTGGCCGATCGCGTCCCAGGTGGTCTCGCCGGAGTACCAGGATCGGGCGAGTTCGTCGCTGATCCGCTGGAACGGCCAACTGTCGCCGATCTCAGCGGCGTTCTCCAATGCCTGGCCGGGCGCCGACGAGCCGGCGCTGCGTTCCAACGCGACCAAGTCGACGTAGGAGCCGAGGGCGCGGTTGAACTCCAGTCGCGCTTGCGCCGCGGCCCGGGCAAGGTTCGCGGTGGGCAACCTCCACCCGAGCACCGCGCCGAGCGCGACCCCGGCAGCGGCGAAGGCCGGCGGGACGGGCAGCACCATCCCGTAGATCGCGGCCAGGACAGGGACGGCCGCCGCGAGGATGACCGCGAACAGGAGCTTCTCGCCGTAGAGCCTTTGAATGCTGCGTCCGAGGATGGCCAGGTCGCGGTGCGGGGTGTTCCCGGACAACCGTCCGGGCAGATTCCGAAGCGCCCACAGCCCGAGCCGGTCGGTCAGATCGGCCGGTTCGCCGCCCGTGCCTGTGGCGGTCCGGCGGGCGGTGGTCGGGGCGAGCCGGGCGAGAGCGTCGGCCAAGTCAGGCTGGGCGGGGACCAGCCGCCAGCCGATCAGAAGGATGCCGCCGGAGACCATCAGGCCGACGAGGATCCACCATTGCAGGCCGTTCATCGTGGCACCTCGGTTCGGGTCGCGATGAAGCGGGCGCCGGCGGGCTCCGTCGTGAGTCGCTTCAGCCAGACGACGCACCCGGCATAGGCGGCCAGATAGAGCGCGAGCAGGACCTGGCCCAGGGGTGATCCGAACGGTGCCAGGAACTGGCCGGACAATGCCAGGACGCCGAGCGTGCCGACCGAGATCAGCGTGGTGGTCCGCGCGGTCGCTCGTGGTTGCGCACGGTCGGCTTCGAGTTGGCGGCGGGCTTTCACGTCGTCGGCAACCGATTCCGCCAGCCCGGTCAGGACGCGGGCCAGCCCGTCCCCGCGCTTGCGAGAGCCGAGGATCAGCGCGGCCACGACCAGATCGCCGGTCGGGTCGTCGAGATCGTCGGCGAACCCGCGCAGCGCCGCCTCCGTCGACCAGCGGGCGCGCAATCTGCCGATGAGCTGGCCGACCTCGGGACGGATCGCGTCCGGGGTGGACCGCAGACTGGCCTTAAGCGCCTGCTCCAGTCCTTGGCCGGCGGTCAGCACGCCGGACAGGTTCCTGGTCCACTCCGCGATCGCCTCCATTCGGGCGGTTCGCGCTCCCGCGTCCGAGCTGGCGACCAGCCCCGGCAGGCCGACGACCGCCAGCGGCACCAACACCACCAGGACGACCCAGCCGGTCACGGCAGCCGCAACCATCCCGGCGACGAACCCGACCAGCGCCGCCACCTGCTGCCAGCGGGGGATCCGTCCCAGCCACCGCGGAAGCCGCAGACGCCGGGACGGCCGTGCTGGCGGTGCGGGGCGTCGCCGCAGCCCCGCGACGGCCAGCAGCAGACCGCCGGCGATCATGGTTCCGGCGAGCGTGGAGGCGATCAGCTGGGGGTTCATGGCTGCCTCCGGTGCTCGCCGAGTTCCCGCTCGAACCCGAGGGCGTTGAGGCCCTTGGCGATCAGGTCGTCCCACAACGAGTCAGGCCGGGTGTGAGCGACCGCGCACCGTCCGGGCACGGGAGCGAACACGGTGGTGGTGGCGAACCCGCGTGGGTGCTCACCGGGGGTGACCTCGAGGATCTCCGACACGTAGCGGTTCTTGCGGGCCAGCCGTCCGGTGGCGGCCGGGACGATGTCGCAGGTGAGGTGGACGACGAGGTCGATCACGTCGGCCAGCTTGGCCGCGGCGAGTTCCATGGACACCTGGGGGCCGGCCTGCATGGCACAGGTGACCAGCTTTCGCATGGTGGCCTGGGCGTTGGCGGCGTGGGTGGTGGAGATCGACCCGGCGCCGGACTCCATCAGCAGCACCATCTGCCAGGCCTCCGCGCCGCGGATCTCGCCGAGGATCTGGCGGCCCAGGGTGAACCGGAAGCTGTCGCGGATCTGCTCGTCGTTGGTGCGTTCGCCGGCGATCCGGCCGTCCGGTCCGCGCTCGCCCGACCCGCTGCGTGCCTCCCACGCGTGCACCACCTTGTGCTGGTCGTACAACTCGTGCAGGAACAGTTCGTACTCGGTCTCGAAGGTGCCGATCGGCTCGTCCGGGTCGATCTCGGCGCACAACGCGCGCACCAAGGTCGTCTTGCCGACGCCTTGTTCGCCGGACACGACGATCGACTTCTTCGCCCGCACTGCCGCCCGGAGGAAGTCGGCCACGACCGGCGACAACGTGCCCCACTCGACCAGGTCGTCCAGGGTCACCTTGCGGATCCGATGGCGCCGGATCACCACCGAGATCCACGCCGTGTGCAGGTCCGCGGCCAGCCGGGAGCCGTCGTCCAGCTTCAGGTGGAGCTTCGGGTTGGCCGGGTCGAACGGACGCGGGTTGTCCGAGCGAGCCGACACGAACGCGAGGAACTCGGCCAACTCCTGATCGCTGTCGGCGACCGGGTCGACGTCCTCCAGCGTGCCGTCGTCGTACTCGACCCGGACCCGGTCGTGGCGGGTGATCATGATGTTCTCGATCCGCGGGTTGTCCAGCAGTGGCTGCAACCTGCCCAGTCGGAACACCGCGTTGAACACGGCCTGGGCCAGGCTCTCTTGGTCGGCCGTGGTCCGCAGGTTCTGCCCGCGGGCGAGGGTGTCGGCGGTGTCCTCGTCCAGCAGTTGGCGGATCACCGCCCAGCCCTGCCGGTGGAGTTCCTGCTTGTCGTGGGAGGAGAGCCCCTTCGTCTCCGCCAGTCGCTCCGCAACCCGGCCCCGCAGGCTCGCGACCAGCGCCCAGTCCATCCCGGAGTGGCGTGGGGCGACCTTGCTGGCCGGAACCGGCTCCGGTGCCCACGCCTGGGTGATCGGCGGTCGCGCGGGCGGCTCGGGACTGGACGCGCGCTGCTGCGCTGGCTCGGGAACCAGCTTGGTCAGCGGGTAGCGGAAGGTCGAGCGGACCCGTCCTTGCGGTTCCGGCTGGGCGGTGTCACCGCCGAAGATCGGCAGGGCGAGCGGATCGGCTTCGGTGAGGTCGGGTTCTGTCATGCCAGTGACTCCTCAGGGACGTCGACCAACGGGTCGGCTGCGACGGTCGGCCGGAGCGAGGCGGCCAACGCGCGAAGGCTCCGGACGTAGCCGGACTGTTCGAAGCTGCGGGCAGCGGCGCTTTCACCGCCGAACCGGGGGACGGGATAGCTGGCGCCGTCGGAGAACACCGCGGCGCGCCGCGGATCCCACTCGACCGAACCGGCGACCTTCAGTCCGAGGGTGCGGGCCACGTCCCCGGCCCGGTACTTGCGACCCTCGCCCACCAGCACGATCTGCGCGTCATGTCCGGGCACCACGTCCGCCGCCAGCGTCGCCGCCCAGGACCGGGCGGCGGCCAGGGCTCGGAGGCTCGAGTGCGTCACCAGCAGCGTGACATCGCTGTACGTCACCAGCGACTGCGGGGAGCCGGTCAGGCCGAGCCGGCCCGCGTCCACGATCGCGTCCTGGCCGGGAAGGCTCTGCAACAGCCCGAGCAGCGGATCCCACAGCCTCGCCAGGCTGACCGCCTGATCGTGCGACTTGGTCCCAACCAGCACCGCGGCCTCGGTGCCGTCGATCGCCAGCTGCAACCGGGGCAGGGCGTCAGCCAGCACACCGTGGCGTTCAGCCATCACCAGGTCGAGCAGACCGACATGATCCAGTTGGCCACGCCAGTAGCCGGCCAGCAGCGCGGAACCGCCCGTCGGATCAGCCTCGACCAAGAGCACCGGACGGGGCCACACCAGCGCCAAGCCCAACGCCGTCGTCGTCACCCCGGGCGAACCCGACGCGGACGTGAACGTGAAGATCGCCATCGTCGCTCACCTCGCCCTCGAATCGAGAACGAGCGCCACCCGCCCGGACGCCGCCAGTGCCGCCAACTCCGCTGCCTTCGCGTTCGGCACCAGAACATCCACGACCGTCCGCGGATCGTCGCTGGTCACACCGACCACCTCGGCGGTCACCACCAGCCCGTCCTTCACAAGCTCGCCGCCGGCAGCGGGAGTCTGGACAAGCCGAACACTGTCGCCAGCCAGGATCGGAACCTTCGGGACCAGATCCGAACTGATCGGCACCGCCACCACCGACATCCCGGACGGAGGCACCAACGCGTCGGTTACCTGCTCCGGCGAAAGCAGCGTGCCCGCCGACAGATCGACTGCGGCGCGCTTGCCGACCAGCATCTGTCGTTGGGCGGCCGGCACGGTTCGCAGCGACGGATCCAGACCGACCCGCACCGTGGTGAGGTCGGCATCGGTGATGACCTGGCCGCGCTGAACGTCCGCGCTCGCGGCCACGACCTCCGTCTTGTCGGACGTCGTCCACATGAACCCGCCGAACACCGCGCCCGCCACCAAGACCAGCACACCCGCCACGAACATCAACGGACTTCGTTGCAGCTTGGTCCGGCCCGCCGCGGCCGGGCTGGCCAAGGGCCTCGGGGCGGCGTCGTGGCCCGGGGTCTTCGTTCGTTGTTCGGTCGTCATCGCCAGACCTCCTCCGACCGGCTACCTGCCCGTCAGGATCACCTGAATCTCGCCCACAGCAAGCTGCCTCGCAGCGCTCAGAGTCACCGGGATCGTCCCCGACTGCCCATATCCGGACCAGCGAGCCAACCAATGCGAACGCGCCCGGACCGTGTACCTACCCTGCTTCTCGTAGACGTGCCCGCACGTCGGGGACAGAGCGTCCCCCATGCCGTACTGCCACTCCGTGCCCTTACCGCAAGTCAAAGTTGTGCCGTCGCCCATGTCCCAGCTGATCGACTCCACCGACGCGGTCAGGGTCATCCCGCCGGCGCTGATCGTCGCCGGACCCCACGTCGTCCGCGACGGCTCCGCCACCCACAGCCACACCGGCATCCCGACCACCGTCATCGGGTCCGCACTCTTGGGCGTCAAGCCGATCTGGATCGGTTCGAGCTGCACCTGGGCCAGCAACGACTGCGCCACCTGAGCGGGCGTCGCGCGCCCCTCCACCCAGACCACCAGCCGAAGACTGCCCTCCATACAAGCGACCTGAACCCAGTCCTCCGGATTGTCAGCATCCTCCGGGACGTCCATCCGGGCGTCCGGGTAGGACCCGCACTCGGGGAGCTTCGGTGGCTTGTCCTCGTCCTTCGGCTTGGGTTTGTCCGAGTTGCTCGAAGGGACCCGGGGATCGGAATCCTTGACCGAGCACGCACCATCTCCCGTGCATTCCCCGTCACCAGCGGCGTGAGCGACCGTCGCGTGTGGCGCGAGCAACCCCATCGCGGCGACGGACACGGCTATGAGGACGGACCTGGTGAGGTTCCTGGTCATGGACACACCCCATTGATCGTCTCGTAACCGAACACCAAGAACGCGGCCTCACCGGGCGGCCTACGGACCGCGAACTGCCGCAGGTTGTACTCGGGAATCGCGAACTCATCACCAGTGACCGGGTCACCGCTCTTGTCGACGATCGCCAGCGATCGCTGGTCCCGACACATGGTCACGTGAACCTCGTCGCCCCTGCCGTCGTCCACGACCCTTGTGGCCAGAACCTGCAAATCGATGGCGGACCCCACGCGGCGGTAGTCCTTCTCCTTCAGGAGCAAGAGGAAGCCCACCGTGGCTTCCAGGGCGTTCCCGCCTGTGAACCTTCCCAATGCCGCAGTCATCTGCTTCTTGGTAAAGCCCGACGGATCGAGCCCGATTCGCTCTAGTTCGGCGTAGTAGCCCTCGACAGCCTTGACCGCAGCTGCCTGCTTCGCATCCCACGTCGGCGAGGGCGACGGGGTAGGCGTCGCCGAGGATACCGATGGACTGCTGGAAGGAGCCGACGAAGCTGTGTTCGACGTCGTCTGGGACGGCGATGTAGGCGGCCCTGACGGCGTGCATCCCGCAAGCACCGCCAACACAATGACGGCGACCGCACCCAAGCGGCGACTGTTCCAGGCCACGTCACTCTCCTTCCGCTCCTACCCATAACAGGCAGATAAGGAAGGCTTCGGTGGCCACGTAACCGAAAATCGCCTCAGAACTCATCGCTGTCGGGGTTACAGCTTGGTTGCAGTTGTGGCACCGGCGGCCATCGGGGAAGACACCCCCACCGCTGACGAGATCCGTCCACCGATGAGTGCGCTGGCCCGACGGGAGTCGGGGACGCTTCCAGCGTAAGCCTCTCTGACCTCACGTCAACCCTTCGATCAAGTGAGGCAATTCACCACACGGCACGGCGGAGGACGACGAGATGGGTGGAACCGGGCTCATCCATGGCCACCGAAGGCCCCCTCATCTGCCTGTTATGGATGAAGGGCCAGGCCGGCCAGGCAGGCCAGCCAGCCGCCACCGAGCGAACGGAGAACCCCCATGACCTCCACCATCCAGGCCGAGTACATTTCCCTCCAGGACGCGGCCGTGCTCTACGCCGTCAGCGTCGACCTGCTACGACACCGCATCGCCACCGGCGAACTCCCCGCCGTCCACGCCGGCCGCCGACTCATCCGCGTCCGCGTCGACGACCTGCAACGGATGTTCCGCCCGATCCCAACGGCCCGGAGGTTCCGAGTCAGGACGTAAGCCGGCGGTGCACTCAACCCCACCAACCAGATCAGACGAAGCCCGGATGCTGTGTCGCAGCCCGGGCTTCGTTCGCGCGAGACCGGAGCTGAAGAAGGGCCACAACGGCCTCTCGATGTTGCACGTATGTTGCACGAACGGCGCCATCTCGTCCGTAGCTGATCTATTACACCTAGTCAACAGCCACTTTTGTCGTACCGGAGAAGGGACTTGAACCCTCACGCCCGAAGGCACAGGAACCTAAATCCTGCGTGTCTGCCAATTCCACCACTCCGGCTGGCCACGGCGGCGAGTCTAGCCCGACGACGCCGGAGGCCGCGCGTCCCAGGGACGAGTCGGGGTCGGGTGGGGGGCGACGACGGCCCGGCAGCGCAGCGACCGGCGTAATGTGCCGAAGGTGACCGCAGACCCACCCGCCACCGCGCTGCGAACCTCCGCCTTCCGTTGGCTGACCGTCGGCTGGGTGCTGACCAACGTCGCTGACTCGCTGCTGATGCTGATGCTGGCGGTCTGGGTGAAGGATCTCACCGGCTCGAACGCCGCAGCCGGTCTCACCTTCGCGCTGTTCGGCATCCCGGCTCTCTTCGCGCCCCTCCTTGGCCATCTGGCGGACCAGGTCTCGCGGCGCCGGATGCTGATGGTGACCTACGCGATCGGCGCGGCCAGCCTGCTCCCCCTGTTCGCGGTCCGGGACGCCGGCCAGGTCTGGCTCATCTTCGTGGTCACGGCGGTCTACGCCGCCATCGGCTACTCCACCGCCGCGGCCCAGTCGGGGCTGCTCCGCGACCTGCTGCCCGACGATGCCCTCGGCTCTGCCAATGGCCGATTCACCATGATCGACCAGGCCCTGCGGGTCGTGCTGCCGGTGATCGGCGCAGCCGTCTACGCGGCCGTCGGCATGACCCCGCTGATCATCACCGCTGCCGCCGGCTTCACCGCCGCGATCGGCGCCCTGGCCATGGTCCGGGTGACCGAGACGCCGCCGACACCGGCCGAACAGCGCAGCGACCTGTGGAGCGAACTGGCCGCGGGCTTCCGTCACCTGGCCCACACCCCGCCGCTGGGTGCCCAGTCGATCACCCTCACCATCGCCTTCGGCGCCAGCGGTCTGCTCAACGCGGTGGTCTTCGCCATTCTGGACGCCTTCGGCATGCCCCCGGAGATGCTCGGCCCGCTGGTGGTCGGCCAAGGGGTGGCCGGCGCGATCGGGGGTGCCCTGGCGCCGGCGATCATGCGTCGCATCGGCCGTCCCCGCACCATCGCCATCGGCGTGGCCGCGCTCGGGGTCGGCCAGCTACCGCTGGCCGGGTCGATCATCTGGCTGGCGGTGCTCGGCATAGCGCTGGTGGGCTTCGGCGTGACGCTGTGCGTGGTCGCCTTCGTCACCGAACGCCAGATACGCACCCCGGCGACCCTGCAGGGACGGGTGGCCTCGGCATCGAATGTGTTGTTCAACCTGCCCTCGGTCATCTTCACCGTGGCCGGCGCCTGGTTGCTGGGGCTGGTGGACTATCGCCTGCTGATCATTCTGACGGCCGTGGCCTCGTTGGGCTGCGTGCCGCTGGTTCTGCGGGGACGCCAGCCGGCGACCGTCCTCGACCCCGCGGCGTCCGACTGACTCCTCAGTCGCCGGGCCGGTGCAACGCCGGCTCGTCCAGCGCGAAGGTGCGGACGGGGCCTGGCCCGCTCCGGGCGGTCTCGAACCGGACGGTGATCACCCCGTGGCCGCTCCCCCAGACCCAGCCCGGCCCGAGCTCGTCATGGACGATGTCGGCGCCCGGCAGCCAGCCGCGGTTGCGGCGGTCCGGCACGTCGGAAGCGACCCGCTCCTCTACGTCTGTTGAGTTGTCGGCCAGATCGAACAGGGCCTCCTGCGCGATCCCCACCAGCCCGGACACTCCAACTCCCGCCAACCGCGCGCCGGCGCTGGTGTCGATCCCGCTCAGCAGTTCGCGCGCGACCTGCCGGATCACCTCCACCCGGTCGGTCGCGCCCAGCAGCGTGCGGGAGCGGGTGACCGAGGAGAAGTCGGGCCAGCGCAGCTTGACGGTGACGGTGCGGGCGAACAGCCCTGCCTTCGCCAGGCGTTCGGCGACCTGACCGGCCTGCCCGTCGAGCACCGCGGCGAGGGTGGCTCCATCGGCGATGTCGGTGGCGAAGGTGTCCTCCACCGAGATGGACTTGGTCTCGCGATCCGGCTCCACCGCCCGGTCGTCGCGGCCCTGCGCGAGCTGGAACAGGCTCTCGCCGGCCGAACGCCCCAGCGCCCGGACGAGTTCGGCCTCCGACAGCTGCTGCAGATCGCTCACCAGTTGCACACCGAGCCGGGCCAGCCGTTCCATCGTGGCCGGGCCGACCCCGGGGATCGCCCGCGCCGGCAGGGGCGCGATCGTCGTCACCTCCTCCCCCAGGGGCACGAGGTGGATGCCGTCGGGTTTGGCGAGCTCGGTGGCGACCTTGGCGATGAACTTCGAGCTTCCCAGGCCCACCGACGCTGTCAGCCCGTCGGTCTGCTCGCTCACGCGCGTCCGCAACTCCGCCGCCAGCCGCACCAGCTCGTCGTCGTCCAGCGACCGCGGGGGGCCGATGGCCAGATCGACGAAGGCCTCGTCCAGGCTCAGCGCCTCGACCGCCGGCGAGAGCTCCCGCAGCAGACCCATCACGATGCCGCTGGCCTGGCGGTAGGCATAGAAGCGGCCGGCCAGGAAGGCCGCGTGCGGGCAGCGCCGCCGGGCCTCGTGCATCGGCATCGCCGAGTGCACCCCGAACGGTCGCGCCTCGTACGACGCGGTGCTGACCACCCCGCGCTGCCCGAGCCCGCCGACAATCACCGGCTTGCCACGCAGCGAGGGTTTGTCCCGCTGTTCGACGGCGGCGAAGAAGGCGTCCAGGTCGAGGTGAAGGACGCTGGCGGTGGTGCGCACCCCTAGTCGACGCTGGCCGACTCGGCCTTGCGCAGATAGCGGACGAAGGCGAAGCCCTCGCGCTGCTCGCGGGCGACCTCCTGCCATTCGCTGGGTTCCACTGGCGGGAAGAACACCGTGCCGTCGGCCTCGGCCGCCACCTCGGTCAGATCGAGCTCGGTGAGCTCGGACCAGGCCTGCAGATAGATGCTGCCGCCGCCCGCCACGTAGACCTCGTCGTCCAGCGAAGCGGCCAACTCGAGCGCTTCGGCGACCGACGACGCGGCGTGGCCGGTCGCGCGATCGTCGGTGGGCAACTCCACGCCGTCCGGATTGCCGGTCACCACGATGGTCGTGCGGCCCGGGAGCCAGCGCCCGATCGCCGCGTGGGTGCGGCGTCCCATGATCATCGGGTGGCCCAGGGTGACCCGCTTGAAACGCGCCCAGTCTTCGGCGATCTGAAAGGGCTGGCTGTGACCATCCCCGATCACGCCGTTGGAGCCGACGATCGCGATGCCTATGATCCGCACAGCGCAGAGCTTACCGGGAAGCGCGACGGACCAGCCCTGGGCTGCCCGGCGCCCAGCGGGTCAGCCGATCGCGGCGAGGATCGCTGCGGCCAGCGCCTCGGGCTGGGAGAACTGCGGCCAGTGACCCGAGCCGAGATGAACCACGGAGACGTGGTCGATCGCGGCGAACTCGACACCCCAGTCTCCCCAGCCGGCCATCTGCTCGCGCATCTCCGCCTCCGTCGGGGTGCCGGAGAGGATGGTCACCGGCACCCGGTGCCGAGCGTGGCCGGCCAGCGCGATCGGATCGCTGGTGGTCCGCGGCGGAACCGACCGGGTGCGCGCCGCCCACTTCTCCCGCGTCGCGGGAGCGAGGTCACCCACCTCCGTGTCGTCGAAGAAGTCCCACCCCGGGAACGCGACGACCCAGTCGGCCACCTCGAACTCCGAGATCCCCGCGCCGGGCGGGGGCGGCACGGTATCGACGAAGATCACCCGGGCGATCCGGTCGGCACGCTGTTCGGTCGCGCCCCACACGACGTTGCCGCCGCCGCTGTGGCCCACCAGCACCACCGGGCCACCCTCGGAATCGATCAGGTTGGTGACCGCGTCGACCCAGTCGGCCATGCCGATCTGCGCCGCGGTGGCGGCGTCGGCACCCAGACCCGGAAGGGTGACCGCGTGGACGTGGTGGCCCGCCGCCTCGAGAGCCGGGGTCACATCCTCCCAGGAGGAGGCATCCAGCCAGAGGCCGGGAACCAGAATGATGTTCATGCCGCCAGCCTAGATGCCGCCTCCGACAGTCCTGTCGCGAGAGCGGGCCGTCCTGGCTAGACGGCGATCGGAGCCTTGATGCCGGGGTGGGGGTTGTAGTCGACCACCTCGATGTCGGCCAGGGTCCAGGCGTCGATGCCGGTCACATCCGGGTTGAGCACCAGCCGCGGCAGCGAGCGGGGTTCGCGGGTGAGCTGCAGCCGGGCCTGTTCCAGGTGATTGCTGTACAGGTGAGCGTCGCCGAGGGTGTGGACGAAGTCACCGACCTCCAGACCGGCGGCGCGGGCGATCAGGTGGGTCAACAGCGCGTAGGAGGCGATGTTGAACGGCACCCCCAGGAAGATGTCGGCCGAGCGCTGGTAGAGCTGGCAGGAGAGCCGTCCGTCGGCAACGTAGAACTGGAAGAAGGCGTGGCAGGGCGGCAGCGCCATCTGGTCGAGCTGGCCGACGTTCCAGGCCGAGACGATGTGCCGGCGGGAATCGGGGTTGCTGCGCAGCGCTTCGATCAGGCCGGCGATCTGGTCGACGTGGCGGCCGTCGGGGGTGGGCCAGGAGCGCCACTGGTAGCCGTAGATCGGGCCGAGGTCGCCGTTGGCGTCGGCCAACTCGTCCCAGATCGTGATGTTGTTCTCGTGCAGCCAGCCGACGTTGGTGTCGCCGCGCAGGAACCACAGCAGCTCACCGAAGATGGAGCGGGTGTGCAGCCGCTTGGTGGTGAGCAGCGGGAAGCCCTCGGCGAGGTCGAAGCGCATCTGGTAACCGAAGACGCTGCGGGTGCCGGTGCCGGTGCGGTCGGACTTCTCGGCGCCGTGGTCGAGCACGTGCTGCATCAGGTCCAGGTACTGCTTCACAGATCCTCCTCCAGGACGGCCCGCAGCAGCGGCACCATCGCCCGAACGGCCTGTCCGCGATGGCTGATCGCGTCCTTCTCCGCCGGCGTCAACTCGGCGTTGGTGCGGTGCTGGTGATTGGCCACGAAGATCGGATCGTAGCCGAAGCCGTTCCCGCCGCGCGGGTCCAACACCAGCCGGCCGAGCATCTCGCCGCGCACCACCCACTCGCGACCGTCGGGCGTGACCATCGCCATCGCGCAGACGAACTGGGCGGTGCGCTGCTCGTCATCGGTCTCCGCCAACTGCCGCAGCAGTAGGTTCAGGTTGGCCTCGTCGGTGGCGCCCGGCCCCGACCAGCGGGCGGAACGGACGCCGGGCATGCCGTTCAGCAGATCGACCGCCAACCCGGAGTCGTCGGCCACCGCCAGGTGACCGGTCTCGCGGGCCGCAGCCCGCGCCTTGAGCAGGGCATTGCCCTCGAAGGTGTTCTCGGTCTCCTCCGGCTCGGGGTAGGAGACGCACTCGTCCAGCCCGATCACCTCCGCGGCGAGGCCCTCCTCGACCAGGACGCGGCGCAGTTCGACGGCCTTCTTGGCATTGTGGGTGGCGACGACGACAGTTCTCATGCCGGGGTCCCCGCTGAGTTGTCCGGGGGAGCGCAGCGGAGGAGGAGAACTCGATGGGGTGGTCATGGTGCCAATGCCTCCCGTTGTAGCCGGGTCAGGTCGGCGCAGCCGGCCAGCCCGAGGTCGAGCAACTGATTGAGGACGTCGCGGTCGAAGGGCTGTCCCTCGGCGGTGCCCTGCACCTCGACGAACCTCCCCGAACCGGTCGCGACGACATTGAGATCCACCTCGGCACCGGAGTCCTCGACGTAGTCGAGGTCGAGGACGGGCACCTCGTTCACGACGCCCACCGAGACCGCGGCGACCGAGTCCAGCAGCGGCTCGCCCGCCAGGGCGCCGCGTTCCCGCAGCCAGCTGACGGCGTCCACCAAGGCGACGTAGGCGCCGGTGATGGAGGCCGTGCGGGTACCGCCGTCCGCCTGCAGCACATCGCAGTCGAGCACGATGGTGTTCTCCCCCAGCGCCTTGTAGTCGATCACCGCGCGCAGCGAGCGTCCGATCAGGCGGGAGATCTCGTGGGTGCGTCCACCGATCTTGCCGCGGACCGACTCCCGGTCGCCGCGGGTGTGGGTGGAGCGCGGCAGCATGGCGTACTCGCTGGTCACCCAGCCCAGGCCGGAGCCCTTCCGCCAACGCGGCACGCCCTCGGTGACCGAGGCCGCCACCAGCACCCGGGTGGCGCCGAACTCCACCAGCACCGAGCCCTCGGCATGGTGGAGCCAGCTGCGGGTGATCCGCACCTCGCGCAGTTGATCCGGGGTACGTCCGTCGTGGCGTGTGGGCATGTCACCAGCCTAACTGCCGGGCACCGGAGAAGGATCGCCCCGGTCGGGAATGGACGTGCCTGCGGGGACGGGCAGGTCAACCTCCCATCCCCTCCCGGTCGACCGCAGAAACCGGGCAGATCCGGCAGGCTGCCGGGATAGTGCGGACGAGTGGCCTGGATCACCCGGATTCTGCGGAGATCTGGCCGGCGCCGGCTGCCCGGGGGACGTCAATCCTCAGCCGAGGGCGTAGATCTGCTCGACCTGCTGGACGAAGCCGCCCAGCAGGCGGCTGCCGACGCCCTGGAAGAGCTCGGGGCTGCCGGTGGTGAGGAAGCGCAGGTTCGGGGTGCGGGGTTCCTCCCGGAGCAGGCCGTGGTCGGTCAAGGTGGCATAGGTCTCGCGGGCGCACTCCTCTGCCGACGAGACCAGGGTGACGTCCTCCCCCATCACATAGGAGATGACCCCGGCCAGCAGCGGGTAGTGCGTGCAGCCCAGGATGAGGGTGTCGACCCCGGCCTCTCGCAGCGGCAGCAGGTAGCCCCGGGCCGCGTCGAGCAGCTCGGGCCCGCTGGTCACCCCGGCCTCGACGAAGTCGACGAACCGGGGGCAGGGGGCGGTGACCAGTTCGATTCCGGGGACGGCGGTCAGGGCGTCGTCGTAGCTGGCAGAAGTGGCGGTCGCGGTGGTGCAGATCAGCCCGATCCGGCCTTCGTTGGAGACCCGGACCGCCCGCCGGGCGGCCGGCAGGATGACGTCGATCACCGGGATGTCGTAGCGCTCCCGGGCATCCCGCAGCACCGCGGACGAGGCCGAGTTACAGGCGATGACGAGGGCTTTCACATCCTGCTCTGCCAGGTAGTCGAGGCATTCCAGGGCGTACTCGCGCACTTCGGGGATGGTCTTGGTGCCATAGGGGGCCCGGGCGGTGTCGCCCAGGTAGATCATGTCCTCGCTGGGCAACTGATCCAGGATCGCCCGCGCCACGGTCAATCCACCGAACCCGGAATCGAAGACCCCGATCGGGGCATCAGCGGCAGCCACGGTTCAGAACCTTATCCGGTGCGTGCATGATTGAGGCAGCGCAACTACGAGGAGGGGGCGGCATGCAGATCCCGCCGATCGATGTCACCCGCTGGACGCTGCGTGCCGTGAGGCTGCTGGACGAGACCCGCCGCGCGCTCCTCCCCGAACCCCGCAAACCACCCAAGCCCAACGAACCCGACCGGAGGCGTCCAGACATCTGGTAGGCGCGGCTCCCGCTGTGCACTTTCTGCCACATACCGGCCTCGCGGGGGCATATCCGTCGTGCAGGACGACTATCTGGCAGAAAGTGCCCAGGTTCAGGCGACGGAACTGAGCGGGCAGCCCGAGGCCGCGCAGTCGCGGCAGCCGGTGGGGGCGCAGGCGCTGGAGACCACCAGGGGCTTGACCCTGCCGGCCCGCACCAAGCGGTCGGTGACGGCGCGCACCAGGTCGGGGGCCAGGCCGGTGCGCGAGACCAGATCGGGGACGGAGCGGACTCCGGCCTCGATCTCGGTGAGCACCGCGGTGACCGGCGTCGTCATACCGGGGTTCCCGCGGCGTCGTTCGGAGGACCGCAGCGGAGGAGAAGAACGTCGTGGGGTGGTCAAAGGAACAGCCTGCCGATCTGGAAGACGGCCACCGCCAGCGTCCAGGCCACCACCAGTTGCATGACCACGCCGAAGAGCGTCCACTTCGGCCCGATCTCGCGCCACTGCGTCGCCACCGTCGCCATGCAGGCGGTGTAGGACATCATGAACACCAGGAAGGCCAGCGCCGCCGGGATCGGATGCCCGCCGGAGGATTCGGTGAAGTCGGCCACGATCCGGTCGCCCAGCGCACCGGCCTCACCCTCCTCGGGCTCGTCGAGGGCGTAGGTCTGCGCCCAGGACGAGACCACCGCCTCCTTGGCGACGAAGCCCACCACCAGCGCCGAGGTGGTCTCCCACTTGGCGAAACCGGCCGGCGCGAACACCGGCGTGATCGCCTGGGCGGCGACCCCGTAGGCCGAGTCGACCACCGGGGTGTCGGCGAAGCCACCGTCCCCCCGCACCGGGGTCGCCTGCAGCAGCCACACCGCGGCCACGGTCACCACGATGATCCCGGTCGCGGTCTGCAGGAAGCCCTTCAGCCGCACCCAGGTCACCGAGGCGGTCAGCCGCAGGGTGGGCAGCTGGTAGGGCGGCAGGTCGATCACCAGCGGTTCGATCGGCTGGTTGCGCCAGATCGTGTGCCGCAGCACCAGTCCGCTGAGGATGATCACCAGCACGGAGGCGACGTACATCGCGAAGACGACCGTGCCGGCGTTCGGCCCGAAGAAGGCGACGCCCACCATCACGAAGACCACCAGCCGAGCCGTGCAGGCGGTGAACGGCACCAGCAGCGCGGTCAGGATCCGCTGGCCGGCGACCGGCAGCACCCGGGTGGCCGAGACCGCAGGGACGTTGCAGCCGTAGCCCACGATCAGCGGGATGAAGGCCCGGCCGGGCAGGCCGATCGCGCGCATCACCCGGTCGGTCACCACCGCGGCGCGGGCCATGTAGCCGGAATCCTCCAGCACGGCCAGCAGCACGAACATCAGCGCCATCAGCGGGACGAAGGTGAGCAACGCGCCGACGCCGGCGATCAGGCCGTCCACCAGCAGGCCCTCGACCCAGGTGCCGCCCAGGCCGACCAGGCCCAGCAGCCAACTCGCGCCCTCCGAGATCGGGCCGGCGACGAGCCCGTCCAGTCCGTCCTGCAGCGGGGCCGCCACCACGGTGGTGATCTGGAAGACGACCCACATCACCGCCAGGAAGATGATCGGCCCGACCACCGGGGCGGTGAGCCACCGGTCAATCCGGTCCGAGCGGGTGGCGCCGGACTTGCCGGGATCCAGGGTGCCGGCCTCGACGGCGGCGGCGACCCAGTTGAACCGGTCGTTGTCGAGCGCCCACTCGTCGTCGCCGAGGGCGAGCTCCCGCGGGGTGGGGACGGGACGCCGCAGCGCCTCGCGGACGGCGGCCGACAGATCGTCCAGACCGTTGCGGCGACGCGGATCGATGCCGACGACGGGCACCCCGGCGATCTTGCTGAGGGACTCCAGGTCGAGCGCGATGTCCTGCTTGCCGGCGACGTCGAGCATGGTGAGCGCGATCACCATGCGGGTGGGGTGCTCGCGCACCTGGGCGGCCAGGAACAGGCTCTGCGACAGCCGCGAGGCATCCGCCAGGAGCACGCAGACATCCGGACGCTCGTCCGCCGGGCCTTCCACCAGCAGTTCGCGGGTGAGCGCCTCGTCCGGGGATTCCGGTTCCAGCGAGTAGGCGCCCGGCAGGTCGACCAGGGTGATGTCGAGCCGTCCGGAGTAGCAGGCACACCCCTCGCAGGAGCAGGTGGCCTCGCCACAACAGGTGCAGGGCGGGCCGTCGCTGCGCCACACCCCGCGGGAGACCTCGACGGTGGTGCCGGGCCAGTTGCCCATCGTCACCCGGGCGCCGGTGAGCGCGTTGAACAGGGTGGACTTGCCGGTGTTCGGGGCGCCGACCAGCGCCACCACCGGCGCCTCCGGGCCGGCGGTCGCCGACGACCCGCCGCTGTGGCAGGTCGCCTTGACCGAGGGCGGTCGGGTGGCCAGCAGGGTCTGGTTCGCCGGGACGCTCACGACGCCACCTCCACCTGGACCTGCTTGAGGACGCCGGGGCCGAGCGCGACCCGGGTGCCGCCGACCAGCGCGACCCGGCCACCGCCGGACGTGTTGTGCAGCAGGGTCACCTCGGCGCCGCGCCGCAATCCCAGCGCCGCCAGGCGGCGGATCGTCCCGGCGCCCGTCGCATCCTGCAGAACGAGGGGCATCCGTAACGGCGCCCGATCAAGGGTTATTCCCGGCATGTAGGTAAGGCTACGCTAAATTACGTACGTCGTCGCCCAATTCGCAAAAAGAACGGGACCAAAATTCCGAGACCCTTCAGGCGTGGGTGAGCAGAGCCTCGGTGAGGTAGCCGAGCCACTCGTAGACCCGGTAGGCGTAGCTGCGCGGATCGTCCTCGTCCACCGAATCCAGCGCCTCGGCGTCCTCGGCGCGCTCGATGCCCAGACGTACCGCGAGGCTCAGCCGGAGCGCCGTCAGCACCTTCAGCCACTGGTCCAGCTCCACCACCCGCACCTGGACGGAGCGGCGTCCGCCGTCGGAGGCCCGCAGGGCGTCCATCACCAGTTCGGCCTGCCCGACCCGCTCCTGGCGCTGCCGGGCCTGGGTGAACCGCCGGAACTCCGCCGATGCCGCCGGATCGTCGCGGTAGGCCTGCGGGAAGAGCCGCTCGATCACCGGGTCGTCGTGGTCGAGCGGCTCGGCGGCGGAGAACTCGGCCTGCCAGCGGACGAACGGGTCGTCGTCGACCGACGCGGGCTCCTCGACGGCCAGCAGTTCGCTGAACTGGTCCAGCAGCGACTCCAGCAGCGTGGCCTCGTACTCGGTGAGCCGCACCTTGATCATCGGCCCCTTGCGCACGATGTCGCTCACGTGGTCTTCTCCAGGCTCGCCCACAACCCGTAGGCGTGCATCGCCTCGACGTCGGACTCCATCTGCTCGCGGCTGCCATGCGAAACCACGGCCTTGCCCTCGTTGTGCACCTTCAGCATCAGCTTGCCCGCCTTGGTCTCGGAATAGCCGAAGTAGGTGACGAACACATGGGTGACGTAGCTCATCAGATTGACCGGATCGTCCCAGACGATCGTCACCCAGCCACCCGGCAGAACCTGGGATTCGGCCGGGCGTTCCGAGACCGCCACCCCACCGATGGGTGGCTCGGGTGCGGCGGGCGTGGTCATACCGCCATTGTGTCACGCGAGTTCCCGGCGGCCCACGGCGCCGTCCGCTTCCGGGCGCCCGTGTGGCGCCGCTCCCGGCCGACTCCTAAGGTTGCCGACATGAGTGCCGAACGCCACGCCAGCACCGCGCTGCTGACCGACCACTACGAGCTCACCATGGTGCAGGCGGCGCTCCGTTCCGGCACCGCGCAGCGGCGCAGCGTGTTCGAGCTGTTCTCCCGGCGACTGCCCACCGGACGCCGCTACGGCATCGTCGCGGGCGTCGGACGAGTGCTGGACGCCATCGAGGCCTTCCGCTTCCACCCCGCCGAGATCGACTTCCTGCTCTCCCACAAGGTCGTGGACGAGCGCACCGCGGACTGGCTGGCGGCCTACCGCTTCGCCGGCGACGTCTGGGGCTACCCCGAGGGCGAGGCCTACTTCCCCGGATCCCCGGTGCTGACCGTCGAGGGCAGCTTCGCCGAAGCCGTGGTGCTGGAGACCGTGCTGCTCTCGATCTACAACTACGACTGCGCGGTGGCCTCGGCCGCCTCCCGGATGATCCAGATGGCCGGCGATCGTCCCTGCATCGAGATGGGCTCGCGCCGGGCCAACGAGCAGGCCGCCGTGGTAGCCGCGCGGGCGGCGTACGCGGTCGGTTTCGCCGCGACCTCGAACCTGGAGGCCGGGCGCCGCTACGGCATTCCCACCACCGGCACCGCCGCCCACTCGTTCACGCTGCTGCACGACAGCGAGGAGGAGGCCTTCGCCGCCCAGATCGCCGCGCTCGGCGAGGGCACCACCCTGCTGGTCGACACCTATGACGTCGAGGCGGCCATCCGCACCGGCGTCCGGCTCACCGAGGGCCGGCTGGGTGCGGTCCGGCTCGACTCCGGCGATCTCGCCGAGCAGGCCACCGAGGTCCGGGAGCTGCTCGACTCCCTCGGCGCCACCCGCACCCGCATCATCGTCACCTCCGACCTGGACGAGTACCAGCTCGCCGCCCTGCGCTCGGCTCCGGTGGACGGCTACGGGATCGGCACCTCGCTGGTGACCGGCTCGGGAGCGCCCACCTGCAGCTTCGTCTACAAGCTGGTCGCCCGCGCCACCGACGACGACCCCGCATCGCCGCTGCTGCCGGTGGCCAAGAAGAGCCAGAACAAGGGTTCGATCGGCGGACGGAAGTTCGCCCTGCGCCGGCTCGGCCCGGACGGCCGCGCCGAGGCCGAGGTGGTCGGGATCGGCGCGACGCCGGCCGACGACGGCAACGACCGTCCGCTGCTGGTGGAGCTGGTGCGCGGCGGCGAGATCGTCGGGCGCGAGCCGCTGACCGCCGTCCGCGAGCGCCACCATCGCGCCGTCACGGAGCTGCCGCCCAGCGCCCGCAAGATGTCGCGCGGCGAACCCGTGATCGAGACGATCATGCTGGACGAGCACGGCCAGCCGACCCACAACCCGTACGCCACCAAGGAGGCCTGATGAGCCGCGCCCTGATCGTCGTCGACGTCCAGAACGACTTCTGCGAAGGGGGTTCGCTGGCCGTGGCCGGCGGTGCCGCGGTCGCGTCCGCCCTCTCCGACCTGCTGGGTGGCGACCATGGCTACGACCACGTGGTGGCCACCCAGGATCACCACATCGACCCGGGTGCGCACTTCTCCGAGAATCCGGACTACATCGACTCCTGGCCCGTCCACTGCGTGGCCGGCACCCCGGGCGCGGACTTCCACCCCAACCTGGTCAACCGTCCCTTCGAGGCGGTCTTCACCAAGGGCGAGTACGCCGCCGCCTACTCCGGCTTCGAGGGCGCGGCGGACGGCGAGAGCCTGGCCGAATGGCTGGCCGACCACGAGGTGGCGGCCGTCGACGTGGTGGGCATCGCCACCGACTACTGCGTCCGCGCCACCGCGCTCGACGCCGCCGCGGCCGGCCTGGCCACCCGCGTCCTGCTCGACCTCACCGCCGCCGTGGCCCCGGCCCGGGTCGGCGCCACCCTGGCCGACTTCGCCGACGCCGGGGTGACCGTCGTCGAGTAGTACCCGAACGGGCCTGAGCGGCCGAGGATATCCCGGGCGCTCAGGGTGAGCGCCGTCCGACCTTCGGTGACGGCCCGGCACCGCAGCCAGATCGTGAACCAGGCGCGGGGCTCCTACAGGCCCGCGCGGGCCAGCGGCGGGGTTGAGAACTCGTTCATCACACCGGCCAGGCGAAGCGCGCGCTCGTCGGTGTAGAGCTCCTCCAGGGTCATCGGTGCGCCGTTGGGATGGCTCAGCGGGATCCGCCAGTTCGGGTACTCCTTCGAGGTACCCGGCTGGTTCTGCGTGCGCCGATCCCCGACCGCGTCCGGGAGCGCGGCGCACAGCACCCGGGCCGGCGTCGCCGCCAGGTAGCGGTGCAGCGCCAGCACGATCTCCTCGGTGGTCGGCTCGGAGTCAGCCAGGAAGCCCCGCTCCCGCAGGAAGCCGATGAAGGCCGCCTGCTCCCGGTCGGCGAGGGCGAGTTCGGCGTCCAGCGATTCGGTCAGCAGACCCAGCTCGTGCTGCAGCTTGATGTGGTCCTTGGCGAGATAGCCGGCGGTGGGGGGCAGGTCGTGGGTGGTCACCGAGGCCAGGCAGTACTCACGCCACTGCTCGGGCGGCAGCGGGTTCCCGGCGGCGTCCTTCTCGAACCAGGCGATCGAGGTGCCCAGGATGCCGCGCTCGCGCAGGTACTCCCGCACCCACGGCTCGACCACACCCAGATCCTCCCCCACGATCAGCGCTCCGGCGCGATGCGCCTCCAGGGCGAGGATCCCCACCATCGCCTCGTGGTTGTAGCGGACGTAAGTGCCCTTGGTGGGCGGCATCCCGGCCGGGATCCACCACAGCCGGAACATCCCCATGATGTGGTCGACCCGCATCCCGCCGGAATGCCGCAGCAGACCGGCCACCGTCGACCGGAACGGCGCGTAGGACAGGTCGTCCAGTCGGTCGGGACGCCACGGCAGCTGGCTCCAGTCCTGGCCGGTCTGGTTGAAGTGGTCGGGCGGCGCGCCGACCGAGACGCCTTCGGCGAAGACGCTGCCGTAGGTCCAGGCCTCGGCGCTCTTGGCCCCCACCCCGACCGCCAGGTCGCTCATGATGCCGATCCGCATGCCGGAGTCGCGCGCGACCGACTGCGCGGAGCGCAGTTGGATGTCGGCCACCCACTGCAGCCACTCGTAGAAGCCGATGTCGCCGGAGTGCCCCTCGGCGAACGCGGTGACTTCGGGGGCGGACGGACGGTGCAACTCCACCGGCCACTCCCGCCAGTTCCCGCCGTGCTCGGTGACCAGCGCGCACCAGGTGGCGAACTGGGTGAGCGCGCGCCCCTCCCGCCGCACGAAGTCGTCGAAGGCCATCTTGCGGGCTGGCGGCAGCCCGGCGTCGTAGACGACCCGGAGCGCTGCGAGCTTGAAGCCCCAGATCGCGTCGCGGTCGATCAGCGCCTGACCGGCCAGGACGGCCTCCAGCTCATTCTTGAGCCGCTTGATCCGGTCACGCGCCTCATCGTCCAGCTGCCCGTACTCCGGCAACTCCTCAGGACGGATGTACAACGGGTTGACGAAGCGACGGCTGGCCGGCAGGTAGGGCGACGGCTCCAGCGGGGGCACCGGCTCGGCGGCATGCAGCGGGTTCACCAGCACGTAGCTGGCGAACTGCTGGGTGGCCGCCCAGACCGACAGGCTGGCCAGATCGGTAAGGTCGCCGATCCCCCAGGAATCGGCGGAGCGGATGCTGTACAACTGCACGGCGTAGCCCCAGGCGCGCTTCTCCCCCATCGACGCCGGGAAGCCCAGGAAGCCGGGGCTGACCACCAGGGTGCTCTCGGCGGCGCCGGCGGCGGTCTCGGCACGCAGCCGGTGGTAGCCCAGCGGCAGATCGCCGGGCACCTCGAAGGCGGCCTCCCCGGTCAACTGGCCGTCGATCCAGCGCGGCGGTTCGGAGTGCTCCAGCTGCATCAGATCGTGCCAGCCGCCCTCCTCCAGCCGCACGCCGACCCGGATCCACTCCCCGGCCGGGACATGCGCCAGCACCCGGTGGGCATGCCCTTCCCGCACGACCACGCACGGCGGCAGCACCCGGGTCCAGGGACGATTGCGCCAGGCATCCAGCGCGGCGGCGGCCCGCCCGGGGTCGGAGGCGTCCACGTCCATGCTGGCCAGGATGGCCACCAGCGTCTCGTCGTCGATCTCGGTTCGGCGTCCCTTCCAGTCCCAGAACTCCGTGGCGATGCCGAAGGCGTCAGCCAGTTCGTACAGGAGCGGATTCGACAAAGCCATGCGGGGCGCCTTTGGTGTGGTGGGAGCAGTGGAGCCGCAGCAACTATACCGGCTGAACTCAGTGGTTCTCGAAGGACACGATCAGGCGGCGCAGCGCGCCGGCCAACTGCTGCCGGTCGTTCCCGTCGAGTCCGGCCAGCAGGTCCTCCTCGAAGGCGAGCAGATCGGTCAGCGCGGCGCTGGCCCGGGCTCGGCCGGCCGGGGTCAGCCGCACCAGCACGCCACGCCGGTCGGCGTCGTTGGGCTGCCGCTCGACCAGGCCCTTGGCCTCCAGGCGGTCGATCCGGTTGGTCATGGTCGCCGACGTCGAAAGGGTCTGCCGGGTGAGCTCCCCCGGAGAGAGCGCGTAGGGAGGCCCCTCCCGGCGCAGGGCGGCGAGCACGTCGAACTCCCACACCTCCAGGTCGTGCGTGGCGAACGCAGCTCGCCGGGCCAGGTCCAGGTGCCGTGCCAGGCGGCTGACCCGGGAGAGCACCTGCATCGGCGTCACGTCCAGATCCGGCAATTCCCGACGCCAGGCGGCGACGATCGCGTCCACCTCGTCAGCCATTTCCATCTCCGATCTCTCGACGTCAAACTAACACGACGTTCTAGGATGGGCGGAGCGACCTGCAGCGCACCGGAAGGAAGACCCATGACCGAGCAGCCGGGCACGGCCACGATTCTCGACGAGCGCACCGAGGAACGCACGGAATACCGTCTTGACGAAGGCGATCACGAGCGGTTCTCGCACTACGTCGACAAGCACAAGCTGACCGAGGCGATGGTGATGGGCACCCCGGTGATCGCGCTCTGCGGCAAGGTGTGGGTGCCCTCTCGCAACCCCGACCGGTTCCCGGTGTGCCCCGAGTGCAAGGAGATCTGGCAGTCGCTGCGTCCGGGCGACGACAGCTGATTCCGGCCGCCGGGGCGGCGGACCCTCTACGATGCTTGACAGGTAATTCATAGAGGAGAGCAATGTCCGACCCCCAGCCCACTCCTGAGCGGCCCGATTTCCTACCGGCCGGCAGGCCCGGCGATCAGCCGCTGCCGCCACCGACCCCCGCTTCGCAGTATCCGGTCGGCGCCGACCCCTACCCCACGCCAGCCCCCTATCCCACGCCGGCCACGTATCCCGCGCCGGGACCGTACGCCGGGCCGACGCCGTATCCCGCGCCGGCTCAGCCCGTCGGGCAGCCGGTCGGTCACCCGGCGCCAGCGCCCCTGGAGAATGTCGGGCGCGGCGTCCTCTTCAGCCTGCTGGCCGTGGTGCTCGGCGCCGTCCTGGCCGGGCTGCTCTACCAGATGGGCTACATCGCCTCCATCACCAGCTTCCTGATGGCGATCGCCGCTGGCTGGCTCTACACCAAGGGCGCCGGGTCGGCACCGCGAGCCGGCGTGGGCGCACTGATCGGCGTCATCGTGGTCGGCGTGATCGTCTCGCTGTTCACCATGCTCGGCTGGGGCCTGTACACCGAGATCGCAGCCGAGCTCCCCGGCGCCGCCTTCGCCGACATCTTGCCTCTGGTGCTGGACAACCTGTTCTATCCGCCGGTGTGGTCGGTCTTCGCCATGGACGCGCTGATCTTCGTCGTCTTCGCGGCGCTGGGCACCTTCACCACGCTGCGCCAGTTGCGGCGCGCGGGCACGCCGACGCAGGCCTGACGGCTACCGCGGCTCGCTCACCGGCAGGATCTCCAGCCGGGGGTATTCCGGCTTCCACATGCGCTGGTAGATGTCGTTGACCGGGTCGTCGAACCCACGCCGGGCGTAGCCCTGCCGGACGGCGGTCTCGGCCACCGCCATCGCGACCGTGGCCGAGACCAGCCGCAGGTCGCTCATCGACGGCAGCAGCGAGGCGCCCGGCCGGTACTCGTTGGCCAGCCCGGCCAGCGCATCGGCGGCGGCGTAGATCATCTCGTCGCTGACCCGGCTGGCGCGTACCGCCGAGACCCCCAGGCCCAGCCCGGGGAAGATCAGCGCGTTATTGGCCTGGGCGATGGTGTGATACACCTCGCCGTGCTTGTGGGTGCCGAAGGGGCTGCCGGTGGCGATCAGCACGCGGCCGTCCGTCCACTCCAGCAACTCGGCCGGGTGGGCCTCGATCCGGCTGGTCGGGTTCGACAGCGGCATGATGATCGGGCGCTCGCAGCCCGCGGCCATCTCCCGCACCACCGCCTCGCTGAAGGCACCCGGCTGCGCCGAGGTGCCGATCAGAATGGTCGGCTTGACCTCCCGCACCGCCTCCAGCAGCGTGATCCGGGCCGGATCGGCCACCGCCCAGCCGCTCACCTCGGCCCGGCTGCGGGCATAGGGACGCTGGAAGTCGCGCACTCCGGCGGAGTCCGCCACGATCAGGCCGCGGCTGTTGAAGGCATAGAACCGCTCGTGGCCCTGCTCCTCTGGCAGGCCCGCGCGGGTCATGGCGTCCCGGATGATGTCGGCGATCCCGACCCCCGCCGTCCCGGCCCCGTAGACCAGGATGCGATGCTCGGCCAGCGGCACCCCGGTGTGCCGGACGGCGGCCAGCACCGCGGCCAGCACCACCGCCGCGGTGCCCTGGATGTCGTCGTTGAAGGTGCAGATCCGATCCTTGTACCGGTTGAGCAGGCGATGCGCATTGCCGGCGCCGAAATCCTCCCAGTGCAGCATGGCGTTCGGGAACAGCTTCGTCACCGCGGCCACGAAGGCCTCGACGAACTCCTCGTACCGCTCGCCCCGCACCCGCGCGTGACGCTCCCCGAGATAGACGTCGCTGTGCAGCAGGCCGAGATTGTCGGTGCCGACGTCCAGCACCACCGGGATGGCGCGCCGCGGGTGGATGCCCGCCGCGGCGGTGTAGAGCCCCAGCTTGCCGACGGCGATCTGTACTCCGCCGATCCCCTGGTCTCCGATCCCCAGGATGCCTTCGGCGTCCGTGGCGACCACCAGATCGACGTCCTCGGCGTCCAGTTCGAAGTTGCACAGCGACTGTTCGATGAGTTCGGGGTGGTCGATGGAGAGGAACACCGCCCGCGCGCCGTGGTACTCGTGGCTGAACCGCTCGATCGCCTCGCCGATGGTCGGGGTGTAGACGATCGGCATCATCTCCTCGAGGTGCTCGCTGAGCAGCCGGTAGAACAGCACCTCGTTGCGGTCGCGCAGCTGCGAGAGCTGGATGAACTTCGCCAGCGGCGAGGGCGAGCGGCTGTACTGGGCGTAGACCCGGCGGAGTTGCTCCTCGATCGTGGTGACGCGGTTGGGCAGCAGCCCCGACAGGCCGAGCGCCTCCCGCTCCTCGAAGGTGAACGCTGTGCCGCGGTTGGCCATCGGGTGGACGAGGATCAGCCGGCCGCGAGCTCGGATCGTCAGCGCCACATCGCGGGTCGTGGTGTCCAGGTCGAAGTCGCTCTGCCTCATACCGCCCCTCCTCGCAGACAACGCCCTGAGCCTAGCGCCGGACGCGGGAGGGGACGGCCGCTGTCATTCGCGGGAAGCCCGCGCCGCGCGGCGCTCGCGCAGACCGGCGATCAGCAGCCATGCGGCATAGGCGAACAACAGGCCCGCGATGAGCGGTACGGCAATCGCCCGGGTACTACCGCCGAGCAGGGTGTTGACCCAGCCGAGGTAGGGGATGGCGTACCAGACCCTGCCGCGCACCTGGACCGGCAGCACCGGCGTGGGGTCGGCGGCGTCATTGGCGTCGCCCTTGGTCACGAAGGACACCGACCCGTCGTCGGTGACGATCCGCTTGACGACGCGATGGGTGGCCACCTCGGGCTCGCCGGAGCGGAGCTGGAAGGTGATGACATCCCCGACGCCGATCTCGGCGACCTCCACCGGGCGGATGACCACCAGCGTGCCGGGTGGGAGCTTGGGCTCCATGGAGCCGGTGAGCACGGTGAGGGCACTGCCCCCGACCACCAGCGGCAGCACGATCACCAGCGTCGCGAGCAACGCCATGCACGCCAGGAAGCCGGCGCTCAACCCGACGCCGATCGCGTGCCGCACGGGATGCCGCCGGTTGGCCGGAGACACCTGGCCGGCAGGGGCGGCCGGCTGTTCCGGAAGCGCCCTGCGAGGAGGCGGCGATCCGCTCATCCCCGTGCCGGCGGGCCAGGGTGCCCGCCGCGGACGCGCACCCGTCCGGCTTCGAGACGTTCCGCTTCGCGCCGGCGACGGGCGAGGCCGACCAGGAGACCGCCGAGGGTGAGCGCGGTGACGGCCACGGCGAGGGTCTGCGGTACCAGGTTCGCACCGGTGATCGGCAGAACGGCGTCTCCCGGTTCGGAGGGAATCTCGGTCGCTCCGACCGGGCAGCCGTCCGGTGTCTGGGAGAGTTCGGGATCGGTGAGCGCGATCTGGAGGACGAAGCTGATGTCCGAATCCTGCCCGGCCCGGCCCGAGACGCCAGCCGGAATCGACACCGTGGTGGTGATCGGAACCGCCGTCCCACCGCTCAGCAGCCGGCTCGGCACCAGTTCGGTGCAGTCGTCGACCTCGTCGGCCGGGGTGGCGGACAGCCCCGCCCCCGAGCCGTCGCCGCCGGAGAGATGGAACACCGGGGCCGCCTCGGAGGTCGACGTGGTGACCTCACCCAGCACCGCCGTGAGCCGCACCGCGGATGAGCGGGTACTGCGCACCCAGACAGTCGAACTCAGCGAGTCTCCGGGCACCAGCTGGATCGCCTCAAAGAACAACGATGCGGGCGCCGTCGTCGACCAGGTACTGCCGTCGGCGGAGAACTCCAGACCGCCGGTCGCCGCGGAGGCGGGGGATGCGATGCCGAGTGAAGCACCAAGCATCAGCGCGAATACCGCCGCGCAGCGAGTGGCAACTGCGCCGAGACGCACGGCGGTCACCCCCCGCATGTGACGAGCCTGCCGCTCTGCCACTGGTTCCAGCCGACGGTCACCGTGTAGCTGGCGAGGTATGTGCCAGCGGTGTCCGTGCTATTGGCGTACATCCACAGATCGAGCACGTAAACACCGTTGACCGAGAACGAAGCTGACGGCACATACTGCTGAGTGCTCCAGTAGCTGGGCGTACCCGTGCCGACGACAAACGCGGTATCCGGCACCGGAGGCTGCAAAGTCGCCTTTACGCGATATAGCGTGCTCGACGTCGCCGAACCGGGGTTCGCCCATTTCAGGACGACGTTGTAGCCCCCGTCGGCTTCGGTGCAGGCCAGCGTCGCAAGCAGGACGCTCTGCAACGCCTGGGTGAAGGTGCCGGTGCTGGTGGCCGTCCAGTTGGTGCCGACCTTGCCGGTCAGGGTCAGGGTGACCGCGGTCGACTGGCCCGCGTAGCTGGCGTAGGTGCCGGTGAAGGAGGTCGCCGCGCAGATCACCACGCTCGCGCCGGCATTCGCGCTGGCCGCTCCGCTCGGGAGAGCCGGCGGAGCCGCCAGGGTGCCGGTCGTGATGCCGCTGGTGGGCACCGTGGAGCCGCAGGTCGTGCCGCTCCGCACCCAGTAGGTGAGCGAGATCGCACCGGACAGCGTGGCGTTGCTGTTCGTGGCGGTCAGCGCCAGCGTCAGCGGCGTGCCCCCGTTGTTGGCCAGGGTGAGGGCGGTGATGACCGGGCCCTTCGCGGTGGCGGTGTAGGTCGTGGTGAGGCCCGACGAGCCGCCCAGCGAGACCGCGGCGTTCGTCGAGGTCGCGGTGGCGCCGATGCCGGCCTTCGCTACCCAGTAGGCATAGGCGACGCCGGTGCCGGCGAGCACGAAGAGGACGCTCGCCCCGATCGCCGTTGCGAGCCGGGTGCGCCACCCCGGGCCTGGTCGCCGCTCGCTCATGGCACCTGGCTCCCGCTGATGGTGAGCGTGTAGCTCGTTGACGAACTCTGGGCGCCGTTGGCGGCCGAGGCGGCCATCGCGGTCGAGACGCAGAGCGTCGCGCTGTCACCGGCGGCGAGGGTCGCTCCCAGATCGCTGGCGGCCGCCGCGGCGAAGGTGCCACTCCAGGTCGGGCTCCAGCCCGCGACGCAGGCGCTCGCACTCGCCACCCCGGCACCGATCGTGAGCGAGGAGGAGAGCGCGGTGGCCGTACCCGGCCCAGCGAGTGAGTCGACCCGCAGCTTGAGCGGCACCTTCCCGGTGTTCTTCAAGGTCACCGTCGCGTAGCGGGCCGCCGTCGGATACAGACCGCTCAGCGAGAAGGACGAGGGCGTGGCGGTGAGGCCGGCGGTGCCGGTCTTCACGGTGCCGGCCTCCAGCGAGACCGATCTGACCCAGTAGGCGTAGGTGCCGCCGGCCAGGCCGGCGGCGACCACCACCGCCGCTCCGACGGCGACCGCGGTGCGGACCAGCCCACGGATCAGGGCGTGCGGATGCCTGCCACGGCTCTGCGTGGCGCGCTGGGAGCGTGGTCGCATGGGAATCACCGCCTTCGCCTGCCTGCGGGAGCAACGGAGTTCCGGAGCGCGAACACGTCACGCTCCGGAGATCGTCGCCCTACTGGACCTGGGTCGCGGTGACCTCGACGTCGCCGAGGGCGATCGTCTCGTCCTGGTCCTCGTCGCCGGGATCGGCGTCGCCCCACGGGAAGTCCACCACGACGGAGACGATCACCGGGTGCTCGCCCGCGGCGAGGGTGACCGTGTCTCCAGCGGGGATCGGGTCTCCGTCGACCGTGACGGTCGAGGTCACCGTGATCGCATCGAAGCCGCTCACGCTGGGCACCGTCGCACCCACCTCAACCTCGAGGTTGTCGCCCACCGCGGACAGCGCGTAGGTGCCCGTGTAGGTCACCTTGTCACCCGGCACGATGTGGTCGAGATCCTCGTCCCAGGCACCGACGCCGACCGGCTTGAGGGTGAGGTGGCCGGAACTGATGGTGCCGGCGCTGAGATCGGCCGAAGCGTTCCAGTAGGCGAGCGTTCCCGCGCCACCCATCAGCAGAGCGATACCGGCAGTAGCAGCGATGCCGGCTTTGACTAGTTTGTTCATGTCCCCAAAAGTCCTTCGCGTATGTGAGCACAACACAAGAGCGCGCGGCAGACTGTATGACGATTACGGCGCGAATGAACGCGCCGCCCCCTCCCCAAAAAAGCTCCCCCGAGCTCAATCGAGGACTATATCACCCATTGTTCGTTTTTAACTGACCCCCGAATTCCGGGAAGTATCACAGAGCCGGCCAGTACCGGCCCGGTGCCTGTCGGCCTAGAATCGGCTTTCATGGCCACCAAGAGGCTGCTTGTCCTGCGGCACGCCAAGTCGTCGTGGCGGACGCCCGACATCGACATCCGCCGACCCCTGGCCGAACGCGGCGTCCAGGATGCTCGCGCTGCCGGGGCGATCCTGGCCGGATACGACCTGGACGTCGTGCTCTGCTCGTCGGCCACCCGAGCCAGGCAGACCTGGGAGAACGCGATGGCGGGCGGCGCGGCCTGTGACGATGTGCGTTACACCGAGGCGATCTACCACGCTTGGAGCGATGAACTGCTGGACGAGGTGCGAACCCTGCCGGAGGACGCGCCGACCGCGCTGCTGATCGGCCATCAGCCGACTTTGAGCGACCTGGTGCTGAGCCTGGCGAAGCCGTCCGACCTGACCGCAGCGGTCGCCGAGCGGTTCCCCACCTCGGCCCTGGCCGTGCTCAGCTACCGCGGCGCCTGGCGCACCCTGGCCGAGGGCAAGGCCACCCTGCAGCGCTACGAGATTCCCCGCGGCTGAGAATCCGCGAGGTCAGCGGGCTGGTCGTTCCGGCGGTTGCACCGGTAATCCGCTGGCCGTCGTCCCCACACAGGCGAGGACCTCGTCAGTAGCGGTAGCTGTCCGGCTTGTACGGACCCGCCACGGCGATGCCGAGGTAGGCGGCCTGCTGTTCGGTCAGCGTCGTGAGCTTCACGCCGAGGGCGTCCAGGTGCAGCCGGGCGACCTCCTCGTCCAAGTGCTTGGGCAGGGTGTAGACCGCGATCGGGTACTGCTCGGGCTTGGTGAACAGCTCGATCTGGGCCAGCACCTGGTTGGTGAAGGAGTTGCTCATCACGAAGCTCGGGTGCCCGGTGGCATTGCCGAGGTTCATCAGCCGCCCCTCGCTCAGCACCAGGATCGAACGGCCGTCCGGCATCGTCCAGGCATCTACCTGGGGCTTGATGGTGGCGCGGGTCACCCCGGGCACCTTGGCGAGCCCGGCGAGGTCGATCTCGTTGTCGAAGTGACCGATGTTGCCGACGATCGCCTGGTGCTTCATCTTCGTCAGCTGCTCGACGGTGATCACGTTCACGCAGCCGGTGGTGGTGAGGAAGATGTCGGCGCTGGCGAGCGCGTCGTCCACGGTGGTGACCTGGTAGCCGTCCATCGCGGCCTGGAGGGCACAGATCGGGTCGACCTCCGCGACCAGCACCCGGGCACCCTGCCCGGCCAGCGCCGCGGCGGCGCCCTTGCCCACGTCGCCGTAGCCGACGACCATCGCCACCTTGCCGCCGATCAGCACGTCGGTGCCGCGGTTGATGCCGTCGATCACCGAGTGGCGGATGCCGTACTTGTTGTCGAACTTGCTCTTGGTGACCGAGTCGTTGACGTTGATCGCCGGGAACAGCAGGGAGCCGTTGGCGGCCCGCTCGTAGAGCCGGTGGACGCCGGTGGTGGTCTCCTCGGTGACGCCG
>JAIUOR010000052.1 GCA_020161795.1 Actinomycetota bacterium | reverse complement strand
GGTGTGGAGTTCGGCGCTTTGTGGCGGTGTTCTGTGATCGCTGGATGGCGGCTCAGGTGCCGATGACGAGGGTGCTGGCGGCGGCTTCGACGACGTCGTCGGTGATGGTTTCGAGTTGGTTGATCTTGAGTACGCGGTTTATTTGGGGGAAGAGGCGTTCGAGGAGTCGGAAGTTGCCGCGGGTGATGCGTTCGATGGCAGCGACGGCTTGGGCGTCGGTGAAGTCGTCGGGGTTGAGGGTGCGGCCAAGTCGTTTCCAGTGGCGGTCGAGGACGAAGAGCAGTTCTTCTCGGCCGAGAGTGCGGTAGCGGTGGGAGAAGCCGAGTCGGCTGTAGAGCTGGGGGTAGTGCCGGAACCGTTGGTCGATGCCGGGCATGCCGATCAGGATGATGGCGAGCTGGGTGCGGTCGTGGCGGTCGCGGAGCAGTTCCAAGGCGGTGGGGGTGAGCCGTTCGGCTTCGTCGACAATGAGCAGTTCGACCCAGCGGGTCGTGTCGCCGACCCTGGTGCTGGTGATCTTGCCGCTGGTGCGTTGATGTTCGTCGACGCAGTTGCCGAGGCGGCTGATCCATCGGTCGATGTCGCGGAGCAGCTCGCGGTGCCGGGGCAGGACTTCGGGGGTGTAGACGACGGTGCGGGCACGGTTGGCGAGGGTGTTGTGTTTGGCGTCGTCGTCGATGCGCGGTCCCCAGGCTTGCAGGTAGGGCTCCAGGGTGTCCCAGTGGGCGTAGCGGCGGGCGGAGTTGGTCTTTCCTACACCAGCGTCGCCGTGACATATGCCGATGGTGTGGTCGGCGCGGACGGCGTTGGCGAACTCGGTGAAGCGTCGGCGTTCCTTGGTCACGATGAAGTTCTGACTCATCGGTCGTCCTCTTCGTAGGTTCGCAGCCGCTGGCGACGCGGGGCCGGGTCCGGTGTGGTGTGCGGTTGGTCGCGGTGGGCGACGGTGGGGATGCGGTCGTTGAGGGCGCGGCGGAGCTGGCGGCGGCGGGCGCGGCGGGCGGTTTCGATGTCGCGGAGGCTGAGGCGCTGGTTGGGGTGGTCCTCGTCGATGGCGACGCAAAGGAAGGTGTTGCGGTCGTAGACGCGGATCTCGGAGAGGTCGCGCGGGTCGTAGCGGATCGTCACGGGGTGGCCGACGAACGGGGCGAGGGTCGGTGCCAGGTAGCGCTGGCCTTGGAAGTGGATGCCGTCACGTTGCACGGTGCGGTGTTTGGCGACGGTGAGGAGGAGCCCGTCGAGCTGTTCGAGGCTGTCGGGCATGCGGGGCAGCCAGCCGTCGGCGACCCACGCGTCTCGTGGTGAGGTGCCGAGTTCGCGGTGAGGTCGCTCGTTGTAGGTGGTGACGAAGTCGCCGATCGCCTGGTCGAGGGCCGACAGGTCCAGGACCGGTTTCGGTGCCTTGCTGCCGGGTCCGAGGTGGCCCGGCAGCGTGTTGAGGAGTTCGGTGTTGACGGTTCCGAAGAACCGCTCGATCTTCCCCCGGCCTTGCGGGCGGGCGACGGTGGAGTGGATGAGCCGGATGTGCAGCTCGATCGCGGTCCGGTCAAGGTGGTGGCTGGTGAAGTCAGAGCCGTGGTCGACGTACAAGATGTCGGGGATGCCGCACATCGCCCACTGCGGGTCGTTCTTCCGCCAGATCGCCTGCCGTAATGCCAGCGCGGTTTGCAGCGCTGACGGGGCACCGGAGAACACGGTGTAGCCACAGATGGCGCGGGCGTGGTCGTCCATCACCGCGGTCAGCCATGGCCGGTCCGGGCGGCCGTCGGGGCCGACGATGAGGATGTCGAGCTCGGTGTGGTCGGCCTGCCAGATCCGGTTCGGACGATCGGCCCGGAACCGGTACACCAGCTCGTGGCGGTCCCGGTACGAGGCGGGACCTTCCAACGCCAGGGTGACCAGGGCAGGGTCGAGGGCTTGCACGATGGCCCGCACGGTCGAGTAGCTCGGCGCCGGCAGGTGCTGTTGGTCTGCTTCGGCGACGGTCAGCCGATACAGGGTGGCGATGCTGGGTCGGGGCCGGGTCAGCGCGAGCCGTTCGACGAAGAGCACCACGTCGGCACTGGTGCGGCGTTGGCCGGCGTCGGCCCGGGGTCGGGGTTCCAGTGCGGCGATGCCGCCGGCGCGGTACCGCTGGTGCCAGCGTTGCAGGGTGCGCTCGCCGACGCCGGTGGAGCGGGCGAGGGCGGCGAGCGGGACCTGGTCTTCGACATGCAGTCGAAGCACCCGCCACCGCCCGTCAGCGTCCACAGCCGCCTACATCCTCGTCACATTCCGCTGTCCTTGCGGGCCGCGAAGGCTTGCTGGTGGCGGTACAAGGTCGCGCGGCTCCACCCAACCAGCCGGGCCGCGTCTTCGGCGGTGCGGCCTTTCGCCCGGGCGTCGGCGGCGATCGCGAGCTTGTCAGCGATCACCACCGGGTCCGACAGTGGCCGGCCGAACCGGGTGCCGTTCTGCCGGGCAGCGGCGATGCCAGCGTTGACGCGCTCCACGATCAGCTCCCGCTCGTACTCGGCGAGCGTGGCCAGCATGTTCAACATCAGCCGTCCGGTCGAGGTGGCCGGGTCGATCCCGTCCGACACCGACCGCACCGCCACGTCACGGTCGCGCAGCAGGTTCACGGTGTTGAGGACGTCGATCAACGACCGGCCGAGCCGGTCGACCCGCCACACCACCACCGTGTCGCCCGGCTCGGCGTAGCCGAGCAGCTTCTGCATCCCGGGCCGCTCGGCCGCCGACCTGCTGCCGGAGGTGACATCGGCGAACACGTCACGCTTCTGCACCCCGGCCGCCACCAGCGCGTCCAGCTGCAGCTGCGCATCCTGGCTCGCTGTGCTCACCTGTGAAACCTTGCCGAGTTGTCACCGGTTTCGCCGGCGAAGTTGTCACCGCCAGGCGTCCCGCAACGGGACCGTCGCGCGGGACGCGCACAAGGGAACGGTCTGGTGAGGCACCTGCGTTGAGTTCGAGCCGGTGCTG
>JAIUOR010000051.1 GCA_020161795.1 Actinomycetota bacterium | reverse complement strand
GCTCAGCCTGATCGGCACCGCGCTCGGCCTGGTCGCCGGGCTCTGGCTGGGCTACGCCCTGGTGGCGGCGATGTCGGCGATCGGCTGGCAGATGCCCTACGCCTTCCCCTGGGACGGCCTGCTGGTCACCGTCGTCGTCGGTCTGGTCTTCGGGCGGCTGGCCGCCCTCGGCCCCTCCCGCCAGGCCGCCCGCCTGAACGTGATCGAGGCGCTCCGCCAGGAGTAGCAGGCCCGTGAGGAGTCGGGTCGAACCGTCCGCCGCCGCTCGCTGGCCCCGATCGCCGTCGCCTGGCAGCGGCGGACGATGTCCCAGCCGGATCGGCGGCGGGGCCAGCGGTAGGTGGCGTGTGGCAGCCGGGTCGGGATCAGCCGATGAGTCCCTGCTCGGTGAGCCAGTCCTTGGCGACGTCGCGGGGGCGTTCGCCGTCGTTGTCGACCTTGCCGTTGAGTTCGGTGATCACCGGCTCGGTCAGCGCCTGGCTGACCGGGGCCAGCAGGTCGGCGATCGCGGGATGCTCATCGAGGGTCTCCTGCCGGAGCGTCGCGGCGCCCTGGTAGGGCACGAAGAAGTTACGGTCGTCGTCCAGCACCTGCAGGTTGTTGCTGATGATCCGGGCATCGGTGGAGAACACCTCGCCGAACTGGCAGGCGGTGCCGACCTGGGTGAAGATCAGGTTGAAGTCGAGTTCGACCACCTCGGTGAACGCGAACTCGTACGCGGCCTCCAGCCCGGGCAGGCCGTCGTCGCGGTTGATGAACTCGCTCGCCGCGCAGATGCTGCCCTGGCCGGGATTGGCGCCGACGAAGGCGGCCGCCTCGGAGGTGGTGGCGAGAGCCTGCTCGGCGGCAAGCGCCTGGCTGGTGGCGAGGCGGTAGGCGTTCTCGAAGTTGGCCGGCGGCAGCCAGGCGACACCATTGGCGGCGTCGGCCTCCTTGACGGCGGCGAACAGATCCTCCGGCAGGTTCTCCGAGGAGTTGCCGAGGATGTTCACCCAGCCGGTGCCGGTGTAGTCCCAGTAGATGTCGATCTCTTTGCTCATCAGCGCTTCGCGGACGGTGGCGCTGCCCTGCAGCCCGGTCTGGTCGGTGACCTGGGCACCGGCGTTCTCGAACACCAGCGCGGTGATCTGGCCGAGGATGATGGATTCGGTGAACTCCTTGGATCCGACGGTCAGTTGCGCGCCGGCGAGTTCGCCGTCGCCGCCGGCCGAGCCCGTGTCGGAGCCGCAGCCGCTCGCAGCGAGCAGCAGGGCGGCACTTGTCGCGGCGATCGCTAGCGATCGGATGGTGGTGGTCTTCATGGGTGTCTCCTTGGAACGAGATGGCGGCAGAGCCGCCGGTTTGGTCAGCAGCCGCCGCGTGGTGGCGCCCGCTGACCAAGTCCGGGGAGAACCATGGCCGGGGTCATAGCCCCCGCGGGCGGAGCACGTCTTCGGCGATACCGGCGAGATAGTCGATCAGCAGCGCCAGCACCGCGGTGAGCGTCGCCCCCACCAACTGCACGGTGAACCGGTTGGTGGAAAGACCGGCGACGATGATGTCGCCGAGCCCGCCGGCATTGATGTAGCTGGCCAGCGTGGCCGTGCCGACGTTGATCACCAGGGCGGTCCGGATACCCGCCAGGATCACCGGGACGGCCAGCGGCAGCTCGATGCGTCCCAGCACGGTGAGCTTGGACATGCCCATGCCCCGTCCGCTTTCCAGCACGGCGCGGTCGACCTGCTCCAGGCCGACCATGGTGTTCAGCAGCACGGGGACGATCGCGTAGAGCACCAGGCCCACGATCGCCGCCCAGAACCCGAGGAAGGCGAACCCCACCGCGAGCAGCACGAGGATCGCGATGGTGGGGACCGCCTGAGCGAGGGTGAGGACGCCGATGATCGCCGGCCGGATCCGCCGGGTGACCGGGCGGGTCAGCAGGATGCCGGCCGGGATGGCGATCACCAGCGTGGCGAGGGTGGAGACCGCGGCCAGCTGGACGTGCTGCCACAGCGCCGTGCCCAACCGCTGGGCGTTGAGCGAACGGGCCTCGATCGAATCCAGTTCCCGGCCGGCGATCCAGAGGTACAGCGCCAGGCACACCACGCCCAGCGCGATCGGAGTGATCAGGTAGCCGGCCAGGCTCCGCCGCGCCGGGGCGGCCGGAGCACCGGCGACCGGGACGGCGGTGGCTGTCTGGGCACTCATGGGGGTGCTCATGGGGGTAGTCATGCGTCGTCCTCCAGGCCGGCTCGGGCCTGAGCCAGTGCCGAAGCGCGCATGGTGCGGATCACCTCGTTGATCTGATCGATGTCCACCACGCCCAGCAGCCGGCCCCGGCCGTCGACCACCAGCGTGACGACATACCGCGCGGTGATGATCTCGTTGAGAGCATCGCTGAGCGTCGCGTGCGGCTCCACCACGGCGCGCGGCTCCACCCCGAGTTGGTCGAGCCGCCGGCCGGACGCCCGCCGCAGGTCCTCGGCGCTGATCCAGCGCAGCGGACGGTTCTCCTGGTCGACCACCAGCAGCGCGCTTTGCTCGACTCCGCGGAGCTGACTCATCGCCTCGGCCACCGGGGTGTCGGCGGTGACGGTCGGCCAGGGCCGCAACTCGACCTCGGAGACCCGAGTGAGGTTGAGGCGCTTCAGCGATGCACCTCGTCCGATGAACTCGGCGACGAAGTCGTCGGCCGGAGCGGTCAGGATCTGCTCCGGAGTGTCGTACTGGGCGATCCGCGAACCCTGCTGCAGGATCGCGATCCGGTCGCCCATCTTGATCGCCTCGTCGATGTCGTGGGTGACGAAGACGATGGTCTTCTTCACCTCCGACTGCAGCCGTAGGAACTCGTTCTGCAGCCGGTCGCGGGTGATCGGGTCGATCGCCCCGAACGGCTCGTCCATCAGCAGCACCTCGGGGTCCGCACCCAGTGCGCGGGCCACGCCGATCCGCTGCTGCTGGCCACCGGAGAGTTCCTTGGGATAGCGATGCCGGTAGGTCGCCCGCGGCATGTTCACCATCTCCAGCAACTCGTCCACCCGGGCATCGATCCGCTTGGCATCCCAGCCGAGCAGCTTGGGGACGGTCGCGACGTTCTCGCCGATCGTCAGGTGGGGAAAGAGCCCGATCTGCTGGATGACGTAGCCGATCCGCCGCCGCAGGGCGTCGGGGTTGATCGCCGTGACGTCCTCGCCGTCGAGGATGATCCGGCCCGAGGTGGGCTCGATGATCCGGTTGATCATCTTCATGGTCGTGGTCTTTCCGCACCCGGAAGGCCCCACGAATACGACGATCTCGCCCTCGTGGATGTCGAGATCGAGCTGCTCGACGGCGTCGCGGCGCTGATCGGCATAGCGCTTGGTGAGCTTCTCCAGGCGAATCTTGACCTTCGGCTCGGGCTCGTCGACCCGCATCGGGAGCTGGCTGGTGTCGATCGTCATCGGATCCCCTTGGAAGTCGTGAGCCGGCGGACGGCGTGGAACAGCAGGTCGAACAGCACGGCGAGCACGACCACGCCCAGCGTGCCGGCGAGCACGAGGTTGACCGCGACGGGCGTCCCCACCCTGGCGAGGCCGGTGAAGATCAGTTCCCCGTAGCCCGGCCCGTTGACGATCGATCCGATCGCAGCGATGCCTAGCAGAATCAGGGTGGTCACCCGGATGCCGGTGATGATCACCGGCCAGGCCAACGGCAACTCCACCCGCAGCAGACGCTGCGTGCGACTCAGACCCATGCCCTTGGCCGATTCGACGATGGCCGGATCCACCCCGCGTAGTCCGGTGATCGTGTTGCGCAGGATCGGGAGCAGCCCGTAGAGCGTGAGCGCCACGACGACGGGCGGCCAGCCCAGTCCGAGCGGGCCGAGCAGCAGGATGAACAGCGCGAAGGAGGGAATGGTGAGGAAGGCGCCTGTCGTGGCGAGAGCGATCTCGCGCGGCCCAGCCCGCCGATAGGTGGCGATCCCCAGCCCGATCCCGATCAGAGAGGCGAGCCCGACCGAGACCGCCACGACGGCGGCGTGCTCCAGCCCCAGTTCGAGCATGTCGTCACTACGGTCAATCAGAAATTCCAGGAAACTCAGCGTTCTTCACCCCAGTTATCAGCTTCGTTCGTCGTCGTCGTCGTTCGCTGGCATTCCGGTTCGCTCGTTGGCTGACGATCCCCCTCAAATTCGCGGAATTTTCCGGTCATGCTAGCCCAGCACGGCATGCGGACCCGTCGAGCAGGGTTCATTCCCGATCGCCTGGGCCGAGGATCAGGGCCGCTTCGAACCACCGGCTGAGCGCCCCGGAGGCACCGCCTGCCGGCTGTGAAGCCCGGCGCCACGGCGTGTCAGGAGAAGACCCGCCCACCGCAGCGCGACAAGGGGAGACATCCGGATTGCCCGGGCGTCCCGGTCACCGAGAGAGGCGCGGGACGGCGCCACGACCGGTCGCGCCCGCGTCCGTCCTGCGACCGCCGCCGCATGGACGCCCCCTCAGCCCGTCCAGATACTGAGACAGCGATGCTGCGTCGCTGAATTCCGGCGCTCTCGCCAGATCCCCATGGCGTGCTCACCGCACCTGTGAATCAGCTCTCCCGTTCGTCTGCGGCGCGGGCTTCCCAGGTCACGTCGGCCGGGTCGAGATCCGGACGCCAGCCGCGCCAGGTCGGCTCGCGCAGCCGTCCCTGGGGGGTGACCTTCGCATAGCTCACCTCGCCGATCCGCTTGGGGCTCACCCAGCGGGCATCGCGCTGTTCGGCGGCCGGGACGTCGGGTACCGGAGGTGTCTTGCGCTCGATGGGCCGCAGCGTCCTCTCCAGCTCGGCGATCGCGCTGGGGGCGATGCCGGAGCCCACCCGTCCGGCGTAGTGCAGTTCGCCGTCCGCGCCCGGTAGCGCCACCAGCAGGGAACGCAAGCGGCCGTTGTCGTCGATACGCCACCCGATCACGACCACGGCCTGGTGGGTGCGGTGCTTGAACTTGAGCCACTGACCGGAGCGGCGGCCGGGCAGGTAGACCGACTCCGCCCGCTTGGCCACCACCCCTTCGAGGTGCCGCGCTCGACTGCGCGCCATCGCCTCGGTGAGGTCGCCCGCAACCGTTGGCGGCACCCGGACGTGGTCGGTCTCGCGGACGGCGGCGGCCAGGAGTTCGCGGCGGGAGCGGTAGGGGGTGCGCATCAGGCGACGCTCGGTGCCGTCGACGGTCAGCGCGAGGACGTCGAAGAGCATCAGGGTGACCGGAACCGAGTCGCGCAACTGCGGAACCCGGCGGAGGTCGACGTTCATCCGCTGCTGCAGCAGCGAGAAGCTCGGATGGCCCTGGCGATCGAGCGCGACGATCTCACCGTCCAGGGTGGCGGCTTCGGCCAGCACCGCCTCGGAGAGTTCGGCCAATTCGGGATACCGCCCGGTCACATCGATGCCGTTGCGGGAGACCAGGCGGACGTGGTCACCGGCCACCTGGCAGATCGCGCGTACCCCGTCCCACTTCAGCTCCAGCGCCCATTCCTCGCCGTCGTCGAGATCACCCGGCCTTCCGACGGTGGCGAGCATCGGCGACGGGAGTTCCCCGGTTCCCGGACCGCCCCCCTCACGCGGGCTGGGCAGGTCCGAGCCTCCGTCCGCCCCTTCGGTCGTTCCAGCGGAGGCAGGGATGGCGGTCGGGCGGTCTGCGGTCTGTGGTTGGTCCTTGGTGAAGATCAGCAGCCAACTCGACTTCTCGCCCTCGCCGCCGGTCCGCACCAGCACGTAACGGCGGGGGAGGCCGCCGAGCCCGCCCTCACGGCGTCCGTGCAGCACCACGATGATCTCGTCGTCGCGCCACTTCTCGAGTTCGTAGCTGCCGCTGTCCCAGATCGTGACGGTGCCGCCGCCGTACTCGCCCTTGGGGATGACGCCCTCGAAACTGCCGTACTCCAGTGGGTGATCCTCGGTCTGGACGGCGAGCCGGTGCGGCTCCGGCGTCAGGGTCGGGCCCTTCGGAACCGCCCAGGAGACCAGCACGCCGTCCCGCTCCAGCCGGAAGTCCCAGTGCAGGCGGCGGGCGTGGTGCTCCTGGATGACGAAGCTGGGCGACGAAGCGGACGCCGCCGAGCGCTTGGACTGCGTCGCCGGCACCGGCTCCGGGGTGCGGTCGGCGTCCCGCTTCTCGCGGTAGCGGGTCAGCTTGTCGTGACCCCCGGGAGCCTGGTCGAAAGCCCAGCCCTGATCGGCGATCGGGTCGATGCCCGCGGCGACCCGTTCCAGCACCTCCTCGTACTCCAGCTGCCGAAGGTCGGGGTCGTCGAGTTCGTCCCAGGTGCGGGGTACCGCGACGGTCGGACGGCTCCGTCCGCGCAGCGAGTATGGGCAGATCGTGGTCTTCGCGCCGTTGTTCTGCGACCAGTCGACCAGCACCTTGCCCTCGCGCAGGGTCTTCTTCTGGCTGGCCACGACGAGCTCGGGCAGGCTCTCCTCCAGCCCGAGCGCGAGTTGCCGGGCGAGCCCGGAGGCCTGCTCGGTGGTCATCCGCCCGTCCAGTGGGACGTACAGGTGGATGCCCTTGGAGCCGGAGGTGACCGGCACCGGATGCATCGCCATGTCGGCGAAGATCGCCCGGACGGTGCGCGCCACCTCCGCACATTCGGCCAGCCCGGCGCCCGGGCCCGGATCCAGGTCGATCACCAGCCGATCGGGGTTCCGCGGCACGCCGTTGACCCCGAACCGCCACTGCGGGACGTGCACCTCCAGCGCGGCCAGCTGCGCGAACCAGGCGAGCACCGCGGCGTTGTTGGCCAGCGGATAGGTGTTGGTGTGGCTGGAATGGGTGATCCGGCCGGTGGGCACCCACTTCGGTGCTCCGGCCTCGATGTCCTTGCGGAAGAAGGCCTTGCCCGGATCGTCTGCGGTTCCGACGCCGTCCACCCAGCGCTTGCGGGTCACCGGACGCCAGGCCGCCTGCGGGATCAGCACCGGAGCGATCTCCAGGTAGTAGCGCAGCACGTCGGCCTTGGTGGTGCCCGTCTCGGGGTAGAGCACCTTGTCGAGGCTGGAGATCTGGAGGGTCAGCTCACCGACCCTGACCTTCTGGTTCTGCTTAGCCGCCACCCACCTCCCCTTCCCACTCCAAACCCCGCACAAACCGGGCAGTTCAGCCCCGCTGAGTGGATTATCCACGCAGCCACCCCGAATCACCCGGTTTCTGCGGGCCGGAAGGGGGAGAGAACAGCCCAGGTGGGCACTGTCACGAACACCGCCATGCGGTCCGCTGCCGGCCCACCTCTCCCAGCAACCGAACCCACCTCTCACAGAAACCGGGCAATTCAGCCTCGGTGACTGGACTATCCAGGCAGCTGGCCGGAATCACCCGGTTTCTGCGGGTGGGGAGGGGAGGCCGGCGGGGTGGGCACTCCCACGGATACCGCGGTGCGGAATGGGCTGGTTCACTGGAGGCATGAGGGCTATCTGGAGCGGAACCATCGCCTTCGGGCTCGTGAACGTGCCTGTCAAGGCCTACACGGCGACCGAGGACCATGACGTGCGGTTGCACCAGGTGCACGACGCCGACGGCGGGCGGATCAGGTACCAGCGCAAATGCGAGGTGTGCGGCAAGGTCATCAAGTTCGAGAACATCGACAAGGCCTACGACGACGGCACCCACACCGTCGTGCTTACCGAGGACGACTTGAAGTCGGTGCCCGCGGAACGCTCGCAGGAGATCGAGATCCTGCAGTTCGTGCCCTCCGACCAGATCGAGCCGGTGATGTTCGAGCGCTCCTACTACCTGGAGCCGGATTCCAAGTCCGCGAAGGCCTACCTGCTGCTGCACAAGACCCTGGAGAGCACCCAGCGCACCGCGATCGTGAAGTTCACCCTGCGGCAGAAGACCCGGCTGGGGGCGCTGCGGGTGCGGGAGAACGCGCTGGTGGTGCAGTCGCTGCTGTGGGCGGACGAGGTCCGCGAACCGGACTTCCCCGCCCTGGAGGCCGACGTGAGGATCTCCGATGCCGAGTTCGAGATGGCCAAGACCCTGGTCGACCAGTTCTCCTCGGACTTCACCCCCGAGGCGTTCGAGGACGAGTACCAGCACCAGCTCCGCCTGCTGATCGACGCCAAGATCGAGTCCGGTGAGGTGACCAGCACCGAGGAGACCTTCGGCGCCCAGGGCGAGGAGCAGGACACCGACGCGGACGTGATCGACCTGATGGCGGCCCTGAAGCGCTCGATCGAGAAGAACCGGGAGCGCCAGGACACCGACCAGAAGGGAGCGTCGGCCGCCAAGCGCAAGGCAAGGGGGGCGGACGAGGCCCCCGCCAAGCGCAAGAAGGGCGCCTGAGGAGAAGTCCCGGCTCGCCCGCATACCCCCGGGGGAATAGCCGGACGGGTGGTGGGCGTTTCCGTCTCGTCCGGCTCGCCCAGCCTCGGTAGGGTGTGCCAGAGTCATCAACCTCAAGGGAAGCCATGTCTGAAGTGCGCGACGTCATCATCATCGGCTCCGGCCCGTCCGGCTACGCGGCGGCCGTCTACACCGCTCGGGCGAGCCTGAATCCGCTGCTCTTCGAGGGCGCCCTCACCGCCGGCGGCGCGCTGATGAACACCACCGAGGTGGAGAACTACCCCGGCTTCGCCGAGGGCATCATGGGCCCCGACCTGATGATCGCGATGCGCGCCCAGGCCGAGCGCTTCGGCACCGAGATCATCACCGACGACGTCACCGCGGTCGACCTCACCGGGCCGATCAAGACCGTCACCGATTCCGACGGCACCACCTACTCCGCCCGGACGGTCATCCTGGCCATGGGCTCGGGCTACCGCCGACTCGGTCTGGCCGACGAGGACCGGCTCTCGGGACGCGGCGTCTCGTGGTGCGCGACCTGCGACGGCTTCTTCTTCCGCGACAAGGACATCGCCGTGGTGGGCGGTGGCGACTCGGCACTGGAGGAGGCCACCTTCCTCACCCGGTTCGCTCGCTCGGTCACGCTGATCCACCGCCGCGACGAGTTGCGCGCCTCCAAGATCATGATCGCCCGCGCCGAGGCCGATCCGAAGATCAGCTTCGCCTGGAACTCGGTGATCACCGCGATCAACGGCGAGAATTCGATCAGCTCGCTGACCCTGGCCGACACGGTCACCGGCGACACCCGCGAGCTGGCCGTCCAGGGCCTCTTCGTCGCCATCGGCCACGACCCGCGCTCCGAGCTGGTGCGCGGCCAGGTGGAACTGGACGCCGCCGGCTACGTGCTGGTGGACGCTCCGAGCACCCGCACCAACCTGCCCGGCGTCTTCGCCTCCGGCGACCTGGTGGATCACACCTACCGGCAGGCGATCACCGCTGCCGGCACCGGCTGCGCGGCCGCCCTGGACGCCGAGCGCTACCTCGCCGCGCTCGAAGCGGCACCCGTCGCCAGCGCTGCGGTGTCGATCTGACGCCGTAGGCTGAGCCGGTACGTGCAGCCGCTGCGTTTCGAGATCCCGGGCCGACCGGGATGATCTGGAACTGAAAGGGAAAACCATGGCCACTGTCGCCGATGTCACCGACGCCACCTTCGCCGATCAGGTGCTCAAATCGTCCAAGCCGGTGCTAGTCGACTACTGGGCTGAGTGGTGCGCGCCCTGCAAGCAGCTCTCCCCCATCATCGAGGAGCTCGCCACCGAGTACGGCGACAAGATCGGCTTCTACAAGCTCAACGCTGACGAGAACACGCAGACCGCGGTCGCCTACGGCATCCTGGGCCTGCCGACGATCCAGATCTTCGTCGGCGGCGAAGTGGTCAAGCAGTTCCAGGGCGGCAAGACCAAGGCGATGCTGGTGCGCGCCCTGGAGGAGTACCTCTGAACCGGCGGTTGCGGCGGCTCAGCGGCCGCCGGGTCGCCCGGACGCCCGTCCGCTCACTGGTGGAGTTGCGCACCCCGGCCGAGCTGAAGGAGATGCGGCCCGCCGGATGGTTCGTCGCGCAGACCCTCGCGACACTCCGCCAGGAGGTCGCCATCGGGACGAATCTGCTGGAGATCGATGCCCGCGCCCATGAGCTGATCCGAGCGGCAGGCGCGGAATCCTGCTACATCGACTACCACCCCTCCTTCGGCTCCAGCCCGTTCGGCAAGGTGATCTGCACCTCGGTGAACGATGCCGTGCTGCACGGCCTGCCGCACGACTATCGGCTTCGTGACGGCGACCTCGTCAGCCTCGACTTCGCCGTCTCGGTGAACGGCTGGGTGGCCGACTCGGCGATCTCGTTCGTGGTCGGCGACCCGCGTCCGGCCGATCTGGCGCTGATCGAGACCACCCAGCGCGCGCTCGCCGCCGCGATAGAGACAGCGGTGGTCGGCAACTCCATCGGCGACATCTCTGCCGCGATCGGCGGTGTCTGCCGCGGGAACGGCTACCGGGTGAACACCCAGTTCGGCGGCCACGGTGTCGGACGGACGATGCACGGCGATCCCCACGTCGCCAACGACGGGCTGCGCGGTACCGGAATGAAGCTGGCGGAGGGTCTGGTGATCGCCATCGAGCCCTGGCTGCTGGAGACCACCAGCCAGATCCGCTACGACCCGGACGGTTGGACGCTGCGCTCGGCCGACGGCTCCCGTGGCGCCCACAGCGAGCACACCGTCGCCATCACCGCGGACGGTCCGCTCGTCCTCACGGCACGCTGAGGCTCCCTTCGATCGAGTTGATCATCCCGGCTGACGCCGTTCAGGAGAGCGCGGCGGTGAGGGTGGCGAAGACGCTGCCGGCGTCGAGCAGCCTGGGGAGCGCCTTGTCCAGGCCTTCGGCCGTCGCGTGCTCGGGGCGGTTGAAGTGGGCGAGCACGATCGAACCGTCCTTCGCCTTGCCGAAGTTGGCGGCCACGGCGCGCTTCGGGGCGGTGGCGCCGGCGTCGCCGTTGATGGTGAAGGCAATGACCGAGACCCCCAGCCGGGCAGCCAGTTCCACCGCGACGTCATCGCTCCACGCGGTGCCCGGGCGGAAGTAGGGCGAGCGCTCTCCGGTCACCTCACCCAGCGCGTCGATTCCGCGCACGATCTCGTCGTAGGCCTCGCCCGGGCCGGCGGTGCCCTGGATGCCGTAGGCGGATTTCCCGGTCACGGTGAGGGGACGATGCTCCCAGCCATGGTTGGCCAGCTCGAACCGGGGGTTGGCCGCCAGGTCGGCGGCGATCGTGGGGTTCGCCTCTATCCATCGCCCGTTCAGGAAGAGCGTGGCGGGAACGTCGTGGCCTTCCAGCAGCTTGATCAGCTTGGCGTCGAAGCCGTTGCCCAGCCGTCCACCGCCACAGGCATCGAAGGTCAGCGCGATGTCGCGGCGTCCCTCACTCACCACCCCGGGCACGACGATGCCGAACTTCTTCGGCTTCCGGCCGGCGAACTCCTGGACGAGCTGCTCCCGAGTCGGCCAGACGGGCGGAGCCGGGCTGGCCGACGGGCTCGGCGAAGGGGGCGTCGGACGCGCGGACGGGGTGGGAGCCGGTCCGCCGGGTGAGGGCGACAGCCCGGACGCCGTGGCCGATGGACGCGGGGTCGACTGCGCGCAGGCGGCCAGCAGCAGGCCGCCGGTCGCCGCCAGCATCGCCCGGCGGGTCAGCGGTGACGCGGAGCCCGGCCGCACCCCACACGCCGCTGCGGCCGGAGGGACCGCACCGTCATCGGTGGACGTGGCCGATGCCTCCTCGTCCGGCCTCATCCCACCGGACGGGAGCAGGCCTCTCGCAGCATCGCCACGAAGCGGTCGTGATCCGCCGCCAGCACCACCCTGGTGTTGGGCTGCTCGCCCAGGACCCCCAGCCGGTCGACGATCGTCATGCCGAGGGTGTGCGTGCCGGTGGTCTCCACCCGCACGTAGGCGTCGATCGCCTCGGTGGCCAGGGTCGGGTCGATGGCGTAGGCCATGGTGACCGGGTCGGGGAAGTCGATCCCGTCCACCTTGGTCACCTCGCGGCAGAAGACGATCAGTTGCCGCTGGATGTCCGCGCAGAACACCCCCAACGGGCCGAGTTCGGTCAGCGCCGTGTTCTCGGCCTCGGTCAGGGTGGCGTCCTTGCGCGAGACGTCCCAGCCGACCATCTCCAGCGGCAGTCCGGAGGTGTAGACGATGTCGGCAGCCTCGGGGTCGACGTAGATGTTGAACTCGGCGGTCGGCTTGATGTTGCCGATGTGATCCCCGGCACCGGCCATCATCACCACGCGGTCGAACAGCCCGGCGATCTCCGGATCCTTGCGCAGCGCGAGCGCGAGGTTGGTCAGCGGGCCGAGCGTCACCAGCGTGATCTCGCCCGGGTGGCGATGAGCCAGGTCGATCAGGACGTCGGCGGCATGGCCGGGGGCCGGGACCCGTCCGGTGAGCGGCAGGCCGATGTCGCCCATGCCGTCCGCGCCGTGCACGTCCTGGGCGTACACCGCCTCGCGGAGCAGCGGACGGTCGGCGCCGGCGTACACAGGGGCCGTCGAACCGCAGAGTTCGGCGGTGTACAGCGCGTTCTGGAGACCCAGGGCCAGCGGGACGTTGCCCGAGACCACCGTGGTGGCCAGCACCTCGACCCGCGGGTCGGTATAGGCCAGAACGAGCGCTACCGCGTCGTCCGAGCCGGTGTCGGTGTCGATGATCAGTTTGGTGGACATGGATCTCCTAGTTCTCTACTTCTTCGTGGATGGGGAGTGGTCGCCCCACCGGGCGCGACCCGCTGAGGGAGTTGGGTGGCGCGTCGGCGCCGACGCGGTAGGAGCCCGCGGCGCGGATCGTCGCCAGGGCGAGCAGGGCGACGACCGGAACGATCCAGAAGGCCGTCCGTAGCCCCAGGGTGTCGGCTCCCCAGCCGAGCAGCAGCGGGAAGCCGATCGTCGTCGAGGTGTTGTAGAGCATGACCCGTGCCACCGCCGCGTCGGCGCGCGGCCCGTAGCCGCTCACCACGAAGGTGATCGCAGCGGGGAACAGGTTGGCCGAGGCGGCCCCGCACAGCACGGCCGCCAGCAGCGCGATCCCGAGGTGCTCGGCGTACAGGAGGGTCGCGGTGGCCACCAGCGCGAGCAGCAGGGAGCCGGTCAGCACGCGCGTGGCACCGAAGCGGGGCAGCAGCACGGTGCCGGCGATCCGTCCGACCACCACCGCCCCCCACATCACCGCGGTGACCATCGCCGCAGACTCCGGCGTGTGGCCGGCGGCATCCACCAGGTAGGTGGCCAGCCAGAACAGGAAGGACCACTCCACCGCGACGCAGAGGCTCATCACGACGAAGGCCATCCACGGCCGGCGCAGTCGCCAGCCGTTGTCGGAGGCTCCGGCAGCCGCGGCGGTCTCGGGCGGGGCCTGGTCGCGGGTACGCCACACCCAGGGCAGTACGAAGAGCGCCAGGAGCATCGTCTGCAGCACGGGCAGCCCGCGCCAGCCCAGCACGCTGGCCACCAGGAAGGGCAACCCGAACATCGCCACCACCGCACCGAGGGCATAGGCCAGGTTGAACTCCCCGATCAGCCGGGAGGCCGCGCCGCCGAACTTGGCCACCAGCAGCGACTGGCTGACCACCAGCGCCATCCCGACCGAGACGCCGATCACGGTGCAGGCGGGGACGGTCACCAGCGGCGTCCGTCCGGCGGCGAAGAGGATTCCGCCCACGATGGCCAGCACCCCGGCGGAAACCAGCAGCACCGGACGCCCGAACCGGCGGCGCGCCGGCTCGGTGAACAGCCCCACGATCAGACCGCCGGTCGCCAGGGCCGTCAGATGCAGGCTCATCACGGTATGGGACAACCCGAACTCGGCCTGGAGGTAGGGCAGCAATCCGCCGAGCCCGGCCTGAAGCAGCGCGAGAACGAGGATCAGGACATAGCAGGCCCAGGTCTGGGCATCCCGCCGAAGCGGCTCCACCACTCGCACTCTCCTCGCACCAGCCGAACACCCCAGTCTATGGCCATCACGGGCCTACTTCGCGAGTCGGCTCAGCTCTCGCCGTTCCTGGTCACGCGTCCGGCCGGCTCGGGACGGATCGGGCCCAGCGCTCGCAGCCACCGATCCACCATCCCCCGCAGCCCTTCCGGCATGGTCACCGTCGTGGTGAGATCGAGCTGCCACAGCCGGCTGAGCCGGGCATCGTCGAGGTCGCTCGGGTGACCGAGGCGCGGGGCGCCGCCGCCCGCACGCAACGAGGAGTAGAGCCGCGCGTCCACCCCGCGGGAGAACCCAACCGCCCGCAGGAAGTCCACCGGCGGGGCCGCGCAATCCGCCTTCGTCCGGGAGCCACGGGCCACGATCGCCTCGACGTCGTGGGAGAGCAGGCCGGCGGCGGCCGCCTGCACGAGCCGCCGGCCGCGGCCGCGTCCGACCTGGCCGGGCGCCACCCACAGACAGCTCAGCATCGCCGCCCGGGTGTCGGGGATCGGGGTGATCAGCAGCGCCGCCGTCCGTACGCCGTCCAGCGCGAGGCCGGCGCCGACGAAGCCCCATTCCCGCTCGGCGGCGACCGCCGCCTCGCCGTTGGGGTCGGCCATCCGGCCGCAGTAGGGGCAGGCGAGGGCGGCCAGGTCTGCCCGGCCGATCCACGACTGGCTGCCCATCGTCACTCCTCGCGTCCAGCGGAGACGGTTGCCGCGTCCGGCCACGTCCCCACTGGCTTTCATCGTAGTGTCCTGCCGCCGCGGGGTGGGCGAAGCGCATCCTCGGGCGGGAGTGCGGCATGCTGGTGTAGTGAGCCTTCCTGAGCCGTCCCGCCGCGATACGCGGCTGGACCCCTATGTCGACGCGTACGCCGAGCGCACCCATGGCCTGCAGGTGTCGGCCGTGCGAGCTCTGTTCGCCGTCGCCAACCGGCCCGAGGTGGTCTCACTGGCCGGCGGCATGCCGAACATCGCCGACCTCCCCCGCGAGGCCCTCGGCCGCGCGGTCGACCGGCTGATCGCCGACCGCGGCACCCAGGCCATGCAGTACGGCTCCGGCCAGGGCGAGCCGTTCATGCGCGAGAAGATCGTCGAGGTGATGGTCGAGGAGCAGATCCAGGCCCACGCCGACGACATCGTGGTGACCTGCGGCTCCCAGCAGGCCCTCGACCTGATCACCCGGGTGTTCTGCGACCCCGGGGACGTGATCCTGGCCGAGGCGCCGAGCTACGTCGGCGCGCTGGGCACCTTCCACGCCTACCAGTGCCAGGTGGTGCACGTGGCGATGGACGACCACGGGCTCGATCCGGTCGCGCTGCGGGCAGCGCTGGTCAGCCTCAAGGCGGCCGGCAAGCGGGTGAAGTTTCTCTACACGATCCCCAACTACCAGAACCCCAGCGGAGTCACCCAGACCCTGGAGCGCCGCCGCGAGCTCATCGCGGTCGCCAAGGAGCATGATCTGCTGATCCTGGAGGACAACCCCTACGGCCTGCTCGCCCTGGAGGGTGAGCCGCTGCCGGCGCTGCGTTCGATGGATTCCGAGCACGTCATCTACCTGGGCTCGTTCTCGAAGATCTTCGCTCCCGGGTTCCGGGTCGGCTGGGCGCTGGCACCGCACGCCGTCCGCGAGAAACTGGTGCTCACCCAGGAGGCCGCCACCCTCTGCCCGCCGGTGTTCAGCCAGTACGCGATCGCGACCTACCTGGAAGAGTTCGACTGGCGCAACCAGATCATCACCTTCCGCGACATGTACCGAGCCCGCCGGGACGCGATGATCGAGGGGCTGAACGACCACATGGTCGAGGGGACGACCTGGACGCACCCCACCGGCGGCTTCTTCGTCTGGGTCACGCTGCCCGAGGGCCTCGATTCCCAGGCGATGCTGCCGCGCGCGGTGACCGCCCGGGTCGCCTTCACCCCCGGCACCGCCTTCTACGCCGACGGCCTGGGCAGCCGCAATATGCGGCTCTCGTTCTGCTTCCCCACCCCGGAGCGCATCTACGAGGGCACCCGCCGGCTGGGCGACGTCATCAAGTCCGAGCAGGACATGCACCGCACCTTCGGCATCGATCTCGACACCGCCCGGCATCACGATCTCACCACCGGCCCGGCACCCGACATCAGTTAGGCATGACCATGAACGACTCCACCAGCCACGGCCCGATCGTTGTGCTCGCCGGCGGGCTCTCCCACGAACGCGACGTCTCGCTGCGATCCGGGCGGCGGGTCGCCCAGGCACTGCGCGATCGCGGCCGCGAGGTGGTCGAGACCGACGTCACCTCGGGGCTGATCGATCTGCTCGACTCCCTGGACAACCCGGTCGCCTTCCCGATGCTGCACGGCGGCGTCGGTGAGGACGGCGGGCTGCAGCAGGTGCTGAGCCTGCTCGAGGTGCCCTACGTCGGATCGCCGCCCGCGGCCTGCCGTCGCTCCTTCAACAAGGCGATCGGCGGCCCGCTGGTCGCGCAGGCCGGGCTGCGCACGCCGGAGACCGTCGCCCTGCCGCACGACATGTTCCGCGAGCTGGGGGCAGCCCACCTGGTCCGGGCCCTGGGCGAGCGGGTCGGGTTCCCGATGATGGTCAAGCCGGCCCGCAGCGGCTCGGCGCTCGGCTGCACCCGGGTCACCAAGCCGTCCGATCTGCCGGCCGCCATCGTGGCCGCCTACTCCTACGGGGACGTGGCCGTCGTTCAGCCGTATGTCGAGGGCACCGAGGTCGCGGTCACCGTCGTCGAACTGGACGGCGAGCAGGTCGCGCTGCCCGCGGTCGAGATCCGTCCGGAATCCGGCTTCTACGACTACACCGCCCGGTACACCGCCGGTCACACCCGCTTCCTCGCGCCGGCCGAACTCGGCGACGACGCGGCGGCGGCCTGCGCCGAGATGGCCGTGACCGCGCACCGCGTTCTGGGGCTGCGGGATCTCTCCCGGGCCGACATCATTGTCGACGCCGACGGTCAGCCGGTTTTCATCGAGACCAACTCGGCCCCCGGCATGACCGAAACCTCCCTGGTGCCGCTCTCCGTCGAGGCCGCCGGCTACGACTTCGGCCTGTTGTGCGCCCAGTTGGTCGACAACGCCTGGGCGCGTCGATCCTGAGCCATGCCCACTCGGCTCAAGCAGGGACTCATCGGCGCCGTCGGCCTGGCGCTGACCGTGGTGATGCTGTGGCTGGGGCTGTGGCAGATGGGCGTCTATGAGTCGAAGGAGCAGGCCTCGGCCGAGGAACGCGCCGCGCTGCCGCCGGTGGCCCTGCTCGAGAACCTCGGCGACGACGGCACGGTGGGAGATGTCTACGGACGGCAGGTGAGCGCCTCGGGCGTCTTCCTGGCCGACCAACAGCTCCTGCTGACCGACGGGCGCGTGCTCATTCCCCTGGAGCTCGGCGACAGTCGCGTGCTGCCGGTGGTGCGGGGCACCACGGCCCCGGAGTCGGGTGAGGGATCGGGACCCATCGCACCGCCGCCCGCCGGCGTCGTCGACGTGGTCGGGGTCTTCCTGCCCTCCGAGCCGCGCAGCGACGATCCGGATGGGTCGGTACGGCTCGCCGGCCTCGCCCAGCGTTGGCCGCAGCAGCTGGTGCCCGGCTTCGTCACGCTGAACGCCGAGAGCGCCCGGGAGCAGGGGCTGGAGCCGGCAACGGTCACGCTGGCGACCGGCGAGGGTTCCTGGCAGAACTACGGCTATGCCCTGCAGTGGTGGGCCTTCGCCGGCTTCGCGATGTTCATGACGCTTCGCTTCGTCCGCGCGGTCGGCCGGCAGGGTACGGTGAGGATGACCATCGACCAGGAGATGTCGTGAGCACAGCCGAGACGCCGAGCATCGATTCCGCGCGGATCCCCGAGATTCGCGGCGCCCTGCTGCGCTACCGGGTGATGGCCTACGTGGTGGGCGTGCTGCTGGTGGTGCTGGTGCTGGTCGGGATGCCGCTGAAGTACTTCGCCGACAACGGCGCCGTGGTGACCTGGACGGGCGTGCCGCACGGCTGGCTGTACATGGTGCTCATCATCACCGCCTATGACCTGGGCCGCCGGGTTCACTGGCCGTGGGGACGGCTGATCCTGATCGCACTGGCGGGAACCATTCCGTTCCTCTCCTTCGTCGCCGAGCACTACGCCCGCAAGGACGTCCAGGCGAGGCTCGCCGCCGCCGAGGCCGCTGCCGACCTGCGCTGAGGCCTCTCCGGGCCGACGAGCGGCGATGCCCGCGCCGCGTCCTCACTTCTCAAGCTGAGGTTGAGTCAGGGTGTGGACGAGGTGGCCTCCGACTCGGCGCCCGGGTTACCGTCGCTGGCATGCGTCGACATCGCCTGATCGGATTGCTGCTCGCCCTGGGCCTGGCCTGCTCGGCGCTGCTCGCCCCGCCGGTGGCCGCAGCTCCGCTCGCCACACCCCAGGCACCGACCGCCTCGCCGGTGAGCCTGGACAGCAACCTCCTGGCGTCCAAGCTCGCGAAGCCGTCGCAGAAGAAGCTCACCACCGCCTGGGCGGTCTACACCGCCGACGGCAAGCCGATCGTCGCCCGCGACAGGCTCATGGTTCCGGCCTCCACCACCAAGATCCTCACCGCGTTGGCGGCCATCGACGTCCTGGGGGCGGATCGGACCTTCACCACCAAGGTGGTGAGCGCCAAGCGGGGGAAGCTCACCCTGGTCGGCGGCGGCGATCCCTACCTCACCAGCGGGCGGTCGACCGTCCCGGCCAAGAAGGCGAACCTGACCGACCTCGTAGCCGCGACCGCGAAGGCCTTGAAGGCGGCCGGGGTGAAGAAGGTGACGCTCACCTATTCGGCACCGCGCTTCAGTGGGCCCCGCTACTCCTCCAGCTGGAAGAAGACCTGGGCGTCGTACACCCCGCGCATCATGTCGCTCACCGTCAACGGCGGCAAGAGCGGCGGTGCCGCCTACCAGAACCCGGCGAAGTCCACCGCGAAGCTGTTCGCCAAGAAGCTGCGAGCCAAGGGATTCACGGTGAGTCTGACCGGCGCTGCCTCGGCCCCGAAGGGGGCGAAGGTGGTAGCCGCGGTGGAGTCGGCGCGCTTGGGCACGATGGTGCGCCGGATGCTGCGCTACAGCGACAATGTGGCGGCCGAGATGCTCGCCCGCCACGTGGCCACCGCCACGGACCGCGCGGGTAGCTTCGCCGGCGGCTCGGCAGCCGTCACCGCGTGGCTGAAGGGCAAGGAGCTGTGGGGCAAGGGGATGAAGATCGACGGCGGCTCCGGGCTGTCCTCGAAGACCAAGGTGCTGCCCTCGGTGCTGGCACGCTCGGTCGGCTTCGCGCTGAGCAGCCCGAAATACGTCGACGTGGTCAAGGGCCTTCCGGTCGCCGGCGTTGACGGCACCCTGAAGAACCGGTTCGACGACCCCTCGGAGAAGGGTGGACGCAAGGCCGTCCACGCCAAGACCGGCTCGCTGAAGAAGGTGAACGCGCTGGCCGGCTACGTCACGACCAAGGACGGACAGGTGCTCACCTTCGCCTTCCTCGCCTCACACAACGGGACGCGCTCCACCGCGGCCGGCAACTGGCTCGATCGCTCCGCCAGCATCCTGGCGCGGTGCGGCTGCTCCCTGGCCACCTCGGGCTGATCGTGCGGCGGGCGTAGCGTCGGCTTGACGCGTCTTCGATAAGTCTGTTTATCGACAAACCTATTTATCTGTTTAGCAATAGGTTTCTGAGTCGATTGAGGTCCTCAGTGCCGGCGAATTCGATGACGATCTTGCCGCGCTTGCCGCTGCCGGTCACGGTGACTCTGGTGTCCAGGGCATCGGTGAGCTCCTCCTGCAGCTCCTGGGCCTCGGGCGATACCGACTTCGGCCGTGGAACGCGCGCGGCGCGCCGCTCCCCTGGTTCTCCCACCGCCACCAGCTCTTCGACGGCGCGCACGGACAGGTTCTCGGCGACGATCCGGTTGGCCACCCGCTCCATGGCCTCCGTCGACTCCAGCGCCAGCAGCGCCCGGGCGTGACCGGCGCTGATCACGCCGGCAGCTACCCGTCGTTGCACGGGCGTCGGCAGCTGCAGCAGCCGGATCGTGTTGGAGATATGCGGCCGGGAACGCTTGATTCGCCGCGCCAGCTCCTCCTGGGTGCAGCCGAAGTCGTCCAGCAGCTGCTGGTAGGCGGCGGCCTCTTCAAGCGGGTTGAGCTGGGCTCGGTGCAGGTTCTCCAGCAGCGCGTCCCGCAGCAGGTCGTGATCCTCGGTGGGACGAACGATGGCGGGAATTGTCGATAAACCGGCTTGTTGACTTGCGCGGAGCCGGCGCTCCCCCATCACCAGCTCGTACTGGCCCTGCCCGAGCGGACGCACCACCACGGGCTGCAGCAGGCCGAACTCGCCGATCGAGGCCGAGAGTTCGTCGAGGTCGTCCTGGTCGAAGACCGTCCGAGGCTGCCTGGGGTTGGGCTGAATGGCCTCCAGCCCGATCTCCTCGAAGCGGGATCCCTCCGGCACCCGTGGCGCGGATGCCGGCGCTCGCGACGCGAGTTCGGGATCGGTGCGCTGTAGCAGGTCGCCCAGGCCGCGGCCCAGGCCCGAGCGAGGTTTGGCGGTGGTCATCGCGGGTCTCCTTCGGCGAGCACCGCTGCTGCGCGGTGTGCGATCTCTTCTGCAGCGGACAGATAGGCCTGTGCCCCGGCTGAGGCCCGGTGGTAGGTGACGACGCTCTGGCCGTAACTGGGCGCCTCGGAGACGCGTACCGAGCGCGGGATCACCGTGCTCAGCGTCTCCACCGGGAAGTACTCCCGCACCTGGTCGGCGACCTGAGCCGACAGGCGGGTTCGGGCGTCGAACATGGTGAGCACGACGGTGGTCAGGCGCAACCCGTCGTTCATCGCGCCCTTGACCAGGTCGATGGTGCGCAGCAGTTGGGTCACCCCTTCCAACGCGTAGTACTCGCACTGGATCGGGATCAGGATCTCGTCCGCCGCCACCAGCGCGTTGAGCGTCAGCAGGCCCAGCGACGGCGGACAGTCGATGAAGACGTAGTCGAAGGCATGGGCTGCGAGAAAGACCTCCAGCTGATGCAGCAGGCGGCTCTCCCGCGCCATCACGGCCGCGAGTCCGATCTCAGCCCCCGCCAGGTCGATGGTGGCCGGCAGGGCCCACAGCCCCGGCGCCTCCGGCGATGACTGCACTAGATCGGCAATCGCCGTCTGATCGGTCAGCACTTCGTAGGTTCCCGGAACACCCTCGTGGTGCTCCACCCCGAGGGCGGTGGACGCGTTGCCCTGCGGATCCAGGTCGATGACGAGCACTTTCAGCCCACCCAGCGCCAACGCGGTGGCGAGGTTCACCGTGGTCGTGGTCTTGCCCACCCCGCCCTTCTGGTTCGCCACCACCAGCGTGCGAGTGCGACGCGGTCGGGGAAGCGCTCCGGGCGTTTCACGTGAAACATCGGCGTCCAGATCGTCCGGTTCCAGCTCTTCTGGCTCGGCGAACTCTGGTACATCGAACGCCGCACGGCGTGGACCCGGGGAAGTGGACGACACGAAGAAGGCTCCTCAACTGACGCGTTTCACGTGAAACATGAGGATAGCTCGTCGGGCGGGTGGGGCGGCAGTTGGGCTCGGGCGGGCAATCGTCACGTGACTCGGTGGCGTGGGGACCTGGGTGCGGGCTCCGGGGAGATCGGTCGGGCGACCCTGGTGGTGCTGTCAGGCGGCGACCTTGCGTTCGCCGGTGTGCGAGTGTTCTTTGACGTCGCCCGACCGATCTCCCGCTCCGCCCCTGACGTTGCGTTCTTGGTTGAGCGCGTTGTCACCTGGGCGGGTCAGCGGAGTTAGTAGCGGGTTCCTAGAGCTAGTGCGGCGTGGGTCAGTGCCCACCCAACGGGGGAGTGGGAAGACCTGGGGTGGAGTCGGCCCCACTGGGCCGAGTAGCTGTGCGTCCTTGCCGCCGTCCTGAGGGCTCAGTTCCTTACTCACCGGAGTTCGTCCGAGTTCGCCTGCTTGCGGCCGGCCTCCCCGCCATCGAGATGCCACCAGCGGCGGATCCGCGCCGCCGCGTAGCTGCGAGCTTCACGGAGAGGTGATCGGCTAACGAGGTGATCACTGGGCTGTCAGGTTGTGAACTGAATTCTCGTCGCGTGGAAATCTCCAGTAGGGCCTCGCTCACCGCGGGGGTGCGGATCCCCGCGTAACGGCAGAAGGTCCGGAATGCCTGCCCGCCAAACGCAAAGAGTCCTCGACGAGCGCGCCTCCTCACTGCTGATCCCGTCCAGGTCCCCTGTTCCCGCCGAGCCAACTGCGTCCAGACAACCGGGGCGCGATGCCCCACGCTCGCCCTCCAAAGCGGCCCACGCACCCACCTACGCAACCCCCTGGGGTCTCCACCGGACAGCCAGCACTCCCAGCAAACGCGCCGGAAAAGGGCGGAGCGGGACACCGGTCGGGCGACGTCAAAGAACACTTCCACACCAACGAACGCAAGGTCGCCGCCTGACAGCACCCTCAGGGTCGCCCGACCGGTGTCCCCGGAGCCCGGAGCACAACGCACCGCAGGCGACCGCCCACAACCTCCCGGTCGGAGGGAGGAGATCGCGCAAGAAGAACGGACACGATTTGGCCCAGACCGGCAGCAGGGAGAGCTAGCGGGACACCTCGATCGCCCAGGTGGACTCATCGGGCAGGCCCCGGATCGGCAGCTCCAGCACCGATGCCTTGGCTCGTAGGCGTCGCAGATCGTCCTTCGCGGAGAGCACCTCGGCGGCGGCGGAGCTGCCCTTCAGGGCGATCAACCGACCACCGGGTGCAACCAAGGGAAGACACCAGCCAAGCAGGCGGGGGAGTGGCGCGACCGCCCGGCAGGTCACGATGTCGTAGCGGGAGCGATGCTCCTCGGCGCGACCACGAACCACCTGGACGCGATCAGCCAGCTCGAGTTCGTCGACCGCGAGGTTCAGGAAGTTCGCCCGGCGCAGCAGCGGCTCCAGCAGCGTCACCGAGAGATCCGGACGCTGGATCGCCAGGGGGATGCCTGGCAGCCCCGCGCCGCTGCCCACGTCCACCACCGTGGCACCGGACGGAATCCGCGATCCCAGCGCCACCGAGTTCAGGACGTGTCGCTCCCACAACCGGTCGCGCTCGCGGGGGCCGATCAAACCCCAGTCAATACCTCGACTTGCCAATATATCGACATAGCGATTGATCTGTTCTTCGCCGCCAGGGAAGACCGAGGCAATCGTTGCCTCGTCCATCGGCTCAGGCCTGCGGCAGGACGACGACTCGCCGGCGCGGCTCCTCGCCCTCGGATTCGCTCACCAGCCCCGCCGCGGCGACGGCGTCGTGGACGATCTTCCGCTCGAACGGGTTCATCGGGGCCAGGCGCACCGGCTCACCGGTCTCGCGCACCTCGGCGATCGCGGTGGTGGCCAGCTCCTGCAGCACCGTCCGCCGCTTGTCCCGGTGGCCGGCGATGTCCAGCATGAGACGGCTGCGGTGACCGGTCTCGGTCATCACGGCGAGCCGGGCGAGTTCCTGCAGCGCCTCCAGCACCTCGCCCTCCTTGCCGACCAGCAGGTTCGCATCGGTCAGCACCGAGACATGCGCGCGCCCGCCTTCGGTGTAGGTGTCGATGTCGCCGTCCAGGTCCGCGATGTCGAGCAGCTCTTCGAGGTAGTCGGCGGCGATCTCGCCTTCGTTCTCCAGCGCCGATTCGCGCTTCGAACGGCCGGCCTCCGCCGGTTCGGTCGTGGTGTCGTCGGCGTCAGCCTCGACGGTCTCCACCATCGTCTCTTCGGACAACTTCATCTCTCCTTGGCGGCCGGGTTAGCCCCGGGGGTTCATGGGGTCAGGACTTGCGCTGGGCGCGGCTGTTGCGGGTGGGCTGCTGCCGACGCACCACGGTGCGCTTGGCGTCGGTCTCGTCCGGCTCCGTCGTGCCTGCGGCGGGAGTGCTCCGCCCACTGGGGGACGAGCCCGACGACTGCCGAGCGACCTTGTTCGGGTCGTGATTGGCGCTGGGGGCGGGCCGCTTGCCCCGCCCGCGGCGCTTGGCCACGATCGCGTCCGGATCCTTGCCCTTGGCGCGCATCCGCTCTTCCCAGTCCACGTAGGCCGGGGTGTTCGGGGCCGGGTTGTTGTGGATCAGGATGTACTGCTGCGCCATGTTCCACAGGTTGGTGGTCAGCCAGTAGATCAGCACGCCGATCGGGATGTTCACACCCATGAACAGGTACATGAACGGGAAGAGGTACAGCATCATCTTCTGCTGCTGCGCCATCGGGCCGGTCAGCGCCTCCGGCGGCATGTTCTTGCGCATCAGCTGCAGCTGGGTGACGAACAGCACCCCCGTCATCGCCACCACCAGAATGGCGGTCAGGGTCTGGGTGGAGCCCCAGCCGGTGGCGGGGATGGGCCAGAAGGTGCCGGAGATCTCCGCACCGAACAGGGTCGCGTGCCGCAGCGACTCCATCAGTTCGGGACGATCGGCGAAGACGCCCATCGCCTCGCCGCGGGCGGCGTTGTTGAGCACCCAGAACAGCGACAGGAAGATCGGCATCTGCAGCAGCAGCGGCAGACAGGACGCCATCGGGTTGACGCCCTCCTCCTTGTAGAGCTTCATCGTCTCCTGGCCGAGACGTTCCCGATCGTGGCCGTACTTCTCCTGCAGGGCCCGCTGTTTGGGGCCGAGCAACTGCATATTGCGAGCCGAGTTGATCTGCTTGACGAACAGCGGGATCAACAGGGTGCGGATCATCATCGTCAGCAGGATGATCGACAGCGCCCAGGTGATGCCGGAGGCCGGATCCAGGAAGAGGCTGAAGAACCAGTGGAAGGCCACCAGCACGCTGGAGACCGCCCAGTACAACGGCTGCATGATGGTGTTGAAGAAGCCGCCGATGTCGGACCAGATGTCCATCGGCAGCAGCAGTGGCAACAGGTTCACCAATCTCACCTCACGCTAGACGACGTCTCTGCCGCGCAGCAGACGTCTGGACGAGCAGCAACCGACTGCTGCGCTGACCCGCTCGGGTCAGTAGGTTCTGCGGCCTTCGCCGCCTGTTCCGCCGCCCAGGCAGCGGCGGCCGGCGTCCCCGGGACGGGGTCGTAGCCGCCCAGCGACCAGGGGTGGCAGCTGCCCAGCCGGCGGGCCGCCAGCCAGCTTCCCTTCACCGCTCCGTGGACGGTGACCGCCTCGAGTGCGTAGGCCGAGCAGGAGGGGTAGTACTTGCACACGTTGCCGTAGAGCGGGCTGATCACCGCTCGGTAGACCTTCAGCAGGCCGATCAGGAGGTACTTCATGCCGCCAGCTTTCGCAGGCACTGGTTCAGGGCCGAACCGAAGTCGCCGGCGAGATCGCCCTCGGCTGCCGGTGGCAGCGCGCGCACCACGAGATCGATCGGGGTTTCCAGCCGACCGAACTCGGCAGCCACCAGGTGCCGCAGCCGGCGCTTGACGCGATTGCGTACAACTGCTCCACCTACGGCTTTGGACACGACAAAGCCCGCCTTCGACGGCGGTGCCGTCCGAGGGCGGGCATGTACCACCACGCACGGTCGTCCCGAACGCACCCCCTGGCGCATGGTCGCCTGGAATTCCTGGGGCGTTCGCAGCCGGGACGCGGCGGGCAGCACCGGTCAGCCGGCGAGGCGGACTCGGCCCCGGCTACGACGAGCGGAAATGATGGCGCGGCCGGCGCGCGTCCGCATCCGGAGCCGGAAGCCATGGGTGCGGCTGCGACGCCGGTTACTCGGCTGGAAAGTGCGCTTGCTCACGCGAATGCTCCCTGATCGATACCTGCTCAGAACCGATGCGCCCACGCTGGACGCACGAGGTGTCGCCACGACAGCGACTGACCAACGATACGTGCCGAGGGCGGCCTGCGGCAAACCCGAGGGTTCCGTGGTCACGAGTCGAGCCGACACGCCGATGAGTCCTAAGATTGTCGAATCGGGTTTGCCAACGCCACAGGACGCTCTCTAGTCTGCTCTGAGCTACCTGGGAGGACGCGAGACCGTATCGCCCAGGTCCGTGCACAGTCTGTGGACAACGCTGTGGACAGCATTGCTCGATAGAGGTAGTTGCGTGAGGGAAGCACATGTCACAGCTGATCGATCCCGGTTTCGGGAACGGGAGTGAATCCCTCGATCAAGCTTGGGCCCATGTGTGGGGACAATCCGAACCGTCGGTTCGCGGCTGGCTCTCCAGCACCCATCCGGTCGCGCTGCACGACTCGCTGCTGATCCTGGCCGTCGCCAACGAATACACCCGCGAACGCGTGGAATCCCGGCTCCGCTCCGCCCTCGAGGCCCAGTTCAGTGAGTACCTGGGACGGCCGATTCAGCTCGCGATCACCATCGATCCCGAGGCATCCACAACGATGCCCGAGCCCGCCGAGCCCACGCCCGAGCCAACAGCGACGGACACCGCCCCGTCCCGGACGATCAACCGTCACGCCGGCTTCGACCGACTCAATCCCAAGTACTCCTTCGAGACCTTCGTGATCGGCGACTCCAACCGCTTCGCCCACGCCGCGGCCGCCGCGGTCGCCGAAGCTCCGGGGAAGGCCTACAACCCGTTGATGATCTACGGCGACTCCGGGCTGGGCAAGACCCACCTGCTGCACGCCGTCGGCCACTACATCCGCAGCTACTACGACCGGGTGCGGGTGAAGTACGTCTCGACCGAAGAGCTCACCAACGACTTCATCAACTCCATCTCCGAGAACCGCACAGCGGAGTTCCGTCGCGCCTACCGGGACGTGGACGTGCTGCTGGTGGACGACATCCAGTTCCTGGACGGCAAGATCCAGACCCAGGAGGAGTTCTTCCACACCTTCAACACCCTGCACACCGCCGAGAAGCAGATCGTGCTGACGGCCGACCGTCCGCCACGGTCGCTGGCCGCGCTCGAACCGCGGCTGCGCAGCCGGTTCGAGTGGGGGCTGATGACCGACATCCAGCCGCCGAGCCTCGAGACGCGGATCGCCATCCTCCGCAAGAAGGCGGCGGCCGAGGGCCTGAACGCCAGCCCGGAGGTGCTGGAGTTCATCGCCAGCCGCATCCAGACCAATATCCGCGAGCTGGAGGGTGCGCTGATCCGGGTGACCGCCTTCGCCAGCCTCCAGCGCCAGGACGTCGACCTCGCCCTGGCCGAAGTGGTGCTGAAGGATCTGATCCCCGAAGGCGGCGAGGCCACCATCACCGCCGCGATGATCATGAGCGCGGTCGCCAGCTACTTCGACGTGAGCGTGGACGACCTGTGCGGCACGAGCCGGACCCATCTGCTGGTCACCGCCCGGCAGATGGCGATGTACCTGTGCCGCGAGCTCACCGATCTCTCGCTGCCCAAGATCGGGCAGGCCTTCGGCGGCCGCGATCACACCACGGTCATGCACGCCGTCCGCAAGATCCACCAGTTGCTGGGGGAGCGGCGGAGCGTCTTCAACCAGATGACGGAGCTCACCAACCGCATCCGCCAGGCCGCGGCCAGCTGACGTTCGGATCGCGCCGTACCGCTGATCGACGATGTCCGCGCGGGATCCTCGCAACCACCCGTCATCCCGCGCTCGTCGAAGCGGGACGCCAATCACTGCCACCGATCCCATCTCGTCGCGGTCGGGTACCGCTCTTTCCTTCAGCCGAATCCCGTCCTTCGTCCGCCGAAATCTGTGGGGAAGGCTGTGGAAAACCGGGTGGGGCTGTGGAAACCAGCTGGAGTCCGGATCGTCGTCCGCAAATCCTCCCCGTGTGATTTTTCGTTCTCCACAGGATTCGTCCACGCCCCGATCCCGGAACCACCAGCGGAAACGCCGGTTGTCCACCGGATCCACACCCGCTATGACGATGACGGAATGTAATTCATCCTCCAAACCTTCAAAGTCATCCCATGCACAGTCTGGGGACATCGGTTCTGGCATATCCTGAACCACCCCAACCGTCGGCTCACGCCGATATGATCGAGCAACCAACGAAGAGGGAGCGACAGTGAAGATCCGACTCGAGCGCGACGTCTTGGCGGAAGCTGTCCAGTGGGCTGCCCGCAGCCTGCCCACCCGGCCCAGCGTGCCCATCCTCGCCGGTCTGATGCTGCGAGCCGGCGATGGCGAGGTCGTGCTGTCGAGCTTCGACTACGAGACCTCAGCCCAGGTCACCGTGAAGGCGGAGGTGACCGACGACGGCGTGGTGCTGGTCTCCGGCCGGCTGCTGGCCGAGATCGCCCGCTCCCTGCCCAACAAGCCGGTCGAGCTGACCTCCGACGCCACCAAGGTCGAGTTGGTCTGCGGCACCGCCCGCTTCACCCTGCAGACCCTGCCGGTGGGCGACTACCCGGCGCTGCCCACCATGCCCGACGCGACGGGCGCCATCCCCAGCGACGACTTCGCCCGGGCCGTCGGCCAGGTCGTGGTCGCCGCCGGACGCGACGAACTGCTGCCGGTCTTCACCGGCGTCCGCGTCGAGATCGACGGCGACACGCTCTCGCTGCTGGCCACCGACCGGTACCGGATGGCGCTGAAGGAACTGCCCTGGAATCCGCGCAGCACCCGCACCGAAGGTGCCGCCCTGGTTCCGGCCCGGGTGCTCGCCGAGACCGCCCGTTCGATGACCTCGGGCACCGACATCACGCTCAGCCTGTCGAGCGCGGCCACCGGCGACGGGCTGATCGGTTTCGAGGGAACCGGTGCCGCCGGCCTCCGCGAGATCACCACCCGGCTGCTGGATGGCGAGTTCCCGAAGGTGCGGCATCTGATGAACGTGCAGCCGACCGTCACCGTCCGGGCGAACACCGCCGAGGTCGAGGCCGCCGTCAAGCGCGTCGGCCTGGTGGCCGAGCGCAACACCTCGCTGCGGATGCTGATCGGCGACGGGTCGATCACCCTGGAGGCGGCGACCGGAGACCAGGCCCAGGCCGTGGAAGCCCTCGAGGCGGTGGTGGTGGACGTCACCGGCGGTGGGTTGTCGATGACCGCGGCCGGCTTCAACCCGCACTACATCTCCGATGCGCTGGCGGCGCTGGACGCTCCGTACGTGCAGTTCTCGTTCACCGCGCCGGGCAAGCCCTGTCTGCTGATGGGCCTGGACGAGATCGACGGCGACCCGCGGGAGGACTACCGCCACGTCATCATGCTGATGCGCCTGCCCGTCGACCACACCCAGGCGACCGCGGACGCAACCGCCGCGGCGCGGTGACCTCCGGATCCCTGAGCCTGTCGAAGGGTCCGGGGCTGCCGAAGCGTCGAGGGTGAGCCGGTGTTCGTAACCCACCTGAACCTGGTCGACTTCCGGTCCTATCCGGTGGTCGACGTTCCGCTGGAGCCGGGCGTCACGGTGTTCACCGGCCCCAACGGCCAGGGCAAGACCAACCTGGTCGAGGCGGTGGAGTATCTGGCGACCCTGGGCTCGCACCGGGTCGCGAGCGAAGCCCCGCTGGTGCGCTTCGGCGCGGAGCGATCCCGGGTGCGTGCCCGCGTCCAGGCCGGGGCGGACGATCCTCGCCAGTTGCTGCTCGAGGTCGAGTTGATTCCGGGCAAGGCGAATCGCGCCAGCCTGAACCGGGCGCCGTTGAAACGCCCGCGCGACCTGCTGGGGGCGCTCCGCGTCGTGGTGTTCTCGCCGGAGGACCTGACCGTGGTGAAGGGCGACCCGTCCTCCCGTCGGCGGTTCCTCGACGAGTTGCTCACTGCTCGCTGGCCGCGGCTGGCGGGCGTCCGGGCCGACTACGACCGGGTGCTGAAGCAACGCTCGACCCTGCTGAAATCCCTGGCCGGACGCGGCCCACGGGGCACCGATGCTGAATCCACGCTGGGAGTGTGGGACGAGAAGCTGGCCCAACTCGGAGCAGAGATCGTCGAGGCCCGACTCTCCACGCTGGCCGACCTGACCCCCCTGCTCCAGGCCTCCTACGCCGGCATCGCGCCGACTCGCAACCTGGCCGAGGCCGCCTACCAGTCGTCCTCCCTGCCCACGGCCGCTGACCTCTCGGAGCCGGGGGCCGAATCACAGACCGGTGGCGACGAGGGCGGCCCGAGGGCGGTGACACAGCTCACCCGGGCGGAGTTGGGTGAGCTGCTGCTGGAACGGATGCGGCAGCGGCGCGGCGAGGAGATCGCCCGCGGGCTCTCGCTGGTGGGTCCGCACCGCGACGATGTGGCGCTGACGCTCTCAGGGCTGCCGGCGCGTGGCTACGCCTCACATGGGGAATCCTGGTCGCTGGCGCTCGCCCTCCGGCTGGCATCGTTCGGCCTGCTGCGGGAGGACGGCGTCGAGCCCGTGCTGATCCTCGACGACGTGTTCGCCGAGTTGGACGAGGTGCGCCGCGATCGGCTCGCGGCGGTGGCGACCTCGGCCGAGCAGGTGCTGATCACCGCGGCCGTGAGCGCCGACGTCCCGGCGAGTCTCGGCGGCCGCCACTACACGGTGGAGCTCGGGCACAACCCCGTCCCCGCTTCGCAGGCCGCCGCTCCCGAACCCGAGGCGGGGGACAGCGCGGCCGGGGAGGGCGAGTCGTGAGCACGCCGGAGCACGATCCGCAGGGGCTGGATGTCGCCCGGCAGGTGGCCCGCGCCGCCCGCGGCGATGCCGCCCCGCCGCCCCGCCCGCGGAAGCGGTCGGCCAAGCCGGCCAACGACGGCCCCGAACCCCTGGGCGACCTGCTCAAGGATGTGATCGACACCCAGGGCTGGTCGACGGAGGTCAAGCTCCACCACCTGCTGGGAGGCTGGACGACCCTGGTGGGGGAGGTGAACGCCGCGCACTCGGTGCCGGAGTCGTTCGCCGACAAGGTGCTCACCATCCGGGCCGAGTCGACCACCTGGGCCACCTCGCTGCGTGAGATCGCGCCGCAACTGGTCGCCCGGCTCAACGACCAGCTCGGCCAGGGAACCGTCGAGCGGGTGCTGGTCGTCGGCCCCACCGCCCCGAACTGGAAGAAGGGCCGGCGCTCCGTCCCGGGCCGGGGGCCCCGCGACACCTACGGCTGAACCCACGTCCGCCGGATGATCAGGCCCGGTTCAGCGGACGACGCGGGCGTTGCCCTCCCAGATCGACCAGATGGCAGCCTCGTCGGCCGGGCTGGCGTAGTCGGTGAGGCAGGTGACCGCGTACGCGCCGCTGGCCCAGCCGAAGTGGGTGGCGTCCTCGATCGACCAGCCGCGCAGCAGACCGTAGAGCAAACCGCCGACGAAGCCGTCGCCGCCGCCGATCCGATCCAGCACACCGATCTCGCGTGGGGCAACCGTGCACAGCTTGTCACCGGAGCGCACGACGGCGCCCCACAGATGCCGGTTGGCGTCGAGGACCTCACGCAGCGTGTTGGCGAAGACCTGGGCACCGGGATACCGCACCTGAACCCGGTCGATCATCAACGCGAAGGCATCCAGTTGCTCGGCGAGGCTCTCGCCGCCGGTTTCCGGACCAGCTATGCCCAGGGCGAGCTGGTAGTCCTCCTCGTTGCCGATCAGGATGTCGGCCAGGCTCGCGATCTCCCCGAAAGCGGAGCGCAGCTCTTCTTCCCGGCCGTTCCAGAACGAGGCACGGTAGTTGAGGTCGAAGCTGATCGCGGTGCCGTGCGCCTTGGCGATCCGGGCGAGCTCGATGCAGAGTGTGCTGGTCTGCGGCGACAGCGCCGCGATCAGCCCGGAGAGGTGCAGGATGGACACCCCTTCGGCACCGAACAGCCGCTCCGTGTCGAAGTCGGCCACGGCGAGCGTGCACCCCACCTCGCCGGCCCGGTCGTTCCAGACCCGTGGGCCGCGGTTGCCGTAGCCGGAGTCGGCGATGTTGATCTGATGCCGGTAGCCCCACGCGCCGCCCTGCGGTACGTCCGGGCCTTCGTACGCCAGGCCACGGGCGCGCAGGTTGGCCTTGATGAGCGACGAGATCGGGCTGCCCGCCACGAAGCGGGTCAGCACCTTCGCCGGCAGGCCAAGGGAGGAAGAGATGCTGGCGACATTGCTCTCGGCCGAGGTCGCCTCCAGCATGAACCGGCCGGAGGTATGAACGCTCTGGCCGGCATCCGGCGTCAACCGGACGCCCATGCTGGTCGGAACGACCAAGGACCATTGCGCGTCTTCACGGAACTGCATGGCTCTCACCTCATTGAGCAAAGGGTCGGTCTGGCCTGATCCGATGCTCTCAGCAAACCCGCGTGCCCGCTACGCCATTGCGCCGCGCGGCGATGTCGGCGTTCGCCCGTCCGGGGGGCGCGAAGGCGCGGCTGAAAGTCGACGGAGCGACCCGGCCGAGTGGTCGGCGAGGCCCTTGCCGTCGCTCTCGGGAGCCTGGAGGCCCGGGCCAGGCGCGGGCAACCATGGGCAACCGGTTGCTCCCTCGCCGCTGGGCTGGTTGATTGGTTCCTGGACTGCATCGACAGCCGAGAGCGACCAAACGAGGAGCGACCATGACCACACCGGTTTCCGACACCACCGCCACCGCCGACATCGGTGTGGTGGGGATGGCGGTGATGGGGAGCAATCTGGCGCGGAACCTCGCCCACCACGGCTACACCGTGGCGGTCTACAACCGCACCTGGGCGCGTACCGAGGAGGTTATCGCCGCGCATGGGTCGGAGGGTGCGTTCGTCCCGTCCGAGACGTTGGAGGGTTTCGTCGCCAGCCTGAAGCGGCCGCGCAAGCTCATCATCATGGTGCAGGCCGGCAAGGCCACCGACGCCGTGATCGACGCGCTGGTGCCGCTGATGGAGCCAGGCGACATCATCGTGGACGGCGGCAACGCACACTATCCCGACACCATCCGGCGCGAGGCCGCGGTACGCGCCGCCGGGCTGCATTTCGTCGGCTCCGGCATCTCCGGCGGCGAGGAGGGCGCGCTCACCGGCCCCGCGATCATGCCCGGCGGTACGGTCGAGGCATACGCGGAACTCGGCCCGATCCTGGAAGACATCTCCGCCAAGGTCGACGGTGTGCCCTGCTGCACCCACATCGGCCCCGATGGCGCCGGCCACTTCGTCAAGATGGTGCACAACGGCATCGAGTACGCCGACATGCAGCTGATCGGCGAGGCCTACGATCTGCTGCGCAAGGGCCTCGGCGCGACCCCGGCCGAGCTCGCCGAGATCTTCGCGGAATGGAACGCCGGCGACCTGGAGTCCTTCCTGATCGAGATCACCGCCGAGGTGTTGTCGCAGACGGACGCCAAGACCGGCCGGCCGTTCATCGACATCGTGGTGGACGAGGCCGGTCAGAAGGGCACCGGACGCTGGACCGTCCAGAACGCACTGGAGCTCGGCATCCCGATCACCGGGATCGCCGAGGCGACCTTCGCCCGCGCGCTCTCCAGCGGGCTGCCGCAACGGGAGGCCGCGCGCGCGGCCTTCGGCACAGCCACCGAGCCCTGGCAGGTCGAGGATCGCGCAGCCTTCATCGAGGAGGTGCGCCAGGCGCTGTACGCGTCCAAGGTGATCGCCTACTCCCAGGGCTTCGACCAGATCGCCGCGGCGTCCGAGCTCTACGGCTGGGCGATCAAGCGCGGTGACCTGGCGCGCATCTGGCGGGGCGGGTGCATCATCCGGGCGCAGTTCCTGAACCGGATCACCGAGGCCTACGAGCGCGACCCCGACCTGCCGCTGCTGATCAGCGACGAGTACTTCGCCGAGGTCGTCAACACCGGCCTCCCGGCCTGGCGCAAGGTGGTCGCCGAGGCCGCGCTGCACGGCGTCCCGGCGCCGGCCTTCGCCTCCTCGCTGGCCTACTTCGATGGGCTCCGCGCCGAGCGTTCCACCGCCGCCCTGATCCAGGGGCAGCGCGACCTGTTCGGTGCCCACACCTACCGCCGGGTCGACGAGCCGGGCACCTTCCACACCCTGTGGGTGGGTGACCACACCGAGGTCGAGGTCTGAGCGGTCTGCCGGTCGGCGAGCGGCCCCGGGCCATGGCTGATGGGCTCCGGCTCGACCTGCCGTGGCAGGTGAGGGCAGCCGGCTTCCCGGTTCGTCAGTATCACTGACTCGAGCAGCGACTTCGGCGATTTGACGGTCTGGGCCCCCGGGAGGCGTACCTGCCCCTACGCGGGGGCCTGCCAGCGGCTCCGCACCGGCAAATCGGGCCGTTGAGGGCCGAATCCTGGGCTCCGCTCCCCCGGAAGGCGGGCCTCATCCGCTAGACTTGGTCTGTTCCTGACCGAGCCGCCACTGCTTGCCAGCTGGTGGCCGTTCTCACGTCCGAAGGGTAAACCTCAGTGACACAAGAGCCAACCGCAACCGCGGCCAGTGCCGCGGAAGCCGCTCACGTTGCCGAAGGCAGCTACGACGCGTCGGCGATCACCGTCCTGGAAGGCCTGGAGGCCGTCCGCAAGCGGCCCGGCATGTACATCGGCTCCACCGGTGAACGCGGCCTGCACCACCTTGTCTACGAGGTGGTCGACAACGCGGTGGACGAGGCGCTGGCGGGCTACTGCGACACCATCACCGTCGAGCTGTTGGAAGAGGGCGGCATCCGCGTCACCGACAACGGCCGTGGCATTCCGGTCGCCGAGCACCCGGTGGAGAAGATGTCGGCGCTCACCGTGGCGCTCACCAAGCTGCACGCGGGCGGCAAGTTCGGCACCGGCGGCTACAAGGTCTCCGGAGGCCTGCACGGCGTGGGCGTCTCGGTGGTGAACGCGCTCAGCACCAGCCTCACCGCCGACGTCCGGCGCGACGGCTACCGGTGGAGCCAGTCCTTCACCCTGGGAGATCCGGACGCCCCGCTGGCCCAGCTCGAGCCTGCCGAGGGCACCGGCACCACGGTCACCTTCTACGCCAGCCCGACCATCTTCGAGACCACGGTCTACTCCTACGAGACGCTGGCCACCCGGTTCCGCGAGATGGCCTTCCTCAACAAGGGGCTGTCGATCACCCTGATCGACCGGCGTCCCGAGCATGCCGACAACCCCGAGACCGACGAGATCGAGACCGTCCGGGAGCAGACCTTCCAGTACGCCGACGGCCTGATCGACTACGTCAAGTACCTCACCGGCTCCAGGGACGTCATCCACCCGTCGGTGATCGCCATCGACGCGGTCGACGACCAGATGAGCCTCGAGGTGGCGATGCAGTGGAACACCTCCTACAACGAGAGCGTCCACACCTTCGCCAACACCATCAACACCCACGAGGGCGGCACCCACGAGGAGGGCTTCCGCGCCGCGCTCACCAACACGGTGAACAAGTGGGGCGAGGCCTGGGGCATGATCAAGAAGCGGGAGGATCGGGTCTCCGGCGACGACATCCGCGAGGGCCTCACCGCGATCATCTCGGTGAAGCTGGGCGAGCCGCAGTTCGAGGGCCAGACCAAGACCAAGCTGGGCAACACCGAGGCGCGCTCCTTCGTGCAGCGGGTGGTCAACGACCTGCTGGGCGACTGGCTGGAGAAGAACCCGTCCGAGGGCAAGGACATCGTCCGCAAGTCGCAGGCCGCCGCCCAGGCCCGGGTCGCGGCCCGCAAGGCGCGCGATCTGGCCCGTTCCCGCAAGGGCCTGCTGAACGGGGCGGGGGAGTACGGCAAGCTGGCCGACTGCTCCTCCACCGAGCCCAAGGAGTGCGAGGTCTTCATCGTCGAGGGTGACTCCGCCGGCGGTTCGGCCAAGGGTGGACGCGACCCGCGCACCCAGGCGATCCTGCCGATCCGGGGCAAGATCCTGAACGTCGAGAAGGCCCGGCTGGACAAGATCCTGCAGAACCGCGAGGTTTCGGCGATCTTCAACGTGCTCGGCACCGGTGTGCAGGACGACTTCGACATCGACAAGCTGCGCTACCACAAGATCGTCCTGATGGCCGACGCCGACGTGGACGGTGCGCACATCCGCACCCTGCTGCTGACCCTGCTGTTCCGGTTCATGAAGCCGCTGATCCACGGCGGTTACGTCTACCTGGCCCAACCGCCGCTGTACCGACTGCGCTGGACGAACGCCCCGCACGAACTGGCCTACTCCGACGCCGAGCGGGACGCGCTGCGCGACGCCGGGATCGCGGCCGGCAAGAAGCTGCCGGCGCCGACCAACAACCCGATCCAGCGCTACAAGGGCCTCGGCGAGATGAACGCCGGCGACCTGTGGGACACCACGATGGATCCCGACAAGCGCACCCTGCTGCAGGTGACCCTGGACGATGCCGCGGCCGCCGACGAGATGTTCACCATCCTGATGGGCGAGGACGTCGAACAGCGCCGCGGCTTCATCCAGCGCAACGCCAAGGACGTCCGCTTCCTCGACGTGTAGGTGTTCCCGACCCCTCTTCGTCATTCCCGCGAAGGCGGGAATCTCCCCCACAACTGAAGACTCGAGATCCCCGCCTTCGCGGGGATGACCGATAGAAGAAGGTACGCAACAGATGAGCGACACCCCGATCGACGGCCCCAACGATCCGATGGACGGCCCCGCGCTTGACGGCGAGGGCGCCGACGCGGTGGTCGACACCGGTCTGGCGCCGACCCTGAGCAAGGTCGAGGAGATCGACCTGCAGGTCGAGATCCAGCGCTCCTACCTCGACTACGCGATGAGCGTGATCGTGGGACGCGCGCTGCCCGACGTCCGCGACGGGCTCAAGCCCGTCCATCGCCGGGTGATCTACGCGATGTACGACCGCGGCTACCGTCCCGACCGGGGCTGGAACAAGTGCTCCCGGATCGTCGGCGACGTGATGGGCCTCTACCACCCGCACGGCGACTCCGCGATCTACGACACCCTGGTGCGGCTGGCGCAGCACTGGGTGATGCGGGCACCGCTGGTGGCCGGGCAGGGCAACTTCGGCTCCCCGGGCAACGACCCGGCCGCGGCGATGCGGTACACCGAGTGCCGGATGGCCCCGCTGGCGATGGAGATGGTGCGCGACATCGGCGAGGACACCGTCGACTTCAAGCCCAACTACGACAACAAGGAACTGGAGCCGACCGTGCTGCCGGCCCGGTTCCCGAACCTGCTGGTCAACGGTTCCACCGGCATCGCGGTCGGCATGGCCACCAACATCCCCACCCACAACCTGCGCGAGGTGGCCGAGGCCGTCCAGTGGTACCTGGAGAACCCGGAGGCCACTAAGGAGGAGCTGCTCGAGGCCGCCATGGAGCGGATCAAGGGCCCCGACTTCCCGACCGGCGCGCTGATCGTGGGCCGCAAGGGCATCGAGGACGCCTACCGCACCGGCCGTGGCTCGGTGGTGATGCGCGCGGTGATCGACATCGAAGAGGATCGCGCCGGACGGACGAACCTGGTCGTCACCGAGCTGCCCTACATGTGCAACCCGGACAACCTCGCCGTGAAGATCGCCGAACTGGTGAAGTCCGGCAAGCTCACCGGCATCGCCGACATCCGCGACGACTCCTCCAGCCGCACCGGCCAGCGCCTGGTGATCGTGCTGAAGCGGGACGCGCAGCCGCGGGTGGTCATGAACAACCTGTACAAGCACACCCAGCTGCAGGACACCTTCGGCTGCAACATGCTCGCCCTGGTGGACGACGTGCCGCGCACGCTGCGCCTGGATCAGTTCATCAGCCACTGGGTGCGGCACCAGATTCAGGTGATCCAGCGGCGGACGGCGTTCCGGCTGAAGGAGACCGAGGCCAAGGCGCACATCTACCGCGGCCTGGTGAAGGCGCTGGATCAGCTCGACGCGGTGATCGCATTGATCCGCCGTTCGAAGACCACCGAGGAGGCCCGCGAGGGCCTGAAGGATCTGCTGGCGATCGACGACCTGCAGGCCACCGCGATCCTGGACATGCAGCTGCGCCGGCTGGCCGCGCTGGAACGGCAGAAGATCGTCGATCAGCTCGCCGAGTACGAGATCCTGATCGCCGACCTGAAGGACATCCTCGCCAACGAGGAGCGGCAGCGGCAGATCATCTCCACCGAACTGGCCGAGATCGTGGAGAAGTACGGCGACGATCGCCGTACCCGGATCATCGCCGCGGACGGCGACCTGTCGGACGAGGACCTGATCCCCGACGACGAGATGATCGTCACGATCACCCACGGCGGCTACGCCAAGCGCACCGCGTCCAGCCTCTACCGCACCCAGAAGCGGGGCGGCAAGGGCGTGCGGGGCGCGTCCCTGCGTACCGACGACGAGGTGGAGCACCTGTTCGCCACCACCAACCACCACTGGATCCTGTTCTTCACCAACATGGGACGGGTCTACCGATCGAAGGTGTGGCAGCTGCCCGAGGCCGGCCGCGACGCAAAGGGCGGCCACGTCGCCGGGCTGCTCTCCTTCCTGCCGGACGAGCGGATCGCCCAGGTGATGACCCTGCGGGCCTATGACGACGCGCCCTACCTGCTGCTGGCAACGAAGAACGGCCTGGTGAAGAAGACCGAGCTGCGCTCCTACGATTCGCCGCGCCAGGCGGGCGTGATCGCGATCAACTTCCGCGAGCCGGACGACGAGCTGATCGGCGCCGCGCTGTGCAGCGCCGCGGACGACGTCCTGCTGGTCTCGCGCAAGGGCCAGGCGATCCGGTTCGCGGCCGACGACGAGCAGTTGCGTCCGATGGGACGGGCCACCTCGGGCGTCACCGGCATGAAGTTCCGGCCCGGCGACGCGCTGCTGTCGATGTCCGTGATCGGCGCCGACATGCCCGAGGACGACCGGTTCGTCTTCACCGTGACCGACGGCGGCTTCGCCAAGCGGACCGCGGTCTCGGAGTACCGGCAGCAGGGTCGCGGTGGCCTGGGCATCAAGGCGATGAAGCTCAACGAGGATCGCGGTTCGCTGGTCGGCGGCCTGGTGGTGCAGGAATCCGACGAGGTGATCGCCATCAAGGTCAGCGGCCAGATCATCCGCTCCGCTGTGGCGGAGGTGCCTGCCAAGGGACGCGACACGATGGGCGTGAAGTTCGTCGGCGTGGCGGACGAGGACGCCGTGGCGGTGATCGCGCTGAACCCGGAATCGAGCGGCGAACTGCCGTCCTCACCGGCGTCCCCTCCGGAGGAAGCTGGCCCGACGCCGAATTCGCAAGGTACCGTTGACTCGGACGAACCAGGCCCGGTGGTAGCCACACCGGCCGGGGAGGAGAACGGTGACTGACAAGCTGACCGCGACCGGAGCGGCTTCGGGGCTGGTCGACCCCCCGAAGTGGCGGGTCGAAGGAGGCAGGTCCGACAGCGAGAACGGGCTGGACGACACGGTCGTCCGGATTCCGCCGGTACCCGCAAGCGACACCCCGGATTCCGCGGGTTCGCCGGAGGAGCCGCTCGTTCCGGGGCCGCAGTACGAGGCCACCGTCACGGTGCCGACGCCCGTTCCGCCGCCCGCGGCACCGCCGGTGGTCGACGAACCGGCTCCCAAGCCGGTTCGCAAGGGCGGCCGGCGCACCCGCAAGGCGCGGCTCCGGCTCTCCCGGCTCGATCCATGGTCGGTGATGAAGACGGTGTTCCTGTTCTCCATCGCCTTCGGGATCATGCTCTGGGTGGCGGTCTACATGGTGTGGACCGTGATCGAGACCTCGGGCATCTTCGCGGCGGTCAACGAGGTGGTCACCGATCTGGTCTCCAGCCCGAACGACACCGCCGGCTGGCGGATCGAGGACTACATCAGCATGAACAAGGTGCTCGGCATCTCCGCGCTGATCGCCGTGATCAACGTCGTGCTGATGACCGCGCTGGGAACCATCGCCGCCTTCCTGTACAACCTCTCCGCCAACATCCTGGGCGGCCTGGAAGTCACCCTCGCCGAAGACTGACGAACGGCGTAGGACCGGAGTTCCGATGGGCACCGACGCATTCCGCTCCGAGTCGTTCGCCAGGTACCTCGTGGCGGCGGCCGACTATGTCGATCTGGTCCGCCGGGTCGATATGGCGTCTCTCGATGCCCCAGGGCTGGGCGTGTGGGATCTGCGAGCGCTGATCGGGCACACCTCACGGTCGCTCGTCACCGTCATCGAGTACATCGCGCGGCCAGCCGACCAGATCGCCGCACCGACTGCCGTCGACTACTACCGCATCATCGCCGAGAGCTTCCCCGATTCCGATGCGGTCGCCGAGCGTGGTCGCCAGGCTGGTGCGGCCCTGGGTGACGACCCCGTAGCCGCCGTGGTCGAGCTTGCCGATCGGGCACGCCGGGCGCTCGACGGCCTTCCGCCCGGATACGTCCTGACCACGCTGGTGGGCGGGATGCCGCTGGAGGAGTACCTGCGCACCCGCATCTTCGAGCTGGTGGTGCACTGTCTGGACATCGCGCGAGCAACCGGCCTTCGCTTCGAGCCGAGTCGGGACACCTTGGCGGACGCGGTCCGGCTGGCGGCCGAGGCAGCGCTCGACGCCGGACACGGTGGGGCCCTGCTGCTCGCCCTCACCGGCCGGGCCCCTCTGCCGCCCGGCTTCTCGATCGTGTGAGCCGGGGCTGCGAAGGATTTGAGACCTGCCCACCGGGCACGGTAACGTTTCCCCTCGGTGCAACGCACCAGCGGGCCTATAGCTCAGACGGTTAGAGCGCCGCCCTGATAAGGCGGAGGTCAGTGGTTCAAGTCCACTTAGGCCCACCAGCATTGCCCCTCTGCTGGGGCACTCCAGCAAGGTGCAGCCCAACCCGCAAGTAGTCCTGGCCTCCAAGCCGGGGAACATTGCGCTGCGCGCCACATCGAACGGATGGCTCCCGTCTGATCTCAGCGCGCCGGGTTGTGGCTGAGAGCCGCATGGGCGGGACACGCCGGATGAAGTCGCCGGGCTCCGCTGGTGTGAGTTTTCTTCATGCTAGGAATTGCTTGGCTGTTCGGATGGGAAGGTGTCCCACACGGAGGGCTGGTCCTATTTCAACGTCGAAAGTGACCGCAATCCCTCACGTGACAATGCCGTTGCGCCCCGTCTTGTCCCACTGGTTTCGATTCTTTCTGGTGGGGTTGTTGTCGATCGCATTGGGGTCCGCTGCTCCGTGAGGTGTATGCGGTTTCTGGTTTCGAGGCCCATGGCGACTTGGGTGAGATCGTCCTTGAGCACAAGTTGACTCAGCGAGTGCTGAGGTCGGCCGAGCAGGTGGATGAGTTGCTGTCGCAGGTATGCGAACGGGTGGAGCTGATGGCGTTGCCTGAGGTGGCCTACGAGACGGTTCTGGAGGTCTTGTCAGGCCGTGAGACCCGCTTTGGGAATGACGATGATATGTGGCGTCTATCGAAGTGGGCGGTTCTCGGGTATTGGGCGGCGATTCAGGTCAAGGAGCCAACGCTCGATTTCTTCGGCGATGTGTTGGGCGACTATCGCCTGGCGCTCCACGCTCGGTTTGATGACGGCATGCTAAAAGAGTTCTCGTCGGGCCACGGGGAGTGGGTGTTGACCGACCTTGGTGTGGCAAAACTGGGCCCTGCCGGCGAGTTGATTCCGTTGGTGGACCCGGAGTTCCGTGTCCCTCGGATACTGAAGGAGAACCTTGTGGTTGCCACGGCGGAGGCCGCGTTGGTGGCGGCGGGCCTGCGGTAGGTGCGGGGGACCGCAGTTAAGGAGGAAGGTCTCTAGTGGAGTTGCGTCGAAGAGTCCGAAGTGACAACCCGTGGTTTCCGGGACAATCCGGATCGCTCCGGTTTGAGTCGGGGTGGGAGCTTCAGGGACAGGGCATTTGGGATGTCGATTCACCAGATGCGCCTGAAGCGGTGGACATGGTCCGCCTCAGCATGGATGTGCCGGGGACTCTCAGCCTGACCTTCCGGATCGACTACGAAGCGCTACGCCGTATCGAGTTTCCCGGATTGGTCTATGTAGAGATCACTGGGGATATGGCTCCTCAGGACGAGAGTGGATGGGAGGTGATGGGCACTCAGATGATCGCGGCGCCGTTGCCGCGCCAGGATGGCAGAGTGGTCTATCTTCTCGATGTACCGAACACTCTGATCTGCTTCGCGAGCCTGGTTGGTCGGCAGGTCGGATAGTTCTGCCGAAGATCGAGCAGCCATGTCAGGCATAGCCAGATCGAGTCCTAACCCAGCACATGGTTGCTGGCGGAGACGACCTTCGACTCGCGCTGACCACGATGCGGACGATCTGACGATCAGCCTGCGAGCCGAACGAGACGGCGGTCGAATACTGGAGACGCCACCGTCTGGAGGGAGTGAATGAGTTTGCCGTCGCGATCTCCCGCTAGACGATGACGTCCATGCCCAACCTGTGGCCCAGCACGCGCCCGTCCTGGGCCGTGCACTCAGGCGGCGGCCTTCGACTCCCGGGCGGGTTCGAGGGCCGTACTGAGGATCTCGCGGACGTCGGAGACCAGCCGTACCTCGAGCTCGCTCAGGATCTCGGCGGGCACGTCGTCGAGGTCGGGCTCGTTGCGTTGGGGCAGGTAGACCACGCCGAGGCCGGCGCGCTGGGCGGCCAGCAGTTTCTGCTTGACCCCACCGATCGGCAGCACCCGGCCGGTCAGCGAGACCTCGCCGGTCATCCCGACCTCCGCGCGGACGTTGCGTCCGGTGAGCAGCGAGAGCAGCGCGGTGGTCATCGTGACGCCGGCCGAGGGGCCGTCCTTCGGTACCGCGCCGGCGGGCACGTGCAGGTGCAACGGGTGTTCCAGCCGTTCGGGCGTAATGCCGTATTCGAGGGCATGGGCCTGCAGGTACGACAACGCGATCTGCGCCGATTCCTTCATCACCTCACCGAGCTGCCCGGTGATCGTCAGCGACGGGGTCGTGCCGGGCAGCAGGGATGCCTCGATGTAGAGCACGTCGCCGCCCATGCCGGTCACGGCGAGCCCGGAAGCGACACCTGGGACGGCCGTCCGCTCCCGCGATTCCGGCAGGAACCGCGGCCGGCCGATCAGCTCCTTCAGCGAACCCACGTCCACGACCGCCGGCAGCTCCTCGAGCCCGACCTTGCGGAAGGCCTTGGCAAGCATCCGTTCCATCGCGCGGACGCCGGCCTCGCGGGTGTAGTGGGCGGCGATCTCGCGCAGCGCGTCGTCGATCACCGTGACCTCCTCGGGAGTGAGCGCGGCGCGTTCGAGCAGCCGCGGCACCAGGAAGTCACGAGCGATGGCCACCTTGTCGTCCTCGGTATAGCCGTCGATTCCGATGAGCTCCATGCGGTCGAACAGGGCCGGCGGGATGGTCTCCAGCACGTTGGCGGTGGCGATGAACAGCACGTCGGAGAGGTCGAGGTCGAGTTCCAGGTAGTGGTCGCGGAAAGTGTGGTTCTGGGCCGGGTCGAGCACCTCCAGCAGCGCGGCGGCGGGGTCGCCGCGGTAGTCGGCGCCCACCTTGTCGACCTCGTCCAGCAGCACGACCGGGTTCATCGAGCCGGCCTCCTTGATCGCGCGGACGATCCGGCCCGGCAGCGCGCCGACGTAGGTACGCCGATGGCCGCGGATCTCCGCCTCGTCCCGGACGCCGCCGAGCGAGACCCGGACGAACCTGCGTCCCAGCGTGCGGGCCACGGATTCACCCAGCGAGGTCTTGCCCACCCCGGGCGGGCCGGCCAGCAGGATGACCGCGCCGGAGCCGCGACCGCCGACGATCTCCAGACCACGCTGGGCACGGCGGGCTCGGACGCCCAGGTACTCCACGATCCGCTCCTTGACCTCGTCCAGGCCGTGGTGATCGGCATCGAGCACGGCGCGCGCGGCGCCGAGATCGGTGGAGTCCTGCGTCCGCACGTTCCAGGGCAGTTCGAGCACGGTGTCCAGCCAGGTGCGGATCCACCCGGTCTCGGGGTTCTGATCGCTGGAGCGTTCGAGCTTGTCGACCTCGCGCAGCGCGGCCTCCCGGACAGAATCGGGCAGGTCGGCGGCCTCGACCCGGGCGCGGTAGTCCTCACTGCCCTCGGGCTCGCCCTCGCCGAGCTCCTTGCGGATCGCCTTGAGCTGTTCGCGGAGCAGGAACTCGCGGTTCCGCTTCTCCATGGACTCGCGGACGTCCTCGCCGATCTTGTCGGTGACCTCGGTCTCGGCGAGATGATCCCTGGTCCACTCGATCAGCAGGGTGAGACGGTCTTCGGTCTCGGGTGTCTCCAGCAGTTGCCGCTTGCGGTCGTTGGAGAGGTACGGCGCCCACCCGGCCGTGTCGGCCAGGGCGCTCGGATCCTCGATCGCGCTGACGGTGTCGATCACCTGCCAGGCCTCCCGGCGCTGCAGGACGGCGACGACGAGGCGCTTGTACTCCTCGGCCAGGGCGTGGACGCGGTCGGTGACGGCGGTCTCTTCGACGGGTTCCGCCTCGACCCACAGCGCCGCGCCGGGGCCGGTGACGCCGCTCCCGATCCGGGCGCGCTCGCCGGTGCGCAGCACCGCGGCCGGAGCACCGCCGCGGATCCGTCCGATCTTCTCCACGCTTGCCACGACCCCGTGGGCCGCGTACCGGTCGTCCAGTCGCGGCGCGGCGAGCAGCTCGCCGTCCGAGGAGGTCTGGGCGGCATCGATGGCGGCCTGCGCCGCTTCGTCGAGCGGAATCGGGACGATCATCCCGGGCAGCAGAACGACGTCGTCGAGGAAGAGGACGGGGAGACGCTTGGTAGGCATGAGGAAGTCCTTCAGGGTTGAGTGCACCAGACTCAACAGATGTTTCGCCCAACTTGTTCCGCCACGGGAACCGGCGCGCTACGGCTGGCCTGGCCGAATGACTCGGCCAGGCTTCACAGCACGGCCCAGCCGAGCAGGCCGGCGGCGATGACCACGGCCCAGGCGGGTGCCTTCCAAGAGTTCAGCGCCACGAAGGCGGCGGCGGCGATCGCCAGGGACATCGGCGAGGTGACGCCCTGGGTGAACACCGGGTTGTAGAGCGCGGCGGCGAGAATGCCGACCACGCCGGCGTTCACTCCCATCAGGGCGCGTTGAGCCAGCGGCGCATGCCGCAGCCGTTCCCAGAACGGCAGGGTTCCGACGACCAGCAGGGTGGCGGGAAGGAAGATCGCGACCAACGCGATCGCCGCGCCCAGCACTCCGGAGGGCGGAGTGGTGGTGACCGCCCCGAGAAAGGCCGCGAAACTGAACAGCGGTCCGGGTACGGCCTGCGCCGCGCCGTAGCCGGCCAGGAAGGCGTCGTGACCGATCAGGCCGGTCGCCACCGTCTCGGCCTGTAGCAGCGGGAGTACGACGTGCCCGCCACCGAACACCAGGGCTCCGGCTCGATAGAAGATGTCGAAGAGGCCCAGGGTGGGGTCGTCCAGGGTCGCGGCGAGCACCGGAAGCCCGATCAGGAGGGCGAAGAAGGCCGTCAGACTGCCGATCGCCACCCAACGTGGCACCCGAACCGTGAACGACCCGGCGTCCGGCTCGGAGGCGGCCGGGGCCAGCCACAGCACCCCGGCCACGCCGGCGAGGGCGATCGCCACCACCTGAACCGCGATGCCCGGGACGAGGAGCACCCCGACCATCGCCGCGACAGCGATGGTCGCCCGCTTGGCGTCCGGGGTCAACGTCCTCGCCATCGAAAGCACGGCGTGCGCGACGACCGCGACCGCCGCCGCCTTCAATCCCTGTAGCGAGCCGGCGCTGGCGCTGCTCCCCACCGCGGTCACGCCGTAGGCGAAGCCCACCAGGAGCACCGCGGACGGCAGCGTGAACGCCGTCCAGGCTGCCAGCAGGCCACCGAACCCGGCGCGATGCAGGCCGATCGCCATGCCGACCTGGCTGGAGGCGGGCCCGGGCAGGAACTGGCACAACGCCACCAGGTCGGCGAAGGCGCGGTCCCCCAGCCACTGGCGGCGCTTGACGAAGGCCTCCCGGAAGTAGCCCAGGTGCGCCACCGGTCCGCCGAACGAGGTAACCCCCAGCACCAGGAACGCCCAGAACACCTCGCGCACCGTCCCGGGGTGGCGGCGGGCGGGCTCGACCGCGATGGGATCGTTCATCACGATCACCTTCGCGGCCGGCCCCCGTCCGGGTCAAGGGCGGCCTGGTCGTGGCTCAGCGGCCGCGTCCGCCGATCCGGACGATGCCCTGATCTGCGGCCTTCTGCACGGCGTCAGCCTCGGCCTGGGTGAGCTTCCCGTCCTTGACGGCCTGGTCGAGCACGGCCTTGTTCTGGGCGGCCCGCTCGGCCTCGCGCTCGGTGCGCAACTCGTCCAGAGCGGCGGTGACCTTGGCCTCGTCGATCCCGAGTTCGGTGGCGAGCGCCTTGGCGAACGCCGCCTGGCGGGCAGCCCGCGCGGCTTCGCGATCGGCCGCCTCCGAGGGCTTGGTCTGCTCAGTCGGCGCGGTCGCCTTACGAGCCGCGGAGACGGCCTCGGAGAGCTTGGTCTCGTCGACCCCGAGCTTGCTCGCCAGCCCGCTGAGATCGAGCTTGGCACGATCTCCGTGACCGCCCTTGCGCGCGGGAGTCTTCTGCGGGCTGTCGGTCGGGGACGCCGTGGGCGAAGGCGTGGGAGTCTCGGCGGTGGCGAGTTGGGTGGCGCCGACTCCCAGACCAGCGGTCAGGACGGCGGCGGACACGAGGGCAACCGTTCTCTTCTTCATCGGGGGCTCCTTCGGATTCGCCTCGGGCGATTCCCGAGGGTCTGCCCAGGGTCGACGACGAAACTGGCCGGAGCCTGTGGCGACGCTACGACTTGGCCACCCGGCTTGATCGCCATGGACGGCGCCTACCATTCGTCCATGGATGCATCGACCGTAGCCGGGCAGCAACAGCGCTGGCAGGAGTGGCGTGAGCAGCGCGACGACCAGTTCGGTCAGCCGTACGGCTGGCTGAGCCTGACCGCCCTGCACTGGCTGGAGGACGAGCCCACCTCGCTGGAGGATCTTCCCGGTCTGTGGTGGGCGGACGATCGGGGCGTGCACGTCGATCCCGCCGGGGCAGCCGACCCCGTTCTGTTGGAGGGCGAGCCGGTCACCGAGCCGACCCTGCTGTGGAACCCGGCTGACGGCGAGGCGCCCTCCGTCAGCCATCACGAGCGCCGGCTGGAGCTCATCCTGCGGGATGGGTTCCTCGCCGTCCGGGTTCGCGATCCGCACTCTCCCGGCCTGCGGAGCTACGCCGGGGTGCCTGCCTTCGACTACGACCCGGCCTGGCGACTTACCGGTGCCTACCGTCCCTACGCCGACAACCAGGAACTGGTCATCGGATCGGCGGCCGCCCGGGTGAGCTTCTCCACCCAGGTGACCGGCGAGGTCGACCTGCTGGTCGGCGGAGAACCCAGCACGCTCAAGGTCACCGGCGGGGACGATGGTTGGCTGATCTCCTTCCGTGACCCCGGCAACTCCAAATTCCGCTGGATCGTGCTGGACGAGGAGCCCGCAGAGGAACTCGTCGTGGACTTCAACTTCGCTGCCAACCCGCCCTGCGCGTTCAGCGACTTCGGCACCTGCCCGCTGCCGCCGGCTGGGAACGTGCTCGGCGTCCCCGTCCTGGCCGGGGAGCGCGACCCGCGCTGAGCTACCCCGCGACGAAGTGGCCCGGCGCTGCTTCCACCAGGTGCTGCGGGTCATCCGGCCAGGCGAACCACTCGGTCGGGCGCTCGGCGCGCAGCAGCTTCGCCTCCCGGGCACGCCGGGGATCGGGAACCGGGATCGCCGACAGCAGCGTGCGGGTGTAGGGGTGCAGCGGGTCGGTGAAGAGCTGCTCGGTTCCGCCCAATTCGACGATCCGTCCGCGGTACATCACGGCGACCCGGGTCGCCAGATGGCGCACCACCGACAGATCGTGGGAGATGAACAGATAGGTCAGGCCGAGTTCGCGCTGCAGTGACGACAGCAGGTTGAGGATCTGGGCCTGGATCGACACATCCAACGCCGACACCGGCTCGTCGCACATGACGAATGCCGGACGCACCGAGATGGCGCGGGCGATCCCGATCCGCTGCCGCTGCCCCCCGCTGAACGCCCGCGGGTACTTGTGGACGGCGTCGCCGGTGATCCCCACCTGCTCCAGCGCCGCCAGCGCGCGCGGGGTCGGGTCGACCTCGTCGGTCAGCACCTGCAGCGGTTCGAGCACCTGCTGCAGCGCGGTGCGGTGGGGGTTCAGGGAACTGAACGGATCCTGGAAGATCACCTGCATCGAGCGGTGGTACGGACGGCGCTGCTGCGCCGGGAGCGCGGTGAGATCGACTCCCTCGTAGCGCACCGCGCCCGAGGTCACCTGCTCCATCTGCAGCAGGCAGCGGCCCAGCGTTGTCTTCCCGCTGCCCGACTCGCCGACCAGCGCCAGCGTCTCTCCTCTACGGATGTCGAGTGACACCTGGTCGACGGCCTTCAGCACACCGGTCCGGGTGCCGAACGGACCCTTGATCGGGAAGTGCTTGCTGACGGACTCGGCGCTCAGCAGGCTGGTGGTGACCGAAGCAGTGGTCATGGGGCGACCTCCGCGGGGACGAGCGAGGCGTGGGTGGTGGAGTGCTGGACGCGGACCGCGCTGGCGTCCACCCATTCGGACGCGACGCCGCCGCTGACGGTGAGGCTGCCGCCGGCGGCCTCCGTCCCCGGTGCCGCGGCGAGCAAGGCCCGAGTGTAGGGGTGCTGGGGATCGTAGAAGATCTCGTCGGTGGTGCCGACCTCGACCACCCGGCCCCGACACATCACCGCGACCCGGTCGCAGGTGCCCGCCACCACGCCCAGGTCGTGGGTCACCAGCGCGACCGCCAGCCGGGCCTCCCGGCGCAGGTCGGTGATCAGGTCGAGGATCTGGGCCTGCACGGTGACGTCCAGCGCGGTGGTGGGCTCGTCCGCGATCAGCAGCGAGGGCTTGGCGAGCAGCGCCATCGCGATCATCACCCGCTGCCGCATCCCGCCGGAGAGTTCGTGTGGATACTGCCGGAACCGGCGCGCCGGATCGTCGATCCCGACCTGATCGAGGGCCTCGATTCCCAACTGCCTCGCGCGGCCCCCGGTCACGCCCTGGAAGCGCCGGATCACCTCGACCAGGTGGTAGCCGATCCGCCGAACCGGGTTCAACGAGGTCATCGGATCCTGGAAGATCATCGACACCGGCAGCCGATCGCCGCGGGAGCGGGTGGTGCGGTCCACGCCGTCCACCTCGCAGGCCGTCCAGGTGCGGATCGCGGTCTCGGGGAGGATGTCGACCACCGAGCGCATCAGCATGGTCTTGCCCGATCCGGATTCGCCCACCACTCCGACGATCTCGCCGTGGCCGACCGTGAAGTCCACGTCGTGCAGCACTCGGACGGCCACCCCGTCGCGGTTCGGGATGTCGACGGTCAGCCCGGCGACGCGCAGGACGTCGGTCATCACGCCCCCCTGGAGAGGTAGCGGCGCAGCGTGTTGCCGAGCGCGTTGAACGAGAACACCGTCGCCATGATCAGCAGGCCGGGGATGAGCGCCAGGTGCGGGAGTTGCTGCAGGCTGCCCTGGGCGGTCTGCAGGAGGCTGCCCCAGGACGCCATCGGCTGCTGGATGCCGACCCCGAGGAAGCTCAGCGAGGCCTCGGTCATCATCGCCTGCGAGATGTTGGTGGTGGCGGCGACCAGGATGGTCGGCAACGCGTCCGGCAGGATGTGGCGCCCCACGATCCGGGGGGCCCGCTCGCCGATGTAGCCGGAGTAGCCGACGTAGGCGCGCTCCTTCACCGACAGCGTCTCGGCCCGCACCAGCCGGGCGGTGGTCATCCAGGTGAAGCCGCCGATCACGATGATGATCGTGACCAGTCCGGGTCGCAGGAAGACGCTGGCGACGATGACCAGGATCATCCAGGGGATCGACGACAGGAAGTCGACCAGTCGCATCAGCAGGTTGTCGATGCGGGGGTGGGCGAAGCCCGCGACGAGGCCGACCAGCGCGCCGATCGCGGTCGCCGCGATCATGGCCAGGAAGCCGACCAGCAGCGAGATCCGGCCGCCGAAGACCACCCGCGCGAAGTAGTCGCGCCCGAGTTGGTCGGTGCCGAACCAGTGCTCGAGGCTGGGCGGCGCGGACATCGCGTCCAGGTCGGTGGTGTCGGGGTCGAGGGGCAGCAACGGGGCCAGCAGGCTGAGCAGGATGACCACGGTGAGGAAGATCAGCGCGAACCAGGCCTGGGGCGCGCGGGCCAGGGCATCGCGCAGCCGGCGCTCGCGCGGGACGGTGGTGAGCGTGCTCATGAGCGGCTCCGCTCCAGCCGCACCCGCGGGTCGACCAGCACGTAGAGGATGTCGGCGATCAGGTTTCCGACGATCACCAGCGTTGCCGAGAGCAGCAGGATCGCCAGGATCACCGGATAGTCCAGGCTCTTGGTGGCGGTGAGGAAGTAGGGGCCGACGCCGGGCCAGCCGAAGATCGTCTCGGTGATGATCGCACCGGTCACCAGCAGCGGCAGCGCCACGCCGATCTGGGTGACGATCGGCAGCAGCACGTTGCGGCTGACGTGGTTGCGGAAGATCTCCGCGCGGCTCGCCCCGAACGCGCGCTGGACGAGCACGTAATCCTCGCGCAGTTGCGAGACCGTGGACGAGCGGACGTACCGGAGCAGTTCGGGGGCGAAGGCGACCGTGAGCACGAGGTAGGGCATCACGAAGTGGCGCAGCAGGTCGATCAGATCGTCTTGGCCCACGGTGTGCATGCCGATGATCGGGAACCAGTTCAGGTAGTAGCCGAACAGGTAGATCACCAGCAGCGCGAACCAGAACGGCGGCGTCGCCAGCCCGATCGCCGAGGCGCCGTCGATGAACCGGTCGATCCGGCGGCCGTGGTTGGCGCCGGCCCACAGCCCCAGCCCGATGGCCAGCGCGAGGGCGGTGAGGTAGGCCGGCACCACCAGGATGACGGTGTTGGGGATCTTGGCGGCCAGGTCGGCGCTGATGCTGTACTGGCTGACCAGCGAGTAGCCCAGATCCCCCTGCAGCACGTTGCCGAGCCAGCGGAAGTACTGCACCAGCACCGGGTCGTCCAGGCCGTAGCGCTGCCGGATGATCTCGATGGTCTCGGCCGACATGTTGGGGGTGGTGATGGAGTCGACGACGTCGTACGGCGCCGCCTGGATCATCAGAAAGACCACGAGCGAGATCAGCAGCAGCATCGGGATGACCTGCAGCAGGCGGCGTCCGATGTAGAGCGCCATCTCACTCCTTTCGTCTACTCAGAAGAGGGTCCCAGACTGGCGGCCGCTCGGCGACCGTCTCCCAGATCGAGAGCCAGCCCCAGGTGCCGAGGACCAGCCGATAGGGCTGGCCCTCGGACACCAAGGCTGGCCCTCGGCGCCGGACGGGCGCCGAGGGTGCTACTTCTCGGTCAGCTTGCCGAAGTTCTCCAGGGTGTAGATGGGCGCCGGCTTGGCGTCCTCGACACCGCCGATCCGCTGGTTGACGGCCAGGATCTTCAGATTGTCGGCGATCGGGAAGAACACCGCGTCATCGGCGATCTGACGCTGCAGGTCGGCGTAGATGGCCTTCCGCTCGGCCAGGTCGGCGGTGGTGATCCCCTTGTCGAACAGCGCATCGGTGGCGGGGTTGCCGTAACCGAAGTAGTTCGCCGAGGCGCCGGTGCGGAACAGCAGGCTGTACGCGTCCGGCTCGATGCCCATGATGTAGCCGCCGAGGAACAGGTCGTAGGCGGAATCGGCACCCTTCTCGATCTCGGAGTAGACCGCACCCGGCTCCACGCCCGCGAGCTCGACGGTGATGCCGGCCGCGGCCAGCTGCTGCTGAATCAGCGTCGCCTGCACGGTCTGGGCCGGATCGGCACCGGCGTACCCGAGGGTGAGCTTCAGACCGGCGGCGCCGGCCTCGGTCAGCAGCTGCTTCGACTTCTCCACATCCTGGGCGTAGCTCTCCAGTTCCGTGGTGGCGAACGGGTTGGACGGCGGGAGGATCGAGTAGGCGTTCTGGAAGTACTCCTCGCTGAGGTAGGCGGCCTTGTTCAGGTCGTCACGGTTCAGCGCGAAGAAGATCGCCTGCCGGGCCTTCACGTCCTTCACCTTCGGTGCCACCACGCCCAGGTAGGCCACCCGGCCTTCGGGGTAGGCGTGGACGTCGATCGGCGACCCCGTCAGGTCGGCGATCTGCGCGGGGGTGACGAAGGAGGCATCCACCTCACCGGTCTGCAGCGCGGCCTTCACCGTGTCGGCGTTGGCGACGATCTGCAGGGTGAGGTTCGCGATCGCCGGCTTGCCGCCGTAGAAGGACTCGTTGGCCTCGAACCGCAGGTACTCGCCGCGCTTGTACTCCACCAGCTTGTACGGCCCGGAACCCACGGCGATCGGGTCGAGCTCGGCCACCGAGAAGTCCGTGACCCCGGAGTAGACGTGCTCGGGGATGATGTAGGTCTCGGTCGCGATGTTGGAGAGGGCGGCGGCACTGAACGACGGAAGCTCGAAGCGGACGGTCAGGTCGTCCACCTTCACCGCCTGGATCGGCTTGTCGCCGATCCACAGCAGGTCGGCATTCCCGTTCTCCTTCACCGCCTTGTTGGTGTAGGTGAACACGACATCGTCGGCGGTCAGCGGCTCGCCGTCCGACCAGACGATGCCCTCCTTCAGCTTGACGGTCACCGACAGCCCGTCCTCGGCGGGCTCGATGCTCTCGGCGAGTTCGTTCACGACGGTGCCGTCCGCCTCCACCCGGGCCAGCGGCGAGTAGACGATGTTGGTGGTGGTCAGGCCCCACCGGTCGCTGGTGTTGATCGGGTTCAGGGAGGTCGGGTCGCTGGCGATGACGTAGGTGAAGGTGCCGGTCGCCGCGCCTCCGGGAGCGGTCTGGCTGCTGGTGGGATCGGGCGCCTGGGACGTGGCGCCCGGGGCCGCGGCGCAGCCGGCGAGCACGAGGGCGCTCGCCGCCACTACCAGGGCTGTTGTCCGTAGAGACATGGGGTTCCTTTCGAGAGGATTTTCTAGCGGGTCGAAATCGGGACGCCGCGGCCTTCGGCCGAGCAGCCGATGTTGGTGTGAGAGGATTGCGCAGGCCTACGAGGGCCGGGGGCAGACCGGAAAGAAGCGGTATCAGCCCGTCACGCGACGACGCGACAACAACACAGCCCGCGCATCATGGCGGCGCAGGTCGTGTGGTTGATGCTGGCGTGCATGCGCAGGACAGTAACGCGCGAGCGGCGGATGTTCCAAATCGAATGGTTGCATGTTCAATGGTTGGGACGCCGAAGGCTGGTGCCATGAGCGCCCCAGCGGGCAGAATCCACGGGTGCGCGTCCCCTATGAGCAGGCCTCCCGCCGTACCCAGCTGCAGGTGCTGCGCCGGCTGGCCCGGCAGGCGCTCGCGGCATGGGAGTTGCCCGAGCCGACCCTGCGCCTGATCAACCACGGCTACAACGCGACCTTCGGCGTGCGGGCGGGGGACGCGCGCTACGCCCTGCGTATCAACGTGCAGGCCCACAAGGAGCCGGGGCACCTGGTGGCGGAACTGGCCTGGCTGGACGCGCTGGGCAGCGACCCGGAGCTGACGGTTCCGTCGCCGCAGCGAACCCGCACCGGGGAGCTCTCCACGATGGTGCCGAGTTCCGAGTTCGGGCGTCCCCTGCCGGCGGTGCTGTTCTCGTGGCTGCCGGGCCACGATCTGGGGGAGACCCCGACCCGCGCTCAGTGCTTCGCCGCGGGGCGGCTGACGGCGCGGCTGCACGGACACGCCGAGGGCTGGACGATGCCGCCCGGGGCGGACCTGCCCGGCATCGACTCGGTGCTGATGAACGTGCCCGACCGGCTGGCCGGTGAGGTGCCGGGCCTGGATCCGGAATCCCACAGCGTCATCCGAGCGGCGATGGGCCAGATCCAGGAACGGTACGACCAGGTGGTGGCGCGCGGCCCCCGGATCGCGTTGCACGCCGACCTGCATGGCTGGAACCTGCGCTGGAATGCCGGACGACTGGCCGTCCTCGACTTCGACGACGCCGGATGGGGCGTGCCGACGCAGGACCTGGCCATCTCCGCCTACTACCTGCGCGATGACGCGCGGCGGGAACAGTGGTGGCTGGAGGGTTACGCGCAGGAGCGATCGCTGCCGGTCTTCAGCACGGACGAGTACGAGGCGGTCGTGGCGTCGCGGAATCTCGTCCTCGCCAACGACCTGGTCACCACCGCCCACGCCACCTATCGCGGGTGGTTGCCGCGCTACCTGAGCAACACCGTGGCGCGGATGCGGAACTACCTGGAGACCGGGCGCTACCTGGCGAACGCGCCGGGCGTGGTGCCGTTGGACGGCGGCTGATCGCCGATGTGACGAGCGGCCGCGAGAGGAGTACGGTTACTCGCGAGCTGCACGTTGCCTGGCCACCCCCGCCGGCACGCGACAACCCACACCACACCTTCCACCGGCGCTGCTGTGCGCCGGTGGGCTTCCCGCGTCCTCGAAAGACTCATGACCCACAACCTGACTGTCGGATCCCCCCTACGCGTCATCATCGCCTTCACCCTGCCGCTGCTGGTCGGCAATCTCTTCCAGCAGCTCTACGCCTTCACCGATGCGGCCGTGGTCGGCCAGCTGCTGGGGGTGAACGCGCTGGCTGCCGTGGGTGCCAGCGGCAGCCTGCACTTCCTGCTGATCGGCTTCACCTTCGGGGCATCGGCCGGCCTCGGGATCCCGGTGGCGCGTGCCTTCGGCGCGGGCGATCTGGCCGCCATGCGTCGCCATGTCGCCGCCGGCATCATGGTCTCGGGCGGCATCGCGCTGGCCATCACCGCCCTCGGCGAGCTCGGAGCCCGCCCGATGCTGCGACTGCTCGGCACCCCGCCCGAGCTGCTGCCGGCCGCCGCCACCTTCCTCACCGTCACCTTCTGGGGCGCGGGCGCCACCATGGCCTTCAACTACCTGGCCGCCGTGATCCGAGCCCTGGGCGACAGCCGAACGCCGCTGTACTTCCTGATCCTCTCCTGCCTGCTGAACGCCGGGCTGGTGGTCTTCTTCATCGGCGTGCTCGGCTTCGGCGTGGGTGGCGCCGCGCTCGCCACGGTGATCGCCCAGCTGACCGCCGTGGCCGCCTGCCTGGCGCTGATCGCCCGCCGGATGCCGGCGCTGCGGCTGCGTCGCCGTGACTGGGATCTGCGCCCTGGCGAGCTGGCCGAGTCGGCCCGCTACGGCCTCACGATGGGCTTCCAGTTCTCGGTGATCGCCATCGGCGCGGTGGTGCTGCAGACGGCGATCAACCGGCTGGGCGCTGACGCGGTGGCGGCGACCACGGCGGCGATGCGGGTCGACCAGCTCGCGGTCGCCCCGCTGGCCTCCTTCGGCGCCGCAATCACCACCTTCGTCGCCCAGAACCGCGGCGCGCGGCAGTGGCGCCGGATCCGGGTCGGCGTCTTCCGCACGGTGGTGGCGACCTGGGTGCTCGCCGCGGCGCTGGGCGCGCTCATCATCGGGCTCGGCACTCCGATCGTCCAGTTGTTCGTCGGCGCCGGGGAGCAGGCCGTGGTGGCCATGGCCCATCAGTATCTGGCGATCAACTGCGCGCTCTACCCGCTGCTCGCCTCCCTCTTCGTGCTGCGCAATGCCATCCAGGGCCTCGGCTCGACCGGGGTTCCGATGCTCGCCGGCTTCATGGAGCTGGTGTTCCGGGCCGCGGCCGGGTTGTTCCTCGTCGGCTCGCTCGGGTTCGTCGGAGTGGCGGTCGCCGCGCCGCTGGCCTGGGTGGGTGCGCTGGTGCCGGTGGTCGCGGCCTGGTTCGTCCATCGCGGTCACCTGCTGGAGCGGGAGCGCGGAGCGCTCGAACCCTACGTGGCGCTCCCGGCCCTGGCGGCGGCCTGACCTGGCGAGTCAGCGGAGCACGCGGGACTGTTCCTCGGCGACCAGCTGCTTGCCGAGATCGCCGAAGGTGACATCCACGGCCGCCGGAGAGGATTCGGCCAGGTCGCTGCGGCGGGCGTAGGCATCGAAGTCGGCGCGTTTGCCGGCAAGCAGGTCGGTGATCCGCTCATCGATCGTGTCGACGGCGAGCAGCCGGTGCACCTGGACGGGGCGAACCTGGCCCATCCGGTGGGCGCGGGCGATCGCCTGCTCCTCGCTGGACGGGGTCAGTTGCGGCTCGCACAGCACGACCACGGACGCCGCCTGCAGGTTGAGCCCGACGCCGCCGGCCTGGATCTGCGCGAACAGCACGGCCGGGCCCCGGTGGGCGGTGAAGGCGTCCACGATCTGCTGCCGCTGGGTGGGTGGGACGTCGCCGGTGAGCGGTCCGAAGACGGGCGCGGCAGCCACCGTCCCCGCCCAGCCGAGCACGTCGCGGAAGTAGGAGTAGACGATCACCTTGAGCCCGCTCGCCGCGGCCTCCGCCAGCAGTTCGCCCAGGCGGTCGAGCTTGGCGCAGTGGGGCCCGCCGAAACCGGCCCGGCGGATGCCCATCAGATTCCCGGTCGCGACCGCCGCCGCGTAGCGGGTCTGGTCGTGCGGGGTGAGGTACACCCATTCGTCGATCTCCTGCCGCGGCGGCAGTTCGACCAGGACGTCCTCGGCGTTGCGCCGCAGGTAGACCGGCGACACCCGGCGGCGGAAGGTCACCGAGCCCGACGGCATCCCGTCCGGCGGCACCAGGTCGGATTGCAGGTGCCGGATCAGCTGGGCGAACTCGTCGACCGCGTTCTCCATCGGCGTGCCGGTCAGGAACCAGACGTGGTCCGCCGTCCCGGCCAGCCGGCGGACGGTCCGCGACCGCGCCGTGTCGGGGTTCTTGACGTAGTGCGCCTCGTCCACGATCAGGGCGGTGAGCCGTAGGTCGTGCGGCAGTTCGAGCCGGCGCAGGGTGTCGTAGGTGGTGATCCCGATCGGCCCTTCGGCCAGCCACTGGGTCACCTCGTCCTGGCGGTCCGGGCCGTGCAGGGTGAGCGCGGGCAGCAGGGTGCGGTGCTCGATCTCGCGTTCCCAGTTCGCCATCACCGAGGCCGGGCAGACCACCAGCACCGGGCCACCGTCCAGGGTGCGCAGGTGGCAGGTGGCGGCCAGGGCCTGGATGGTCTTGCCCAGGCCCATCTCGTCCCCCAGGATCACCCGCCGCCGGACGAGCGCGAACCGGGCGCCGAAGGACTGGTAGCCGCGCAGATCGACGTGACGCAGCCGGCCGTCGAGCGGTTGCGCCTCGACATCGGCCACCACGTCGTCGGTGAGGAAGCCCTGCACCGCGTCGGACGGGACGCCGGTGGCCACGAACTCGCTGAGCAGGGCGTAGTAGTCGGCGGCGCGGGCCTGGAAGTCGGGCCAGGGATCGCCGGGTGGACGGCGGGCAGCCTGCCGCAGCCGCTCGATCCGCTCGGCCAGCCGGCTCTCCTCCGCCTGGCCGAGCAGCGCCGCGAGCCGGTCGGCAGCCGCCAGCGCCGCCTCGCGATGCTGGCCGCCGGTGAAGAGCCAGCGCACCGGGTTGGCGGCCGGCCGGGCGGTGGCCAGCTCGGCCGGCAGCCGCAGCACAAGATCGGCAAGCGGCTCGCCGAGCCCGGAGGATTCCCGGCGCAGCAGGTCGTAGCGGTCCAGCGCCTGCAGCAGGGCGGTCGCGGCGGCATTGGACGGGTCGAGGTCGATCCGGAACCGGGTCTCCTCGGCGAGCCCGGCGCGCACCGCGTCCCCCGCCGCCCGCAACGCCCGGGCCGACGCCGTCCCGATGCCTGGAATGCGGGTCAGCGCGGCTTCGTCCGGCAGTTGCCCGACGGCGGTGTAGCCGGCGGAGAGCAGCGGCGAGAGGTTCAGCCGCCCCTGCGAGGCGGCCCGCAGCGTCTCCAGCGGCAGCCCGGACAGCGCGGCGGCCACCAGTCCGTCCAGGACGTCACCGTGCCGGGCGGGGATGTCGGCGCGCGCCCGTTGCAGGACGCCGGTCGCGTCGGTGACCTGCCGTGCCAGCGCCTTCGCGGCGCGGATCACTCCGGCTGCGGAACCACGTGGGCTGGGCACGGCCTCACGCTAGTGGACGCCAGCGGCGTCCTGCCCGTCGGCGTCCGGCTCGTCGTCGCTCAGGGCCCGGTCGAGCGCCATCAGGGCCTCGGGCAGCGAGGCCGCGTACTGGTCGGGGGCGAAGGCGCGCAGCGAGTAGGCCGTCTGCAGCTGCGCGTCCGTCATCCCCTGGACGATGACGGTGACGCCCTGGGCGGTGAGGGTGAGGATGGCCTGCTTGAGCGCGTCGGCGCCCGAGGCATCCATCACCTGCAACCGATGGAACCGCAGGATCACCCCGCGGCACCCGTTCTCCTCCAGCACGAGCTCGGTGAACCGGCGGGCGTTGCCGTAGAACAGGGCACCGTCCACGCGGTAGAGCGCGATCTTCGCCCGGAGTTCATCGGAAGCGACGTCGACCAGCCCTTCGGCGGTGTCGACCGGCAGATGCTCGGGGCGCACCACCGAATAGGAGGCCATGTGCCGCAGACTGTGCATCGCCGCCATCGCAACTCCCAGCAGCACGGCGATCACCAGGTCGAGGGCGATCGTCGCGACCAGGGTGAGCAGGAAGGTCGTCCGGTCCGCCCGGGTGGTGAGCAGGATCCGCTTGCCCAACGGGACGTTGATCATCCGGATCGCCGTCCACATCAGAACGCCGGCCAGGGCGGCCAGCGGCACCTGCGAGACCAGCGGCGCCAGCGTCCACACCACCACGGCCAGCACGATGCTGTGGAAGACCGCCGACACTCGGGTGCGGCCGCCGGAGCGCACGTTGACGGCGGTACGGGCGATCGCCCCGGTGGCGGGAATCCCGCCGAACAGCCCGGTTCCGAGGTTGGCGACGCCCTGGCCGAACAGCTCGCGATCGGGATTGGTGCGCGGCACGCTGGGCGCCATGCCATCGGCGACCCGTGCCGACAGCAGCGATTCGAGGGCGGCCAGCGCCGCGATCGCCAGCGCCGGGGCGGCCAGGCTGGTCAGCAGCCGTCCGTCGAAGGTGGGAACGCTGGGCATCGGCAGGCCGGTCGGCAGCGCGCCGATCCGCTCGATGTCCAGGTTGAACGCCCAGGCGACCAGGGTGCCGATCACCACGGCGACCAGCGCGGTCGGCACATTGCGTTTGATCGGGGTCAGCGCCAGGTTGACCGCCAGCACCAGCGCCACCACCAGCAGCGGCAGCCAGGCCTTCGTCCAGTCGGTCGCGGCGAGGGTCTCCCAGGCGGAGCCCAGCGTCGACTCCGATTCGCCTTTCGCGGTGCCCAGGGCGAGCGGCAGTTGCTGCAGGAAGATGATGACGCCGATGCCCATCGTGAAGCCCTCGACCACCGGCCACGGGATCAGGTCGACCGCGCGACCCAACCCGGCGACCGCCAGCACCAGCAGCAGAACGCCGGCCATCACGGCCAGCAGCGGGATCTTGTCGGCGCCGTGGCGGGCGATCACCGGCAGCAGCACGACCGTCATCGCGCCGGTCGGGCCGCTCACCTGCAGGTGCGAACCGCCGAACACGGCCGCCAGGATGCCCGCGACGATCGCGGTGACGATGCCCGCGGTGGCACCGGCGCCCGAGGCCACTCCGAAGCCGAGCGCGAGCGGCAGAGCCACCACGCCGACGGTCGCGCCGCTGAGCAGTTCGGTGCCCCAGCGCTTGCCGAGGCCGGCGTAGTCGGCTGCTCGCGGCAGCAGGGCGGGGAGGCTGCGCAGGTGGTGGCCGACCGTCTGACCGGCTTCGAGCAGCGCTTCGGTGGGAGTGTTGGTAGGTGGCTCGGGGCGGTAGTCGGTCACGACTGGAAGCGACGGACGAAGTTGGTCAGCACCCGATGCTGCTCGCCGTCGACCGCCGAGGCCTGCGCCATCGCGATCAGGTCGTCCAGTTCGGAGGGCTTGAAGTAGCCGGCATGCTGGTAGATCCGCATCCGGGCCGCCAGGTCGTCGGCGTCCAGTTCTGGGTGGAACTGGGTGACGTAGACGTTGGAGCCGACCCGGTACATCTGCACCGGACAGGTTTCCCCGGTGGCCAGCAGTTCGACACCCGGCGGGGTGCCGTTGCAGGCCTCCTTGTGACCGACGAAGGCATGGAAGACGTCGCCGATGCCGTCCAGCAGGGGGTCGTCCCGGCCCGCGTCGGTGAGGGCGACCGGGATCGCCCCGACGATCTCGGAGTAGGTGTGATCGACCGTCCCGCCGAGGTGGGCGGTGACCGTCCCGATCCCGTAGCACATGCCGAGGAAGGGGAAGTCGGCGTCGACCACCCGGTCGAGCAGGGCGCTGAGCTCGGCCTCGACCCGCCGCTGGTTCTCCGACTTGATCTCGTCGGAGATGTTGAACGCGCTGCCGCCGAGGAAGATGCCCGAGTAGGCGTCCAGGTCGATCGGGCCGAGCGGCTCGCTCTCCACCCGATGGTGTTCCAACTGGTCGGGGGCCAGGCCCGAATGCCGCAGCACCGACTGGTATTCGGCGGCGGCGGCCTCGTCGTGATCACGGGTGGCGAGCAGCAGGAACGGTTTCACCCGCTCAGGGTAGTGCTTGTACCCAGCCCTCGCGCGGAGTCGGACAACCGGAGGGTGGGGCGAGGTGACGGCGGGCGCGGATCGGCGTAACGTTGCCCGGCTATGCATGACTTCCCGCCCCGCGTCGACGCCTACGCACCGACCGCGACCGCACGGCCTGATACCCGTAGCCCGTCCGCCTTCCTGTGGTGGACGCTGCGACAGCAGCCGGACGTGATCGCGGTCAACGTGCTGTTCGGGCTGCTCTGGATGCTGCCGGGAACCCTCAGCCCGTTTCTGCTCGGCAAGGTGATCGACATCGGCATCCTGCGCGGCGATCTGCGGGCCACCCTGGGTTGGGCGGGTCTGCTCACGGTGGTGGTGCTGATCGGGGCGGTCGGCGGCATCGCCCAGCACACCATGGCGGTGCGCGGTTGGCTGATCGCGCTGTACGGCACCCAGAAGCTGGTCGTCCGCAAGGCGGGTCAGCTGGGCCATGTGCTCTCGCGCCGGCTGCCGACCGGGGAGGTGCTCAGCATCTCGTCCTCCGACTCGGACATCTTCGGAGCGGCCTTCGAGATCTTCTGCCGGGGGATCTCGGCCCTGTTCGCCTTCTTCCTGGTGTGCGGGCTGATGTTCGGCACCTCGCCGGAACTCGGCTGGGTGGTGCTGATCGCCGCGCCGCTGCTGGTCGGCGCCACCTCGCCGGTGCTGCGTCCGCTGAACGCCGCACAGACCGCCGAGCGCACCCAGAACGGCGAGCTCACCTCGATGGCCACCGACATCGTCTCCGGGCTGCGCATCCTGCGCGGCATCGGCGGCGAGGCCACCTTCGGTTCGAACTACGACCAGCAGTCGCAGCGGGTGCGCAGGCTCGGCGTGGTGACCGGTACCTGGCAGGCATTGGCGGAGACTCTTGGCGTCCTGCTGGCCGGGCTGCTGCTGGTCACCCTGGTGTGGCTCGGCTCGCACCAGATGATGGCCGGCGAACTCACCGTGGGGCAGCTGATCTCGTTCGTGGGCTACGCGGTGTTCATGGTGTGGCCGCTGCAGACCTTCTTCGAGTTCGCCCAGAAGTGGGTGCGCGCCCTGGTGTCGGCCCGTAAGGCGATCGCCCTGCTCGACACCGAGCTGCCGCTGGCCGAGGGCGATGGGGTGTTGGCCCCGGCTCCCCGGCTGCGTGACCTGGCCTCCGGCCTGGTCGTCGAGCCCGGCCGCTACCTGGCCGTGGTGAGCGCCGACCCGGAGGATTCCGCGGCCCTGGCCGACCGCCTGGGACGCTACCTGCCCGGTGCCGCACCGGTGACCGGGGAGGACGAGGATCTGAAGGGACGGGCCGCCCGGCGCGCCCGCGCCGAACGCGATGCCCGCCGCGCGGCCGCTGCCGCCGCGGACGCCGAGGCCGGCCACGCCACCTGGGGTGTCGAGGCGGACGGGGTCGACTACTCGCGGTTGCCGCTGGCCGAACTGCGTAACCGCATCGTGGTGTCCGACACCGGCAGCCAGCTCTTCGCCGGCACCCTGCAGACCGCCGTCGACCCGCACGGCAGCCACACCCGCGCGCAGGCCGAGGCAGCGCTGCGCACCGCCGCCGCCGAGGATGTCTACGCCGGTCTGCCCGGCGGCTGGCAGGGCCGCATCGACGAGCTCGGCCGGGGTCTCTCCGGAGGTCAGCGGCAGCGGGTGGTGCTGGCCCGCGCCCTGCTGCTCGACCCGGAGATACTGGTGCTGGTCGAGCCGACCTCGGCGGTGGACGCCCACACCGAGGCCCGGATCGCCGAGCGCCTGCCGGAGCACCGGCGGGGCCGCACCACCGTGGTGATCACCGCCTCGCCGCTGATGCTGCACTACGCCGACGAGGTCGCCCTGCTCGAGGAGGGTCGCGTGGTAGCCCGTGGCAGCCACGCCGAGCTGCTCGCCACCGATCCGCGCTACCGCCAGGTGGTCGCCCGAGGCATGGAGGAGGACGAATGAGCCTCCGCCGCTGTCCGCCCTCGCCCGCCGATCGGGAAACTTTCTGCCGAATAGTCGCTCCCCGCGGCATATCTGCCGCGCAGGCCCGCTATTTGGCAATTAGTGCACGCGCCCGGCGAGGGAGGTGCCATGGCTGACCAGCTGGCCACCTCCTCCGAGACCTGGCGGGACACGCCGCCGGCACCGCGAGTGTCGTCCGATCTGATGATCGACCGCACCCTGCCGCCGCGTGCCCGGCTGCAGGCCTGGCGCCTACGGCACCGTCTGCGGCAGGAGCGGGCCGAGACCTACTACGCCGAATCCCGCCACCCCGAGCGCGGGTTGCCGGTGGCCGGCAACGCCTCCGCCGCGCGCTTCCTCGGCAGGCTGCTCACCACCCGCAGGGCCCGGGTGGCCGGCGTCATCGCGTTCAACGCGGCGGCGGCGATCGCCGGGCTGCTGGTGCCGCGGATGCTGGGCGACCTGGTCGATCTGGTGTCCGCCGGAGAGAGCGCAGCAGCAGTCGTCGACTCGATCATCCTGGCGGTGGTCGGCGTGGTCCTCGTCCAGTCGGTGCTCACCTTCGCCGCGCGACGAGCGTCCGCGGTGCTGGGTTACGACCTGCTGGCGTCCGCCCGGGAGGAGGTGGTGGGCACCGTCCTACGGCTGCCATTGGGCAAGGTCGAGGCGGCCTCCTCCGGCGACCTGCTCACCCGGATCACCTCCGACGTGTCGAAGATGAGCGAGTCGATCCGCTGGGCCCTGCCGCAGTTCCTGATCTCGATCGTGACCGTGCTCGCGACCATCGGCGCGCTGCTGCTGAACTCGTGGTTCCTGGCGTTGCCGGTGTTCGTCACGCTGACGGTGCTGTTCCTCGCCACCCGGCACTATCTCGCCCACGCCATGCAGGGCTACATCACCGAGGGCGGCACCTACAGCCGCATCAACTCGACCATGACCGAGACCGTCGACGGCGCCCGGACGGTTGAGGCCCTCGGCCTCGCCGGACGGCGGATCGACGCGGTCGACGAGGACATCGAGGAGTCCAACCAGGCCGAGCGCTACACCATGAGCCTGCGCAACCTGTTCTTCATCTGGCTGGACATCTCCTTCCAGTTCCCGCTGATCGCGGTCGTCATCCTGGGCACCTGGGGCTACTCCCAGGGCTGGGTGACGATCGGCCAGATCACCGCCGCCGCGATCTACGCCCAGGGCCTGATCGAGCCGATGGACCGCCTGATCCAGGTCTTCGACCGGCTGCAGGTCGGCATGGCGGGCACCACCCGTCTGCTGGGAATCGCCGAGATGCCGGACGATCGGACGCCCGGCGAGCAGCGTCCGGAAGGCACCGATCTGGCCGGGCGCGACCTGAGGTTCGCCTACCGCGAGGGCACCGACGTGCTGCACGGGGTCGACCTGGAGCTGCAACCCGGCGAGCGGCTGGCGGTGGTCGGTCCGTCCGGTTCGGGAAAGTCGACGCTGGGACGCCTGCTGGCCGGCATCAACCGTCCGCGGACCGGCGAGGTGGATGTCGGTGGCGTGGACGTGATGGGTCTGCCGCTGGACGTGCTGCGCACCGAGGTGGCGCTGGTCACCCAGGAGCACCACGTCTTCGTCGGGACGGTGCGGGACAACATCGTGTTGGCGCGGGACGTGCAGTTGCGCCCCGAAGAGGTCGATCCAGCGGTGATCGCCGCGCTGGAGGCCGTCGACGCCTGGGAATGGGTCGAGAAGCTGCCGCAGGGCCTGGACACCATGCTCGGCCACGGCCGCCACCGGCTCACCCCGGCGCAGGCCCAGCAGATTGCGCTCGCCCGCCTGGTGGTGGCCGATCCGCACACCCTGGTGCTGGACGAGGCCACCTCGCTGATCGACCCGCGCACCGCCCGCCACCTGGAGGGCTCGATGGCCACCCTGCTGGACGGACGCGCGGTGGTCGCCATCGCGCACCGGCTGCACACCGCCCACGACGCCGACCGGATCGCCGTGGTGATCGACGGCCGGATCGCGGAGTTCGGCTCCCACCCCGAGCTCCTCGAACTGGACGGCGAGTACGCCCGCCTCTGGCGTACCTGGCGCAGCTGAGGTCAGACGACCAGGATCACCTTGCCGGTGTTGTCGCCGGAGGCGAGCTGGCGGTGGGCATCGGCCACCCGATCGAGCGGGAAGCGGGTCTCCGGGGCCGGCTTGACCTGGCCGGAGGCCAGCAGCGGCCAGACCCGCTCAACCACCAACTGGGCGATCGCGGCCTTCTGCTCGATCGGGCGGAACCGCAGGCTCGTTGCCGTCACGGTGGCCCGCTTGGTGAGCAGCCGGTTGAGGTCGAGGGTGCCCTTGCGCCCGCCCTGCAGGCCGATCACCACCAGCCGTCCGTCCGCGGCCAGCGAGGCGACGTTCGGCTCGAGGTACTTGGCGCCCATCACGTCCAGAATCACGTCGACCCCCCGGCCGCCGGTCTCCGTCTCGACGATGCCCGGCCAGTCGTCGTGGTAGTCGATCGCGACATCCGCGCCGAGCTCGCGGCACAGCTCCAGTTTCGACGGCGATCCCGCGGTGGTGAGCACCCGCGCGCCGAGCGCCTTGGCGTACTGGACGGCGAACGTCCCGATGCCCCCGGCACCGCCGTGGATCAGGACGGTCTCCCCGGCCATCAGCCTGACGTGGTCGAAGTTGGAGGCCACCGTCGCGGCGACCTCGATCACTCCGGCGGCACTCACCAGGTCCACCCCGGGGGGCGGAACGACGACCTGCCCGGCCGGTACCGCGACGTACTCGGCGTACCCGCCGCCGGCGAGCAGCGCGACGCAGGGATCGCCGATCGTCCAGCCGTCGACGCCCGTCCCGATCGCGTGGACGTGACCGGACACCTCCAGCCCGATCACCTCGCTGACACCGGGCGGGGGAGGGTAGTAGCCCTGCCGCTGCAGCAGATCGGCCCGATTCACCCCGGCGGCGGTCACTGCGATCAGGATCTCGCCCGGCCCGGCCACCGGGGCCGGTGCCTCGGTGAGGATCAGGTTCTCAGGACCGCCCGGAGCGGTGACGTCGACGATGCGCATGTCACCAGCTTGTCACGCCACCGGTGGATGCGCCCGGCCCACCGGAACCCTGCTACGTGAACCCTCTCCGCAGAAACCGGGCAGCTGCGGCCGCGTGCCTGGATAGTGCCGACAGGTCGCCGGATTCACCCGGATTCTGCTGGCTCCACGCGCCGGCGGGCACGATCCGCCGGCCCGGGACGCGACGTAGCCCGAGTACAGCCGTGGTGAGCGTTGGCACTACGATGAGGGCGACCGGGCGAGGTCGCATAGTGGACTAGTGCAGCCGCCTTGAAAGCGGCCGAGTGTCAAAGCTCCGTGGGTTCGAATCCCACCCTCGCCGCGAACGAGTGAAGCGTCCGTATCGCAGGGAGGTTCCGTGCCGAGCACCACCCACGTGATGAAGCCGCGCCCGCCGGTTCGCGCCTTCGGAATGGCCGCCGTTCTGGCGCTGATAGGCATGGGGTTCTTCGTCACCCCGGAGTTGTTCGGCTGGGATCGCCTGTTGCGGGCGATCGGCATCGTGTTCATCCTGCTGGGCTTCGTCATCCTCGCGCTGGCGATCGTGGCCATGCAGAAGATGAAGGTCGAGATCGTGCTGGACGACGACGGCTACCGGGTGGTCGGATCGTCCGGCGCCAAGGCGGGCTCCTGGGCGGACATCGTCGGTGTCACCCGGAGCGACGGGCGGATCACCTTCTACGGACGCGACGAGCGGCGCAGCGCGATCGTCATGCCGCGCGGGGGATCCGGCGACCTGGACGCGCTGGGCGCCGACATCGCCCGCCGCCTGGACACCCACCGCGGCTACGGCAGCGTTCCGCTGACCTTCCCGGAGTCGACCGACTAGTTCTTCGGGTTGTAGGCGCACTCACTGGCGAGGTCGTCGCTCTTCGGCTTGGCCGACTTGCTCGGCTTCACCGAGGTCGGCTCGTCACTGGGGGAGGCGGTGCCGGTCGCGGAGGCGGACGGGCTGGTCTCGGCCTTCTTGTTGGCCTTCGTGGTCTCCTTCAGCGCGGTCTTCACCTGCTTGCGAACCAGCGCCCAATCGGGATCCAGCGTGCTGAAGCCGTTCTTGCCGTTGATGAAGACGATGCTGCGCAACTTCGTCCCCTGCACCCGGTTCGCGAGCGTGAGCATCGGGTAGACCATCGACTCCGGAATGTCGGTGATCACGGTCTTCTCGCCGGCGGCGGCGATCTTCTCGAAGTTCATCAGCACGTTCTGCGGGTTGGCCTGCTGCACCACGGCGTTGATCACGCACCGCTGCCGTTCCATCCGGCTGTAGTCGTCCAGGCCGTACCGGCCGCGGGCGTACCACAAGGCCTTCCGCCCGGTGAGATGCTGATTCGGACCCGGCTCGATCCAGTCGCTCGGAGGCACCTTCTCATCCGTCTTGCCACCGATCGGCACGCGGTAGTTCACGTTGACGGTGATCCCGCCGAGCGCGTTGATGATGTCTTTGAAGCCATCCATGTTGATGGTGACGAAGTAGTCGATGTCGAGGCCGAGCGCCTCACCGACCGAGATCTTCATGATGTCGGCGGAGAGGAACTTCGTGTCACCCAGCACGTCCTCGGGGACGTAGTGGGGTGCGAACCGGTACATCGCGTTGAGGAAGTAGTCCGCGTTCTTCGGATCACGGCCGTCGTACCACCCGTTGGGGAAGTAGCCGCTGAGCGGCGAATCGTCCGGGAAGGGCATCCGGGCGGTCTGACGGGGGAGCGAGAAGAGCGTGGTGCTGCCGGTCTTGGTGTCGATCGAGGCCACGATCACGGTGTCGGCTCGCATGCCGACCTTCTCGCTGCGTCCGGTACCGGAATCACCGCCGAGAATCAGGACGTTGAGCCGTTCCTTCTCCAGCCAGGGATCCACGGTGTTGGTGATGGTCGGCAGCGTCTTGCTGCTGTTCTCCTCGCCGAAGACGGACGAGACCAGGCTGCTGGCCGAGTAGGCGACATTGGCGCCGAAGGCGAGCGGCGCGGCCACGACGAAGGACAGGCCGCCGACCAGGGCAGCGCCGGCCACGCGCTGACCGGTGGTGGCGCCGGACGGACGCAGCGCGAGGTGGGTGGCTCCGATCACGATCACCCAGGCCACCGCGATCACCAGCAGGGCCAGCGCGGCCCACTGCAGCACCTGGGAGTTCATCGCGATTGCCAGGGTTCCCTGGCGCTGGGTGACGGCGACCGCCAGCAACCCGAAGGCCAGCAGGATGACGACCGCCATGACGATCGAGCCAGCGACCCGGCGACCGGAACGCCACAGCCCCAGTCCGGGCAGCAGGGTACCCAGCACCGTCCAGCCCATCGCCGAGCCCATTCCCGCGCCGTCCGCGGCGGTGGGCTCGGGGGTCACGGCGCGGCGCGGCGCGGTCGAACCGGCGGGGTCGCCGGTGACCTGCGGGACGGGCCCGTGTCCAGCCGCCCGGCGTGGCACAGCGGCCCCCTGGTCGTCGGAGGGCACGGTGGGATCGGCAGGCATGGTTCCCCTATCACGATTGAGCAGGCAGATTCTACCCGGCGTCCCGAAAAGCGTTCGAGTCGGTACCGTCAGACTCTCCACCCCGGGTTGCGCTTCCCCTGGCCCGGCACCGCGCGATCGACCGTGGGTGGGGCCGCCCGCGGCTGGCTTTGCCGCCGCGTCGCTCCCCCGGTAGGCTTGCCGCGCACTTGGAGGTGTCGCCTAGTCCGGTCTATGGCGCCCGCCTGCTAAGCGGGTTTCGGGGTTAACCCGATCGCGAGTTCAAATCTCGCCACCTCCGCCACGACAAGGGCAAACGTCCCTCCCGAGGGTTCCTGGGAGGGACGTTTCCGGTTTCAGTCTCGATTGTGATCCATCGGGGTCGGCCGCGGCTGTTCGATTGTGGCTGTCCATCCGCCGGTGTCGACCCAGTCGTCGACGAACAGGACCCTCGTTCCCGGGGTGAGAAGGTTCGCACGAATGCCGAGGGCGAGGTTCCGATCCTGATTCAGCAGGGCGTCCATGACCGGTACCGGGAACTCCTCGTCCGCGCTGAAGGTGACCACCACCCACTGCTGGAGTCCATCCCCGGCCGCGGAGCCTTCTGATTCGGGGACGTCGCCGAACCCACTGAGCGCGCAACCACTGAGGACGAAGCACAGGGCTAGGAGTCCGAGGCGCCGGAGGGTCACGTTCACAGCCTGCCCTGGCGGCGGACCCGGTCCGCAGGCGCTTGCTTGCCCTGGACGTGGTGGCTCGGCAGGCGCGGTCTTCCGGGAAGTCAGACCCTCTTCAGCTCTTCCGCGAGCATCACGAGGATGCCGCTGGGGCCTCGCAGGTAGGTGAGCTTGTAGAGATCCTCGTAGGTGGCCACCCCGCGCAGCGGGTGGCAGCCATGCCGTGCGGCGATCTCCAGCGCCTGGTCGATGTCGTCGACCTGGAAGGCGACCCGGTGCATCCCGGTCTCGTTGGGACGGGTCGGCTCGGTCTCGATGGCCTCCGGGTGCAGGTATTCGAACAACTCGAGGCGACCGTGACCGTCTGGGGTCTGCAGCATCGCGATGACGGCGTGGTTGCCGTCGAGGTCGACCGCGGTATCGGCCCACTCTCCGCTGACCTCGGCGCGTCCGATCAACGTCAGGCCGAGATCGGTGAAGAACGCGACCGCCGCGTCGAGATCGGCAACGGCGATGCCGACGTTTGCGAGTCTGATGGGCACGATCCGAGCCTAGTCGGGCCGACGCCAGCGTCCTTGGCGGCCCGAGGAGCGTGGGTCAGCAAGAGAGGCGGCGGTCAGGCGCGAGGCGCTCGGATGACCCCGCCGCTGTGCACGGGACGCACCTCGACGCCACCGCCTTCGCGCAATGCCGGGTTGGTCCTGGCGATGGCGAGGGCGGCGTCCAGGTCTGGCGCTTCGATGACGTAGAAGCCGGCGACGACCTCCGCGGCATCCACGAACGGTCCGGAGGTGACCGACCCGGCACGCAGCGACGTCGCCACATCCCTTGGGGTCAGCGCGTAGGCCAGCAGCATCGCGTCGGCGGCGACCAGTTCCTCGGCGTGGTCGTCGCACGATTCCAGGTCGGCCTCGGTGGCATCGGGAGAGTGCGCGGAGTCGGCTGCGTAGATCAGGACGGCGAACTGAGCCATGACGACTCTCAACCTCGCGCGCCGCGCACCGCGTAGCGATGCATCGCCACACCTTCGGGGAACACCGCGTGCTCGAGCAGATCGAGTTCCACGGGATCGGTGTAGTTGTCGAACAGTGGCCGGCCGGCACCCAGGACGACCGGGTGGACGAAGAGCAGCAACTCATCCAGCAGGTTCGCGCGCAGCAGCGCGGTGGCCACTGTCGCGCCGCCCACACCGATGTCGCCCTCGGTCTGGGCGCGTAGCGTGGCGAGTTGCTCGATCAGGTCGTCGCCGCCCACGATTCGCGTGTTGTGGTCGGCCGTGGTTCGGGTCCGGGAGACCAGCACCTTGGGCGTCGAGGTCCAGATCTCGCCGTACTCCCGCAGGAAGTCGGGCAGGGATTCGTCGGTGCGGGCGTTCGGCCAGAAGGACTCCATGATCTCGTAGATGACTCGTCCCTCGACCGCCAGCGACAGCTCACGGGCGCGGGCGTTGAACTCCCGATGGAGTTCCTCGGTGATGCGCAGCCACTCGCCACCGCCCTCCTCACCCTCGGCGCGCTCGATGCGCAGATCGGCGGAGACGTTCATCCAGTACACGAATCGACCCATGTTCAACCATCGCACGACGCCGCCGGCACCTGCCATACCCCTCCGCCCGGTCGAGGGTCACACTTCGGCGAGGTAGTACCAGCGGCCGGCCTCTCGGACGAAGCGGGAGCGTTCCTGCTGCACGCCGACTCCACCACCGGGGCGCAGGTAGGTGGCGCGGAACTCGACGATGCCCATGTCGTCCGTGGGGCCACCCGCGACGGTGTAGACGATCTGCAGGCCGCGCCAGGTCGGGTTGTCGCTCAGGTCCAGGGTCGGCGGCCGGGTCGAGGGGTGCCAGGACGCCAGCAGCCAGGCGACGTCCGCGGAACGGAAGGCCTCGAAACGCGATCTCATCAACGCCTCGGCGGTGGCCGGCCAGGGATGCTCGTCCGGGGTTGGCATGGGATCAGTGTGCCCCGGTGGTAGACCGGGTGCCCTGCGATCGGACGGTGCGGCTCGATTGGGTGCGTGCCCCGCGCGGCCGAGCAGCGCCTCGCCAGGGCGGGTGTGGTTAACCTGATGGGTCGGAAGGTGGCAGACTGCGCGTCGCGCCCACGTCGCGGCGCCGGGATCGCGGGAGCTGGGAGGGACGATGGGCGTGGCTGTGGCCCTCGTGCTCGGTGTCGTCGCCGGCGCGGTGATCCCGCTGCAGACCGTGATCAACTCCCGGCTCGCCGGTCGCCTGGGTGCGATCCTGCTGGCCTCCCTGGTGTCGTTCGGGGTCGGGACGCTCGGCCTCGGGCTCGCGGTGGTGGCGACCGGAGCCCCGTTGCCGCTGGCGGAGACGGCAGCCACCCAGCCGTGGTGGATCTGGATCGGGGGACTCTGCGGGCTGGTCTTCCTCACTATGAACATCGTGCTGCTGCCGCGCATCGGAGCGTCGGCGACGGTCATCCTGCCGCTGGTGGGACAGGTCTTCGGCGGGCTGCTGATCGACGCGGTCGGGGGTTTCGGAGCACCGGTGCACCCGCTCACGATCGTCCGGGGGATCGGAGCCGCGCTGGTGGTCGGCGGAGCCGCGCTGGTCAATTTCGTGGGACGCCCGGACGCGAACGCCGCACCCGCCGGGCCGGCCCACGGCCACCCCGTGCTCTGGGTCGCGGCCATCCTCGTGGGAGGGCTGGGCGCCATCCAGACGACGGTCAACGGCCAACTGGGTCAGGCGATGGGCTCAGGGCTGTCGGCGGCCCTGATCTCCTTCGTCGTCGGGGTGGTGGGTTTGGCCCTGGTCTGCGTGGCGACCCGGCAGCGGCTGACGCGCACCGGCAGCCTGCGTCCCTGGCATTTCGGCGGTGGCCTGCTCGGTGCGCTGTTCGTCCTCGTCAACGCGATCAACGCCCCGATCCTGGGAACCTCGCTGGCGGTCAGCATCACGCTGCTCGGCCAGGTGGCGATGGGTCTGATCTTCGACCACCAGGGCTGGCTGGGAGTGACCCGCCGCCGGGCGGGCGCGTTGCGCATCCTCGGCGCGGTGGTGGTGCTGCTCGGGGTGGCGCTGGTCCGCCTCGGCTGACCGGGATGGGGCCGGCTTCAGGACAGCGGAATCACGCGCACCCAGTTGGCGCCGAGACCGGTCGGGATCCGGCTCAGCAGGGTGAGGGTTCCGTCCTCCTCCAGGCGGGAGAGCGCGATGGCGGTCGACTTCTCGCCGAGGGCCAGCACGAGGTCGCCATCGGAGGAGAGCGCGAAGCCGCGCGGCTGGGGCTCGGTATCGGCGACGGCCAGTTGGTCGAGCAGGTGGCCGTCCGGGGCGACGTCGATGACCGTGAGGGTCGACTCGGTCCGCTCCGAACACAACAGCCGGCGGCCGTCCGGCGTGAGATGCAGGTCGGCTCCCCAGATGTAGTGGTGTTCGAGCGGGTCGGCGCCGAAGACGCTGTGGCCGAGCCCCCGGGTGACGTCATGGCCGGGCACCGACTCAGCGAGGGTGAGGACGCCGGTGGCCGGATCGCGGGTGAAGCGGATAGCGAGGGCGGAGAACTCGGTGAGCAGGTAGGCGTTCCTCCCGTCCGCGGACAGCACGAGGTGACGCGGCCCGGAGCCCGCCGGTGCGGCGACGGTCGGGGGATCGAGGGGGACGAGAGTACCGTCGTCGGCCAGCGAGTACTGGGCGATCAGGTCGTCACCCAGCGACGCGAAGTAGGCGTGCTCGTCGGTCGCGACGACGGCGTGCAGGTTGGCGAACTCGATGCGCGCGGCCGGCTCGCCCAGGCGCCCGTCCTCGTCCACCGGCCAGACGGCGCCGTAGCCGCCGTGGTAGCAGGCGCCCAGCAGCAGTCGGCCGCCCTTGGCGAGGGTGAGGTAGGCCATGGACGCCTCGACATCGATCCGGCTCAGCGGCGTGAGAACGCCGGTCTCCCGGTCGAGCGCGAGGGTCTGGATCCCCGCGGGATCGCCTTTGACGCCGGCGTACACCAGGTCGCGACTCTGATCGACGACGAAGGTGCTCGTGCCGGGCAGCCCACCGCTGACGGCGAGCGGTGTCAGGCTCTCTCCCTCCAGGCGGTACGCAGCGATGGCGGCATCGGCGGGGTTGGTGACCAGGACGAGGTCGGTGCGACTCATGCGGTGAGCCTAGTGCGGGCGAAAGGACGGTTTGGGATCTCCCGGTGGCGGTGAGTCATGCGGCTGTCCGAAGTCGCGCTCCGTCACCGGTCGTCCACCATGCGCGGGTCAGGATCCCGCGGCGTCGGTGACCGACGCTCCCATGCTCCGCTGGATGGCGGTGACGGCGGCGCCGCGCGCCCATTCGCGCTGCTCGATCCGCCGCAGCATCACGTCCAGGTTGGTCGAATCCGGTGGGCGACGCGCCGACACCGTCTGCAGGATGCGATCCCAGGTCAGCTCGGCGAGCCCGACGCCCTCACCCGACACCACGATGCGTTCGGGCATGGCGAGGGTCGCGATGCGCTGGATCAGCGAGCCGATCGCGTCGGCCGCGTCGTCCACCACCGCGCAGGCGACGGCGTTGCCCTGGGTGGAGAGTTCCAGCACGTCGTCGAACGAGATCTCATGGCCGAGCGCCATCGACGCGGCAGCCTCGATCGCGGAGAACGTGAGCACCGACATCGCGCAGCCACGGTGGCCCTGGGGGCAGATCTGGCCACGGTCGCTCACGGCTTCGTGGCCGATGAGGCCCAAGCCCATGTCGGCGTTGGTGACGATGCGGCCGTTGGAGACGAGCCCGTAGCCGACACCGGCGCCGATCGTCAGCACAGCGAGGCTCGACAGCCCCCGTCCGCTCCCGAACCAGTGCTCCGCTGCGGTGAGCGCGATCATGTCGTTGGTGACGATCGTGGGCAGCCCGGTGGCCGTCTCTATCAGCCGGCCGAGATCGACCTGCCGCCAGCCCACGATGGGGGCGACCTGGACGGTCCAGTCGTGCTGAACCTGTGCGCCCAGGGTGACGCCCAAGGCCAGGGGGGAGAGATCGTCGAACTCCCGCAGCGCCTCGGCGAGGATCCGGACGGTGGTCTCCGGGTCGTTGTCCGGCAGCTCGTGGTAGGTCTCGGCGACGATCGTCGCCGAGAGGTCGCACACGACGGCGTGCAGGGCGCCCGGAGCGAGCTTGACGCCGACGTAGTGCCGGCCGCCCGGCGTCACGGTGAGCGGGCGACTGGGACGGCCCGTCGAGCCCGCGTTCGGCTCGTCCGTCTCGTTGAGGAGCCCCTCCTCGATGAGGCTCTGGGTGAGTCGCGTGACGTGCCCGGGATCGAGCCCGAGCCGGACCGCGACCTCCTTGCGGGAGAGGGGTCCGTTCAGCAGCACTTCGAGCATCACCCGGCGTGCGGCACCGGGGAGGGTCACGACGCTGGGTGCGCTCAGACGCTCGATGGTCACCCGTTCTCCTGCCCCACCAAACCTAGTTGCATCACGCAATGCAAATGCCTCAGAGCGTTGACTTTATCAGAACGGCTGGTTAGCATCCTGCCATATTAGTTGCGTGACGCAATCAATATGCGATCAAAGGAGTTCCTGCATGATCACCATTCCCTTACGCCGAGGAGCTGCCCGCACACGTCGGCGCGGGCTCCCGGTGCGTGTCGCCCTCAGTCTTGCGGCATCGGCTCTGCTGCTCTCGGCCTGCGCCGGAGGCGGACCCGAGCCCACCCCCACCGGAACCGGTAGCGAGAGCGCCGGTGGCACCATCAATGTCGTCGTGCTCGGAGACACCACCGAGCCGTCGATGCAGACCGTCCTGAGTGACTACGAGGCGGCCAATCCCGGCTACAAGATCAACCCCGTCCCGATCCCGCTCACCACCTGGCCCGACTTCCTGTCGGTGCTGCAGACCCGCCTGGCCGGCGGAGCCGACTACGACGCGGTGTACCTGCCGACCGAGGGACAGCTGACCCTCTCCTCGCGCGGCGTGCTGCGAGCCCTGGACGACTTCATCGCGGCGGATCAGGAGTTCATGGACGACTACTACGCCGACCTGCCCGCGGGAATGCTGAAGGCGTTCAACGAGAAGGAGAACGTGGACGGAAGCGTCTACTTCGCGCCCCACCTCGTGAACACGATCGGCATCTGGTACAACAAGGCGGTCTTCGACGCCGCCGGGGTGGCCTACCCCGAGGCCGACTGGACGTGGGAGGACTTCCGCACCGCCGCGAAGGCTCTCCGCGACCCGGACAAGGGCATCTACGCCTTCAACCTCGCCCCGGATCTCTTCCAGGGGCTCGACCCGTGGCTGGCGACCAACGGCGCCTCGGTGCTCGACGATCAGTGGACGAAGAGCACCGTGTCGACGCCCGCCGCCGTGGAGTCGGTGAGCTTCGCCCGCAGCCTGGTCGAGGACGACCTGGTTCCGGCTCCCGGCGGCACCTTCGATCAGTACGGCGCGCTCGCCAATGGCAAGCTCGCCATGATGGGCGCTGGCATCTGGGGCGTGGCGAGCTTCGCCGCCCTCGGCGGAACCGACAACTTCGGGATCGCGCCGTGGCCCCAGCAGACCCGGAACGGCTCCCCGATGGGCCTGGGCGCCTTCGGGATCCTCGACAAGAGCACGAAGGCCGATCAGGCGTGGAACTTCGTGAAATGGCTCATCTCGTCCGAGGGCCAGAGCAAGATGATCACCCTCGGCGCGCAGCCGGTGCGCGTCTCCACCCAGAACTCGCCGGAGTACCTCGCCAAGCTGCCGGACGGCGGCCAGCACCTGGACGAGGCCCTCAACTACGCGCACCTGGTCGTCGGTGTGGAGCAGGGCGGCGAGATCGGCGCGGCGATCCAGGACTCGTGGAACCAGATGCTGCTGGGCAACGTCTCGCCAGAGGACGGACTGGCAGAGCTCTCGTCGAACATCGATGGGATCCTCGCCGGATGACCTCGGAGCCCGATCTCCCTCAGCGGCCGGAAGTGCTCGGCTCGGCTTCGCGCCGAGCACTTCCGGCCGCGAGGAGGCGGCGATCGCGGCAAGCGAGGAACGAGTTGATCGCCGGCTACGCCTTCGCGAGCCCCGCTCTCCTCCTCTTCGCCCTGTTCATCGGCGTGCCGCTGGTCGGCACCTTCGTGCTCTCCTTCACCCAGTGGGATCTGCTCTCCGGCGATTTCGGCTGGGTGGCCGCGGAGAACTACGCCCGGCTCGCGACCGACGACGTCCTTCCCCGGGTGCTGCTCAACTCGCTTCTCTTCTCGATCGCCACGGCGACCCTGCATCTGATCGTCGGCCTGCTTCTCGCGCTGGCGGTCAACACCGCAGCCTCCCGGTTCATCCAGGCCTGGTCGACGGTGGCCTACGTCTTTCCCTTCTTCGTCTCCGCCGGTGCCGCCGCGCTGCTGGCGCGCTACCTGCTCTCCCCGGACTTCGGGCCCGTCAACCACTACCTGGCCAAGGTGGGCATCGACGGCCCCAACTGGCTGTCGGATCCGGTCTGGGCGCTTCCGTCGCTGGTGGTGCTCGACATGTGGCAGACGGCCGGATTCACGTTCCTGATCTTCCTCGTCGGGCTGCAGGGCATCCCGAAGGAGTACTACGAAGCGGCCCGGATCGACGGCGCCGGAACCCTGCGGAGGTTCTTCAGCATCACCCTGCCGATGATCTCGCCGACCACCCTGTTCGCGATGATCGTCTCCTTCGCCGGTGCCTTCCAGATCTTCACCTGGCCCTACATCGTCACCGCCGGAGGCCCGGGCGGCGCGACCCGCACCATCGTCTACTACATCTACGAGAAGGCGTTCCGGGGCTTCGACATCGGCTACGGCGCTGCCCTGGGCGTCCTCACGATCGTCATCCTCGCGGCCGTGACGGTGATCCAGCTCGTCGCCAGCAGGAGGTGGGTGCACTATGAACGCTGACATCGCCCGAGCGCGGCGCCGAGCGCGGCGGCTGATCGAGCGGGGAATCCTCTCCGTCATGCTGGTGCTCGGTGGTCTGCTGATGCTGTGGCCGGTCATCTGGGTGCTGTCCAACTCCATCGCGTCGACCAGCGAGCGCTTCTCCCTGCCGCCGGTCTACTTCCCGAGTGAGCCGACATTCGAGGCCTACGTGTACCTCTTCACGGAGTTGCCGTTTGCGCGCCAGCTGCTCAACACCGTCATCGTCACGGTCTGCGTCGTGCTCGGCTCGACGGTCGTCGCGATCCTCGGCGCCTACGCCTTCGCGAGGTTGCGGTTCCCGGGCCGGGATGCGCTGTTCGCGATCATCCTCGTCGGGCTCATGATCCCGGTCCAGGTCTCGTCCGTGCCGCAGTTCCTGCTGGTCCGCGGCCTAGGCCTCTACGACTCGCTGCCGGCGGTGATCGTGCCGGCGCTGATCCAGGTGCTGGCGTTGTTCATCCTGCGCCAGCACTTCATGACCATCCCCAAGGACATCGAGGAGGCCGCGGCGATCGACGGTGCCAATCGGTTCCACATTCTGTGGCGGATCATCGTCCCGATGTCGTGGCCGGCCATCTTCGCCGTGGCGATCACGACGACGCAGTACATCTGGAACGACTTCTTCTGGCCGAACCTCTTCCTGGAGACCCCCGGCCGGATGACGGCCGCCCTCGGGCTCGTGTCCCTGCAGAACACCTACGCCTCGGCTCCGGTGGCGCCGGTCTTCGCGGGGTTGTCGGTGCTCTCGGTTCCGGTCGTAATCTTCTTCGCCCTGTTCCAGCGCCAGCTCCGGGCCGGGATCTCCTACGCGGGCATCGTGCGCTGAACCGACCCGCCATCTCCTCGACCAGAAAGGACCGACATGAGCGCTCCGGCACGTGTCGCCGACGTCTCCTCCTACTTCGCCGACAGCCACCCCGTCGCCCGCTTCCCGCTGGGTGGGATCGGCACCGGCAACGTCTCGGTGGGGAGCCGGGGGCAGCTGTGCGACTGGGAGATCTTCAACCGGCCCGGCGCCGGCCAGACCATGCCCTACTCGTTCTTCGCGATCTCGGCCCAGCCACGTGGCGCGCAGCGGGTCAGCCGGGTTCTCGAGGCGAGGCACCAGCCGCCCTTCGACCTGGCCGGCGGCTTTGCCTCGGCCGACCTGGCGGGCCTGCCGAGGTTCGCGAACGCGGAACTGCGGAGCATGTACCCCTATGTCTGGGTGCGGCTGCTCGACGATGTCCTCCCGTTCCAGGTCACCCTGGAGGCGTTCACCCCGTTCGTCCCGCGCGATGTGGAGGCATCGAGCATCCCGGCGGCGATCCTGCGCTACGAGGTCCGCAACACTGCCGACGTCCCGCTGGATGTCTCGATCGCCGGTTCGCTGACCAACGCCAGCGGGTTCACCCGGTTCGACTCGATGGGCGAGGTGCTCTGCCTCGGCGCGCCGACAAACCAGGTGCGCAGCACGGACGGTCGACGTGGCCTGTACTTCGCCAACGCCGACCTCACGCCGGATTCGATGCACTACGGAACCCTCTCCCTCACGACCGCGGAACCGAGCGTGACCACCAAGTCGCACTGGTTCGACGGCCAGTGGACGGATCTGGCGGAGGAGTTCTGGCGCGACTTCCGCACCGACGGGCGGCTGTCGCCGGCGCCGGTGGTGCCGGGAGTGCGGTGTGACCTGGGCGAACGGGGCACCTACGGCTACATCCGCCGCAAGGAGGTCGTTGGCTCGGTGGCCGCCCACCGCGAGATCCCCGCCGGCGGCTCGCACGTCTTCGAGTTCGTCCTGACCTGGTCGTTCCCGAACCGGCTCGGCACCTGGCTCGAACTGGACGAGCAACGCGCGCAACTCACCACCGACTGGGAGGATCTGCCCCGTGCGAGGAATCACTACGCCATTCGGTACCCGGACGCCTGGGACGTTGTCGAAGACCTCGACTCCCGACTTGCCGAACTGGAGCGCCGCACCGTCGCCTTCCGGGACGCGCTGTACTCCAGCAGCCTGCCGATGGCCGCGCTCGAGGCGGCCGCGAACAACATCGCCACGCTGCGCAGCCCCACCTGCTACCGGATCGAGGACGGCTCCTTCTTCGGGTACGAGGGCGTCACCGACTCCTACGGCACCGGGGCCGGCAACGTCACGCACGTCTGGAACTATGCGCAGACCGTGAGCGCGTTGTTCCCGAGCCTGGAGCTGACCATGCGGCGGATGGAGATCGGGCGCACCGCGGCGGACGGGTTCATGTCCTTCCGCCACCTGCGCTCCTACCAGGGCCTCCCCTGGGACATGCCCATCTGCCCGGACGGCCAACTGGGCGCCGTCGTGCGCATGCTGCGCGAGTGGCGGACCACCGGCGACGAGGAGTTCCTCGCCCAGGCCTGGCCGGCCGCGCAACGGGCGCTGGAGTACGTCATCCGCGCGTGCTACTCGTCCGAACTCGGCGTGCTGGCGGGCGACCTGCACAACACCTACGACATCGAGTTCGTGGGAGCCAACCCGATGAGCAACGTCCTGTTCCTGGCAGCGCTGCGCGCCGCCGCGGAGCTCGCCCGGGCCGCCGGCGACCAGCCGGCGGCGGACCGGTACCGTTCGCTGGCCGACGAGACGAGTGGACGAGTCGTGTCCCTGCTGTGGAACGGCGAGTACCTCGCCCAGGATCGGTTGGGGAATCTGACCCGGCCCTACCAGATGGGCGACGGCTGCCTGACCGATCAGCTGCTGGGCCAGTGGCTCGCCCGGCTGACCGGGCTCGGCCACCTCCTGCCGGCGGACCTTGTGCGACGCGCGCTGACCAGCGTCTTCGCGTACAACTTCCGCCCCGACGCGGCGGACGACGAGCAGGTGCAACGGACCTACGCCATGCCGGGTGAGGGCGGCGTCGTCAACTGTTCCTGGCCCCGCGGTGGCCGGCCGGACTACCCCTTCGCCTTCTGCGACGAGGTGTGGACCGGAACGGAGTACGCCCTGGCCTCGCACCTGATCGCGGAGGGCCTCGTGGCCGAGGGCCTCACGGTCGTGCAGGCCGTACGCGACCGCTACGACGGCGGCAAGCGCAATCCGTGGGCGGAGATCGAGGCCGGCTGGCACTACACCCGGGCCATGGCGTCATGGGGTCTGATCAGCGCCTACTCCGGTGTCGACTGCGATGTCCCGGGCAGGGCCATCGGCTTCAAGCCCGCGGGTGACGCCGAGGCCTTCGGAACCATCTGGTCCTGCGGCGCGGGCTGGGGAACCTACCGGGAGGATACCTCGCCGGGAGGCGGCCGGCGGTGGGAACTTCGCGTCCACGAGGGGGATCTCGACGGCTTCGCGGTCAACGGCGATGGCATCGTCGTCGGCGGCCGCGCCAGTGGCGAGCTGGCTGGTGGTTCGCGGTGAGCCGAGTGGACGAGCCGTGGTGGAAGCGAGCCACGATCTATCAGATCTATCCGCGGAGCTTCGCCGATTCCGACGGCGACGGTATCGGTGACCTGAGAGGAATCATCAGCAAGGTCGACTACCTGGCCGAGCTGGGCATCGGAGCTGTCTGGTTGTCGCCGATCTACAAGTCGCCGCACGCGGACAACGGCTACGACATCGCCGACTACTGCGCGATCGACCCGGTGTTCGGCACCCTCGACGACTTCGACGAACTGCTCGCCGCCCTCCACGCCCGGGGCATTCGCCTGATCATGGATCTGGTGGTCAACCACACCTCCGACGAACACCAGTGGTTCAAGGAGTCGAGAAGCAGCAAGGACGACCCGCGCCGGGACTGGTACTGGTGGCGCAAGGGACGCACGGCACCCGACGGCAGCAGCCTTCCGCCCAACGACTGGGGCTCGTTCTTCTCCGGCCCGGCCTGGACGCTCGATCCCGCCAGCGGCGAGTACTACCTCCACCTGTTCGCTCCCAAGCAGCCAGACCTCAACTGGGAGAACCCCCGGGTGCGGGCTGCCATCCACCAGATGATGAAGTGGTGGATCGACCGCGGGGTCGACGGCTTCCGGATGGATGTCATCAACTACATCTCCAAGGATCCCGGCCTGCCTGCCGGGGAGCCGGGGCCGCAGGGCTACGAGGACGGAAGCCGCTGGTTCGCGAGCGGTCCTCACCTGATGGAGTACCTGCAGGAGATGCGCCTGGCCGTCCTCTCCGATCCCGGCAAAGAGTTGCTGACGGTGGGTGAGACGCCGATGATCACACCCAGCCAGGCCGCCCAGCTGACCGACCACGAGGGTCCGCTCGACATGGTCTTCCAGTTCGAGCACGTCAACCTCGATCAGGTCGGCCCCGACAAATGGGAGCTGCGCCCCACCAGCGCGCGCGAGGTGTTCGGCTCGCTGGTCGCCTGGCAGCACGCCCTGGGAGATCGGGGCTGGAACAGTCTCTATCTCTCCAACCACGACCAGCCCCGGCAACTCTCGCGGTTCGGCGACGAGCGATTCCGTACCCGCTCGGCCACGGCTCTGGCGACGGCGCTGCACCTCCTGCGGGGGACGCCCTACGTGTTCCAGGGCGAGGAACTGGGCATGGCCAACGCGCCCGTCGCCTCGTCCGAGGATCTCTACGACATCGAGAGCCGCAATCACTTCGCGACGGCGGTCGCGGCCGGAAGCGACCCCGACGGGGTGCTCGAGGTCTTCCGGCTCAAGGGGCGTGACAACCCCCGCAGCCCGATGCAGTGGACGGACGGACCCCATGCCGGTTTCTCGACCGGTCGGCCCTGGATGCCGGTGAATCCGGACTACCGCACGGTCAACGCCGCTGCGGAGGCCGCGGAGGAGGATTCTGTCCTGGCCTACTACCGGCGCCTCATCCGGCTGCGCGCCAACAGCGACGTCGTGGCCCACGGTAGCTTCGTCGAGCTCGACGCGGGCGACCCGAATGTCCTCGCCTACCGGCGAGAGCTGGGGTCGGAGTCACTGCTGGTGGTCGTGAACCTCTCCGGAGAGGTCAGGTCGATCCGGCTCGGCGACCTGTTGCCGCCGGAGGGTGGGCAGCTCGAGCTCGTCCTCGGCAATGGCGATGCCTCCGCCCGCGATGCGCTGGGGGAGTGGGAGGCGCGGGTCTACCGGCTGACGAGCTGACGGCGCTGATTGCTCAGCGGGCGCCGCGAACACGGGCCTGCCGGCAGCCCAGAAGGTAGGCTGCCGCCGTGCGTCCTGCTTCCGCCCCACTGCACACCTCGCCGGCGACGCGGCCCGGGCCAGGGGAGCGGGCGGGCCTGTCCGAGACCGGCCGGAACCGGCCGCCGTCGGAACGGAATTCGGCATGACTGCGTTGGGAGCGGTCGCCCGCGTGCTCTTCCTGCACGCCCACCCCGACGACGAGACCCTCGCCACCGGCGCCCTGATCGCCGATCTGGTGAACCGGGGGGTGACCGTCGGCGTGGTCACCGCCACCCGCGGGGAGCAGGGCGAAACCACCGATCCTGCCCTGGCCGCCGACCTGGTGACGCTACGAGAGCGTGAGTTGGCCGGGGCGCTGGCCGTGCTGGGGGTGGAGCACCACGGATTCCTCGGCGAACCGCCCGCCCGAGCCGTCGGCCGCCCACCGCGCCGCTACACCGACTCGGGCATGGCGTGGGTGACTCCCGAACTGGCGGGGCCCGGGCCGCAGGCGGGCCCGGAGGCGCTCACCGCAGCGTCCGTCGCCGAGGCCGCCGACGATCTGGTGAGCTATGCCACCTGGTTCGGCGCCGAGGTGCTGGTGAGCTACGACCGGTTCGGCGGGTACGGACACCCCGACCACGTCGCCTGCCACCACATCGCGGTGCTGGCGGCCGAACAGGCGGGCATCGGGTTCGTCGAGATCGTCTCCCGGCAGCCCGGGGGGCCAGGCCCCCTCGACCGGTACCGCGAACTGGTGGCCGAGGCGCTGGCCAGCTACCGCAGCCAGCTGCGGGTCGACGGCTCCGACGTGGTGCACGTCGGCGGCCAGCGGCATCCGATCCCGACCGCCGTCGAACTCCGGAGGCTGTCGTGACCAGGCGGGTGGCGGTGGTGGGCGCGGGTCCGTCCGGGCTGTTCGCCGCGCAGGCGCTGCTGAACACTGCCGACGTCGAGGTCGACATCTTCGACCGGCTTCCCACCCCGTTCGGGCTGCTGCGCTACGGGGTCGCGCCCGACCACGAGAGCATCAAGGGAATCGCCGGCGTGCTGGCGCGGGTCTTCGACTCCGACCGGGTGCGCTTCCGCGGCCTGGTGGAGCTGGGCCGCGACGTCACGGTGGACGAACTGAAGGCCGGCTACGACGCGGTGATCTATGCAGCCGGCGCCAGTGAGGACCGGCGGATGGAGATCCCCGGCGAATCGCTCCTGGGCAGCCGGTCGGCGCGGGAGTTCGTCGCCTGGTACTCCGGTCATCCCGATGCCACCCCGCAGACCCTGCGCGGCGTCCGCACGGTGGTGATCGCCGGGGTGGGCAATGTGGCGGTGGACGTGGCGCGCATCCTGCTCAAGCCGGCCGAAGAACTTTCAGCGACCGACATGCCGCGGGCCGTGCTGGACGAGCTTGCCGCCGCCGAGATCGGCGACGTCTGGGTGGTCGGACGCCGCGGCCCCGAGCACGCCAGCTTCACCACCACCGAACTGCGCGAGCTGGTGTCCCCCGCCGATGTCGAGGTCGAGGTGGCCGGAGTGGACCTGGCGACCATCGACGCCACGCTGCTCGATCGGCGCACCCGCGCGAACGTGGCCACGCTGGCCGAGGCGGTGAGCCGGCCGATCGAGGACCCGCGCGCCCGGCTCCACTTCCTGTTCTGGCATCGCCCGATCCGGCTGGTCGGCCAAGGCGAGGTGGAGCACGTCACCGTCGAACGCACCGTCGCGGCCGGCCCCGGCGCGGTCGACTGCACCGGCGAACTCAGCACCATCGAGGCTCAGCTGGTGCTCCGGGCGATCGGCTACCGGGGGATCCCGCTACCCGGCGTCCCCTTCGACGCCGCCACCGGACGCATCCCCAACGCCGAGGGCCGGGTGATCGACGAGACTGGCCGGCCGCGCCCGGGGGAGTACGCGGTGGGCTGGATCAAACGTGGCCCGATCGGCGTGATCGGCACCAACAAGGCCGACGCTGCCGAGACGGTCGCGCACCTGGTGACCGACCTGGCCGACGCTCCGCGGCGTGACCTCGTCGACTTGGACGCGGTACTGGCCGCGCGCGGCTTCGCCCCGTCCACCCTGGCGGACTGGCAGCGGATCGATGCCGCCGAGCAGTCCCGCGGCGAGGCCTCCGGACGCGAGCGCGCCAAGATCGACGCCTGGCACGAACTGCTCGATCTGGTGCGCCTGGGCCGCGCCGGCGGCCCGCCGTCCGCGGCCGACGGTGGGGTGGGCTGATCCCGTGCGAGAATCGCGCTGTGATCAAACACATCGTCATGTGGAACTTCGCCGACGCCGCCGAGGGAGCTGACAAGGCCGCCAACCTGGCCAAGGCACAGGCCGACCTGGTCGCACTGCGCGGCCTGGTGCCGGGAATGGGAACTTTCGAGGTGGCGATCGGAGCCGATCCGTTCGAGCACTCCTACGATCTGGTGCTCTACAGCGAGTTCGAGTCCGAGGCGGCGCTACAGGCCTACGCCGGCCACCCGCGGCACGTCGCCGTCGCGCAGTTCATCGGCAAGGTGCGCACCGCCCGAGCCTGCATGGACTACCCGGCCTGAGCGGGAGGTTTTCTCCCCGTGCCGCAATCGCGCGCCGATACGGGGCGGACTGCGGATTCGCCCTAGCATGGTCCCGGACGCCCGCGCGGGCTGATAGGCGATAGAGGAGTTACCCAATGGAGTCGGTGAGCCGCCGGACGCTCGTGGTGGGCGCGATCGGGGCAGCGGGAGCCGCGGCCGCGGTGCCGTTGCTGGCCGGTTGCACCCCGTCAGCCGCTGCCGAGACCCCCGTGCCCTCAGCCCCTGCGGCCACCCCGGCTCCGACTCCGGAACCGACCCCCACGGCCACCGGCGACCCCCGTCCCCGCTGGCCGCTCACCGGCGAGTTGCTGGACGACCCGAAGCAGGCCGAACACGCGGTCGTCGCCGTGAAGGTGCCCGACAACCAGGGGGAGCACCCGCAGGACGGGATCAACGAAGCCGACATCGTGTTCGTGCAGCTGGACGGCTACCCGGCCGGGCTGTACCAGAGCGGCACCCGGCTGCTGCCGGTCTTCCACTCGAGCTTCGCCCCCGATGTGGCGCCGGTGCGTTCCATCCGTCCGGTGGACATCCCGCTGCTCTCGCCGATGGAAGCGGTGATCGGCAACACCGGTGCCGCGGGCTGGACGCTTAAGTACTTCAAGAAGAACGGCACGGCGCTCGACTTCAAGCGCACCTACATGGCGACCAAGGGCAAGTCGCCGAAGGCGTACTCCATCGACGGCGCGCGGGTGCGCACGATCAAGGGCCAGAAGTACTACGACCGCGCCGTGGTCTGCCACCCGGAGAATCTGGCCCAGCACAGCAAGATCGTCACCACCCCGCAGGTGCTCTACTTCCCCTTCGCAACCGGCGACGAGGTGCCCTCCACCCAGACCGCCGGCAAGCCGGCGACCTCGGTGTCGGTGCCGTGGAAGAAGGGCGACGCCTACAACATGGGGTACAGCTACAGCGAGAAGAAGGAGCAGTACCAGCGCTCCATGCCGTGGGGCAAGCACGTCCTCTCCGACGGTACCCGCGTCACCACCGACAACCTCCTGGTGATCCTCGCCAAGCAGCACTTCGCCCACAAGGAGCCCTTCCACGACATCACCGGCGAGGAAGGCGATTTCTACTACTTCCACGGCGGCGCCTACGTCCAGGGACGATGGGCCAAGGGCACCGACGTCCGCTCGTTGTTCACCTTCACCCTCGACGACGGGTCGCCGCTGAAGATGGCGGTGGGACGGACCTTCGTCGAGCTCCCGCACACGTCCGCCAAGGTCGGGATCAAGGCCTGAATCCCCGCCCCCACCAGCACTGGAGGCTCCCATGACTGATTCGGTCGAGGTCGACCGCAAGCGGTTGTTGTTCCTGTTCTCCGATACCGGCGGCGGCCACCGCTCGGCGACGGAGGCGCTGATCGAGGCTCTCGATCTGGAGTTCCCCGGACGGTTCGACTCGTCCATGGTCGACTTCTTCCGCGACTACTACCCACGGCCGCTCAACAGGGCGCCGGAGATCTACCCGGAGATCTCGCGGGTGCCGCAGGCCTGGGGGTTCTCCTGGAAGGCGACGAACACCCGCGGCGGCAGCAATGCGATCAACGACCTCAGCTACCCCTACCTGCGCAAGGCCGCGAAGCGGCTGGTGGCCGAGAATCCGGCCGACCTGATCATCTCGGTGCATCCGCTGGTGAACCGCCATCTGGCCCGCGCGATGCGCAAGTCGCCGCGGCCGTTCATCACCGTGGTCACCGACATGGTCTCCACCCACGCCTTCTGGTTCGATCGGCGCGCCGACCTGGTGGTGGTGCCCACCGAGCAGGCCAAGGCGAAGGCCATCCGGTACGGCATTCCCGCGGGGAACCTGCGGGTGGTCGGGCTTCCGGTGGCGCAACGCTTCCTCGAGCCGCTGCCCGACCGGGATGCCTGGCGGCAGTCGATGGGGTGGCGGACGGATCTGCCGGTCGTCCTGGTCGTCGGCGGCGGCGACGGCCTGGGCGGCGTGAAGCGGATCGCGAAAGCCCTCAACTCCTCCGACCTGAAGGCCACGCTGGTGGTGATCTGTGGCCGCAACGAGGAGTTGCGGCAGGATCTGGAAGCCGTCGACTGGCAGCTTCCCGCCCACATCTACGGGTTCACCCGCGAGATGCCCGCCTTCATGCGGGCCGCCGACATCATGGTGACGAAGGCCGGGCCGGGCAGCATCAGCGAGGCCTTCATCTGCGGGCTCCCGATCGTCCTCTACTCCCGGCTGCCGGGGCAGGAGGACGGCAACGTCGACTACGTCGTCGAAGGTGGCGCCGGCGTGTGGGCGCCTCGGGTCCGCGATGCGCAGGCCGTCATCCGGCAGTGGGTGAAGGATCCGGCCTCCCGCGAAGCGGTGGCCCGGGCCAGCCAGAGCCTGGCGCGTCCTGGCGCGTCCCAGCAGATCGCGCGGCTGATCGCCGAGCAGGTCGGCGTGTTCCCCTGACGGTTTCCGCTCCCGCCGGACCACTTGGGCCCGGCGGCTAGGCTGGTCAGCCGGAGTACCGATGAATGAGACCAGGCACACCCGTGAGTGACGAACCCGAGAAGAACGAACCCACCAAGGAGCGTCCCCGGCTTACCTTCTCGCTGCCGCAGCTGTTGGGCAGCGCGGCGGCCGCGGCAACGGTGGCCTACGTGGGGTCGTCGCTGGGAACGGCCGGAACCATCTTCGGAGCGGCTCTGGCCAGCGTCGTGGGTGCGATCGCCGGGACGGTCTACACAGCCGGCCTCGATCACACCGGACGCCACCTCACCTCGGTGCTGCACAACGGCTGGGACCGGATCCGCGACGGCGACCCCGAGCTGGATCCCGAGGACGTCGCTGAGCCCGATGACGCGGTTCCCGAGCCCGAGCCCGAGCCGGTCCGGCCGCGCGATCGTGGCCGGACCTGGCGGGCGGTCGCCAAGCGAGTGCTGATCGCCGCGCTCGCGATCTTCGGGATCGCCGCGCTCGCGATCACGACCTTCGAGTTCGCGATCGGACGTTCGCTGGATGGCGGCTCCGGTACCACCATCACCCAGGTGGTCCGCCCGGAACGGAAGCCCAGCCCCACCCCGGAGCCGACCGAGACGCCCACGCCGACCCCGAGTGAGACGCCAACGCCGACCGTGACGCCGACGCCGACTCCGACGCCCAGCGAGACGCCCACTCCGACTCCGACGCCCACTCCGACACCGACGGAATCGGAGACCCCGGAGCCCACACCGACGCCGGCGGCCAGCGACGCCGGGACAGTCACTCCCTAGCGGGCTTCCTCGTCGCGTACTCGCTTGGCGATCCGCGACATGGTGGTCTCGGTGACGTTGAGGAAGGCGGCCAGATCGCGCTGGGTGAGCCGGGCGAGCAGGTCGGACCGGTCCACGAGCATCGAGCGATAGCGCTCCTCGGGCGTCTCCCGCGCGACGATGGCATCCGCCTGCTGGGTCATCGCGTACACGATCGAGACTGCGGCGGCCAGCGCCGACCAGGCGTGATGCCGCTGGGCGAGCTGGTCGATCATCTGGTAGTCGCCGCGGATCAGTACCGACGGCTCCACGGCGCTGACGGTGTGCAGCGAGCGGCTCTCGACAGCCGGCGCCAAGTCGTCCAGCCGCGGATGGAGCCCCCGCTCGTACAGTCGCTTGGCCGCTCGTGGAGCGAGGCTGGTCATGGAGGCGAGGAGGTCGCCCTCCTCGGAGAAGAAGATGGTGGACGTGTGCCCGCTGGGCGTGGTGGCCTGCGCGCGGGTGAGCCCGGTGTGCACCAGGTAGAGGTAGGGATGGGGCTCTCCCGCCCGGAAGAGCACTTCGCCCGGCGCGAGCCGAACCATCTTCAGAGTGCGTGCGAACGCCTGCCAGTCGGGCAGTCGGGCGGCCGCGTAGGCCTCCAGGAGCAACTGCAGACTGCGGCTCGCGTGGCCGTAGGCCCCCGCCGATGCCATCCGTCCTCCCTGGGGTCGAAGAAGAACCTGTCGAGCGACAACCTAGCGTGCCTCGCTCTTGTCAGGCGAAAAGATGGTAATTGTCATCGGCGCGAGGGCGCTGTCAAACTGACCCGGTGCTCATCGCTATGGGGGGGAATGAGCAAGCAGGAGGCTCGGGCTACGGCTCGAGCCTCGCGCTGTTGAGACGAGATCCCCTTTCTCCGACGAGTTCCGGCTAGAGATTCCGCCCGATCCAGTAGGCCACCGCCGCACCCCCCAGCCCCAGCCACCACACCGCCGCCGAGCGCAGCCTGCCGGGCGGACGCAGGGCCGGTCCGCCGGCGGCTTCGATCACCCAGGCGATCACCGCGACCACGCCGATGCCGAGCAGGATCAGAACGAAGGGGTTGGCGGCCCAGGCTCCCGGAAGATCGCCGGTCAGCAGGTGCGCCCCCATCGTGGTGGCACCGCAGAGCGGGCAGCGCGTGCCGGTGAGCGCGCGCCAGGGGCAGCCGATACCCCAGCCGGTGGCTGCCTTGACAGCGCTGAGGGTGAGTCCGAGGCCACCGAACCACGCGGCTGCGCGCAGCGCGCGAACGGCCGAGAAGGGTGCCGGAGCGGCGGTGGTGACCACCGGTTCATTATGACTCGCCGCCGAGAACCGGGGTGAACCGCGGCCGGAACACGGTCGCCTGACGGTCCGGTGGCCCTAGGATTCGACTAACCGAACCCTAGGAGACGAGAAGCGATGTCAGACCAACTGCCCGATGATCGCGACGAGCCGGTGACCCCCGCCGGTCCTGAGCCGGCCGATCCGCCTTCCGCGCCCGACTTCCAGGCGCCCTACGGCAGCGAGCCGGAGACCCCGGCTCCCGGAGGGTACGACCCCACAGCCGGCGGTTACCAGCCGCCCGCCGATCCGTACGCCGCCCAGAATCCCGGCTACTACGGTGAGCCGCCGGCGGGGAGCTATCCGCCTCCGCCAGGGGGTTACCAGCCCCCGTCCGATCCCTACGGCCAGGCGCCGGGCTATCCGCCGGCCGGGGGATTCGACCAGGGCGGCTTCCCGCCCCCGCCGCCTTCGGACCCGTACCCGCCGGCCGGTGGATACGGTGAGCCGCTGCAGCCGCCGTCGGCGTCGTTCAGCGTCGGCGAGGCCTTCAACTACGGCTGGCGGAAGTTCCAGGCCCATCTTGGGCCGATCCTGCTGGTCACCCTGGTGGCGCTGGTGGTTCCCGGCGCGATCGGCGGGCTCGGTGGTTTCGTCGCCGGCCTGACGGCGCGGACGGACGACCCGTTCGGCGGGCTGTCCACCTTCGGCACCATCGTGATGATGCTGTTCACCCTCGTCGGCATGGTCGTGGGTTTCGTGATCAGCGTCGGCCTGGTGCGCGCGGCACTGGACATCACGCACGGACGGGAGGTGTCGCTGAAGACCGTGTTCCGGCTGGACAACCTCGTGCAGCCGCTGATCGCCAGCCTGATCATCGGCGTGGGCACCACCATCGGTAGCTACCTGTGCGTGATCCCTGGCCTGCTGGTGGTCTTCTTCACCCAGTTCACGCTGCACTTCGTGGTGGACAAGAACCTGCCCGCCTGGGAGGCGATCAAGGCCAGCGCCTCGCTGGTGAACCGCAACCTGGGCAGCCTGGTCGGGCTGTACTTCGCCTCGCTGCTGGCCGCGATCGTGGGCGCCCTGCTGTGCGGCATCGGCCTGCTGGCGGCGATTCCGGTGATCCTGATCGCGACCGCCTTCGCCTATCGCAAGCTGCAGGGTGAGTACGTCGCTCCCTGAGTGAGCTCTGAAGGAGCCCCGGCGCCGGTCCTGGTGCCGGGGCTCTTTCGGCTTCGGCCGCTGGAGTGGTGGATTGACGCCGTCTCCCCGCCTGGCCTAAGGTGACGGTCCATCGGGGTCTGCTGCACGATCAGGTGACAGTGGTTAGTCACGCAGCCTGAGTGGCTGTCGTGGTCATGATGGTCTCGTACTCGATGGGGGTCAACCGGCCCAACCCGTCCTGGCGCCGGCGGCGGTGGTAGGTGCGTTCGATCCAGGTGATGATCGCGAGCCGGAGCTCGTGGCGGGTGGCCCAGCGGTGCCGGTCCAGCACGTTCTTCTGGAGCAGGGCGAAGAAGGACTGTGAGACTTTCAGCATGCTGCGCGGCAAGGTGGTGCCGGCTGACGTGACTCACAGAATGACCGACCCCGCCGGTGTCTTCATTGAGAGATATGTCCGCCAGCCGCACCGCCGACTCCGATGGCTTGATTAGGAGCTTGTCCCTTCGGGTGACCCGTCACAGTCCTGCCTCACTTCCTCGGCGGAGCCCGTCCGCCGGATCAGAAGGAGCAAGGCATGTCATTGGCAGAACTTGTCGATCACGTCATCGGAGTTGACCCCGACAGGGACCGCATCACCGCCGCGGTCGTCTGTGCAAGAACTCAGGGCGAGGTCGCCTCGAAGGTCTTCGCCGCTACCGCCCGGGGCTATGGCCAGGCGATGCGGTGGGCGAAGGAGCACACGGTCGACGACAGGCGGGCTTGGTCGATCGAGTCCAGCGGAAGCTACGGTGCTGGCTTGGCTTCGGCACTCGCAACCAAGGGCGAGTTCGTCATCGAGTTCGATCACCCCGGCACGCGGCCGTCGAAGGACGGTGCAAAGTCTGACTCTCTGGACGCCGTCCGCGCCGCGCGCGAGATCCTGGGACGCAAGACTTGGGCCACGCCGCGTTCGCGCGGTACCCGTGAGGGGCTGCGAACGCTCATCACCGCCCGCGACAGCGCGAAACTCGCACGGGTCGCCGCGATCAACGTCCTCAAGGCACTCATCGTCACCGCGCCGGTCGACCTGCGCGAGGACCTGCACGGCCGCCCGCTGATGGACTTGGTCGGACGTTGCCAGCGGCTGCGTCCGGACACAGCCACCGATCCCGAGTACGCGGCGACAAAGCTGTCGTTGCGCAGCACCGCGAACCGGGTCCGGCAACTCACCGATGAGTGCCGTGAGCTCGAGCTGGCGATGGTGCCCCTGGTGCGCGCGATGGCACCGATGCTTCTCGACGAGCCCGGAATCGGTGCGCTCATGGCTGCTCAGATCCTGGTGTCGTGGTCACACCCTGGCCGCTGCCGTGACGAGGCAGCCTTCGCCAGGCTCGGCGGCGTCGCACCGCTGGAGGCTACGTCAGGCCAGACCCAGACTCGCCACCGACTCTCACGCGGCGGTGACCGCCAGCTCAACCGTGCGTTGCACACCGTGATCTTGGCGCGTGCGAAGCATCACCAGCCGACCAAGGAGTACATCACCCGCCGGATCGCCGAGGGCAAGACCAAGCGCGAAGCGATGCGCTGCCTGAAGCGCTACTACGCCCGACACCTCTTCCGACTCCTCGAGGCCGCCCCGATGACCGCTTGACACTGATAGGAGCATCTCCATCGCAGCGTTGTCGCCGGCCGAGGCGACCTGACCCATCGATCCGGTCAGCTGGTGGTGGCGAAGCGCAGCCAGGAACCTCCTGGAACGAAACTGACCCTCGATCGGTGTGAACCACACAACCGGCAACGTCACCGCGGCGGGCGGCGGCATTGTTCAGGGCGGTGACGGCGAGGCGGGACTTCATCGGTGAGTCGATGGAGTAGCCCACGATCCGGTTGGAGTACACGTCCTTGAACGCGCACAGGTACAGCTTCCCCTCGTTCGTCCAGTGCTCGGTGATGTCGCCGATCCACAACTCGTTCGGGGCCGTAGCGGTGAACTCGTGCCGGGTCCGGCCCTTCTCATCAGTGATGGCGCACAGGTCGTCGTGGACCGGCGGACCAGGCTTCTTGCCGTTGCGGACGCGCTTCTTCCCGAACGCTGACCACCAGCCGTTGTCAGCACAGATCCGCCACGCGGTGCGTTCAGCCATCACCTGCCCGGCCTGGCGGGCCTCATCAGCCAGGAACCGGTAGCCGAACTCCGGATCATCGGCGTGGGCGTCGAACAGCGCGTTGGCCCGATGCGCCTCCACCCACTCGGCATCAGTCACCGGATCGGCGAGCCAGCGGTAGTAGGGCGCCCTGGCGAGCTTCAACACCCCGCACGCGACCGTGACAGGGATCCCGTCGGCGGCCAGCTCTTTAACGAGCGGGTACATCATTTTCCCGGCAGGTTCGCCTGCGACAGATACGCCGCCGCCCTGCGGAGGACTTCGTTCTCCTGTTCCAGCAGCCGGATCCGCCGCTTCGCCTCCCGCAGCTCCGCCGACTGAACCTGAGTCGCGCCGGGCCGCTCACCGTCCTCGATGTCGGCCTTCTTCAACCAGTCGTACAACGTGGTGAAGTGGATCCCGAAGTCCTTGGCGATCTGGTCCAGCCCGACACCGGGCTCACGGTTCCTGGCGACGCGAACCACGTCGTCACGGAACTCCTTGGGGTACGGCTTCTTCGACACGGTGGACATCCTCCCAGCCCAACCCGAAGGCTAGGCAGATCAGTTGTCACCTATCCGTGCAGCAGACCCCTACAACTCGGTGGCCTGGGCCTATCTCGAGGAGCAGGGCGCGGCGCCCGAGATCGCCGAGGGCGATCTGGAGTTGCTGGCCTCCGACCGTCCGGACTTCATCGCGTTCAACTACTACGCCACCCACACCGTCGCGCGTCCTGGCGAGGACGCGGGTGCAGCCTCGTGGAGCGACCAGCAGTTGGCAGCGGGGGAGAAGGGGGTCTACTCCGGTGCGCAGAACCCCTATCTGCCGAGGACGGAGTTCGGCTGGGAGATCGATCCGATCAGCTTCCGGAACACCTTCAGGGCGATCTGGGATCGCTACCATCTGCCGCTGCTGGTGACGGAGAACGGCCTGGGCGCCTTCGACAAGCTCGAGGACGGCCAGGTGCACGACGGCTACCGGATCGACTACCTGCGCGATCACATCGCGCAGATCCAGCTGGCGGTCAGCGACGGCGTTGAGGTGCTCGGCTACTGCCCGTGGTCGGCGATCGACCTGGTGTCGACCCACCAGGGCGTGGCCAAGCGGTACGGCTTCGTCTACGTGAACCGCGACGAGTTCGACCTGCTCGATCTCGCCCGCTACCGCAAGGACAGCTTCGGCTGGTACGCCAAGGTGATCGCCTCCAACGGAGCCGATCTCTCCTGACACCGATCCGGGGCGGCGGAGCCCGGCGAATGTCCGGGTTTCCGCCGCCGCCCCAGGTACGTCGCTCGTAAACTGATGCCCCATAGCCTGCGATCTGTGGCGGATGGCGTCCCGGCAGCCAGAGGAGGTGGCGGGTGAAGATCCTCAAGGTCTTCAACAACAACGTCGTCCTCGCGCGCCACCCCCAGCGAGGCGAGGTGGTGCTCACCGGCCGCTGCCTGGGCTTCCAGCGCCAGCCCGGAGACCTGGTGGATTCCAGCAAGGTCGTCCAGACCTTCGTCCCCGATGCCCAGCACGATGTGGACGAACTGCAGGCCTTCCTGACCGAGATCCCGCCGGAGCATCTCGCGCTGGCCCAGGAGATCCTCGAGCTGGCGCACCGCGAGCTGGAGCTGAAGCTCAGCCAGCCCCAGCTGATCCCGCTGGCCGACCACATCAGCTTCGCCGTGAAGCGGGTGCGGCTGGGCATCCGGCTGGAGTCGCCGCTGCGGGCGGAGGTCACGCACCTCTACCCGGCCGAACTGCGCGTCGCGCTGGCCGGCGTCCAGCTGGTGCGCGAGCGCACCGGCGTCCACGTCCCGGACGACGAGGCGGTGCCGATCGCCCTGCACCTGGTGAACGCCGCCGCCTTCGCCACCGACGACCTCTCCCGCACCTTCGCGATGACCGAGATCTTCCACCAGGTCTTCGAGGTGCTGGAGTCGGCGTACGAACGTTCCTTCGACACCGACTCGATCAACGCAGCGCGCTTCCTCACCCACCTGCGCTACTTCTTCGTCCGGGTGGACACCGGCCGCCAGCTCTCCGAGAACCCCACCAGCTTCGCCAACGCCATCCGCGACTCCTTCCCCGAGGCCCACCAGGCCGCCCAGAAGGTGAGCGCCCTGCTCGAGTTGCGGCTGAACACCGTGATCACCACCGACGAGCAGACCTACCTGGCCCTCCACATCGCCCGTCTCACCCAGGACTGACCCCCTGCGTGGTCGTCCCTTCGTCTCCCCCTGGTGCCCTCCCGTCTCGCAGAAACCGGGCAGACCCGGTGAGTTGACTGGATATGTCGTCCAGCGGCCCGGAATCGCCCGGTTTCTGCGGGACGGGGAGGGTAGCTGCTGCCCGCTGTCCGGGGAGGTTGGGGGCGGGGACGAACTCAGGCGAGCTGCGGGATGCGGAGGGCGATCAGCACCAGGGTGAGCACGGCCAGCCCAGCGATGCCGGCCCACTGGATGCGGGCTCGGTTCTGCTTGGGGGCGTAGGCGATGATCGCGGCGATCGCGGCACCGCCGATCAGTCCGCCGAGGTGGCCCTGCCAGGAGATCGAGCCGGGCCCGAAGAAGGTGTAGGCCACGTTCAGCCCGAGCCACAGCAGGATCGACTGGGCGTTCCCCTTGACCTTGAGGACGAGTACCAGGAGCGCGCCGAGCAGACCGAAGACGGCGCCGGAGGCGCCCAGGGTGGTGCTGCCCGGATCGCTCAGCCACATCACGGCAGCGGAGCCGGTGAGCGCCGAGACGAGGTAGAGGGCGAGGAACCGAGCGCGTCCGATCACCCGCTCGAGCTGGGGCCCAAGGAACCACAGCGCCAGCATGTTGAAGCCCAGGTGCGGGATCTCGAGATGGCTGAAGGCGCTGGTCAGCAATTGCCAAGGGGCGCCGTCGGCGACTCCGGGCATCCAGGTGGCCTGCGCACCCAAGGCCGCGCAGGCGTCGGCGCCGGCTCCGGGGTAGTACAGGCCTGGGTCGTTGCTGGCCAGGCAGCTACCGGTGGGCGCCAGGGCCAGCCGCCAGAATGCCCAGCCGGCGTGGCCGCCGGTGAGCATGAGCAACACCCACACCGCCGCGTTCGTCGCGATCAGCGCGAGGGTGGTCAGCGCCGGGTTCTTCGACCGCTCGCCGCCGTAGGGCCCCTGGTTCTGCCGGGTCTGCCGCATTCCGGCGGACACGCACTCGGGGCACTGGAACCCGACCGCCGCAGAGATCGAACACTGCGGGCAGATCGGACGGCCGCACCGCTGGCAGTGGATGTAGGTGACCTGCCCGGGGTGCCGATAGCACTGCGGGGCGGGTGCCTGCGGCGGGTGAAAAGGGGGCTGCGCCATGCCGGCAACTGTACGCGAGCCGCCCATCCGGCCGCCGCCGCGGCGGCTTCCTATCATGGAGCCATGGCCAAGAGAGTCGCGTTGGTGTTGGGGTCCGGGGGAGCGAGGGGATACGCGCACATCGGGGCGATCGACGTCCTGAAGGAGCGGGGTTACGAGATCGTCGGCATCGCCGGCACCTCGATGGGGGCGGTGATCGGCGGCCTGGAAGCGGCCGGCAAGCTCGGCGAGTACACCGACTGGGTCACGACCCTCGGCCCGCGGGACGTGCTGCGGCTGATGGACGCGTCGCCCTTCGGTGCCGGCGCGATCAAGCTGGAGCGGGTGCTCGGGCGCATGAGCGAAATCCTGGACGGCGCGCGGATCGAGGATCTCCCGATCCCGTTCACCGCGATCGCCACCGACCTGGGGGCCCGGCGCGAGGTCTGGTTCACCTCCGGCCCGGTGGACGTCGCGATCCGCGCCTCGGTGGCCATCCCGGGCGCGATAACGCCGATCATGGTGAACGGACGCCTGCTGGTGGACGGTGCGGTGCTGAACCCCGTCCCGGTGGACGCGGTCGCCGGGCTCGAAGCCGACTTCACCATGGCGGTCTCGCTCTCGGGTTGGACCCCCCGCGACTTCAATGCCAGCCCCGCCAAGGCCAGCTCCGAGGCCAGCCCGCCGGCGGAATGGCTGGAGAACTTCCGGCGCACCGCCGCCGGGATCTTCGAGAACGAGTGGGTGGCGTCCGTCCTCTCCCGCTTCAGTGGCAACAAGGCGGACGAGAAGCCCGAACCGCACCCGCTCTTCGAGGACGCCCCGGCGGGCCTGGGCATCACCGATGTCGCCAACCTGGCGATCGACACCATGGGCTCGCTGATCACCCGTTACCGGCTGGCCGCCCAGCCGCCGGACCTGCTGGTGACCATTCCGGGCAACTCGGCCAGGGCGATGGAATTCCACCGGGCGGTGGAGCTCATCGAGCTGGGACGCGAACTCACCACCGAAGCCCTGGACGCCGCCTTCGGCGCTCCCGACCAACCGGCCGAGCTCACGACCGGGGTGGAAGCCGAAGGGTGACCGAGCCGGATTCCAGGTCGAGCGGCTGCGGACCGGAACCGCCCTTGTCCGCCTCCACCACGAGGATCTTCTCCAGGTCCTTCTGCTCGCGCTGGTGCCGCAGCCCCGGCTCGAAGATCTCGAAGAATCCCGTCATCCAGCCAGGCTACGCGCGCTGCAGCAGCGAGCCAAGCTCCGCTATCCGGTGCACCGAGACGCCCTGGCGCTGTTCGGTGGCCAGGGCGTGGTCCTCCGAGACGATCAGCAGCGGTGCCAGACCGGGATCCCGGGTATGCACCGTGATGGCCAGGCCACCGGTCGCCTTCTCGTAGGGCAGCTCGTTCGCGAGGCGGCCCTCGATCGGGGGGATGGCGGCCCGGTTGGGGTTCGTCCACCACCGGGCGACCTGCTCCATGGAGTGATGATCCAGCTCCACCCACACCGACCACACGAAGACCGGCGGGGGCCCGTCCAGCACCGGCATCTGCAGGTGGCCGCGCAGGAAGTGCCGGGTGCGTCCGTCGTCGGTGAGGATGCAGATGTCCGGGGTGAGCTCCGATTCCATCCGCTCACCCCGCGAGACCGCCAGCCAGTCGTCGGGCGCTGACGCACCCAGCACCGGCGCGATGCCGGTGTGGAGTTGGTGGCAGTCCGGGCATAGCCCGGATGCGCTCTTCCCGGCGGGGATCATGGCGTCCATTCTTGCCGAGCGCGACATTCCGCGGGCCGGAATCGAGGAATTGCCGGCAGCAGCGCCGACGGTCAGCGGCGCACCAGACCCGTCTCGTAGGCGAACAGCACGAGCCCCACCCGGTCGCGGGTCTCCAGTTTGGCCAGGAGCCGGCCGATGTGGGTCTTCACGGTGCCTTCGGCCATGTACAGCTTGGTGGCGATCTCGGCATTGGTGGCCCCGGCGGCGATCTCGATCAGCACCTCGCGCTCCCGCTCGGTCAGCACCTCCAGCCGGGGGTCGTTGCCCTCCGGGCTGGCCGGCAGGGTGGGCACGACGTGGTCGAGCAGGCGCCGGGTGGCCGACGGGGCCATCACCGCCTCGCCGGCGGCCACCGCCCGGATCGCATCCAGCAGGTCGGTCGGCTTGGCGTCCTTCAGCATGAAGCCGCTGGCCCCCGCCTTCAGCGCGCTGAACACGTACTCGTCCAGGTCGAAGGTGGTCAGCACCAGCACCCGGGCCAGGTCGCGGGCGATGATCTGCCGGGTTGCCTCCACGCCGTCCATCACAGGCATCCGGATGTCCATCAGAACCACGTCGGCGGGCGTCTCGATCAGCTGCCGGATCGCCTCCCGGCCGTCGGCCGCCTCGCCGACCACCACCAGATCGTCCTCGGCCTCGATGAGCATCCGGAAGCCGCTGCGCACCAGTTCCTGGTCGTCGGCCAGGAAGACACGGATCGAGTTCATCAGGCTCCTTTGCTCGCGCCGGCAGCGGTCAGTGGCAGCACCACGGTGACCTGGAAGCCGCCGCCGGGACGGGGGCGGGCTACCATCCGGCCACCCATCGAGGTGACCCGCTCGCTCATCCCGCGCAACCCGTGGCCGGGTTCGGTGGGCTGCTCGCCGCTGGGATTGCCGTTGTCCAGCACGTCCACGATGATCTCGCGCGGAGCATAGGTGAGGGTGACCGACGCGCGGGCGTCCGGCCCAGCGTGCTTGAGCACATTGGTCAGCCCCTCCTGAACCACCCGGTAGACGGTGAGCTCGAGCGCGGCCGACACCCGAGGGGGATGACCGTTGACGGTGAGCTGGAAGCGGTCGCTGGCGCGCTGCACGAGTTCGGGGATGTCCTCCAGCCGGGGGGCGGGGGCGAAGTCCGCCGTGCTGGATTCGGGGTCGTCGCGCAGGACGCCCAGGATCCGCCGCATCTCCACCAGCGCCTCTCGCCCGGTGTCGGCGATCGTGGTGAGCGCCTGGGTGGCGGCCTCGGGTTTCTTGACCGCCAGCGCCCGGCCGCCCTCGGCCTGCACGATCATCACCGACAACGAATGGGCGACGATGTCGTGCAACTCCCGGGCGATCTGGTTGCGGGCACGGGATTCGGCCAGCCGGTCCTGCTGCTCCCGCTCGGCCACCAGGGCCCGGTAGCGCTCCTCGGCGCTGGCCACCAGCCGCTCGTGGGTGGTCGACTCCTCGCGTACCCGGCGTCCGATGGCATAGGGGGTCACCACCAGGCCGACGCAGACGAACCAGGCCAGGGCCAGCCACACCAGCTGGCGCAGGCTGAGGTGGAGCGGGTCGGCGGCCACCCAGCGCCACGGCCCCAGCACCGATCCGATCGCCCCGATCACCAGGACGGTGCGCGCCGCCGGCCCGGGCACCCAGCGGGCGACGGAGTAGGCGACGATCGGGATAGTCACCAGCGAGGGCAGCGGCAGCGGAGACGCGATCAGCTGCAACAGCGCCCCGAAGGCGACCGCGGCCAGCGTCAGCAGCGGGGAGTGCCGGCGGATGACCAGGGGCACCACCATCAGCACCGAACTGACCAGGGTCAGCGTGGAGACCGTGCCGGCCGTCCACGACGTGGGGACGGTGAGCAGCGCCAGGCCGGTCGCCAGCGCGGCGTCGGTCACCCAGTCGTGGCGAGTCGCACCGGGTGGAAACAGCAGGTCGCGGAAGTCCATCGTCCCCAAGCGTAGGAGGTTCTGCCAGTGGTCATTGGGAGCACCGCCTAGGCTGGGTGCGACTTCAGGGGAGGTGTGATGGTCCCAGCTACACGGCCGGGACGGAACCGGCGTTCCGGCCAAGTGCTGCCGATCGTCATTCTGGTGGGCGTTCTCGGCGTGGCGCTTAGCGCCGTCTCGATCGTCTCCCTCTACCTCGGCAAGGTCGGTTCCAGCGTGGAGTCGATGGCCCGCGCCGAGCCGATCAGCGGCTACGAGGGTCGCCCGGAGAAGGCGATCGGCACCGGCGAGAAGCCTCCGCAGGATTATCTGGTGCTGGTGACCGACGAGGACGATGTGCTGCTGTCCGCGCACGTCGTGCACCTTTCCGGCTCGCGTCAGCAGCTCACCATGATCGGGCTGCCGGTCGATCTGCTCGTCCCCTACGGACCCGGCCAGCCGCAGCGCTCGCTGGCCGAGGCCTATCAGGTCGGCGATGAGGCCGTCGTGCAGGAGGTGGAGCTCCTGCTCGGCGTGCGCACCGACCACCAGGTGCGGCTGGGGCTCGACGGCTTCTCCGGCGTGGTTGACGCCATCGGCGGCTTCGGCGACGGCGAGCTGGCCGAGCACGCGGCCGACGGTCGTGCGCTGCTGGGCTACGTGGCCGACGCACCGGACGGCCCGCAGCGCGTGGAGCGGGTGTCGGAGGTCGTCCGCGGCACCCTGGAGCGGCTGGACGTGGTGCAGGCGGTGACCAATCCCCGGCAGTTCGACCGGGTCCTGCGCGCCCTGGAGGAATGCACGCTGGTCGATTCCGACCTGACCGTCGCGGCCTTCGAGGAGACGCTCATGGAGTCGAGCGTCCGGGTGGACGAGATCGCGTCGATCACGCTGGAGACCACGGTCTCCGATGCCGGGCGGCGTGCCGTCCCGAACCATCTGGCCAAGCTGCGCAAGGCGCTGCAGAAAGACGACTTCGAGGGGCTGGCCGAGCCGATGGCCGCGTCGGCCGGCACCCCCACCCCGCATCGTTAGGCCCGGCTACGCTGGCGGCATGAAGAAGTTCCTGGTCGTGACGGGTGTGCTGGCCGTGGTCGGCCACTTCGCGTGGCGGTGGTGGCTGCAGTCCAATGCCGACAACGCCAAAGCCTGGGCCCAGGGCACCGACCGCATCAACTGAGGGTGTCGAACTCCCGGTCGTTGGGCCGCAGGATCGCGGCCAGCGCCTGGCCGAGCGCCTCGGCCTGATCCTCCGGGTCGTTCAGGGTCGCCAGCCGTCCGGCCAGTTCGTGGGATTCGCTCTGCGCCCACAGCAGCACGTCATAGATCTCGAAGCTGACCTCGACCACGTCGCCGTCCTCGACCGCGATCCGCAGACGCAGTGCCTCGGGCGGCCAACTGCTGCCGTAGCTGGCGTCGATGTCGGTCCACGGGTACTGGTGGATGAAGGTCTCGGGCTCGGCCTCGAACTGGATCTGCCACACGTCCTCGTCGTCGAGCACCGACGAGTCGAACTCCAGGCCGAAGGGCGCCAACTCGTCGGCGAGGAGGTCGAGGTAGTCCGCCGGCAACTCCATGTCGGACACGCTAGCCCAGCGAACCGCCGGCGGCGAGCCGCATCAGATCGGAGTCGAGGTCGATCTCGACGTCCGGGGTATGGCCGCCGAGCTGATGGGAGTAGCTCCCCCACGATTCCTCCCGCACGGCGCCGGCCAGGTCGGCCTCCATCAGCAGCACCAGCTCGACCCCGGCCCGGTCGATCCGCTGGGTGAGCGCGGGATCGCCCCAGTCCTCCGGGGCGGCGAAGAGCGAGGTCGGAGCGGTCAGCGTCCGCAGGAAGGCGAACAGCCCGCGCAGCTGCTCGTCCACCACCAGGGCGTGCCGGGAGGTGCCCGCGGTCGCCGCCAGCACCACCGGCTTGGCGATCAGCAGGTCGTTGTCGAGCACCTGGAAGAAGGACGTGAACAGCCCGCTGGGCCCGGCCTTGTAGACCGGGGCGCTGACCACGATGCCGTCCGCCGCAGCCAGCGTCTCCGCCGCTTCGGTCAGCTTCGGGCCGAGCAGTTGCGAGGTGATCGCGGTGGCGATCTCTGCGGCCAGCGGACGCAGCTCGATCACGGTCACCGCCACCTGGTGGCCGCGCTGGCCGGCGCGCCGGGAGACACCGGTGGCGATCCGGTCGGCCAGCAGCCGGGTGGACGAGGGGTCGGACGCGCCCGCGCTGACGACCGCCAGCTTGAAGGTACGAGAGGTCATTGGTCTGCTTTCGAGTGGTACGGAGGTTGGGCGGAACTCGCCGGCGAGCCGGCGGCGAGTTTGGTCGCCAGCGTTCGCAGCTGTTCCAGTTCGGACGAGGTGAGGCCCGCCAGGGCGTGGGCGACCGAGCGGGCGTGGCTGCGTCCCACCTTCTTCTGGCAGGCGGCGCCGGCGGGGGTGAGGCCGACTCGCACCGAGCGCCCGTCCGAGAGGTCAGCGGAGCGCCCGACCAGGCCGCGCTGCACCAGCCGGTCGACCAGCCGGGAGAGCCCCGGCTGGCTGAGCAGCACGTACTGGCCGAGCTCGCTCATCCGCACCGGCTGGCGGCACTTCGACAGGGTGTACAGCACGTCGTACTCGCGCATGCTGAGGTCGTCCCAGTCGTCTTCGGCGAACTGCCGCAACAACCGGGAGTGCGCGGTCATCAGCGCCTCCCAGGCTTCGTTGGCCAGCCGGTCGGACATCACAGCCCCGGGTAGCTAGCCTCGAGGGAGGCGTCGGAATCCTGGTAGGGCGACTGGCCGGTCACGTTGTCGCCGCGGTTGGCGTTGGGACGCGGCTGCCGCGGCTCGGCGTCGCCGTACTTCGCCTTCACCAGACCGCCGTGGGTGGGCGCCTCGGCGACCCCTGGCTCGCGCTTGGCCGCCAGCTCCCGGCGCAGCACGGGGACGACCTCACCGCCCAGCAGATCCAGTTGCTTGAGCACCATCGGCAGCGGCATGCCCGCGTGATCGACAAGGAACAGCTGGCGCTGGTAGTCGCCGAAGTACTCCCGGAAGGTGAGGGTCTTCTCGATCACCTCCTGCGGCGAGCCGACGCTCAGCGGGGTGAGGTCGCTGAACTCCTCCAGGCTGGGGCCGTTGCCGTAGACCGGCGCCTCGTCGAAGTAGGGACGGAACTCCGCCTTGGCGTCCTGGGAGCGGGCGGCGAGGTAGGCCTGCCCGCCCAGCCCGACGATCGCCTGCTTCTTGGTGCCGTGCCCATAGTGCTCGAAGCGCTGCCGGTAGAAGTTGACCAGCCGGATGTAGTGCTCCTTGGGCCAGAAGATGTTGTTGGCGAAGAAGCCGTCGCCGTAGTACGCGGCCTGCTCGGCGATCTCCGGGGTGCGGATCGAGCCGTGCCAGACGAAGGGCGGCACGTCGTCCAGCGGACGCGGCGTGGCGGTGAAGCCCTGCAGCGGCGTGCGGAACTTGCCCTCCCAGTCGACCACGTCCTGGCGCCACAGCCGGTGGAGCAGGTTGTAGTTCTCCAGCGCCAGCGGCAGGCTCTGCCGGATGTCCTGGCCGAACCACGGGTACACCGGAGCGGTGTTGCCGCGGCCGAGCATCAGATCCATGCGCCCCTTGCTGAGGTGCTGCAGCATCGCGTACTCCTCGGCGATGCGCACCGGGTCGTTGGTGGTGATCAGCGTGGTGGCGGTGGAGACGATCAGCCGTTCGGTCTGGGCGGCGATGAACGACAGCAGCGTGGTGGGCGAGGAGGAGAAGAACGGCGGATTGTGATGCTCGCCGATCGCGAAGACGTCCAGCCCGACCTCCTCGGCGTGCTTGGCGATGGTGACGACCGCGTCGATCCGCTCCGCCTCGCTGGGGGTGATACCCGAGATCGGATCGCGCGTGATGTCGCTGACCGAGAAGATCCCGAACTGCATGCTGACTCCTGAGATATATGCGTGTGCATGTATCTGAACCGGTGTCGTGCCCGATTCATTCCCGCGGCGCTGGCACTCGGCCGAAGGGATCGATAGCGTGGCGGCGGAAAGGACAACGATGCCCCGCTTCGACCTCTCGCCTGCCGAGTTGCGCGACTACCGTCCCACCGTCGCCGAGCCGGACGACTTCGACGCTTTCTGGGCGCGGACGCTGGCCGACCACTGCCCGTCCGAGGCCCCGGTGCTGCGGCCGGCGAAGAACCGGCTCCAACTGGTGGAGACGATCGACGTGACCTTCGCCGGCTATGACGGCCACCCGATCCGGGCCTGGCTGCTGCTGCCCGCCGGGGCGGAGGGCCCGTTGCCCGGAGTGGTCGAATTCCTCGGGTACGGCGGTGGCCGGGGCATGCCGCAGGAGCGACTGAACTGGGTGAACGCGGGCTACGCCTACCTGCGGATGGACACCCGCGGCCAGGGCAGCCGATGGGGGACGGGTGGGGTCACCCCCGATCCGGTGGGTTCCGCGCCGGCTATCCCGGGCTACCTGACCCGCGGGGTCGAGAGCCCGGAGACGTACTACTACCGCCGGCTCTTCGTCGACGCCGTGCGCGCCGTCGAGACGCTGCGGTCACTCCCCCAGGTGGATCCCACGCGGGTTGCGGTGACCGGCCACAGCCAGGGCGGTGGAGTGACGATCGCCACCGCGGGCCTGCTGCCGGGCCTGATCGGAGCGATGCCGGACACGCCCTTCCTGTGCCACTTCGAACGGGCGGTCGGGTTGACCGACGCCCACCCGTACTACGAGCTCGTTCAGTACCTGGCGGTGCACCGCGACGCGTTGGAGCAGGTCTTCCGCACGCTGGCCTACTTCGACGGCGTGAACTTCGCCAAGCGGGCGACCGCGCCGGCGCTGTTCTCGGTGGGACACCTCGACCCGATCTGCCCGCCGTCCACCGTCTTCGCCGCCTTCAACCACTGGGCGGGTGGCGATGCCGAGATCGCGGAGTATCCCTTCAACGAGCACGAAGGCGGCGAGGCCTACCAGTGGGCCTGCCAGGCCGACTGGCTGGCGGCCCGCGGGGGAATATCTGCTCCTGCATGATCGCTTCACCCGGTGTGAGTGAACCCGTGAAGGTCGATATCTGGTCGGACGTGCAGTGCCCCTGGTGCTACATCGGCAAGCGCAAGTTCGAGGCGGCGGTGGCCGGCTTCGACGGTGCGGTCGAGGTGGAGTACCACTCCTTCGAGCTCTCCCCGGATACCCCGGTCGACTACGAGGGCACCCCGGCCCAGTACCTCGCCGATCGCAAGGGGATGTCCCTGCCGCAGGTCGAGCAGATGCTGGAGCGGGTGACCTCCATCGCCGCGGCGGTCGGGCTCGACTACGACTTCGACGCGATGCACCAGACCAACACCGTCAAGGCGCACGAACTGCTCCATTACGCCAAGGCGCACGGCCGTCAGGCCGAGATGAAAGAGGCGCTGCTCCAGGCGTATTTCATCGACGGCGGCCATGTCGGGCGGATCGATGACCTGGCAGACCTCGCCGCCGGCCTCGGTTTCGACCGGACGGACGTCGTCCGCTCGCTCACCGAGGGGGAGTACCTGCCCGCGGTGAAGGCGGACGGCGAACAGGCCCGCGCCTACGGCATCACCGGCGTCCCGTTCTACGTCTTCGACGGGAAGTACGGAGTCTCGGGCGCCCAGGAGACCGCGACCTTCGCCCAGGTGCTCTCCCAGGTTGCCGCCGAGCAGGGGACGGACGCGTGACCGAGCCGGTCAGCCAGTTCATCACCCTGGTGGGCGCTCCCGGCGCCGCCTGTGAAGGCGATGCCTGCCTGCCGGATGTCCCCCCGGCGGCGGAGCCTTCGGACTCCAGGCCCGAGGACCCGGCTCAGGCCGAACGGCGCTAGTTGACCTCGAGTGGGTGGCCCGACACCCGCTGACCACGCTCCAGCGCGGTGATCGCCGCCATCTCGGCGTCGGTGAGCGCGAAGTCGAAGACGTCGAAGTTCTCCTGCATGCGCGCCGGCCGGTTCGATTTCGGGAAGACGATGGTCCCGTTCTGCAGGTGCCAGCGGATGACCACCTGGGCCGGCGTCTTGCCGTGCGCGGCTGCGGCGGCGGTGACGGGCGCCTCCTCGAAGAGCGGGTACTTGCCCTGACCGAGCGGACCCCAGGCCTCGATGCGGATGTCGTGCCGCGCCGAGTACTCCACGACGTCGCGCTGCTGGTAGGCGGGGTGAAGTTCGATCTGGTTGACGGCCGGTACCACGCCGGTGACGTCGATCAGCGCCGTGAGGTGCTCGGGAAGGTGGTTGGAGACACCGATGCTCCGGGCCTTGCCGGCGTCGCGGATCTCGACCATCCGCTCCCAGGCATTGACGAAGGTACCCCGCTCGGGAGCCGGCCAGTGGCTCAGATAGAGATCCACCTGCTCCAGCCCCAGCTTCTCCAGGCTCTCGTCGATCGCGGTCAGGGGCAGTGAGCCGGCCTGGTGGTCGATCCAGAGCTTGGTGGTGATGAAGAGCTCATCCCGCGGGATGCCGCTGGCCGCGATCGCGCGTCCCACGCCGGTCTCGTTGCGGTAGATGGCCGCGGTGTCGATGTGGCGGTACCCGGCCGCCAGGGCGTCGCTCACGATGCCCTCGGTCTCGTCGGGATCCACCAGGAAGACCCCGAAACCGAGTTGCGGAATGGAATGGCCGTCGTTCAGGGCGAGGTGCGGAACTGTCACCCGCCCAGGCTATCAAGGCGGGATATGGGGACGGCGTTAATTCATCGGCCTACGGAGATCGACCCATGGTCAAAGACGGGCGCGGGCTGATACAACAGGGGGATGTCGTCGGGTGAATTGCAGGGTGAGCCCGCCGCGATCGCTGGTGTGGTGGATCGGCCTCGGCTGTACCGCGTACTCGATTCGCCCCTGGTACGGGTGTGTGTCGTGCAGGGACCCAGTGGTTGTGGCAAGACGACCCTGTTGCGCAGCTGGTCGTTGCAGCGGGTGGACGATCCGCCGGCGACCTGGGTGTCGCTCAGCTCCGGGATGACCAGCAGACGGGCGTTCTGGGAGCACGTCGCCAGCAGCGCGTTCCGGCTGGGGGACCTCAGCGAGGAGACCGCCTTCCAGATCAAGGAGCGGCTGAGCCGCGCGGTGGATCCGGTGCGGATCGCCGCCGACATCCTCGTCGAGGCCGGGCCGGTGGTGCTGGTGCTCGATGCCTACGAGCACCTCGGTGAGGGGTGGTGAAGGTACTCTATGTCTGTAGAGCAGATCGTGAGGGGAGTCGGAGCATGCCGGAGCGTCGTATCCAGATCGCCGAGGCGGGCGCCCGGGTGCTCGCCTCCCGCGGTGTCCGGGCACTGACCCACCGGGCCGTGGACGACGAACTCGGCCTGCCGACGGGATCCACCTCGTACTACGCCCGAACCCGGCGTGAGCTGATCGACCTGATCGTGGTGTATCTCGCCCAGCGAACCAGGGGAGAGCTGATTCCCCCGCGGCTGCCGGAGACCCTGGCCCCGGCGGTGATCGCCGATCTTCTGGTGGCAGCCCTGGACGACACCGCGCAGCGCGCCGACGAGCAGCGGGCCCGCCTGCTGCTGCTGCTGGAATACCATCACGATCCGGATCTCCGCGGTGGCCTGGTGCATCGGCCGGAGCCTTTCGTCGCCACCGCCTCCGCCGTGCTCGAACTGCTCGACGTGGCCGACCCCGATGGGTCCGGCCGGGATCTGGTGGGCCTGCTGGATGCGTTGCTGATGCAGCGGATCGTCCACACCGCCGAGCTCGACGAGCGGGAGGTGCTCACCGCCTACCTGGAGGGCCTGCCACGCGCCGATGCCGGGGCTGCTCGCCCCGGCATCAACCCTGCTGCGACCGCGCGGGACTGGCTCTCCCGGATCCGCCGCACCCGCTGAGGTCACGCTGCGTCGCGGGCCTTGAACATGGTGGCGGCGACGTTCATCGGGAGGACCACCCACATGACCAGCGCGAACAGGGCATTCCAGTAGCTCGGGGTCGGCGCGGCCGGATCGATGGTGTCGGTGATCCCGGCGCCGAGCACGCGACCCAGCGTGCTGGGCAGGTAGTTCATCACCAGGTCGACCCACGGCCAGTCCGCGATCGAGCCGACGATCTGCAACAGGGTCGGGAGCAGGAACACCACCGCCACCACGATGGTGATCCCGCCGGCGGTGCTGCGTACGATCCCCGCCACGGCGAAGGAGAACAGCGCGACGGCGACCAGGAACACCACCGTGCCGACGAGGCCGGTCAGCACCTGCGTCGTCCAGATGGCAGCGGCCGACTCGGGGATCAGTGCCACGCCGATCCCCACCCCGGCGGTCACGACGAGCGCGGCGACCATCGTCGCGATCGCGGTCAGCACCACGGCCTTGGCGACGAGCACGGTCCCGCGGCGCGGGGTCGCCGTCAGCGTTGAGAGGATCATGCCGGAGGCGTACTCGCTGGAGAAGACGAACACTCCGAGCACGCCGAACACCAGCGCCAGCAGGTTCGCCGGGAAGCTGGTGACGGTGACCAGGAAGGCGGCGTGGTCAGGGATGGGCTCCTCCGCCATCAGCTCGCGGATGGCGACGCCGATGGCCAGGCTCATCGCCACGCCGAGCACGATGGAGGTGATGATGCTCCAGCGGATCGAGCGGAGCGAGAGCGCCTTGATCCATTCCGAGCCGATGACGCCCAGGGTGCGAAGCCGGGAGGCCTGCTCGGTGGCGGTGGTGACCGGCTGGGACAGGGTGGTGGTGGTCATGTGGGGACTCCTCGTCAGTGGGTGTGGTTGGGGGTCAGGCAGCGGCGGGTTCGGCCGTCTGGTATTCGAGTTCGTCGCGGGTCAGGGCGAGGTAGGCGTCCTCCAGGCTGCTGGTGACGCTGGTGAGCTGGTGCAGTTCGATGCCCTCGTGGGCGCAGAGCCGGCCGATCTGCCGCGCCTCCGCGCCGCGCACCAGCAGCGTCCCACCGGTCTCCACCTCGATGGTCAGCTCCGTGTCGCCGGGTTGGCCCGGGCGCGTCGTCCGCAGGAGGTGGACCAGCCGGGAGGCCTCCGGGGTGGTCACCCGCACCTGAGCGCCGCCGGCGCCGAGCAGTTCGGACACCGGGGCATCGGCGATGAGGCGTCCCCGCCCCAGCACGATGATGTGGTCGGCGGTCTGGGCCATCTCGCTCATCAGGTGGCTGGAGAGCAGGACGGTCTTGCCCTCGGCCGCCTGGCTGCGCACCAGGTTGCGCACCCACAGCACGCCATCGGGGTCGAGCCCATTGACCGGTTCGTCGAGGATCAGCACCTGCGGGTCGCCCAGCAGCGCCGCCGCGATGCCCAGCCGCTGTCCCATGCCCAGGGAGAAGCCGCCGATCCGCCGGTTGGCCACCGGGGTGAGGCCGGTCAGCCCCAGCACCTGGTCGACCCGCCGGTTGCTGATGCCGTGCGTCGCGGCAAGCGCGCGCAGGTGGCTGCGCGCGGTCCGTCCGGGATGGACGCCCTTCGCGTCCAGCAGCACCCCGGCGACCGCGAGCGGTGCCCGGTGCTGCGAGAACGGCCGGCCGGCGATGGTCACCTCGCCGGCGGTGGGACGGTCGAGGCCGACCATCAGCCTCATCGAGGTGGACTTGCCGGCGCCGTTGGGGCCGAGGAAGCCGGTCACCCGGCCGGGCGCGATGTCGAAGCTGACATCGTCCAGGGCCACCTTGTCGCCGTAGTGCTTGGTAAGGCCGCGGGCTTTGATCATGTCGGTTCCTTCGGGTCGGGGTTTTCTCCTCGACCCGAGTCTTTCGAGCCCGGCTGATGCCCCGCGTCGCCCGTCGGTACCGTCTTGGCGTCCGGCGGCCGGGGCGGGTGGTACCTGGGTACTACTCCCGGCGGTCACCCGGCGGAACCGCCTCGGCTAGACCCCCCGCTCCTTGGCGAAGATCACGGCGTGGATGCGGTCGCGCAGGTCGAGCTTGAAGAGCACCCGGCCGACGTGGGTCTTCACGGTGGACTCGGAGAGGAAGAGCCGCTCGCTGATCTCGGCGTTGTTGAGCCCCTCGGCGATGAGCGCCAGCACCTCGCGCTCCCGCTCGGTCAGCGCGTCCAGCGCATCGTCAGCGGCTTCGGGCGTCGGCGGCGGGCTGACGGCCGGGTCGCCGGCGCGCAGATGCTCCAGCATCCGTCGCATGGTGGAAGGCGCCATCACCGCGTCCCCCTGCGCGACCCGGCGGATCGCGTCGACCAGTTCGGTCGGACGCGCGTCCTTGAGCAGGAAGCCGCCGGCACCGGCCTGGATCGCCGCCTGCGCGTACTCGTCCAGATCGAAGGTGGTGAGCACCAGCACCCGCACCCGCGGATGCTCCGCCACGATCCGGCGGGTGGCGTCGATGCCGTTCATCCGCGGCATCCGGACGTCCATCAGCACCACATCGCAGGCTCCGTCGAGACCGGCCAGCGTGGTGAGCGCGCCATGGCCGTCGGTGGCCTCGCCGACCACCACGATGTCCGGTTCGCGCAACAGGATCAGCCGGAACCCGGTGCGGATCAGGTCCTGGTCGTCCACCAGCAGGACGCGGATCTGTTCAGTCATGACGGCCTTCCTTCGCGCCGGCGGGGGGCAGGGTCGCGGTGACCTGCCAGCCGCCCGAGTCGGTCGGGCCATGCTCCAGCTCGCCGCCGAAGACCCGCACCCGCTCGGCCAGCCCGACCAGCCCCTGCCCCGAACCCACCCCGGTCATGGGGGCGGTCTGGCCCGGCGTGCCGCCGTCGTCGGTGATCCGCACCAGGCCGTTCCGTTCGTCCACCAGGACCGTTGCCGACGCCCCCCGCCCGGCGTGGCGCAGGGTATTGGTCAGTGCCTCCTGCACGGTGCGGTAGATCGCGAGTTCCCGGCCCTGGTCCTCGGCGCCGGACGGTTTTCCCTGCAGGACGAGTTCGACCGTCAGCCCGGCCGCGCGGAAGCCCTCGATCAGCTCGGGCAGGGCATCGATTCCCGGCGCCGGCTCGTACTCCGCGGCCGGCTCGGAGGCCGTGCCCGGATCCCGAAGGGCGCCGATCAGCCGGCGCATCTCGGCCAGGGCGGCGCGTCCGGTCTCGGCGGACTGCTCCATCGCCCGGGCGGCCTCCGCCGGCTCGATCTGGGCGGCGCGAGCCGCGCCCTCCGACAACATCACCATCACCGAAACCGAGTGGGCGACGATGTCGTGCATCTCGCGAGCGATCCGGGAGCGTTCCTCGGCCACGGCCAGGCGTGCCAGCTGGTCGCGTTCCCGCGCCAGCTGATGGGCACGATCGATGATCGCCTCGGTGTACCGACGGCGGTTGCCGGCGTTGATGCCGACCATCACGGGGATGAGCATCAGCAACCCCGACGTGATGGCGAAGGTGATGAGCCCGTCGGGGGAGAACAGGTCGGCAGGGGGCTCCTGTCGCAGCGCCGGCACGGACAGGAAGGACGCCACGACCGAGAGCCCGTAGCCGACCCAGCCGGCCCGCACCGAGCGATACACCGGAACCGAGTAGAGCAGGATGACGATCGCCACGGTGGCGCCCGCCGCCGGAAGCATGTCGCTGGGTGCGATCCCCGTGACGACGAGGACGGCAATCAGGCCGGTCAGGGGGTACCTCCGCCGCAGCAGCAGGGCCGTGAAGGTGACGGCGACGAGCAGCAGCAGGAGCAGCAGTTGCGGGAACAGCAGGTAGGGCGGGATCGAGGATTCGGGGGCGCCTCCCGTCCCGTCCGGAACGAGTGCGCCCAGCAGGGCCAACCCGGTGCTGCCCAGCAGATAGCACCCCGCTATCGTCCGGTCGACCCACGCGGGGCGATCCTGCATCAGCCGGCGAAGGGTGCCTGGCTGCTTGGGGAGGTCGATCGGCGCAGCCTCCGGCGAATGGGCGGTCACGCTGCGCGGGAGGGTCGGGGCTGGCGCGGACCGAACCGGAGCATGGGATGGAGTCTATTGCCCCGGGTGCGACCGGCGGCGAGGATCGTATCCTCATCCCATGGCCGACCTTCTCGATGACGAACACCTGGAGGCGGGGACGCAGCCTGATCTGCGCGTCATGTTGGACGCGCAACGCCAGACCTGCCCCGTCGCGCGGACGCCGGATGGCGCGGTGACGCTGCTCGCGCACGCCGACGTGCGTGCCGCCGCCCTCGATCCGGAGACCTTCTCCAGCGCGGTCTCCGCGCACCGGGCCCTGCCCAACAGCCTGGACGGCGAGGAGCACCGCGCCTACCGCCGGCTCATCGACGCCTACCTGACAGAGGCGGAGGTCGCGGCCCAGGAGCCGCAGTGCCGCGCGCACGCCGCCGCGATCGTCGCCGCGTTGCCGCGTGGGGCCACGGTTCGCACGGTGCTCGACATCGGCACGCCGTTCGCGGTGCGGGTGCAGAGCACCTGGCTGGGGTGGCCGTCCGAGATCGAGCAGGAGCTGGTCGACTGGGTTGCCGACAACCGCGAGGCGACCCGCTCGGGGGAGCGTGCGCGCATGGCCGAGGTGGCCGAGCGGTTCGACGCGATCATCAGTCGCCTGCTGGACGCCCGCCGCGACGGCTCGCTGGACGATGTCACCGCCCGCCTGATGAACGACCGGGTGGACGGTCGTCCGCTGGAGCATGCCGAGATCGTCTCCATCCTGCGCAACTGGACGGCCGGCGATCTCGCCTCGCTGGCTGCCTGCGTCGGTGTGATCGTCCACCACCTGGCCACCGACGTCGCGCTGCAGAGCCACCTGCGGCAACTCGTCGCCGACGGCCGGGTGGGCGATTTCGAGGATGCCGTGGAGGAGATCCTCCGGATCGACGATCCCTTCGTCTCCAACCGCCGGGTCGCCACTCGCGACGTGGTCGTCGGGAAGGAGCTGATCGCGGCAGGCTCCCGGGTCGTCCTCAACTGGACCGCGGCCAACCGCGATCCGGATGCCTTCGCCGAACCGGACGCCTTCAATCCCGCCGATCACGCCGGCAACAACCTGGTCTTCGGCGTCGGCCCCCACGTCTGCCCCGGTCGTGCGCTGACGCTCATGGAGCTGCGGGTGATCATCTGGGAGCTGCTCGCCCGCACCAGCCGCATCACGATGTCCCACGAGCGAGGCCCGGTGCGCGAGCTGCCCCCGGTCAGCGGCTGGGCGAAGGTGCCGATCGTCCTCGATCCGGCGTAGCGGCCGGCTCGCGACGGGAATACCCGCCGCCGCGGGCATGGTTGTGCGCTGCATGAGTGGGATCGAGTTCGGCCTGGACACCTTCGGTGGTGTGACCCGCGACGCGGAAGGGCGCCCGGTCCATCATGCGCAGGTGATCCGGGATCTGGTCGAGGACGGGGTCACCGCCGACCAGCTCGGCCTGGACTTCTTCGGGGTCGGCGAGCACCATCGGCCGGATTTCGCCGTCTCCAGCCCGGAGATGGTACTGGCGGCCATCGCGGCGCGCACCCGTCGGCTCCGGCTCGGCTCGACCGTGACCGTGCTGAGCTCGGACGATCCGGTGCGGGTGTTCGAGCGGTTCGCCACGCTCGACGCGGTGTCGGACGGGCGCGCGGAGATCGTTGCCGGACGCGGCTCGTTCACCGAATCCTTCCCGCTGTTCGGCTACGACCTGAACGACTACGAGGTGCTGTTCGAGGAGAAGCTCGGACTGCTGGCCGGGCTGCTCAAGGAGGAGCCGGTGACCTGGAGCGGATCGACCCGCGCCGCCCTCACCGACCAGCGGGTCTACCCCGAGACCGCGCGGGGCCTGCGGGCCTGGGTCGGCGTCGGCGGGAGCCCGGAATCCGTGGTGCGCACCGCCCGCTACGGCTTCGGCCTGTTCCTGGCGATCATCGGCGGCCCCGCCGCGCGGTTCGCCCCCTACATCGATCTGTTCGAGCGCGCTCAGGACGAGTTCGATACAGGTCGCCAGCCCATCGCCGTGCACTCCCCAGGCCTGGTCGCCGAGACCGACGAGCAGGCTCGCGCGCTCGTCCACGGCGGCTGGCAGGCGATGCGCCGCCGCATGGTGACCGAGCGGGGCTGGCCGCCGCCCGCCGCGGGCGACTTCGAACGCGAGATCGAAAGCGGGTCGCTGTACGTCGGCTCCCCCGAGACCGTCGCGCGGAAGATCGCCGGCACCTTGAGGACGCTGCGGGTGAACCGCTTCGACCTGAAGTACGACCAGCCCGTGCAGCACGCCGAGCAGCTTCGCTCGATCGAGCTGTACGGCAGCCGGGTCGTCCCCCTCGTCCGGGACATGCTCGCCTGACGGGCGGTAACCCAACCCATATCGTCCCCGGCGCTTTGGTGTTACCTTCTACCCAAGGAGCATGGTCCCGACCGCGGCGCTGACCTCGGCGGGTGACCGGGGAAGCCGACGGCGTCCGCCTGATCATCGCCTAGACGGTGTCGCGCGTGGCCCGGCTTCGGTATACAGCTGGCCAACGGGGTGCCGCCCGCGGCACCCTGCCATGAAGGATTGCGCCGGGTCGCGCGTCCTCCCCACCCCCGCCTTGTTGTGCCACGACGCCGAGGAGCTCAGATGGCAGACAAACCGACCCGTAATGCTGGGTCCACGCAGCCGGAGGGCAGTGAGCATTCTGCCCCCGTGAGGAACAAGACCGTCCATACCGCTCTCATCTCGGGAGCCAACTTCCGCGGTAAGGCCGTCCAGTACGTCGCCCTGGACGGCCTCGCCATGTTCGAAGGCGACATCGTGCTCGGCACCGTGGAGGAGGTCGAGGCCGAGACCGAAGTCCTGCGCGCGGAGCTGACGGGCGCCGTGGCGGCCGCCGTGCTGATCACCGGGAACCAGTTCCGGTGGCCGAACTGCGTCGTGCCCTACACGATCGACTCCGCGCTGACGAACCAGGCGCGGGTCACCGACGCCATCAAGCACTGGGAGGCCAACACCCGGTTCACCTTCGTGCTCCGCACGGCGGCCAATGAGGCCAGCTACCCCGACTGGGTGACCTTCCGGCCCGGTAGCGGGTGCTCGTCCAGCGTGGGCAAGCGCGGCGGGCAGCAGTTCGTCAACCTGGCGGCCGGCTGCACGACCGGGAACACGATCCACGAGATCGGGCACGCCGTGGGGCTGTGGCACGAGCAGTCGCGGGAGGATCGCGACAGCTTCGTCACCATCGCGTGGGCCAACATCCTCAGCGGAACCGAGCACAACTTCAACCAGCACATCACCGACGGCGACGACGTCGGCGGGTACGACTACGGCTCGATCATGCACTACCCGCGGGATGCCTTCACCAAGAACGGGATGGACACGATCGTCCCGACCGATCCCACCGCGTCGATCGGCCAGCGGACGGGGTTGAGCGCCGGCGACATCGCGGCGGCCAACTCGATGTGCCCGATCGTCAAGCTGCCCGTGGAGACCTTCATCGAGACCCTCAAGGAGAAGGTCGAGACGAGCAAGGAGCTGGAGACCCTCAAGGAGCACACGAAGGAGAAGATCGAGACGCTCAAGGAGCTCTCGCCGGAGACCTTCAAGGAGCAGTCGCCGGAGACGAAGAAGGAATTGGTGCCCGAGACCAAGAAGGAACTGGTTCCGGAGACCCTCAAGGAGCTGGCGCCGGAGACGGCCAAGGAACTGGTCGGCGAGACCCGCAAGGAGCTCGTCGAGACGATCCAGGAGAACGTCACGCTTCCCGGCGGCGGCGTGGTCGTCAACCCGGGGTTCGGGGACGCCGGGCTGCCGTTCGCGATGGCGACGCCGTACGCCGCCGAGCAGCAGGCGGTCGCGCAGCAACTGCCCACCGCCAGCCCCTGCGGCTGCGACCAGGAGGCCACCAGCCTCGAAGCCCGGGTGGCCGCGCTGGAGGAGGTGGTGGCCGTGCTGGCCGCCCAGCACGACGCCGTCGTCCAGGCATACGGGCAGGGTCTGCAGTGACCCAGCCCGCCGGCTCGGATGGGAGGGGGCCGGTCGTGGTCCTCTCCCATCCGGGAGATCTGCACGCCACCACGGTGATCGGCCGCCTCACCGAGTGGGGCGTGCCGAGCTTCCTCCTCGATCTCAGCGACCTCCCGGGGCGGGAGACCCTGACCATCGACCACACCGGCGACCGTCCCGTGGTGCGGGTGCGGCATCAGGAGGCGGGCATCGTCGATCTCACCGACGCCCGCTCGGTGTGGTGGCGGCGCCCGCAACTGGTGGCGGTGGATGCCGCCGTCGCCGACCCGGACGCGCGGGGGTTCTGCTACGGGGAATGGCACGAGGCGATCCACGGGATGTACGCCCTGCTCGGCTGTCCGTGGCTGAACCCGTTGGTGGCCGACCAACTGGCTTCCCACAAGGCACTGCAGCTGGCCGTTGCGCCCACGCTGGGGTTGCGGACGCCCCGTACCCTGATGACCTCGGACGGCGCAGAGGCGCGCGCCTTCGCCGAGCAGTGGGGCATCGACAACGTCGTCTACAAGATCTTCGCCGCCACCTACCAGGTGTGGCGGGAGACCCGGCGGCTGACCGTGGCCGACCTGGCCCAGCTCGACCGGCTGCACCTGGCTCCGGTGATCTTCCAGGAGTACGTGCCGGGGGTGGCCGACATCCGGGTGACCGTGGTCGGCGACGACCTGTTCGCCATGGCGATCGACGGACGCGATTCGCCCGACATCGACTTCCGGCTGCGGATGCGCACCGCCGGCACCTCGGCCGTCCGGCTGCCCGACGAGGTCGCCTCCGGGCTACGGGCGCTGATGGCGCACTTCGGGCTGGTCTACGGCGGTGCCGACTTCCGGCTCACGCCCGACGGCGAGTACGTCTTCCTGGAGGTGAACCCCGCGGGGGAGTTCCTGTTCTGCGAGTACGGCGCCGGCTACCCCATCACCGACGCCGTCGCGGGCTGGCTGGCCAATCCGGTCGTACCGTCCTCCGCGCTCAGCCGATCCGGATGACCTCGACCACGAGTTCGTCGGCGCCGGTGACCACGGGGAACGACTGGACGGTCAGCAGATCGCCCGCTGTGATCTGCTCGCTGCCCGCGGCCTCGACGTGGACGAAGACCGTGAGCGCGCCGGCGTCGACCAGGTCGTCCGGCACCTCCAGTTCGGCGATCGTGAGGGCTTCCGGGACGTCGTCCCGCTCCGGCGCCGCCTCGGGCCCGGCGTCGGGTTCGGGCGGCAGGGCTCCGACGCTGGTCACGACGCGATTCACGCTGGTGGCGGCGACGTCCATGCGCGAGGTGTCCCGCACGTCGATGACGACGGGCGTCCCGTCCGCGGGACGCTCAGCCGGGGTGACGACCGTGACCGTGAGCTGCATGGGACAAGCGTAAGCCCGAACCGCCCGGGTGAACCCTGCCCGCGGCCCGCCAGTGGGCCGGCCGCACCACCGGCCCCGGCAGCCCTCGTCCCGTAAGCTGAGGCCGAGATGACCCCAGGACTCCTGCACCCGGATTCGCGCCTCCGCCGGTTGGTGCGGTGCGCGCTGCCCGGCGCGCTGATAGCCGTGCTGATCGTTCTCGGCCTCATCGGGATGCACGGAATCGGCACGCACGGCACTCCCGGCAGCGCGCCGGCCCGGTTCGATGCCGCGCCGGTGAGCAGCCACGTGCACGGTGACGCCGCGGGGGCGGCCGTCGTGAACCCGGGCGTGGTGGCCGGCGCCGAGGGCCACGCGGACGGGCACCAGGCCATGGCCATGGCGTGCGTGATCATCCTGCTCCTGATGGCCCGCCTGCTGGTTCCCCCGGGCCGGCTGACCCGCTGGGCCCACCGCGTCCACCGTCCATGGGTCGCGAACGGCGTCGCCATCGCGGCCGCGTTCCCGCGGCCACCCTCCCTTCACGCTCTCTGCGTCAGTCGCACCTGACCGGCCGCAGGAGTCGGGTCCAGTGACGCCTCCGCGGCGGTCTGGATCCATTCCTTCCGGCCCCGCGCCCGGGCCTGTCCGCCCGGCGCCCTCGTCAGCGATCGATCAAGGAGAAGACCATGAAGATGCACGTTGCGGTTGTCGCCGCACTCACCCTGGCCGCCGGGCTCGCCCTGCCCGGATGCGCCAGCGCTCCGGCCCCGAGCCAGAGCGCCACCACCCCGGCGAGCCCCGCCTCGACCGGGGCGGAATCCATGCTCGCCGCCCACGGCCTGACCGGGCTGGACGCCAGCCAGATCATCGAACGGCTCGACCGGACGCCACTCGCCGAACGTCCGGCGAATCTGATCGCATCGGTCCGTCCCGGTCAACTGCTGCTCAGCGACGACCAGGAACGCGAGGCGAGTCTGCCCCTGCCGGCCGACAAGTTCTACGTTTCCTTCGCGCCGTACCTGACCCGGACCCACGACTGCCATTTCCACAGCCTCACCACGTGCGTGGGAGAACTGCAGAACGCGGACGTCCAGGTGACCGTCGTCGATGCCGCGGGCGAGACGCTGGTGGACGAGCAGCTGCGCACCTACGACAACGGCTTCCTCGGGCTGTGGCTGCCCCGCGATCTCGACGCGACCCTGACCGTCGAGTACCAGGGCCGCACCGCCACCCAGCCGATCACGACGAGCGGCGACGAGGCAGCCACCTGCCTGACCACGCTCGCGCTGACCTGAGTGTCGGCCGGTCGGCCGGTCTAGAAGGGCAGGCCGACGTCTGCCGGGGTGAGCGCAACGAGTTCATCGAGCAGCCCATCGGGCGGTGTCATCTCGGCGAGCGCCAGGGTGTCCGCCAGTTGCTGCGGGCTCACGACACCGACCACCGTGGAGTCGATGTCCGGATTCCTCAGCGAGAACTGCAGCGCGGCGGCCGCGATCGGAAACTCGTACCGGTCGCACGCGGCGATCATCTGATCGACGGCGGAAAGCACCCAGGGCGCTGCCGGCTCGTAACGATAGGTCGTCATGGTGCGCGGCGAGGTGGCCAGGATCCCGCCCCCGTACACGGCGGCGTTGTAGGTGGCGATGCGCCGCTCGGCGGCGCTGTGGAGCAGGCCGGTGGCCCGCTGGTCGAGCAGCGCGTAGCGGTTGTGCGTCATCAGGGCTTCGAAGGCGCCGGTGTCGATCAGCCGTTGCAGTAGGGGCACGGGTCCGCCCGAGATCCCGATGAGCGACGCGTAGCCCTGCGCACGCATCTCCTGCAGTGTCTCGGCGGCGCGCATGGCGGTGTCGTAGGTGGTGTGCTCGGGGTCGTGCAGGAAGAGCACCGACACCGCGTCGACGCTCAGCCGCCCCAGGCTCTCCTCCAGCGACCGCCAGAGTCGCTCCGGGCCGAAGTCGTCGGTTGCCATGTCGCGATCGAGCTTCGTCTGCAGCACGAAGCCAGCGGGCAGCCCCCCCGTACTCGCGGATCGCGCGACCGATGCGGCGCTCGCTCTCCCCCTCGCCGTACACGTTCGAGGTGTCGAGGCAGTTGATCGGGCTCTCGAAGATGGCGTGGACGGTCTGGACGATCGCCTCCTCCGAGGCAGCCAACTCATGGATCGGTGAGGAGACCCCCCACGGTCCGGACCCGATCGAGATCGCGCTGACCTCCAGTCCGCTGTTGCCGGGGAGCTGGCGACGCCTCATCGGGCACCTTCCGTTTCTGGCTGGGTCGGTGTGGTCTCGGGCAGCGGGATGCGGTAGATCGCTCGGGCGGTGTCGGCGAACAGCGCTGCTCGCTCGGTGCGTGAGAAGTCGGCCGTGCAGGCGTCGAAGGCGGCGTAGAGCCCTGCGAAGGTGGCCCGCAGGCCGTCCACGGGGAAGTTGCTGGCGAACATCGAGCGCGACACGCCGAAGCTCTCGATCACGCCGAGGACGAGGGGACGGATCGACTCGGTCGTCCAGTGGGCATCGACGGTTCCGAGGCCGGAGATCTTGACCGAGACGTGGTCGAGCCGAGCCAGCGTGAGAGCGTTCCATCGTGTGCCTGGGCGATGCTCTTGGCGATCGCCAGCCCCAGCCCGACGCCAGCGTGATCGCTGCGAAGGCGCTCGGTGCCACGCTGGAATGGTTCGGTCAGGGTGGCGACCAGCTGTGGGCTGAGCTGCTCACCGGTGTTCTCCACCGTCAGCACGGCAACCCCCGGCCCGGCGCTCGTGTGAATCCGAACAGTGCCGCCTTCGGGCAGGTTGTGGACGATCGCGTTCTGCACCAGGTTCATCGTCAGCTGCAGCAACAGGGCAGGGGAGCCGGTCGTGGGCGTGACATCCCCGGAAGCTTCGATTGCGACGCCGTGCTTCTCGGCCAGAGGCAGGAGGGTCTCGACGGCCTCTTCCGCGAGGAGCGACAGGTCGACCTCGTCGCGTGCGAAGGAGCGCTGCTCGGTGCGGCTGAGCAGCAGGAGCGCCTCGGTGAGCTCGATCGCCCGGGCGTTGACCACGCGGAGGCGTTCATCGAGCTCGCTGCCCGCACGATCCGGATCCTTTCGGGCGACGTCGAGGAGAGCCTGGGTGATCGCGAGCGGCGTGCGCAGTTCGTGGGAGGCATTGGCGGCGAAGCGCTGCTGCTCAGCGTCATGCGCTTCCAGCCTCGCCAGCATGCCGTCGAAGCTGTCGGCGAGTTCCCGGAACTCGTCGTTCCGTCCTTCCAGCTCGATCCGATGGGAGAGCGATCCCGTTGCGGCTCTGCGGGTCGCGTCCGTGATGCGGGTCAGTGGCGCGAGCATCCGGCCCGCGAGAATCCAGCCACCGAGCAGGCCGAAGAGCAGCAGGAAGCCCAGCGTCCCGGCAGCGGCCGGAAGGTAGTTCCCCAGGAAGATGGCCCGGAAGTCCAGCACTCCAATCGGGCTGGCCGTTACGTCGGGAAGTGCGCCCAGGAGAAACACCCACACCCCGGCGATCAGCAGGAGGCCGGCGAGCATGAGGAATGCGGCGTAGCTGAGCGCAAGCTTGAGACGAATGCTCAACCCGGGGGCTCTAGCCATGGTCAATCCCGTTCGGCCCGGGGTCGATGCGGTAACCCACGCCGGGGACCGTCGCGATCAGCCACGGTTCGCCGAGTCGCTTGCGCAGAGCCGACACGGTGATGCGCACGGCATTCGTGAACGGGTCGGCGTTCTCGTCCCAGGCGCGTTCCAGGAGCTCCTCGGCGCTGATGACACCCCCTTCGGCCGCGATGAGAACTTCGAGCACGGCGAATTGCTTGCGGGTGAGCGCGACGTAACGGCCATCGCGGTACACCTCGCGGCGGAACGGATCCAGCCGCAGACCAACGAGTTCCCGCACCGGCGGACGGAGGTAAGCACGTCTGCGGTCGAGAGCTCGGAGCCGTAGCACGAGTTCCTGCAGGTCGAATGGCTTGGTGAGGTAGTCGTCGGCGCCGAGCGCGAAACCGGAGGTCTTGTCGTCGAGCCGATCCGCGGCGGTGAGCATCAGGATGGGCATGCCGCTTCCGGATGCGACGATGCGGCTCGCGACCTCGTCGCCGGAGGGCCCTGGGATGTCGCGATCGAGAACGGCGATGTCATAGCCGTTGGTGCTCAGCATCTCCAGGGCGGTGTCGCCGTCCCCCGCGATGTCGGCTGCGATCGCTTCCAGGCGCAACCCGTCGCGGATCGCCTCCGCCATGAAGAGCTCGTCCTCGACGACCAACACGCGCACCCAGCCAGCGTAGGAGACGGCACCTATCGTCGACGTAAGGAAATGCGCCCACACGTCCCGGGAGCGGGAAGGTGTCACCAGACCTGATCGTGGAGAACCCTAGGCTTGGGACATGAGCGCCGCGCGGGAGAGCCATTCGGACGCTGCGCGGTCCCACCGGACCTTGCGCCTGCCCGTCTGGGTGACGGTGGCGCTCGGGATGGTGATCGCGGTCACCGGGCTGCTGCTGATAACCCGTCCCTTCGCGTCCGTCGGGCTGCTTGTGCTGACGCTCTCCGTCGGCTCGATGCTCGCCGCGGTCGTGGAGCTCGTCACCTGGATCACAGCGGGCCGGCACGCCGGAAGGTGGCTGCACCTCCTGCTGGCTCCGCTTCTACTCGCCCTGGGCGTCGTCATGCTGACCGTGCCGGGCGTCACCGTCGGCCTCGTGGCGATCCTGTTCGGTTGGGCGCTCATCGCACTGGGCGTCGCCGATCTGCTGCGGGTCCTGCTGGAGCGGGAGGGCCGCGCGGCTCGCCTGATGGGAGGCCTCGCCGCAGTCGTCTTCGGCGTGGTCGCCCTCACCTGGCCCGACGTGACGGTCCTCGCGATCGGCGCGCTCTTCGGCGTCTGGCTGCTGGTGTCGGGCATCCGGCTGGTGCTGGCGGTCTCTCGCCGCGAACCTTTCCAGCAGGAGGGTCGCCCGCGTCCCCGCTCATGGCCGCGCACCGTAGTGTCCGCGTCAGCGCTCGTCGTCGCGGTGGCGCTGGCGCTCCTGGGCGCCCGCCTCATGGGCACGCCGATCCCCGATGCGTTCTACGCTCCTCCCGCCGAGATCCCAGATCAGCCCGGTGTCCTCCTGCGGGCGGAGCCCTTCACGCGAGCGATTCCCGAGGGCTCGACTGCCTGGCGCATCCTCTACACGACCACGCGCGACGAGGGCGTGCCCGCCATCTCGTCAGGACTCGTGGTGGTGCCGAACGGAGTCGAGGACGCACCCACGATCGCCTGGGCACATGGCACCACCGGTGCGGCGGAGAGCTGCGCGCCGACGCTGCTGCCAGATCCCTTCGTGAGTGGAGCCATGCCGAATACCGAGGAGGTGCTGCTGAACGGATGGGCCATCGTCGCTACCGACTACGTGGGCCTCGGCGCCGACCCACCCCATCCGTACCTCGTGGGCCAGGCCGCGGCGCGCAGCGTGCTCGACGCCGTGCGGGCCTCCCGCCAGCTCGCGGACGCGTCGCTCGGCGACAAGGTCGTGGTCTGGGGACACTCGCAGGGCGGCGCAGCCGCGCTGTGGACCGGGGGCCTTGCTCCCTCCTACGCTCCGGAGCTTGACATCGCGGGGGTCGCGGCGATGGCTCCGGCAGCGAATCTGCCGGCGATGATCGAGCAGCTCGCCGACGGTCCGGCGGGCACGATCGTCGGCCCGCTCGTCCTCGCCGGATACGCGGCGCACTACGCCGACGTGCACGTGGAGGACTATCTGCTGCCCGCGGCCACGCTCACATTCCAGGAGACCGTCGCGCGCTGCTGGAGCGACTCCGCCTTCATCGTGTCGGTGCTCGGGACGACGGTCATGGATCGCCCGATCTGGACGCAGGACCCCTCGGACGGCCCCCTGGGCGCACGCCTCGAACACAATGTGCCGCGCCTGCCGATCGAGGCGCCCCTGCTGCTCGCGCAGGGGCTCACCGACACGCTGGTGTCGGCCACGGCGCAGCAGCGGTATGTCGAAGAACTGTGCGCCAGCGGCCAGCAGGTCGACTTCCGCGGCTTCGAGGGCAAGGACCACATGGGCGTGGTCACCGGCGATTCGCCGCTGCTCGGACAGCTGATGGAGTGGACGCAGGACCGACTCGACGGCGCTCCCCCGATCGACACCTGCTGAGCGGGATCGAATCCGACGGGCCGCACCGAAACTCATCCCGAGGGTGGACTCCATCGACCACTATGGGAACACGCGACAGCGGGTCGAGCAGCTGATTTCCACGTGGAATCAGGGGTCTGGTGGCGCCGCTGAGTTCATTGGTGAGCCGGATGACCCGCTCATCGACACGTCGGCAGAGCCAAGGAGACGCACTCGAACACCGCTGACGGGGGAGGAAGTGGACGCTATGCGAACAGCCCGCGCCAACGGTGTCAGCGTGAACATCTTGGCAAAGCAGTTCGGCGTTCACCGGGGCACGGTGTGGGCGAAGACGCGGCAACCCTGAAGCTCATTGGGACGCGGTCCAGTGGCGGTGACGCGAGGGTGCGATCCCAATCACGCCGAAGGTCCGGAGGCGAAGTCGGCATCGTGTCAGCTGACCTGGTGGGCGGTAGCGACGACAGGTTGGCCGACTCGTACCCCGTTCCTCCGGTCGGAGGTCGCCTCGAAGACGGCGGACCGCATCGGGTCTTTGCGTGGGTCACCGGGCTACCACAAGCGGGCCGAGCACCAATTCAACCTACTGCAATGGACTCCCGGAGGCCGACAGTCCGTGGGCTTGGGAAGGCTCAAGCCCCCCTGCGGCCAGCGCGCGGAGACGCGCGGCCGCGATCACGCACATGACGCACCAGGGCAGAAGCGACAGGACCGACATCACGAGCCCAATCAACCCAAAGGTCGATGGGACGAGCATCAACACCCCGGATGCGAGCGCCCACCATCCGAGGGCGCGCCCAAGTGCCTTGGTGCGTAGCAGGGCAATGGCGACGAGTAGCAGGGCGATGCCGTTCAAGACGTAGTACGTCAGGAATGCGGTCCCACGCCACGACGCCAACAGCACCTCCCCGGCTGCCACAAGTGCTGGCTGATCGGCGGGAGTGGCACTTGCGTGCTGTTGTGAGAGCAGCAGCATGTCGACGGCCGGGTTTGAGGAGAGGTAGGCCGCCATCCCGAGGACCATGAGCAACCCGGCGATCGCGGCGGTCGACCTCGCCCGATCCCAGAGCACGACTATCAGTGCGAGATAGACCAAGGCCACGAGCACGTTGTTCACGCTGAGCAGCAGGTCCAGGCTGAGCATGCCGAGTAGCGGGTTCTCATCCATGAGGACGAAGAAGCCATCCACCGACGCCGGCGGCGGGTGCAAGGCGAAAACGGCGATCTGTACAACGATGAAGACGACCGAGCCGGCAGCAGCACCGGCACCGGTGAGCAAAACGCCGCGCCAATGTTCTGCACCCGTTCCCGCTGCGGTAGTCCGATCATCCACGGGTGTCGTTCTCCCTCAGGCAACGCCACCCTGCCTGACGCTGATTTGTCACTGAAGGGGACACACAGCAAGCCTACTGCGAAGCCCGCTCCAGGGTCGGGAACTCCGAGCTCGTCGCCCGAGTGGGCAGTCCTCGCCAGGCACGCCAAGCAGGCCCGCAGCGATCGCCGCAAGGTATGGGTGCAGGGGCCATGGGCATCCCGCCGGAGTCACGGCGACGCAGGTTCATCGTGCTCGCCGGCCTGGCTCCCATGCAGCAGGGCGTCGACGATCAATCGGCACTGGTCTCGAACTGCTTCCTCGGCCACCGGATCATACGTTAGCTGACTTGCCATTCCCTGCATGAAGGCGAGCACCGCCCAGGCCGTGGCATCCGGGTCGATGGACGCGGGAACCTCGGCCTCTGCTTGGGCGCGGCGTACTAGCGACGCGAATGCGGCTCGAAGTTCCTGATCTGATGCCGCGACCGCCATCCCGATCTCCGCGTCGAACGGAGCCCGTTCGACGAAGGCCGCGCCCTGCAACTCGGCCGCTCGGCGGGGTGCGTCCAGGGGCAGGACTGTCACCATGAGCGCTACGAACCAGTCGCGCAAAGTAGGACGCCCGGGTTCACCGAGAGCAGGCAGGGAAGCCGTCTCGCGCAGCCGCCCGAACATGGCACGGAGCAGTTGTTCCTTGCTGGGGAATGCTTTCTGCACCGCACCAAGCGACATGCCCGCTTCCGTAGCCAAGGACCGGAAGGTGACCGCCGAAAGCCCGTCACGTGCCACCAGGCGCAAGGCAGCATCAGCGAACTCCGCCTGACGCGGGCTGAGGTCCACGGCTCAGACCTGCCCGAACTGAGTATCGTTGGGCAGCCGACGCCAGAGGTAGACGGCGTAGCCGACCAGGACAGCTGTCATGGTCACTACTGCGACCAGCGTCCCACGACTCAGCGAGTCGCCAATGCTTAGGGCTATAGCGTCGTACAAGATGTGCCACACGATGCCGATCCACAGGCTTCCCGTCACCTCCACGAGTTCGGCGAGGACGAACCCAACCAGGCACGCGAACGCGAACTGCAGCCCAACAAAGGTCGGTTCACCACCAGCGAAGAGGTTCGTCAGGTGCAAGGTGCCAAACACCATAGACGCCCCGACGACCGCACGCCTCCGACCGAGACTCCGCAACGACGCGAGCAGCAATCCTCGGAACCAAATCTCCTCGCTGAAGCTCACTGCGATGGCGAGCACGCCGTAGGCGAGTGCTTGGCTGGCCGCCACGACGATAGGCGCGGAGGCAACGAGGATCACCGGCAGGGCCGCCAAGGGAATTGCCCACAGCGCGTCCGCCATCGCTCGCGGGCGGCGAAACCCATACCCGGCGAGGGTCGGCCTGGTTCGCCACATGATCACCAACCCGATCAGTGCCGACGCCCCGACAAAGGCGGCCTGAGCATAGGTGGCTGTGGGTTCGTCGAGTCCTCGAGCCTGGCTGAAGCCGGTCCCAAACGCGGTCAGGACGACACCACCCAGGCCGACGACGATCGCCCAGAGCCACGGCAGCCGCACCTCCCAGGTCGCCATGGGACGGACGTGAGGGGATACCTCAATCTGTGCAAGTTCGGTCTGCATGACTCGCTTTCGGAATACGCTTGTATCTAGAATACGACTGTATCTGTAGTTGTCAAGCGGATGCCAGGCGGCGTCTCGGTAGCGCGCGGGTATCTGGGGCCACTGACGCCACGCGGAACACGCAGATCATGCGAGCAGTCCTACGACTGGTCGTTGTCCATGCGGCGTTCGAGAGCTTCGTACAGATTCTTGGTGTGTTGGCGGAGCCTCTCGAACTTCGGCTGGTCGGAGTCGTACTCCTTGCGGCTGCGGTCTTGCACAAGGACAGCGAGTGCCCAGATCACTCGGATCATCGCGTCCTCATCGGCCAGTACCGACTTGATGCAGTCGATTCGCGGGTGGGGCACATCGATGCGGCGCTCTCTGACCTCGGTGACGACGCGCTCCACGACCTGCACCTTGACGGCTCCGTCGCGGTGGGCTCGGCGGTCTTCATACGCGGCTTTGCGGCACGCCGGGGAGCAGTAGATCCGCGGCCTGCCTGTTGGCTTGGCGTCTCGGAGCTTGTTGCCGCAGCGTGCGCACTTCGTGGGCAACTCCACGGTGCGGCCGATTCGGGTGGTGCGGTCGAGACGCCGTTGCCTGGCCTTGTGTAGTTCGCGGACCCGGGCTGCGTCGTGTGGGCGTAGCTCGCTGAGGAGCACGATCAGGCGTTGCTCCATGGCTCGCTGTCCAGGCCGTTCGAGGTCGTCGCTCTCGACGGCGAAGAACCTGTCGAGTACTCGGCTGTTCAGGGTGGGGATCGCCGCGGTGGCTTCGACGAGTTCGGCTTCATCGCCGGATTCGAGCGCGGCGAGCCATCGCTCGTAGCGGGCGTCGAACTCCGCCTCATCAGGGTCGTACCGTTTGGAAGCCATGTTCTACGGTACGTCAGTTTCGTCACCGACGTAAGTGGTGAATCCTCGATGTGCAAGACGCGTGTCCCCTCGAAAGTGGGTTGTGCGGAGGGCGGTAATTCGTCGGGGTGCTCGCGTTTTTGGGAGGCGCTGCGCACCTACCTATCATGAACTCTGATGCGAGGAACCTGCGGCTGCGCGTGACGCGGCGTGGTGAGCCCGACCGGGCCAGGCTCATCGAGTGGGTGCTCGGGATCGCAGAGGCACGGCACCGCGCCTGGGTCAACGGCGAGCCAGACCCCTACGGGCTGGGCCTGCCCGACGGCATCGGACCCGAACCATCGGGACGCCTGGACGGTTCCGGAAGATTTCCGGGACCGTCAGCCCACGAAGGCGACTGCTCCGCACGACATGACGGTGGTGCACATTTTGCACCACCGTCACCAGATGCCGCTTCAACCAGTTGACGACCCCACTCCCAGCGAAGGAACCCGCCATGAGCACCACCATCACGACTGACGCCACTGTTGAGGCGGAGGCTCCGTTGCTGCTGGCGGTGTCGTACCTGCGTGTCTCAACGCGGGAGCAGGCCGAACGTGGCGGCACCGACGAGGGGTTCTCCATCCCGGCGCAGCGCGAGGCGAACCAGCGGAAGGCCGCCGAGCTGGGGGCGCGGGTGGTGCGTGAGTTCGTGGACGCGGGCGAGTCGGCACGGTCTGCGGATCGTGACGGGCTCAAGGACATGCTCGCGTTCATCACCGCAACCCGGGTGACCTTCTGCATCGTGCACAAGCTCGACCGGCTGGCGCGCAACCGCGCCGACGACGTGAAGATTCATCAAGCCCTCCTCGCCGCTGGGGTCACCTTGGTGTCTGCGACGGAATCGATCGATCAGACGCCGTCGGGGATGCTAGTGCACGGCATCATGTCGTCCATCGCGGAATTCTACTCACGCAACCTGGCTACCGAGGTCACGAAGGGGCTGACGCAGAAGCTCGCACAGGGCGGCACGCCGATGCGTGCGCCGGTCGGTTATCTCAACGTTCGTCGCACCGACGAGCAGGGTCGTGAAGTCCGAACTGTCGAGGTCGATCCTGAACGGGCTCCGCTGATCCGGTGGGCGTTCGAGACCTACGTCAAGGGCGAGACCTCCGTCACCGGCCTGTTGCGTGACCTCACCGCTCGCGGGCTTACGACGGTGCCGTCGCCGAAGCGCCCGTCGAAGCCTTTGGCGAAGAACACGCTCTACAAGCTGCTGACGAACCCGTACTACGCGGGCGTGATCCGCTACAAGGGAGCCCTACATCCGGGTGCGCACGAGCCGCTGATCGAGCCCGCACTGTTTGATCAGGTGCAATCGCTGCTGAAGGCGCGCAACGCCGGGATGACGAGGCACGTCACGCACGCCCACCACCTGAAAGGTCTGTTGCACTGCGGCAGTTGCGGGTCGCGAATGCTGCTGGACTTCGCAACGAACCCGCGCGGCACCACCTACGCCTACTTCACTTGCTCGGGTCGTGCCGCGAAGAAGACGAGCTGCACGAGGCGCGCCGTTCCAGTACAGGTCGCCGAGCGGCTGGTGGAGGCGTCGTATCGCGACATCACGATCGGCGAGGACGACTATCGACACCTCGCAGCCGAAGTCGATGCCGCGTTCGATGAGCAGAGCGCCGGGCGAGATCAAGAGTTCGCCGATCTCACAGCCAACCGCGCCAGGCTGGAGGCCGAGAGCGACAAGCTCCTCACGGCGCACTTCGCCGAGGCCATCGACCTGCCCACGTTGAAGAGGCACCAAGACCGCATCCGAGCCGGGCTCGCCGACATCGAGCAGCGCCTCGCCCAGCACGACGAGCATCACTCCGGGGCGCGGGCGTTCCTCCACGACTCGCTACGTCTGCTGACGGATGCGCACCGCGCATACGCGCACTCCGATGACGGGAACCGCAGACTCGCGAACCAAGCGTTCTACACACGGCTGGAGATCACCGACGACGAGCAACTACGCCCACGCCTCGCCGAACCGTTCGCCACCATCGTCAACGAGGCGACCGGACGGAAGAAGACCAAACGGGAACACTCAACATCTTCCGATGTCGCGTGTTCCCGTAAGACACTTTGGGTGGAGCATAGGGGATTCGAACCCCTGACCTACGGCTTGCAAAGCCGCCGCTCTACCAACTGAGCTAATGCCCCCTGCCGGAACATTATGGCGGATCGGGAGGGGAACCTCCGCATCGGGCGACCGCCCTCGCCCGGATGACGGGGCGCCTTCCCGGGCCGGTGCACGGGTAGCTGCGGGATGAGGGGTCGCGGGATGCCCGAGACCGCTGACAAGACCGCTTCCCGGACGACCAACTACCCTTGATGTCATGTGGTCCAAGCGCGAGGAGATCGACTACGCGCTGCAACGCCGTCACACCCTGCAGGCGCTGCGGCGTCCGCAGCGCACCCTCAGCCGGGCCGATGTCTGCGACGCAGACCCCATGCTCGTGCGTTCGGCGATGCATCACGGTGAGGATTCCACGGCCCCCTGCCCGATCTGCGCGGGGCGGCGCATGGTGAATCTGCACTACGTATTCGGCGACCAGCTCGGGCAGTACTCCGGGCGCATCAAGTCCACCGCGGAACTGGACGCGATGCAGTCCGAGTACGGCGAGTTCATGGTGCGCGTGGTCGAGGTCTGCCTCGACTGCAGCTGGAACCACATGATCGCTTCCTACCTGCTGGGGGACGGAGTCCGCCGTCCGCCGCCCCGGCGTCAACGAACCGTCGAGGACATCTATGGCTAAACCCGCACGAGCGAAACCCAGCAACAAGCGCAAGCGCAACCCCTGGGTACGCGCGCTGAAGTGGACCATCGGCATCTTCCTCACCCTCGGTGTGCTGGGTGCGGCCGGGGTCGCGGTGGCGTACAGCATGATTCAGCTCCCCGACCCGAATGCCGACTTCCGCACCAACACCACCTTCGTCTACTACAACGACGGCAAGACCGAGCTGGGCTCGTTCAAGGTGCAGAACCGGGTGACCATCCCGTTCGAGCAGATGAATCCCTACGTCACGGATGCGATCGTGGCCGCGGAGAACCGCACCTTCTGGACCGACCCCGGGTTCGACATCGCGGCCCTGGCGCGGGCCGCCCGGTCGCTGGTCGGCCCCGAACAGGCCGTCGGTGGCTCGACCATCACCCAGCAGTACATCAAGGTGATGTACCTGACCCAGGAGAAGACCTTCACGCGCAAGGCCAAGGAGATCCTGCTCGCGGTCAAGGTGGGCCAGGAACGCACCAAGGAGCAGATCCTCGAGGGCTACCTCAACACCGTCTATTTCGGCCGCGGCGCCTACGGCATCGAGGCTGCCAGCCAGGCGTACTTCGACAAGCCGCAATCCGAGCTGACGCTGGCCGAGGCGGTGGCGCTGACGGCGATCGTGAACTCCCCGGGCAACCTCGATCCGGCCGCGGGCGACAAGCAGGCCGCCGATCTGCTCGAGCGCTACCAGTACTCCCTCAACGGGTTGGTGGAGATGGGCAAGATCACCGACGCCGAACGGCTGGAGATCTATTCCGAGCTGCCCGAGTTCCCGAAGGTCAAGAAGGATTCGGCGATGGGTGGCCCCAAGGGCTTCCTGCTCGAAATGGTGCGCAAGGAGTTGCTGGCCAACGACTTCTCCGAGGACCAGATCAACGGCGGTGGCCTGAGGATCGTCACCACCTTCGACCGCAAGGCGCAAGCCGCGGCGGTGAAGACCGCCAACACCTACGCCCGCGAGGTGGGCGGGTCGAAGAAGAAGGCCGAGGACATCCACGTCGGCCTCGCTTCGATCGACAACGAGACCGGCGGAGTATTGGCCCTCTACGGCGGTAGAGACTATACGGAGAACTACATCAACTGGGCCACGTCTCCGCGTCCGGTTGGCTCGACCTTCAAGCCCTACGCGCTGGCCGCGGCACTGCGGGACGGCTGGACGCTGGAGGACAAGGTCAACGGCAGCACCGTCACACCACCTGATGGGGGCAGGCCGATTCCCGGCAGGGCCGGACGGATCTCGCTGCTGTCGGCCACCACCCGTTCGAGCAATCCCGGCTTCGTCGATCTGGTGATGCAGTTGGAGGATGGACACGACAAGGTGGTCCAGGCCGCCGAGGATGCCGGTGTCCCGCACAGCAAGAGCTGGGACGAGACCGGCTACCGGATTCCGCTGGGCACCGGCGAGATCAGCCCGCTCAACCAGGCTTCGGGCTACTCCACCTTCGCCAACCAGGGCCTGCACGTCGATCCGCACGTGGTCGCCGAGGTGTTCGACTCCCGTGAGCAGCGGCTGTACGCCGCCTCGATCGCTCCGGAGAGAGGGATCGAATCCGACGTCGCGACAGACGTCACCTACGCACTGACCAAGGTGGCCCAGGACGGTACGGGCTCCCGGGCCTCGCAGTTGGGCTATCCGGTGGCCGGCAAGACCGGCTCCTACTACATCTCGGACCTGAAGGCGACCCGCGCGATCTGGTTCGTCGGGTTCACCCGCCAGATCACCACCTCGGTGATGATCGTCAAGGGCGATCAGGGGACCGGCAACCTGGGCCAGTACTTCTACGGCTCCCGATACCCGGCCATGGCCTGGCTCGACTTCATGAAGGTGGCGATGGACGGCAAGGAGCGGATCGCCTTCGCCCAGCCCACCAGGCGCGTCTCCACCCAGTCGCCCTCGCCGAAGCCGAGCAAGGAGACCGAGGAGCCCTCGCCCACCCCGGAGCCCACCGAACTGCCGTCGGAGACGCCCACGGAGCAACCCACGGGCGAACCCACCCCGACGACGCCGACGAAGGCGCCGCCGACCTCGACGACGAAACCGACCCCAAAGCCGACTCCCACGCAGCCCACCAAGGCCCCGCCGACCACCGCCCCGCCGGAGACCAAGCCGCCGACGACTGAACCGGAGCAGCCGGGGGCCGGCGAGAAGACGGAGACCTAGGATCGCCGATGTGGTGAGTGGCGGGCCGTCGGTCGAGCGCATGCTGGGCGGCGGCCTCGGCCGGCACGCTCGTCCTGGCGGCGTCTGGTACGCCGCCGGACCGTGGGCGATGCTGGCGCTGACCTTCTCCTGGCTGGTGCTGATGTGGCGGCAGCGGGCCTGCCTCGACGGCGGCGATGCCTATGAGAACCTCTGCTACACCGACATCACCGCGCTGTTCTACTGGCGCGGCGTGGGGGAGGGCCGGATCCCCTACCTGGAGGCGGATCTGGAATACCCGGTGCTCACCGGGATGCTCATCGACCTCACCCGGCGGATCGTGAACCTCTTCGGCGGCTTGACCGCTCCCGGTCTGGTCGGCGACGAACTCGACCATTCCGCCCAGCTCTTCTTCGGGATCAGCGCCGTCCTGCTCTTCCTCGGTTTCGCGGTGCTGGTGTGGGCGCACCTGCGGATGTCGCGTCCCTGGGACGCGTTGATGATCGCGGTCTCCCCGGCCGTGATGACCGCCGCGTTGGTGAACTGGGATGCCCTGGTGGTGGCTCTGACCTCGCTGGCGCTGCTGGCCTGGTCGCGGAGACGTCCGGCCTGGACGGGCGTCTGGCTGGGACTGGGCGTCGCGGCCAAGCTGTACCCGGTGCTGCTGCTGGTCCCGTTGGCCCTGCTCTGCCTGCGGGCCGGACGATGGCGGCCCTTCTTCCTCACAGCTGGGGTGACGGCGGTCACCTGGACCGCGATCAACCTGCCGGTCTACCTGCTCGCTCCCGAGGGCTGGCTGAACTTCTGGAGCATGAACGCCGATCGCACCGCCGACCTGGGGTCGATCTGGTACGTGCTGAGCCTGGCCGGGGTGACCGTGGACGCGCTCTCCGTCTGGGTCGCCGGGTTGATGATCGCCGGAACCCTGGCGCTCGCGTTCCTGTTGCTGTTCGCCCCGCGACGGCCGCGCCTGGCACAGGGTGCCTTCCTGATCGTCACCCTCTTCCTGCTGGTCAACAAGGTCTACTCCCCGCAGTACGTCCTGTGGTTGCTGCCGCTGCTGGTACTGGCCCGGCCCCGCTGGCTCGACTGGGCGGTGTTCTCGGTGGCCGAGCTGGGCTACTTCGTCGCGATCTGGGCGCACATCGCCGGGCTCACCGCCACCGGCGTGGGCGGCGAGGACCGGATCTACATGGCAGCCGTGCTGTTCCGTATCGGCGTCCAGGTGTGGCTCTGCGTCCGCGTGGTGCGGGACGTCTGGCACCCGAGCCGCGACATCGTCCGCGCCGGTGGCCTGGACGATCCGGACGGCGGCCTGCTGGACGGCCGCCCGGACGCGCCCTGGCTGGTCGGGATCCGGGGGGTTCTGGCCGGCTCCGCGAGTGGGCTCAGAACCCGATGGCCTTCAGCGTCGACTTGATGGCATCGGCCGACTTCTTCAGCAGGCCGATCTCGTGGGCGTCCATCGGGAACTCGTAGACCTCCTCGACGCCCTGGCGGGTGACCAGGCTCGGCACCGACATCGCGACCCCGGAGATGCCGCGGTAGTCGTCCAGCACCGAGGAGACCGGCAGGATCGTCCGCTGGTCGCCCAGCAGCGCCTCGACCAGGCTCGCCCCGGCCAGGCCGATGGCGTAGTTGGTCGCGCCCTTGCCCTCGATGATCTCGTAGGCGGCGTGCACCGTGTCGTAGGTGATGCTGGCCAGCAGTTCCTCGGTGAAGAGCCGGTTGCCGTGGTCGTCCTTCCAATCCCGGATCGGGATCTGCGCGATGCTCGCGCTCGACCAGATCGGGAACTCGGTGTCGCCGTGCTCGCCGATCATGATCGCGTGGACGTTGCGCTGGTGCACCTTGGCGTGCTGCGCGATGGCCCAGCGCAGCCGGGAGGTGTCCAGGATGGTCCCGGTGGAGAACACCCGCGACTTCGGCAGGCCGCTGACCTGCTGCGCCACCACGGTGAGCACATCGCAGGGGTTGGTCACCAGCACCAACAGGGCATCGGGCGCGACCTCCTGCAGCTTGGGCACCATGTCGGAGAGGATCCGGGCGTTCACGCCGGCGAGATCCAGCCGGGTCTGGCCGGGCCGCTGGCGTGCGCCGGCTGTGATGATGATGATGCTGGAATCGCGCGCCACCTCGATGTCGGCCCCGCCCTCCATCACCGAGGCCTGGGTGAACTGGGTGCCGTGGGAGAGATCCTTGACCTCCGCATCCACCTTCTTGGCGTCGATGTCGTACAGCGCGATCCGGCGAGCCGAGCCGCGGATCAGCGACGCGTAGGCAATCGACGAACCCACTGCGCCGGCGCCCACGACGGTCAGCTTGGAGGTCTTGGGGGTCTCGGAGGCGGGGCTGCTCATGGGTGTTCTCCTAGGTCGGGTGACCGGACGCACGACCGATCCGAGACGAGCCTAATGGCCAGGTTCGAAGCGGACCAGCGCGCGGACCAGGTCGGCCAACCGCTCGGCCCACTCCGGGCCGTTCAGATCCCGGCCCGACACCAGCGCCTCGGTGGCCAGCGCCTCGTAGTACCCCTCGAGCACCCGCACCAGTTCGCGAGTGGGGACGGCGAGAGTGGCCCCCTGCCGGGCGATCACGGCCTCGATGGCGGCGATCAGCAGGTCGTTGACGCGTTGCTCGACCGCCTGCAGCGGCTCCCGGACGGACGGGTTGCGCAGCGCGTAGAGCCGCATCTCGCTGCGGGCCAGCAACCACGTCGGGTCGAGCGCCTGGCTCGCCTGGAAGACCAGCATCGCCTGACGGATCACCGTGTCCACCGATCCGGGCTCGATCCGCGCTTCGGGAACCGAGTCCACGGCCACGGTGGCGGAGCGATAGATCTCGGTGCCCTTGCGCTCGACCGCGGCCAGCACCAGCTCGTCCTTGGAAGCGAAGTTGGAGTAGAAGGCGCCCCGGGTGAAGCCGGCGCGCTCGCAGATCTCCTCCACCGAGGCGCCGAGCACGCCCTTCTCGGCGAACAGAGCGACCGCGGCGTCCAGCAGCCGATCCCGGGTCTGGGCGCGCTTCGGGCTGACCGTGTTCACCCCTGACTCCTCCCGCCTGCCGGCGACTGGGACGGCGGGACGGTCGCTGTCCGGTCCGTGGCCTGGCTCACGTGTCAGGATACACAAATGTATCGGATACAGTTGTGTATCTAGCTCCTCTGACCTGCACTTCCGATGGACGGAGACCCCGTGTCGGCATTTCTCTATCGCCTCGGCCGCGCCAGCTACCGGCTCCGCCGCCGGGTCGTGGCCGCCTGGCTGGTACTGCTGGGCCTGCTCGGCCTGCTCGGGCTGACCTTCGGCGGCGCCTACGACGACGCCTTCACCATCCCGGGCTCCAGTTCCGCACGAGCGCTGGACACCCTCTACGTCACCTTCCCGCAGGCCGCGGAGGCCTCGGCGACGATCGTCATCGGCGCGCCTGCCGGTACCCGGGTGGATTCGCCGGCCAACCAGGCCGCGATCGAGGCCCACCTGCAGCTGCTGGAGGATGAGCTTCCGTTCGTCACCGGCACCCAGACCCCGTTCAGCGAATACATCGGCGGCCTGATCAGCGCCGACGGCAGCCACGCGCTGGCTCGCGTCCAGGTGGAGGGGACGGTCTCCACCTTCACCGACGAGCAGCGGAAGGAACTGGTCGACGCGGCCCAGCAGCTCACCACCACCCTGCCCGGCTCTACGGTGGACGTCGGCGGCGACGTCTTCTCCATCCACCTGCCCGAGATCAGCCTGGTCGAAGGGCTGGGCGTCGTGGTGGCGCTGATCGTCCTGGTCGTGGTGCTGGGCGGCATCATCCCCGCCCTGCTGCCGATCGGGACGGCGCTGACCGGCGTCGGGCTCGGGGTCACGATCGTGATGATCTCGACCGGCGTGATCTCGATCAGCTCGACCACCCTGATGCTGGTGGTGATGCTCTGCCTGGCGGTCGGCATCGACTACGCGTTGTTCATCCTCTCCCGGCACCGCGACCAGCTGGGTACCGGCATGGACGTCGAGGAATCCGCCGCCCGGGCCGTCGCGACCGCCGGCTCGGCGGTCGTGTTCGCCGGCGCCACGGTGATCATCGCGCTGGTCGGCCTGAGCATCGCCGGGCTCCCCTTCCTGGGGATCATGGGCGTCTTCACCGCGGTGGGCGTCGGTCTGGAGGTGATGCTCGCACTCACCCTGCTGCCCGCCCTGATGGGCTTCGTCGGCGAGCGGATGCGTCCGAAGGCACCCCGTCTGGGACGCACCCCGCGCGAACCGGGACGGGCCTCCCGCTGGTGGGTCGGTGTGATCACCCGCCGGCCGCTGGTCACTGTCCTGATCGTCGTCATCGGCATGGGCGCGCTGGCCTTCCCGGCCAAGGATCTGGAGCTCGCGCTTCCCAACTCCGGACGGGCGACGCCTGGCGCCGCCGACCGGATCGCCTTCGACCTGGTCAGCCAGGAGTTCGGCATCGGCTTCAACGGTCCGCTGGTGATCACCGGCTCGATCGTCGAACTGGACGACCCGGTCGCGGCACTGGACGGGCTGCGAGACGAGATCGAGGCGATGCCGGGCGTCGAGATGGTCGCCGCCGCGGTGCCGAACGAGAACGCCGACGCCGCGATGATCCAGGTGATCCCCACCACCGGCCCGGACGATCCGGCCACCGGCGACCTGGTCGACCAGTTGCGCGCCCAGGAACAGCGCTGGAAGGACGAGTTCGGCATCGACACCGCCGTGACCGGCATCACCGCCATCCAGCTCGACGTGAGCACCAAGCTGGGGGATGCGCTGCTGCCCTTCGGTCTCTTCGTGGTCGGCCTGTCGCTGGTGCTGCTGGCGATGGCCTTCCGCTCAATCTGGGTTCCGATCAAGGCCGCGCTGGGCTACCTGCTGAGCGTGGGCGCCTCCTTCGGCCTGATCACGCTGGTCTTCAACCAGGGCATCGGCGGCTGGCTGATCAACCTGCCCGAGCCCGGACCGGTGATCAGCTTCCTGCCGATCATCCTGATGGGCATCCTGTTCGGTCTGGCGATGGACTACGAGGTCTTCCTCACCTCGCGGATGCGGGAGGACTACGTCCACGGCAATTCCGCCTGGATCGAGGACGGCTTCGTCCACTCGGCCAAGGTGGTGATCGCCGCCGCGCTGATCATGTTCTCGGTCTTCATCTTCTTCGTGCCGACCGGCATCGGGGTGATCAAGCCGATCGCCTTCGGCCTGGCGATCGGCGTCGCCTTCGACGCCTTCCTGGTGCGGATGACCCTCGGCCCCGCGGTAATGAAGCTGATGGGCCAGTCGGCCTGGTGGCTGCCGGCCTGGCTGCAGCGCCGGCTCCCCGTCCTGGATGTCGAGGGTGAATCACTCGCCCACCAGACCCGGCTGGCCGACTGGCCGGCGCCGGAGGACGCCGCAGCGATCCACGCCGAGGGGCTGCTGGCCGGGGACGGTGAGCACGTCCTGTTCGAGGGTGTCTCGGTTCGCCTGGAACGCGGCGAGATCCTGGTGGTGGCCGGGGAGCACCTCGGCCGGCTCGCGCTGATGTACGGACTCTCCGGACGGGCGAAGTTCACCGGCGGAGACGTCAAGGTGCTGGGCCGGGTACTGCCCGAGGAGGCGTCGCTGGTGCGGACGCAGGCCCCCGTGCTGCTGGCGACCACCGCCGACGTCACCGGCGAGCTAGCCCTGGCCCAGGGCGGCATCGTCTTCGTCCCGGCCGCTGACGAGCTCCCGGACGAGTTGCAGGCGGAGCTGGCCGCCGCGCTCGCCGCCCCGCCCGACCCGGAGCACCCCACCACCTGGGTGCTGGGGATCATGCCCGGCACCGAACCCGAATCCCTGGTGCCCGGGAACTACCGCACGCTGCACCTTCCCTCCCACCTCGCCGTCGCAGGAGCCACCCGATGATCGTGGAACGCAACAACGCCAAGCCCGCCCGGTGGCTCACCTGGCTGGGGCTCGTCCTGGTGCCGGTGCTGGTGGCCGGCGGCCTGTTCGCCGCCACCTGGAACGGCAACCCGCGGCAGGTCGACGCGGCGATCGTCAACCTGGACGAGCCGGTCACCATCGACGACCAGTACATCCCGCTGGGCCGCCAGCTGACCGCCGCGCTGGTCGACTCCGACCGGGTGGAGAACCTCACCTGGCTACCCGCCACCGAGACCGACGCCCGCGCCGGGCTCGCCTCGGGACGCTACGCAGCGATGGTCGTGATTCCCGCCGACTTCTCGGCGGCAGCCACCTCTTACGGCGGGGACGCCGCTGAGGCTCGGCGCGCGACCATCCAGGTCGAGACCTCCCCGGTGGCCGGGATCGCCGACGCCACCCTGGGCAAGGTGGTCGCCCACACCGCGGCAACCACGCTGAACGAGACTCTCACCAGCACCTACCTCGACCAGATCTACCTGGGCTTCAACGAGATGGGCGACAACTTCGTCACCATGGCGGACGGCGCCGGTGAGCTGGCCGACGGCGCGGAGGTGCTGGCAGATGGCATCGCCGAGGCGGCGGACGGCTCCGTCCAGCTGGCCGACGGCACTGGGGAGCTCGCGGACGGCTTGGCCACGATGGCGAACCAGACCTCGTCCCTGCCCAAGGACACCCGCAAACTGGCCAACGGCACCAGCGACCTCGCCGACGGGGTCGAACAGTACGTGGATGGGGTGAACCAGCTGGTCGACCAGACGCTGGACTCGCTGGGCAAGCAGGGTGAGCTGGTGGCCGGAGTCGGCAAGCTCGCAACCGGAGCTGACGACCTTGCCGGCGGACTGCGGCAGTACCAGGCCGCGATGGGTGAACTGAGCAAGAACAAGGACCTGATGCAGGGTGCACAGCAGGCTGCCGACCAGCAGGCCTCGAGCGACGGGGTTCAGCAGACGCTGAAGGGAGCGGCCGATCAGGCGGCGAGCAAGGCCGCCAAGCCGGCGCAGGATGCCGCAGCGCAGGCGGTTCCCTGCCCGGATGACATCCAGGCCATGCCGGGCGGGTGCGCGATCTTCGAGGCGGGCCGCTCGGCCGGCGTCCAGGTCGGGGTGGGGGTCGGTGCACAGGCGGGTGCCCAGGCCGGGCTCCAGGTAGGCCTCGGCGTCGGGGTTCCGGTGGGCGTGGGGGCTGCCGGACAGGCTGCGTCCCAGGGTCTGGGCGCGCCTGATCAGGCCACGTCGCTGGTAGGCGGCTCCCAGGCCCTGGCCGGCGGACTCTCTGTACTGCAGGAGCAGCTGGCCTCCGCCGGAGGGTCCGACCCCAGCGCGGAACTGGGCCAGCTGAAGTCGGCAGGCAAGCAGTTGGTGAAGGGAACGGCGGAACTCGCCAAGGGCACCGATCAGCTCGCGGACGGCATCCCCCGCCTGGTGGACGGAATCGGGCAATCGGCCGATGGCGCCTCGCAGTTGGCCGACGGCATGACCGAGTTCTCCGACGGGTTGGGTGAGGCAGCGGACGGTAGCCGGGAGCTCGCCGACGGAGCCCGCCAGCTGGCCGACGGCATCGCCGAGGGCAAGGACAAGCTGCCCAGCTACCCCGACTCCGACCGGCAGAACCTCGCCGACGTGGTGGCTGCTCCGATCAACACCGACAACCTCCAAGGCACCGCCGGGGCGGGCATCGGTTGGGCGACGCTGTTGATGGTGCTGGCGCTGTGGGCGGGTGCGCTGGCGACCTTCGTCGTCGTCCGCGCGGTTGGCTCGCGGCTGCTCGGCTCAGCCCGCTCGTCTGCCTATCTGGTGACGGAGGCGCTGCTGCCGGGGGTGATCGTGGTGAGCATCCAGGCGGTGGTGGTGACCGTGATCGGGCAGTTCGCACTGCAGCTGCCGTTCGGCAAGCTGGTCGGGCTGCTCGGGCTGATGCTGGTCGCGGGGGTGGCCTTCGTGGCCGTGAACCACGCCCTGGTGGCCTGGTTCGGCGGTACCGGCCGCCTGGTCTCGCTCGGCCTGGCCGTGCTCAGCCTGGCCACGATGCTGACCTCCGCCGAGCCGACGGTCTTCGGGGTGCTGCGGGTGTTCTCTCCGCTCACTCCGGCGCTGGACGCGATCCGCGCCCTGCTCACCGAGTCGACCGGCGTCGCCACGAACCTCTTCCTGATGATCGCCTGGTTGATCGCCGGCCTGGCGGCAAGTTCGATCGCCGTCGTTCGGAACCGCACCACCAGCATCCCGGCCCTGCTCGCGGAGCACGGCGTCACGACCTGAGTGAACTGGATCGAGTCGCCGTCGCATCTGGCGTCGATGCGCCGTGCGGAGGTCCGGACGTCTACCGAAGCACCAGCTTCTCGCGCAGTGCGTCGATGGTCGGCCGGGAGAGGCCCAGCCCGTCGGTGAGGTATCCCTCGAGGTCGCCGTAGCGGGTGGTCAGCTCGTCCAGACCGGCCAGCAGGTACCGCTCGTGGACGGCGAGCCGGGCGCGCCAGATCTCGGCCGCATTCCTGCCCTTCGCCTTGCGCACCTTCGCGACATCGGCATCGACGAGCTTCGCGCGGAGTTCGTTCGAGAGCAGGTACTCGTCCATGATCGTCGCCTCGTCCACGCCCGCGATCAGCTGCAGCACGGCCGAGACCCAGCCGGTGCGGTCCTTGCCCTCGGAGCAGTGGATGATCACCGCGCCGTTCGCCTCCGCGATGTCCTCGAGCAGGCCGCCGATCCGCTTGCGCTGCTTGGCGTCGGAGACGAAAGCGCGGTTGAGCTCTTCGCGCTGCTCCATGGCCTGCTCGGCGTCGGCCGCGAACGGATCGGAGTAGGAGTAGGCGGCGTAGATGTTCACCAGGTGGTAGGCCGCGTCCCCGATGGCGGGATCGGGAGTGCGGTTGGCGACCTCGTCGGTACGCAGGTCGAAGATGTCGGTCAGCCCGGCCTCGATGAGTTCCCGCTTGTCGGCAGCGGACATTCCCTTCAGCTTGCCCGACCGGTACACCACGCCCCGCGCCATGCGGCCGTCGCCGGCCAGTGGCAGGCCCGCGTCGCTGCCGGCGACGTCGCGGAAGTTCCAGACGCTGTCCACGTCGATCTCGGGCGGTTGGGTCCGTGTGGGAGTGGTCTTCGCCGGCGATGGGTTGGCAGGCGCCGGTGGCTGGGTCGTCGGCGCGCTGGAGGGTGACACCGGAGCCGGTGTGTCCGGCACGGGGCTCGGAGCGGGTGACTCCACGGAGGCGCAGCCGCTCAGGACGAGCAGCGACGAGACGACGACCCGCAGCGCGGGCGCAAACTTCATGGACTCAACCCTACGTCGCCGCCGGCGGTCGTCAGTTTCCTTCCGGCTCGGCCGCGGACGGGGCCGAACCCGGTGATGTTCCGGTGAACGGAGTGACGGCCGTCCGACGCTCCTTCTCGGCATCGGCGGCGGCCTGCCGCAGCGCGACGGCCCGGGCGAAATCGGCCTGGGTGGGCATGCCGTAGGCCCGCGCGGTGGTGTCGTGCATCTCGACGACATAGCGATGGAGCCGGTCGGAGAACTGCCGTGCGATCTCGCCGGGGGCGGCGCGCAGCGGCCGTCCGAAGACGATGTGGACGTGGGGACGGCCGGGCACCGGCACGGTCGCGCCGTAGGGCATGGCGGCGTAGGCGCCGACCAGGGCGATCGGCAGCACCGGGGTGTCGCGGGAGATGGCCAGGGCGGCGGCGCCGGGGGTGAAGCCCGACATCGCTCCGGTGCGCGACCGGGTCCCTTCCGGGAAGAGCAGCAGGGGGACGCCGTCGCTCAACAGCTCGCCGGCCAGCCCGCGGCGTCCGGTGCGGTTGGAGTGGCCCTGGCGCAGCACCGGGAAGGAGTTGAAGAACAGCGTGGTGGGCAGCGACTTGTACCAGGTGTCGAAGAAGTAGTCGGCCGCGGCGCCGCTGGAGAGGTTGCGGGAGAGCCGGCGCGGCAGGGAGCCGTAGATCAGCGGAGCGTCCAGGTGGCTGGAATGGTTGGCGACGGCGACGAACGGCGGCTTGAGCGAGTCGAGATTCCGCATCCCGTGGGTGTGGACGTGCACGGCCGACCAGATGTAGGGCTTCATCACCAACTGCTGGGCGACCATGCGGGCAACCGCCGGTCCGGCGCTGGTGTACCTGCTCAGTTTGGGGTCCGACACACCCCCGCCTTTCTTGAATGCTCGCCCGCTATTGTGACCCATCTTGGGCGCGCCGGTCAGTCCCGGCTGCTGGTGAGCATGCGGGAAACCTTGCGGATCAGCACGCCCGGCCCCTTCGAAGCAAGGAAGGAGGCGAACTTCCACCGCTTGGTGGGGATGGAGATGATCTTGCCGCGGTCGGCGTCCTGGAGCGCTTCGGCGACCAGCCGGTCGGCGTCGATCCACACGATCGACGGCAGCGCGGTGGTACGGATGCCGGCGCGTTCGTGGAACTCGGTGCGTACCCAGCCGGGGCAGAGCGCAGTGACGGTGACGCCGGTGCCGTGCAACTCGTTCGACAGGCTCTCGGAGTACACCCGGACCCAGGCCTTGATCGCGGAGTAGTTGCCCTGCGTGATCCAGCCGGACGCGGACGAGACATTGATGATCCGGCCCTGCCCGCGGGCCTTCATAGCCCGCCCGGCCGCTCCGCCGAGCACCAGCACCGCCTTGATCATCACGTCGATCGCGTTCTCGTGGATCTCGACCTTCGGGTCGAGCAGCTTGGTGTGCAGCCCGAAGCCGGCATTGTTCACCAGCAGGTCGATCGGGTGCTCCGCGTCCTCCAGCCGGGCGGCCACCCGCATCACGTCGTCGTGCACCGCGAGATCGGCCGAGATCACCTCGACGGCGATCCCGAACTGCTCGCGCAGTTCGGCCGCGTGCTCGTCGAGCCGCTCCAGATTGCGTGCCACCAGCACCAGGTCGTCCCCCCGCGCAGCCAGCGCGCGAGCGAACGCCGCGCCGATCCCGGAGGTCCCCCCTGTGACAAGTGCAGTCGCCATGGGGAGAACCTACCGCAGCCGGACGCGACGGCCCGCGACCAGGCCGGAGATTCCCGCCTGCGCGGAATCGCTCATCGGCGGACCGTGGTCACCGGGTCTGCAGCTGAACCGTCCACTCCCCTTCGCCGATCACGCTGCTCCGCAAGACGATGATCACATACGTGTCGTCGAGGTTTCCGAGCGGCTCCGGTGGGAGGGCCGCGGCCAGTGTGACGTTGATCGTCCGCTCGTCGAGGAGCTTGCCCAGGATGGTCGTCGGGTCGGTCGCCCATTCCGCGGGCATGACGACGGGCAGGACTCCGTCGACACCGCCGGCGTCCGGCATTTCGAGCACCAGTTGCGCCTCACCGATGGCGAGGAAGGGCTCGCTGAGCAGGATGTCCTCGTAGCCCTTCATCGATGGATCGCTGGACCTCAGGGTTCCCACGGTCTTCCATGAGTCTTCGACGGGTGCCTGCGGTGACTCGGTCGGAGCAGCCGGTGTCGATTCGGTGACGGCGGGTGTCTCTGCTGCTGTGGGCGTTTCAGGGCCGGGTGGTGCTGTGGTCGCTGCGGGTCCGCCGTTCCCACAGCCGCTCGCTCCCAGCACCGTGATCATCGTGGCCGTGAGGCCTATCAAGAACCTACGCATGATTCCTCCTTGAATATGCCGGTTCGTCCATGCTAATGCGCTGGGGTTCTCCAGGCGAGGCCCGGTCGGGGTTCCGCTGCCTGGCGAACCGGGTCAGCCCAGCATGGCGATGGTTCAGGGAAAGCGCGTCGGCCTCCGGACTCGGTCCGCTTCACCCGCTGACAGCGGCTCTCGTCTCCCGTGCCATGGCGAGTTCCTCGTTGGTGGGGACGACCAGGACGGTCACGGGGGAGCCGGGACGGGAGATCACGCGCGGCTCGGGGGAGCGGACGGCGTTGGCCTCCTCGTCCAGCCAGAAGCCGAGTTGCTCCAGCCGGCGGACGACGGTGGCCCGCACCAGCGGGTCGTTCTCACCGACCCCGGCGGTGAAGCTCAGTGCGTCCACGTGGCCGAGCACGGCCTGGAAGGCGCCGATGTAGCTCAGCAGCCGGTGGCAGTAGACGTCCAGTGCCAGCTGCGCCTGCTCGTCTCCCTCGGCGATCAGTTCATTGAGATCGCGGAAGTCGGTGACCCCGGCCAGCCCGAGCATCCCGGACTTCTTGTTCAGCAGGGTGTCGACCTGATCCAGGCTCATCCCCAGCTCGCGGCCCAGGAAGGCGTGCAGCCCCGGGTCGACATCGCCCGAACGGGTACCCATCACCAGGCCGGCCAGCGGGGTGAGGCCCATCGACGCCTCCACCGCGACGCCGCCCTGCACCGCCGAGACCGATGCCCCGTTACCCAGGTGGCAGACGATCTGGTTCAGCTCCTCGTACGGACGGCCCAGCACCTCGGCCACCTTGCGCGAGACGTAGCTGTGCGAGGTGCCGTGGAAGCCGTACTTGCGGATGCCGTGCTCCGCCGCGAGCTCGGAGTCGATCGCGTAGGTGTAGGCCTCCGCCGGCAGGGTGGCGAAGAAGGCGGTGTCGAAGATCGCGACGTGCGGAATGTCCGGCAGCGCCTTGCGGGCCGCCTCGATGCCGGCGATGCCCGGCGGGTTGTGCAGCGGGGCCAGCGGGCTGAGTTCGTGCAGGGTCTCGATCATGGCGTCGTCGATCACCGTGGTGTGGGCGAACTTCGAACCGCCGTGGACGGTGCGGTGACCGACCGCCTTGATCAGCGCCAGATCCGGGCCGTGCGCTTCGAAGACCTTCACCAGGTAGGTGAGCGCCCGGTCGTGGTTGGGGAAGCCCCGGTCGACGTGGACGGTCTCGTTGGGCAGCTTGTGGTCGAGGCTGCCGGATTCCTCGCCGATCCGCTGGATGATGCCGGAGGCCATCACCTCCTCGCTGTCGGCGTCGATCACCTGGTACTTGATCGAGCTCGAACCGCAGTTCAGCAGCAGGATCGGTGTGGTCATCGGGGCTCCTTCAGTCGGCTTGGGCCTGGATGGCGGTGATGGCGACGGTGTTGACGATGTCGTCGACCAGGGCGCCGCGGGAGAGGTCGTTGACCGCCTTGTTCAGGCCCTGCAGCACCGGGCCGATCGCCACCGCGTTGGCGGAGCGCTGCACCGCCTTGTAGGTGTTGTTGCCGGTGTTGAGGTCGGGGAAGATGAACACCGTCGCCTTGCCGGCCACCTGGGAGTCGGGCAGCTTCGTCCGCGCCACGGCCGGGTCGACCGCCGCGTCGAACTGGATCGGACCCTCCAGAGCCAGCTCCGGTGCCCGCTGCCGGACGATCTCCGTCGCCTCGCGCACCTTGTCCACATCGGCTCCGGAGCCGGAGGAGCCGGTCGAGTACGAGAGCATCGCCACGCGCGGCTCGATGCCGAACTTGGCCGCCGTCTCCGCCGACGAGATCGCGATGTCCGCCAATTGCTCGGCGGTGGGGTTCGGGTTCACCGCACAGTCGGCATAGACCACCACGCGGTCCGGCAGGCACATCAGGAAGGATCCCGACACCACGCTCACCCCGGGCCGGGTCTTGATGAACTCCAGCGACGGCCGGATCGTGTTGGCGGTGGTGTTGATCGCGCCGGACACCATGCCGTCCGCCATCCCCAGGTGCACCATCATCGTGCCGAAGTAGGAGAGGTCGGCCATCTTCTCGCGGGCCTGCTCCAGCGTGACGCCCTTGTGGGCGCGCAACCGGGCGTACTCCTCGGCGAACTGCGCGAGCAGCTCCGGATCGGTCGGATCGACGATCTCGACGCCGGAGAGGCCCAGGCCCAGGTGGGTTGCGCGAGTCTTGATGGCGTTCGGGTCGCCGAGCAGGATCAGGTTCGCCACGCCCCGGCGGGTGAGGATCGCCGCCGACTCCAGGATGCGGTCGTCGCTGGCCTCGGGCAGCACGATGGTCTGGCGCTTCGAACGGGCCAGTTCCATCAGCTGGTGCTCGAACATCAGCGGGGTCACCACGCTGGAGCGGTGCACCTGCATGGTGGCCAGCAGTCGCTCGCTGTCGACGTTCTCGGAGAAGATGCGGCGGGCGATCTCCACCTTCCGGGGGCTGGAGGTCATCGCCCCTTCCAGCCCGAACAGCCGCTCGGCGGTGGTGTAGGTGCCCAGGTGGGTCATGCCGATCGGCAGTTCGTTGCGCACCGTCGAGATCAGTCGGGTGATCGGCTCGGGGATGGGGTAGCCGCCGACCAGGATCACCCCGGACAGGTGCGGGAAGGAGCCGGAGGCGTTGGCCAGCAGCAGGGCCGGCAGCAGTTCGGCCCGGTCGCCCGGCGCGATCACGGTGGAGTCGGTCTTCAGCCGCTCCAGCACGTTCGGCAGGGTCATCGCCGCGACCAGCGGGGTGACGGATTCCCGGCTCATCAGTTCGGGATTGCCCAGTACGAGGTTCGCCTCGACCGCCTCGAACTGATCCTTCAGGGTGGGGGCGGCGAGCAGCCGATCGGAGGGGAGCACCTCGACGATCACGCCGGGGATCTCGCCCAGCGTGGCGCGGACCTCGTCCAGCAGGCCTGGTTCGACCCGGTTGGCGATGATCGAGATCACCTTGGCGTGATGGGCGGTGAACTCCGCCAGCCCGGCCTCCGCGGCCGCCCGGATCTCCTCCGCCCCGCGGTTCTTGCCGCTCACCACCAGCAGCACCGGGGTGTTCAGGTTGGCGGCCACGCGGGCGTTGAACGTCAGCTCGGTGGGCGTCGTCACGTCGGTGTAGTCCGAACCCACGATGACCACCGCGTCGTAGCGATCGCGCAGCCGGGAGAACCGCTCCACCAGCTGATGGAGCGCGGCGTTGGGATCCTCCCGCACCTCGTCGTAGGTGACCCCGACGCCCTCGTCGTACTCCTGCACGATGTTCGGCTGGGAGACCAGCACCTCCAGCACCTCGTCGCGCCGGCCGGCGTTGACGATCGGACGGAAGACGCCGACGGAGGACACCTCGCGCTGCAGGGCGTCCATGACCCCGACTGCCACCATCGACTTGCCCGTCAGGCCTTCCGGCGCGGCCAGATAGAGAGTGCTTTTCACATCAGCAGGCTAGCGCCTCGGGCAGCACTCGGGAGGCCGTGATCAGGAGGTCATCACGGTGCGCAGGTAGGCCAGATCGGCCAGGTGCGCCGGCAGCGGCCCGGGGGTCTCGATGATCACCGGAGAGCCGGCGGTGCGCACCACCTCGGCGAATCCCTCCGGGTCGCACTGGCCCTGGCCGAGGTTGGCGTGCCGGTCGGCACCGGAGTCGAAGGCGTCCCGGGAGTCGTTGGCGTGCACGAGGTCGATCCGTCCGGTGATCGCCTTCACCCGATCGACCAGGCCGAGTAACTCCTCGCCGCCGGCGTGGGCATGACAGGTGTCGAGGCAGAACCCGACCCGGTCCGCGTTCGGCGATCCGGCGATCGCCGACCACAGCCGGTCGAGCTTCTCCAGCCCGCGGGCCATGGCGTTGGCGCCGCCGGCGGTGTTCTCGATCAGCAGCGGCACCTCGATGTCCAGGCCGTCGACGGCCTTGCGCCAGTTCGCCCAGCCGACCTCCGGATCGTCCGCGGCGAGCACGTGGCCACCATGGACGACGACGCCGGCCGCCCCGATCTCGGCAGCCGCGGTCAGTTGCTTCTGCAGCTGCTGGCGCGACGGAATCCGGATCCGGTTGTTGGTGGTGGCGACGTTGAGCACGTACGGGGAGTGGATGAACAGCGTGATCCCGGCCGCCTCGGCATCGGCCTTAAGAGCGGCGCCGCCGGCCGGGTAGGCCACCTTCGGGCCCTTCCACCCCTGCGGGTCGCCCAGGAAGAACTGACAGGCGTTCGCCCCCCGGGCGAGGGTCTCCGCGATCGGGTCGGCGGCGTCGATGTGGGCTCCCAGGATCATGCACCCGACCCTACCGCGCCGATACCCGGCCTCCGGGGTGTACGAAGTCGTATGAACCTGGCGTCACAACTCCACTGGCTCCGCTGCGACGGGGGGCTCACCGGGTGCGTGGCGGCGCGGTGTCGGGCACGGTGTCGGGTGTGGCCGGGGGCCTGGCCAACGTCGATGTGACGTTGTACCGGTGGGCCGACGACGGCTATCCCGACTACGTCACCTTCGCACGCACCCACTTCGACGGCACCTATTCGCTGCTCGGCCTGCCGGACGGGAAGTACACGCTGAGCATCGCCGGCCGGTACGGCTACGTCAGCCAATGGCTGGGCGGCGCATCCAGCCCCGGCTCCGCGGAGACCTTCACGATCGCCTCCGCCGGCTCGGTCGTCCGCGACATCGCGTTGGCCCTGGGTGGCGCGGTGTCCGGCCGGGTGACCAATGCCGACGATCTCCCGATCGAGGAAGTGGAGGTGCAGGTCCTCGACCGGGCGTCCGCCACGCAGAAGAGCGGCTATACGGACAGCAACGGCGAGTATGAGATCTCCGGCCTGCCCGCCGGGGACGACTACACGCTCCACTTCTCCGCGCCCTGGGGTTCTGACTATGTCCACCAGTACTGGAACAACCAGGCCAGTCGGAATCTCGCGGACTTCGACATCTCGGTGATCGCCGGTGAGACGACGACCGGTCGAGATGCCGTGCTTCAGCGCGGCGCGACCGTGACGGGCACGCTGATCGACGCGACCGGCGAACCGATCCCCAGCATCGGCGTCGGCCTGGTCATCGAGGGTGAGTACTACCCGACCTACAACGCGGGCTCCGACGAGAACGGTGAGTTCGTCCTGAGTGGAGTCGCTCCGGGCAGCTACACCCTGAGCTTCACCGACTACTCCTGGCCGCGGAAGTACAAGCAGCAGTGGTGGCAGGGCGCCTCGTTGTTCGAGGATGCGATCGACTTCGTGTTGTCGGGCAGCGAGTCTTCGTCGCTGGGCGAGATCGAACTGATGCCCGAACCCGAAATGACCTCGGTCGTAGGCAAGGTGTCCGGGTCGGGCGAGCCGTTGCAGGACGTTGAGGTGTACCTGTACAACGATGACTTCTCCTACTACGCCCACGTTGACGGTGAGGGCGGGTACCGGTTCGAGTGGGTGGAACCCGGGAGCTACAAACTCCGCTTCTCCCCCTACGACGAAGACCACTTGGAGCAGTGGTACCCGGGCAGCGCCAGCGAGGAGGACGCAGCCGAGTTCGTCGTGGCCGAGGGCCCGAACGAGGTGCCGGACGCGCTGCTGGCGCGCGGCGCGAAGCTCCAGGGCCAGATCACCTACAGCGGATCGCCGGCCGGTCGGCCGCTGGCCGACCAGTGGGTTGACCTCTGCGCCGGGGGCGATCCCGAGTGCGAGGATCCGCTGAACTCGGCGCCGACCGATGGGGACGGCAACTACACCTTCCGGCGACTGCAGCCGGGTGAGTACTACCTGCGGGTCTTCTACGGGGATCTGACCCACACCACCGACAGGATCGTGGTGCCCGAAGGCGAGTCGGTCACCCACTCCTTCCAGGTGCCGGCGGGCGCCTCGGTCTCCGGGACGGTCACCACCGCTGAGGATCTGGTGGTGGGTACCCACGTGAAGGTCGTGAGCAAGTCGGGCCGGACGGCCGCGTCAACCCGGACCGACGCCCAGGGCGAGTACTCCATCGCCGGATTGCTGCCCGGCAGCTACACCGTTGGTGCCGTTGGCCGCAGCATCCCCGATCGCGCTGGCTGCCGGCGAGGACCACGATTCGCTCGACCTGATACTCGGGGCTTCCGAGCAGTTGATCAGCGCGACGCCGTCGATCACCGGGACACCCGCCGTCGGTGAGGAGCTGACGGCGACGCCGGGCGAGTGGAGGACGGAGGATGTGTCGCTGACCTACCAATGGTTGGCTGACGGCAACAGGATCACGGGTGCGACCTCGCCCGGCTACGTCCTCACGGCAGCCGAGCTGGGCAAGCGGATCAAGGTCCGGGTCACCGGCTCCAAAACCGGCTATAGCGCGGTGACGGCGACCTCGGCCGCCACGGCAGCAGTGGCGAAGGGGACGCTGGCGGCGGGAACGCCGTCGATCAGTGGGACGGTCAAGGTCGGTTCGACCCTGACGGCGGGTCCCGGCGCGTGGTCGCCGCAACCGGATGGCTTCGCCTACCAGTGGTTGCGGGACGGTTCGCCGGCCGCGGGTGCGACCGGGACGACGTATGTGCTGCAGCCCGCTGATCTGGGTGGGACGATCTCGGTCGTCGTGACGGGCTCGAAGACGGGCTACGAACCCGCGGTGAAGACATCTGCCGCTACGGCCGCAGTGGCCGCTGGGTCGCTGACGACCGCCACCCCGACCATCTCGGGTACCGCGAAGGTGGGCCAGACGCTGTCCGCGGCGACGGGGACGTGGGGGCCTGCGCCGGTGACGTTGGCGTATCAGTGGTTGCGGGCTGGTGTGGCCATTACTGGTGCGACCAAGGCGACGTACGTTCTGCAGGCTGCTGATGTGGGCAAGGCGATGTCGGTGAAGGTGACCGGGAAGAAGACCGGCTACACCACGGTGTCGAAGACGTCCGCGGTCACGGCCAAGGTTGCCAACGGCACGTTGACTTCGCCCACCCCAACGATCAAGGGCACCGCGAAGGTGGGCAAGACGCTGACGGTCACGACCGGCACGTGGGGCCCCCAGCCGGTGACCTTGAAGTATCAGTGGTTCCGTTCGGGAACGGCGATCGCCAAGGCGACCAGCGCGACCTACAAGCTCGTCTCCAAGGACAAGGGCAAGGTCATCACGGTGAAGGTGACGGGCTCGAAGTCGGGGTTCACCACGGTGACGAAGGCCTCGGCCGCGACCAAGAAGGTCGCCAAGTAGGGCATGGACCGCTGCCGGCCCGGCTCGTCAGGAGCCGGGCCGGTCAGGCGAGCAGACGAGCCTTCTCAGCTTCGGACGCGAAGCTAGCCAGGATGCTGTTGCGGGCCAGTTGGGCGACGTCGGCGTCGGTGAGACCGAGTTCGGCGCGCAGGCCGGCCACCACGTCGTCCAGGTAGCCGCCGAAGTAGGCGGGATCGTCGGAGTTCACCGTGACGTGAACCCCGCGGCGCAGCATCTCGAGGATCGGATGCGCGGCGAGGCTCGGCACGACCTTGAGCCGGACGTTGGAGAGCGGGCACATGGTCAGCGGAATCCGCTCGCCGACCAGGTGATCGATCAGCCGGTCGTCCTCGATCGCGTGGACGCCGTGGTCGATCCGCTCGACATCGAGGGCCCGCAGGGCGTCCCAGACATAGCTGGCGTCGCCCTCTTCGCCGGCATGGGCGACGGTGCGCAGACCGTCGGCGCGCGCCTGGGAGAACACGTCTGCGAACTCCGCGGCCGGATGCCCAATCTCGGTGGAACATAGCCCGACCCCTAGCAACGGCACCCCGGTCTCGACCGCCTGCCGGTAGGCCGCCATGGCCTCGCCGGCCGGCAGGTGACGCAGGAAGGTGAGGATGAGCCCGGTGCTGATGCCGTGCTGCGCTTCGGCCGCGGCCAGCGCCTGGTGGACGCCGCCCAGCGCCACCTCGGGCGGGATTCCCCGGGCGGTGTGCGCCTGCAGATCGAAGAACACCTCGGCTCGCCGCACCCCCGCCTGCCGGGCGCGGGCGAGGTAGGCATCGGTGAGATCGGCGAAGTCCTGCGCGGTCTGCAGCACCTGCATGTTGGTGTAGTACAGGTCGAGGAAGCTCTGCAGGTCGGCGAAGTCGTACCGTGCGCGCAGGTCGTCCAGGTCGGCGTACGGCAGCGGGATGCCGTTGCGCTCGGCCAGCGCGAAGATCAACTCCGGCTCCAGCGTGCCTTCCAGGTGTACGTGCAGTTCCGCCCAGGCAGTCATAGTCGTCCTCCTGGTGCCCACCTTGGCATAACGGGAGCGACCCCGCGGCAGTTCGGTCAGGGCGCGTCGTCGACGGGCGGGTCAGGGGTGTCGGTCGCCGGTGGTGGAGTGCTTGGCCCGGGCTCGGGGCTGGTCGTCGTGGGCGTCGGGGTGGGAGTCGGCGTCGGCTTGGGGGTTGGTGACGGCGTCGGCTTCGGGGTGGGCGATGGCGTCGGGGTGGGACTCGGTGCGGTGCGGGTCACCTTCGGACCGCTGACCGAACGGACGCGGGTCGTGAGGTAGCCGGATTTCTTTCCGCTCACGCGCACCCGTACCACATGGCCGACGTCGGCCGTGGTGAGGGTGTAGCTACGCGAGGTCGCTCCCTTGATCGCCACCCCGTCGCGGTACCACTGGTAGCTGAGCTTCACCGGCGCCGGCCCCCACGATCCCGGCGCCGCCAGCAGGGTCTGGCCGCGCACCGGTTGACCGGTGACCACCGGCACCGGCGCCAGCGGCAGCTTGCCCTTGACCACCTTCTTGGTCTTGGCCGAGGTGACGGTCTTGCTGAACCCGGAGGCCCGCGCTTTCACCTTCACCGTGATCTTCTTGCCGAGATCGGCCCGGGTCAGCTGGTAGGTCGGCTTCGTCGCGCCCTTGATCGCCTTGCTGTTGCGGTACCAGCGGTAGCTGAACGACGTCGGCACCGGGTTCCAGGTCTTGGTGTCGACGCTGAGCGTCGCTCCGGTGACCCGGTCTCCCACGATCCGCGGCTTGGGCGCCTTGGTGAAGGCCCCGCGCAGAACCTCGGTCGTGGGGTCGGACTTCTTCGCGACCACGGTTCCGTCCGGCTTGGTGGCGGTCACCCGGACCGAGATCTCCTTGCCGATCACCGAGGAGGTCACGACGTAGGTGGCAGCGGTCGCGCCCGGGATCCGCTTGCGGTCGGCCAGCCACTGGTAGGTCAGGGTGGCCTGCGCCGGTACCCACGTACCGGGGACGACGGTGAGCGTGCGCCCGACCTGGGGGCTGCCGCCGATCCCCGGGATCTTCCACGGCGCCGGCAGGAAGGCCGGGACCTTCACCTTCTTCGACTTCCACGTCGAGGCCGCCCGTTTCACCACCGGCAGGCAGGCCCGGGCGCCCTTGACGCCGCAGGCCTGATTGAGCGGCTGGGTGACCGGCCTGCCCGTCCACCACGAGGTCTGCTGCATCGCGCCGTCCCAGGAGAGCGAGATGTGGACGTGGTCCTTGTGGTTGGCCGTGCGGGAACCGCGGTTCTCCATCTTCCGCCAGCCGAGTTCCTGGTAGTAGACGCTCCAGATCTTCTGGTCCCAGATGATGTACATGATGCCCAGCCGGTAGGCGACCTCGCCGTCGTTGTCGGTCAGCCAGCGCAGAGCGTCCGCCACCGCCTTCTTCTGCTTGGGCTTGCTCACGTTCATGTGCCAATCCAGCGCACGGCCCTCCTTGTGCTCGGAGGTGCCGCCGATCGTGCAGGAGCGGGAGATGCCGGAGGAGGATCCGCCCCAGGTCTTGATCAGCAGCTTCAGCAGCGCCTTGGCTCCCGGCTTGGCGGTGGGGGTGCAGGTCTTCTGCTTCTGGTAGCCCAGGTGGGCATCGATCGCGGTGGTCGCATCCGTCAGCGAGGACGGACCCTTCGGACGCTTGGCCAGCGCCGCCGAGGAGTGCAGCGTGAATGCCAGGACGACGGCCAGCGCCACGGCGGCGAGTCGTTTGAGCGGGTGGACTCTGGGGGAGACGGGCACGCCAGCAGGGTAGCCAACCGAGCATCCGCTGGAGCACCGTTTCCACTATTGCCGGCTGCCGCGATGCAGCCGGCAGACCTCGGAACGAATGCCGGGATTCCTCCAGGAACCCCCAGATGACAAGGAGCGATTCAGGAATCGGTGGCCGAAAACTGTCAGTGCCGGCGTCCAGAATTGGTACATGACCGACTCGGTGGTGGAGCCGTGTGCGGACAGACCCGTCCCTCGAACCTCGGGCCATTGACCCGGCGCGGTCATCGCGGCAAGACCCACGGCGGCTGGAAGCTCGACCAGCCGTGTCCCGGCGTCTTCTGGTGGACGAGTCCACGCCACCAGCTCTACCGAGTCGGAGCGGACGGCACGAGCAATCTCACCGACGACAGCTCCGCCGAATGCGCGTTGTTGTGGCGACTGGACAGGTGGCGGGGGAGCTGACCTGCCCCGTGGCGAAGTCCGGCCCGCCGATTGATTAGGCCCAGGCGGGAGCGTCCGGGTAAAGTTCACCCTTGGTTGCCTACCTGGGTGACCGATACGCCCTCCTGCTACGGGAAGCGCCCGTAGCCGCTCTAGACCAGAGGAGGTGGAGTTCGCGTATGCGTAAATATGAAGTCATGGTCATCATCGACCCTGACGTCGACGATCGCCAGGTGAACGGCCTGCTGGAGAAGCCCTTGGCTGGGCTGACCAAGGCCGGCGGCACGCTCGACAACCTGGACGTCTGGGGCCGGCGCAAGCTTGCCTACGACATCCGGAAGAAGTCCGAAGGCATCTACGCCGTGATCAACGTCACCGCTGAGCCTGATGTCGTGAAGGAGCTGAACCGTCAGTTCACCCTGAACGAGCAGATCATGCGGACGAAGGTCATCCGCCCGGACACCCACTGATTCCATACCGGGGTCTCGCGATTGTCAGTCGTAGCTGACAGGCTGGACCCCAGTAGACGTCCGACTCGAAAGAACTCACATGGCTGGCGAAACAATCATCACCGTCGTCGGTAACCTGACGGCCGATCCCGAGTTACGGTTCACCCCGTCCGGCGCCCCCGTGGCGAACTTCACCGTCGCCTCGACGCCGCGCACCTTCGATCGCCAATCCGGCGAATGGAAGGACGGCGATGCCATGTTCCTCAACTGCGCCGTCTGGCGTCAGGCCGCCGAGAACGTCGCCGAATCCCTCACCAAGGGGATGCGCGTGATCGTTCAGGGCCGCCTGAAGTCCCGCTCCTACGAAACCCGCGAGGGCGAGCGGCGTACGGTCTTTGAGATCGAGGTCGAAGAGGTCGGTCCTGCGCTCCGGTACGCCACGGCCAAGGTCACTCGCAGCAGCGGTGGCGGCGGCAACTACTCCGGTGGTGGCGGCAACTACGGTGGCGGCTCGTCCGCTCCCAGTGGTGGCGGCTACGGCGGCGGCCAGAGCGAACGGACGGGTGGGAACGACCCCTGGGCCCAGGCCCAGAGCGAGGAACCCCCGTTCTGATCCCAACCTGCCCCTGACCAGGGGCGTGGCACATTCCGGCTCCGGCCGGGCTTTCAAACCAAAGAGAGAGCACCGCAATGGCCTCGTCACAGCGCAAGCCTGTGAACAAGAAGAAGATCGCACCCGCCAAGTCGATTCGGGTCGGTCACATCGACTACAAGGACACCGCCACGCTGCGGCGTTTCATCTCCGAGCGGGGCAAGATCCGCGCTCGTCGGGTCACCGGTCTGTCGGTGCAGGAGCAGCGCAAGGTTGCCATCGCGGTGAAGAACGCCCGCGAGGTCGCCCTGCTGCCCTACGCCTCGACCGCTCGCTAGAAAGGACGGATCCGGATATGAAGTTGATCCTGACCGCTCCGGTCGAGCACCTGGGCATTCCCGGTGACATCGTCGAGGTGAAGGACGGCTACGGCCGCAACTACCTGCTGCCCCAGGGCTACGCCATCAGCTGGAGCAAGGGCGCTGAGAAGCAGATCGACGGCATCAAGCGGGCGCGTGACGCTCGTGAGATCCGCTCGGCCGATCACGCCAAGGAAGTCCGCAACCAGCTCGAGGCGCTGCAGGTTGCCCTGCCGGCCCAGGCCGGCGGCACTGGCAAGCTGTTCGGCGCCGTCACCGCTACCGACATCACCCTCGCGGTGAAGAAGGCGGGCGGCCCGGCCCTCGACAAGCGCTCCATCGAGATCGCCAAGCCGATCAAGACCGTCGGCGAGCACACCGTCGGCATCAAGCTCACCGCCGGCGTGGTGGCTCACATCAACGTGAACGTCACCGCCGCCTGAGTAAGCAAACGCAGCGCCGGTCGTCCTGATGGACGGCCGGCGTTCGCGCGTCCGCGCTCAGGTGAGAGCTTCGGCCAGTTGCTGGTTGGCGTGACGGATGTGGGCTTCCATGCGAGTGGCCGCCGCGTCGGCATCGCCGCCGGCGATCGCCTCCAACACCAGTTCGTGCTCGGTGATCAGGCTCAGGCGGAAGGCCGACCAGTCGGCCAACAGGTCCGTCGCGGTGCGGATCGGGCCGCGGACGGCCTCCCGGATCGCCACCGTCAGGTCGGCCACCAGATCGTTGCGCACGGCGCGGGCCAGCTGGACATGGAAGGCGGTGTCCAGCTCGTTGAACTCGTCGATCGAGGTCACACCGCGCATCGCGGTCACCGTCGCGGTCAGCTCCCGTAGGGTCCTCAGGTCGATCTCGCGCGCCGCGATCGCGGCGGATGAGCGCTCCAGCGCGACCCGTGTCTCGATCAGATCGGTGATCCCCGCGCCGGCGATCGCCAAGTGGAGCCGGAAGATCCGCGCCAGCGCGTCCCCCTGGGTCGGCACCAGCCGCGTGCCGCCGCCCCGTCCGGTGCTGGCGGTGATCAGCCCCTGGGTGTGCAGCACCCGGATGGCCTCGCGTACCGCCGACCGGCCGACGTTCAGCTGGGCAGCCAGATCCCGCTCGGGAGGCAGTAGGTCGCCCTTGCGGTAGGTACCGTCGAGGATGCCGGCCTCGATGTGAGCCAGCACCACCTGGTAGGTGCGCAGTTCTGCCGGCTCGGAATCCATGCTGCTCATTGTGCCCCGCCCGGAGGGCTCAGGGCGGCGAGCTCGGAAAGATCCTCCCGAGCCGTGTAACACTTGCTGCCGATCGGACGTGTATTGGGCGTGACGATCGAGGGGATGCTGATGGCCGACGCCGATGCCGGGCTGCACGTACGCACCTTCAGTGAGTTCGTTGCCGGTCGGTCGGTAGCACTGCAACGGTTCGCCTACCTGATCACCGGTGATGTCGAGGATGCTCGCGACGTGGTGCAGGATGCGCTGGCCGGCCTCTATCCGCGTTGGGAGAGGGTCGTGCGAAGGGGCGATCCGGAGGCGTACCTCCGCCGCTCCATCGTCAATGCCCATGTCTCGCGCTGGCGGAGCTCCGGAAGGGAGTCGGCCTGGGATCCGGCCTGGCTGGAGAAGCCCGCACCCGACATGGCCGCCCGGCTGCTGGATGCTCGGCTGGCCATCCAACTGTGCGCCGAACTGCCGCCCCGGCAGCGCGCGGCCGTCGTGCTGCGATTCTACGAAGACCGCAGCTACCCCGAGATCGGATCGATCTGCGGTTGCTCCGCCGGCGCGGCGCGGGTGCTCGTCCATCGCGCGCTGGCTGCGCTGCGCGACCGCCTACCCCAGGAGCCTGACCATGACTGACAACGAGTTCCGGGATCGGCAGCGGGCCGCCACCGCGCTGCGGGAGGGCCTGCGGCAGCAGGCCGAAACCCCTCAGTTCACCCCGCTCACCGTCGCTGACCTGACCGCGCCCGCCACCCGGCGCGCGGGCAGCGGCCGGTTGGTCGCAGCCGGGTTGGGGGTGGCGGCGGTGATCGCGGCCCTCGCCCTGCTGGTGCCGAGCATGCTGGGCGATCGGCCGATTCCCGCCGCGCCGGGCCCGGTGGAGACCCCGAGCATCGATCCCACCAGTACGCCCACCGCACCGGGCGTCACCGGTTGGCACCCCACCTCGCCCCCTCCGCTCTCGCCGCGACGGGATGCCGTGACCGCCTGGGTGGGCGACACCTATCTGGTCGTCGGCGGCTTCGGCGACGTGTGCGCCGACAGCGCCGACTGCGCCGATCCCAAGCCGTTGGTGGACGGTGCCCGCTACGACCCGGTCACCGACACCTGGCGGAAGATCGCGGACGCGCCGGAGCAGGTCTTCGCCCATGCCGCCAGCCCGTACCCGAGCACGGCCGTCCTGGGCGACACGGTGTACGTGCTTGCCAGCGGTGGGCCGCTGGCCTATCGGGCCGACCGCGACCGATGGGAGCGGATCCCCGCGGCCGAGGATTCGGCGGCGATCTACGCCACCGACAGGCTGCTGGTCAGCGTCCGAGGCTTCACCACCGGCGACGACTTCGTCCGGTACGACACCTTCGACCCGGCTACCGGCAACTGGACGACGCACCCCAAGGTGAAGACGCCCGCGGGTGCCATCGCGGGGGCGAGCGTGGTCCAAGGCCACCTCGTCGTGATGGCGGCCGGGGCCGAACACACGGACACGCTGTGGATGACCCTGATCACCCTGAGCACCGGTGAGGTCACGCCGCTGGGCTCGACCCCGGTGGAGATCCAGCGCCCGGTCGCGGCCGGGACGGCCGGGCTGGCCGCCTGGCCGCGCGGAGACACGCAGGCATGGTTCCTGAACCTGGATACGCTCGACTGGAGCAGCGTCGACCTTCCGGCCCGGTCTCGTGGGCTGACCGGGTGGAACGGCGGGTACCGGTTCGACTGGTACCTCACCACCGAGAACGCGATCGCCCTGCGGGGCCAGCTCTACGGCCCGGCGTTGAAGGAATGGGTTGAGGTTCCCGACCTGCCGGTGCCCGATCACGACCCGGTCGTGGCGGGCGGGGCGGATTCCGTACTGGCCTGCTTCGGTGTGGACACCGCGACGTTCGCCGACGCGTGCTACCTGCTGCGGCCGGTGCTACCGGGCCCGCCGAGCGTGGCTCCCGAAGTCTGGGATCCGAGCACTGAGCCGCCAGGCCGGTAGCGGTCACCGGCCCCGCGGTTCGCGCGGGTTAAGGTGAGCCGGTGACTTCCCCCGCGCCCTTCGGCAGGCCCAGGTGGCTTGGCGGCAAGCTGATC
>JAIUOR010000050.1 GCA_020161795.1 Actinomycetota bacterium | reverse complement strand
CCGGGGGTGTGAGACAGTTGCATCTCGGAAGTGCCCTTCTTGGGGGAGCTACGGAACTCTAGACAAGTCCCATTCTCCCTTACCAGAGGGCACTTCCTCGCTTAACGCACCGCTACCAGGCCGGTGGATTCAGGCTTAGCGAACTCCGTAAGGCCGACCGGCGCTAGGTAGATGTCTGCGGGGCCCGATGCGGCCTTACGGCTGCCGCGCGAGCTGATCCATCGCCGCTTGATGAGCGACACAGCCCTGCTGCCAACATAGGTTGCAGCGACACCAATCGCGATGCCGAGACCAACCCACATGATTGTCGGTGTGTGATCGGACAGGCGGTTCGGCACCCACTGCCAAGCGGCGTGGCCCCTCAGGTTGTTGGCGGAGTCGAAGAGGTGCCCAGTGACCGCATCCGGGACGTTGTGAGAGGTGCCGAGGTGAAGGCCGGTCGGGACGATTGGTTCGTATGCCATCGCTCTCACTCCCCCTGCGCACTCTGCAGGGCCTCAGCGACTGGCCCGGATGCCGCCGAGCCCAACCAGTCTGAGTCTTGACGCGAGATCAGACGGGCATTCTTGTACGCCATCGACAGTGTCAGAACCGTGTATGCAACGTACTGCCTGTCAGCCTTGTCCACGACCAGAGCGAGGTCCGCCTTGTCGGGCTGCATCATGCAGAGGGGCAGCAGCAGTTGTACCCTGCCCGCGCCTCGCCCGTCCGTGCCGAAGTAGTACTGCGGCACTGCGGTCTTCCAGTTCATTTGGGCTCGCTTGCCGGCCTCCCGGATGGCCGCGTCGAGCAGCAGCCGTCGGTGGTGCGCGTTCGACTGTAGGGTCGCAGGGAACCGCTCCACATTCTCGTCGAGGATGTGGTCGAGCTTGGAAACTAGTTCGAAGTCGGGGTCGTAGATGAGGTCTGCGGGTCGGCTAAAGTACCTCGCGGCTTTGACTTCGTGGTTCGCGAACGGCCGCATCCGGAAGTCTGCCGGAAGGCTCCATTCGCGCAGCACCCAGGGCTGCTTCTCGGGGTTCGTGTTCGCGTCCAGACAGGCGAAGATCGGCTCGTAGTGTGCCGTGAAGAGTCCCGTGTTGAAGGCTGCGACGTTCCGACCCTGGTCGTCGGTGGCGTAGACGACCTTTTCTTCCTCGATGAGGCGGCGGAAGGTGAATCGGATGTAGCTGCTGAGGACTGCGAGCCTTGGTCTAGGTGATTCGGGATCATCCCAATTCTCGGGCTGCGCCCGGAGTGCCAACTCCTCGAGCTTGGCGATGAAGTCTGGTGGGATCCAGGCGAACTGGAGAAGGTCCGCAGGGTCGGCGGCGCTGTTCAGGGTCACTGTTGCTCCTGTTGTCTCGGTGCTGCGATAGATAGGTCTGGTACTGCGATAGATAGGCTCGGCAAGCCGGGCTGGCCTTCCAGGGATCGATGCCTTGGGGAGACCGAAATTTCAGGATACACCTGGTCGGTTGACCTGGCGACCGGCCCGTCCTGCGTTCTGTGCGCCGCGATCGGTTGGCGGCTGGGCACCTTGGAATGGGCATCCGGCCGGTGGCGCAGCGATCTTCTGGTTGCCGGTTGTCGCAGCGGGCCGCCTGTCTCCGTCTCTGCCTTCGTGTCCTGCCGGTGGCCACGCCGATCAGGGGAACTTGGGGAACGCAGCCCTGGCTACGGGTGATTCTGAGGTTGTCCACAGGCTGTCCGTCATCCACAGGCGATGGGGGAGCGATTGCGGTAACGCTCGTGGGCTGGCCTTTCTGGTCTTGACGGACCGGGAAGGAGCCCCGAAATGGCCAGTGGTGTTGGACGATCCCTCGGCATCTCCGAGGAGCGTTGTGCGGAGCTGATCGCTGCGCGGTGGGACGGGTGGGTGGCGCTGGTTCCGGCGCTCGCGTGTGTCCCTGATCCGCAGTCGTTGGAAGCGTGGTTGCGGGAGGTGCCGCGTCCGGAATCGGACGAGGTGCTGCGCGGCTTGGCCGAGTTGGCCTCGGAGTCCGGCCGCGATGATCGGGACGCGGCGCTGGTCTTGGCGTGGATGCTGCACGCCGGCGCGGATGCCTTGGTGGTGCGGGTGTTCGATCTGGGCACGGACACCTACCACCACGTCGCGGCGTTCTTGTGGATCGCGATCCGTACGTTCGACTGGCGGGCGAAGTCGCGGGTGGCGGCGAACATCTTGTTGTGGGTGCGGCAGCAGGTGCTGCTGGAGTTCGACGAGCCCGGCCAGTTGGACAACCACAACCGCGTGCGGGCAGCGACCGCACCGGTTCCGCCGCAGTCGCTGCAGGAGATCGATGCGTCGCTGACGGATCTGCTCGACACGACGTCGCGGGATTGTCTGGACGAGGTGCTGGCGTGGGGTTGTGAGCACCAGGTCATCGACGATCGGGATCGCCGGCTGTTGCTGGCGCTGGTCGAGGCGGTGGACGCGCACCCGGTCGTGCAGCGGGCCAGCACGGCGTTGCTGAGCCGGGGTGGGACCGAACTGGTGGGCCAGTGGTGGGGGATTAGTGGCCGGACGGTTCGCCGCTCTGCCAGGGGTGCGATCGACGCCCTCGCGGCTGCTCTCGGCCAGGTCGCGTGAACGCTCATGGCCACCGAAGGCCTCGCCATCTGCCTGTTATGGGTGAGAAGGAAGGCGGCCCCGATCATGACCGATCACCCGCGCGAACTCGACCAGCGGCCACCGACCGCGATGGGTGACCCGAGCCCCGTCGAGTCTCTGGGCGAGGTTCTCGCCCGCCTGGACCTGACCGAGCAGGCGAGACGCCATCTCGCTGAACGTGACGCCGAGCGTCGCAGGGCGGCGCTGGCCCACCAGTTGCAGGTGCAGACATGACGACGGTCGCGAGCTTCGCCTCTTTGGACGACCTGCGCCGGGCCTTCCGTGCGTTGGGTGGGGACGGCCCTCCCGTCACGGCCCGGCAGGTCTCGGTACCCGATCGCCGGACGCGGACCGGCTCCGCGCGCTGGGTGACGGCGGCGGGGGAGTGGGCGGTGCTGGTGTGTGGGTGTGGTGGCTCCCCGGGTGCGACGACGATGGCGCTGTCTTTGGCGACGGCTGCTGACCGGGCGCGTGTGGTGGAGACCTGCGGCGGGCTCGCGTCCGGGTTGGTGTACGCAGCTACCAGCGAACTGGGGACGGTGGAGCGGCAGTGGCTGCGCGGAACCCGCGACGCGGTGGTTCTCGAGCGCAGGGCCGAATTGGTCAGCTCGCCGGACGATGTTCCGGCGCCGGCGGCTCTCGACGCGCCGCTCACGATCGTCGATTCGTCCTGGGATATCGGCTGCCTGCTGGAGTCCGCCGGCTGGCTGGGTGACCTGGCGCGGACCGCCTTGACGGTGGTTCTGGTGTCACGAGCCACGATCCCGGGGCTGCGGCGGCTGGAGGCCACCGCCTCACTGATCGATCTCTCGCGCCTCGTCGCGGTCACGGTCGGCGCGCGGCGTTGGCCCCGTCCGGTGGAACAGGCAGCAGGACCGATGGTCCGCAGGCTCCGGGACGAGGGGCGCATCGTCCTGGTGCCCCACGAGCCCGGGCTGGCGCTGGCCGGCCTCACCCCTGACCCGCTACCGCCGTCGATTCTCCGTCCGGCGCAGACCGTGCTGACTCTCTTGGAAGGACTCCCGTCGTGAACACCCTGATTCCACTGTTGATCCCGCTGAAGGTGTGCCCGGTCGCTCCGCCCGGGGCGCAGAAGTATGCCGACCAGATCACCGGCTACGTGCTGTGGGGCGTCGGGATCCTGTTCATCGTTGGCGTGGTGGTTGCCGTCGGGGCGATCGTCGCGGGCCGGATCTTCGGCATGCCTCATGCGTCGAAGGCCGGCATCGTGTCGCTGTTCGTCGCCCTGCTGGCCGGTGTCGCGTACATGGTCGCGCCGGGCATCATCACCAGCATTCTGGGCAGTGGGTGCATCTGATGCCTGCTACCCGAACCCAGCCCGATGCGTGGAGCCGGCAGCGACTCGCAGGCGTCCTCGGCATCGGTGCAGTCGTCATCCTCACCGTCCTCGCCGGACTGGTGACCGTGATCCTCCAGCTGGTCACCCGACCCGGGGAGGCTCCTCACGACGTGCTGGCGGTCGCGTCCGCCGACACGGATCGCCGCGACCAGCTCGCGGCCGAGCCGATGGCCGAGGTTCCGTCCGATGCGGGCTTCACCCCCGACCCCGCACTCAACCCGGCACCGCCCATCGAGATCCCCTCCGCGAACGCTCGTGGCCCGGCCGAGGTTGCGACCGGGTTCCCGCAGACCCCTCAGGGTGCGGTCGGCCAGCTCGCGGCTATCGAACAGACGGTGCTGGAAGCCATGAGTCTGCCGGTGGCCCGCGATGTTCACGCAGCGTGGTCGCTGCCGGGCGCTCCGACGTATGAGGAGTGGGAGCTGACCGGCAACGTCCGGTCGTTCCTGCGCTCGGGTCGCCAGAACGGCCAGGCGAAGGACCCGGGCACCTTCGTCCAGGCCACGCCCGCGATGGCACTGCTGAAGGCGACGGACGGGCCGGACTGGGTTGTGGCGTGCGTCCTGCTCGATGTGCAGGCGACGATCCGCGCCGACGCCCGGATGGGCTACGGGCACTGCTCACGGATGCAGTGGCAGGACGGACGCTGGCAGATCGCTCCCGGCGCGGCTCCGGCCAGAGCGCCGTCGGCGTGGCCCGGCTCGGTGGCCGCTGTCGAGGCCGGCTGGCTGACCTGGCAGGAGGCCGGATCATGATTCCGGACCCGTTCGGCATCATGGGCTCGACCGCGGGCCGGATCGTCACCGACGGCTGGATCGCGATGTGGCTGTCGGTGTGGAACGCCGGGCAGTGGCTGCTCCGGCTGATCCTGGGCTGGATGGACGCGTGGCTCACTCCCGACCTGTCCGCGTCGGGTCCGGCGCGCACGATCTACCCGACCACGTTCTGGCTCGCCGGTGCCGTCTTGCTGGTGATGACCATCGTCCAGATCGGGATCGCCGCCGGACGCCGGGACGGCCGCGGGCTGGCCCGCGTGCTGATCGGCCTGGCGCAGTTCGCGATCGTGTGGGGCGGGTGGCTGGGCTACACCGCCGTCCTCGTCACCGCGGCCGGTGGGCTCACCCATGCCGCGATGCAGTCCTTGATGGGCGTCACGAGTTGGCGGAGTTGGGAGTTGTGGAAGCCGATCGACGCCGCGCAGATCACCGACGCCGGGCTGGCCACCGTGCTGGGCCTGATGGGGCTGCTGGTGTGGATCGCCGCGATCGGGCACCTGTTGGTGATCCTGACCCGTGACGCCGCGCTGATGGTGATCGTCGCGACCGCTCCGATCGCCGCCGCGGGTTTGGCGAACGAGACCACCCGGGCGTGGTTCTGGAAGGCGTTCCGCTGGTTCCACGCCGCCGCGTTCACCCCACTGCTGGTGGTCCTGGTGACCGGTGTGGGCATGAAGCTCGCCGAGGGCGTCGCCACCAGCCAGACCACCAGCGTCGAGGCGTCCGTCGGTACAGCGGTGCCGGCGATCGTGCTGATCTGCATAGCCGTGGTCTGCCCGCTCGCCTTGTTCAAGATGCTCGCCTTCGTCGACCCGGGCACCTCCTCGGGTGCGGCGATGCGTGCCGGATTGGCCGCCACGGGCGGTCTCCAGGGTCTCCTGCGCGGCGGCGCTTTCTCACCCGCTTCCTCCTCCGACGCCGCCGCGCAGGCCTCCGGCACTGGACGCTCCGCAGGAGAGGACTCCGCTGAAGCCGCCACCACTTCCCGGGCGTCGTCGGCGATCCAGGGCGCGATGGCCGTCCTCGGCCCGGCAGGACGGATCGCCGCGACCGGCCTCGGCGCGCTCACCACCGTCGGCGCCTACGGGACGACGGTGATGTCGGACATGGCCAACCAGGAGGGCGTCGGAAACAACTCCTACTACCCCGACTACACCGACCGGTCCCGCCGCGACGCGGCCCGTGCCAACCGCGAGCAGCAAGGCAGTACCGACGACCAACCGGCCACCGCCGAACCCGACGGCCCGACGCCACCGCCGCCGGCTTCGACGACACCGGGTCCGGCCCCGCCGCCGGCGGCCGGCCCGTCCGGTGCCGGCGGATCGAGCGGTGCGGCCGCGGCTGGTTCCTCGGAGGCCGCCGCAGCGGCAGCGGCGCTGTAACGGAAGGAGCCCGTCATGGCGAGCGTGTACAGAGACTACAGCCGGGACCGCATCGGCTGGTTCTTCGGCCTGTCCGGGCCGCAAGTGGTGACCCTGGCCTTGGGGCTGTTCCCGGCACTGTGGGCGTTCAACGAGCAGCGGTGGGGGCTGTTGCTCGGCCTGATCGCCGGCTGGGCGGCACTGTTCGTTCTGGTGGTCGTTCCGGTTCGCGGACGCTCGGCCACCGGCTGGCTCGCGGCGTCCACCGGACACCTGGTCGGACGAGCGCTCGGCTGGACGGCCTGGCGCTCCCACGCCTCCCGAGGTGAGGCCGATGACCTCGCCGTCCCCGATCTGCCGGGCGTCCTGCACGGCATCCGGGTCCACGACGGCCCACCCCAGCCGCCGACCATGACCCGGGTCGCTGTCATTCAGGACAAGGCCAACCGGGTGTGGGCGGTCACCGCGGCGATCACCCACCCCGGCCTGGCGCTGGCCGACGGCGACGACCGCGACCGCCAGGGACGCGGCCTGACCGACCTGCTCAACGCCGCAGCCCGCACCGAACTGATCAGCGAGGTCATCTTCGTCGTCCGCTCCGTACCGGACGACGGCGCCGAGCGTGACCAGTGGCTCGCCCGCCACCTGCGTCCGGACGCACCCGGTCTGGCGCGGGCGGTCAACGAGCAGTTGGCCCAGGTGCTGTCGCAGGCGGCGGTGCGCACCGAGACGTACGTCACGATCGTCGCCCCCGAGGCCAGGCTGGCCAGACAGGCCAAGGAGTTCGGACGGGGCGTGGACGCCCGGGCCCGGGCGATGCTGATGCTCGCTGGCGAAGTCGAGACGCATCTGCGCGCCGGACTGCGGGTCACCGACGTCGAGTGGCTCACCTCACCCAAGCTCGCCGCCGCGGTCCGGACGGGCTTCGCACCCGGCGACCGCGCCGGCATCGTCGAGGCCCTCGCCGCCCGCGACACCGACCCTGCCATCAACGCCGACGTGCCGTGGGCGCAGGCCGGGCCGTCCGGCGCCGACCAGGTGGTGCGGCACTACTCCCACGACGCCTGGAACTCGATCTCCGCCACCGTGAAGCTGCCCGCGCGCGGCGCGGTGATCGGCGCACTCGCCCCCGTCCTGGTGCCCACCGAACCGGGCGAGCGCCGCAGCCTGATGGTCGCCTTCCCGATCCTGGCCGCCTCCCTGGCCGACCGGCAGACCGCCAACGCCGAATGGGCCGCCGACATGGGCGAATCCCTGCGAGCCAAGGCCGGCATGAAGACCCGCGCCCGCGACCAGCAGGCCACCGCCCGCACCCGCGCCCTGGACGCCAAACTGGCCTCCGGACACGCGCTGGTCCGTCCCTACGCGGTCGCCACCGTGACCGCCCCGAAGACCGTCCGGATCGCCGAGTACGGACGCCGCCTGGACGCCGCGATCCGCCGCGCCGGGTTCGCACCGCTGCGACTCGACCTCGCCCAGGACTCCGGCTTCGCCGCCTCCACCATCCCGCTCGGGCTGTCCCTCACCCGGAAGGTCGAAGGAGCATGACACGCAACCGCCGCACGCCCAACACGAACGCCCAGCCGCCCGCTGCGCAGCCCCTGTTCGGCTATCCCTGTGACGACCCCGAACCCGGCCAGGTCACCATCTCGGAGCTGCACGCCGACCCGTCCCAGCCCCACGGCTTCACCCGCTACCTGCACGCGGACGACCCGGACCAGTGGCCCGATGGCTAGCCGAACCAGCAACACCGCCGCCCGGACGGGCAGAGGAGTCGACCGGCTGCTGGCCGACTTCGGGCACCAACTCCCCACCGTTCCCCAACCGCCCGTCCGGGAACGGGAACCGAGGTTGTTCCCACCCGTGCCGCGCCGCGGCGACCGCAAACCACTGCGGGGCTGGTCGGCGGCGTCCGCTCCGGTGTCGGTGTGGCGGATGACCGCCGACCAGGCGCCGGTGCTGTGGCCGCTGGTCGCCGCACCCGGCCTGCCACCGCGCGGAGCCCAGATGGGGATCGACTACTTCTCCGGCGCGTCGATGTACGCCGACCCGAACGGCTGGGTGCTCGACCCGACGATCCCGGTGTCCAACCCGAACATCTTCATGTTCGGCAAGCCCGGGCAGGGCAAGTCCGCCACGGTGAAGGCGTTCTGCCTGCGGATGATGGGGTTCGGCTACCGCACCCTGATCGTCGGCGACCCCAAGGACGAGTACGAACCGCTGTGCCGGGCACTCGGCGTCCAGCCCATCGCCATCGGCCAGGGCCTCGCCGCCCGGATCAACCCGCTGGCCTTCGGGCCGCTCGGCGTCGGCTGGGATTCCCTCGACCGGGACGAGGCGCAACGCCGCGCGGGGATCGTGTTCTCCCGCTGGCTCACCCTCATCCGCGGCCTGGTCGGGTCGCAGAAGGTCGGCGACCGTCCGGTCCCGTTCGGACCCAGCGAGGAAGCCGTCGTCGACACCGCCCTGAAGACCCTGACTGGCCACGCCGCCGGCAACACCGCGCTCACCGAGGCCACCATCCCGCAGCTGTGGCAGGCCCTCGACAGCCCCGACCCCGCGCTGATCGAGCAGTGCCACTACGCGTCCCGGCAGCACTTCCTGGACTCCACCAGGCTGCTGCGCGACGCGCTCGGCATCCTCGTCTACGGCACCCTGCGCGGACTGTTCGACGACCACACCACCATCGACCTCGACTGGTCCGCCCCGATCCAGTCGCTGTCGCTGTCCCGGCTCGAAGGGCTGGGCGACGAGGCGATCGGCATGGCCCTGCTGTGTCTCAACTCGTGGGGCAGGGCGATGCGGGAGACCGCGCAGCCCGGCGACATGAGGATCGTGGTCCGCGACGAATCGTGGAAGCAACTCCGGCTCGGCATCGAAGCGGTGAAGTCGTTCGACGCCGACCTACGGTTGAGCAGGCGGGACGGCGACATCCAGTTCGCGATCGCCCACAAACCCTCCGACCTGCTCACCGCCGGGGACGCCGGCTCGCAGGCGTCCGCGATCGCCAAGGACATGCTGCACCTGGCCGACACCAAGATCCTGCTCGGCCAGGACGCCGCAGTCGCCGACGAACTCGAACACCTTCTCGGACTCGGCCCGATCGCCCGCGACATCGTCACCGACTGGGCCCGCCAGGCACCCGGACGCGCCCTGTGGGTGGTCGGCGAGCGGATGGCGAAAGTCGCCACCTGGCTGCACCCCGCCGAAGCGTCGCTGGCCTGGACCAACACCCGCCTGGAAGGAGCGCTGCCATGAAGTGGCTCGCGCTGGCGCTCGTCCCGGTGCTGATCTTCCTGCTCGGCGTCCCGATCCTGCTCATCACGACGGCGGCGGCGTTCGTCACCCCGGCGGTGGCCGAACAGATCCGCATCGACCCGTGTTCGGCGTACGCCAGCCACGTCACCACCGCGGTGCCCGGCGCCGCCGAGGACGGGGCCGGGTTCGACCTCCCTCGTCCTGGAACACCCAGGCAGCAGTCCCTGACCAGCCCCGCCCAGGCCATCCCCGCCCGGATCAAGACCCTCTATCTGGCGGCAGCCGCCCGGTACCAGGTTCCGTGGGAGTTGCTCGCCGGCATCGGCATGGCCGAGACCCGCCACGGACGCAACAACCGCACCAGTTCGGCCGGCGCCCAGGGCCTGATGCAGTTCCTGCCCGGCACGTTCGCCAGCTACGGCGTGGACGGCGATGGGGACGGGCGCCGCAGCATCCACAGCGACGCCGACAGCGTGTTCTCGGCAGCGAACTACCTGGTCCACTCCGGGGTCAAGGACGGCCAGGCAGGAGCGATTCGGGCGCTGTGGGCGTACAACCGGTCCGTCGCCTACCGCAACGACGTGCTGTTCTACGCGGCCTCCTATGCCGGCGACGGCGCTCCTGTCGTGGCGACGGGCGACCCGACCGAGTGCCTCCCGGGCGTTGGCGACTTGCCCGATTACGACGACACCTGCCCGGCGTCCGGCTCAGCTGCCGAACATGGCATGCAGGCGACCGCACGCCACGGGCTGCGCTGCGTCAAGCAAGCCTTCCCCGCTATCCGCAGCATGGGCGGACGCCGGTCGAGTTCGTCACCGACGTGCCGCTTCTCCGACCACTGCGCCGGGCTGGCCGTCGACTTCATGATCCCGAAGTGGAACACGGCGGCTGGAAACCGGTTCGGGTGGCAGGTCGCCCGCTGGGTTCAGGCCCACGCCAGGCAACTGCGCGTGAAGTACATCATCTGGGACGCCGAGAAATGGAACCCGGCGGTGAGCAACAGGTGGAGGCCCTACCGCCACCCCTACGGCAACACCAACCCGACGCTGGCGCACCGTGACCACGTTCACGTCAGCTTCTACCCCGGTCAGTGAGGTGACGACCATGCAGACCGAACGACGCACCACCCCCTATCCCTTCACCTGGGAGGTCCCCGCCGGAGTCGTCACCGTCGTGGCGGTGCTGCTCGTGGCTGGCGTTCACTTCGGACGCGGCCTGGCGAACTGGATGGCCGGCGCGGGCTGGCACTGGCCCGGGACCGTGTCCCTCGTCACGTCCGTCCCCGAGGTGCTGGCCGGTGACGCGACCGCCGGCCTCGTCCCATCCCTGGCGACCGCGGCCAGCGGTGCCGCCGTGCTCGGCTGGGTCGTCGCGGTGGAGGTGTTCGTGCTGATCGTCGGCACCGCTGTTGGCGCCTGGCTCCTGCGGCGCTGGGGGCCCGGACGACTCAAGGGCATGGCTACCGTTTCCGAGGCGGAAGCCTCCCTCGGCTTGTCCCGGTTGCGTCGCGTCCGCCGGATCATCCGTCCCGATCTGTATCCGGCCAGGCGGGCTCGATCATGAGCCGCACCGAGCACCTGGGCCGGCTCGGCCAACGACTCACCGTGACCGGCCGAATCCGAACCCTGACCCGACTCGACCGCTCCAGCAACGGACGCCCAGACCCCGTCCTGATCGTCCTGGACGTCGGACTGGCCCGGGTGAAGATCGTCACCGTCGCCAGCTGGGCGCGCCAGTGCCGCTGCGGCGACCGGATCACGGTGGCCGGCACCGTAACCGCGCACACCCGCTGGCACGGCACCAACCAGACCGTCCTCGCCCGGGTCGTCCAGGTGGACGCCCGGTACCCAGCGACCGAGCCGGACTGGGAACTGGTGAACCCGACGGAGTCAGGACCGCGCCCGTTCCCCGGCAGGCCCACGCACTGGCCCAAACGCACCAGCCGTCGCAGACCCGACCACCGACCCGATCGACAAGGAGAATCGCGATGACCGAGAACTTCGACCCGCTGCAGGTGCACATCACCGGTCCCGGCGATATCACCCAGCTCATCCCCTACATGATCGGCTTCACCCCCGAGGAGTCGCTGGTCATCACCGTCATCGACAACGGCAGGGTCGCCCTGACCGCCCGCACCGACCTCGCCGACGTCCAGCAGCCCGCGCGTGCCGAAGCGCTGCTGGACCGGATGTGGCCCGGTTCCCCGACGTCGACGCACTCCTGGCCGCCTACACCACCGACCAGCCGGCCGGCTGGGCACTCCTGGAACGGTGCGCCAACCACCTGCCGGTTGGTCGAGTCGTCGAAGCGCTGGTCGTCGACGGCGACACCTGGCACCAGGCGGATGGCACGTCCGGGCCCGCCGACCGCTACGGACCGCTGGCCGCCGAAGCCAGCTTCCACGGCCTGGAACGACTCCCCACCCGCAACGAACTGGTCGCCTCCTTCGCCAGCGCACCCGACACCGACGAACTCACCACCCACGTCGCCGCCGCCCTCGACGCCCTGCCTCCGGCCAGCGACACCACCGCCGTGATCGGACGAATGGGAGACCTGATCCGCCACCACCTGCCCGCCACCGACCCTCACGCGACCATGACTCTGGACGTGCGCGACGCCGTTGAACTGGCGGTCCTTGCCCAACACGGGGACGCCCGGCAGGTCGCCCTGCTGTCCCTGACCCGCAACGACGCCCGCCGCCACCTGGCGATGTGGCGTACGGTCGTCAACACCGTCCCCGAGTACGGTGCCGAAGCGCCCCTGTTCCTGGCCGGCATGGCCGCCTGGGTCGCCGGCGAAGGCGCCGCGGCCAGCATTGCCCTCGAACGCATCGGCCAGACCGGCAGGCCAGGCGGCTACCCACCAGCCCGGATCCTCGACGCCCTGATCGACCAAGTGGTCCCGCCGTCGGCGTGGGAGACCCTGCGCGCCGACGGACTGAAGGACGCCCAACCCGCCATCAGCGACGCCGTCCAGAAGATCCACTCTCCAGCTGTGTGGGAGACCGTCACCCGACACCCGCTGCCACAACACCGGCCACCCGGCGTGACGCCGCCGGCTCCGGGGATCGCGATCTGAGGAGGACCCATGAGAACCCGCTCCCACTTCGACCCGACCCAGATCGGCTGGCGCATCGGCAAAGCCCACGAACCCAGGGGAGGCGACCTGTGGTGCCCCTGGGACCGCACCGCCGGCGTCATCGGACCTCAAGGTTCCGGCAAGACCCTCGACCTGCTCACCCCCGCCCTGCTCGGTGCCCCTGGGGCCGCGCTTGTCACCCTGACCAAGGTCGACGACCTGCTGCTCACCATCGGCGCACGCTCGGGCGGGGACCGGCCGGTCGCCGTGCTCGACCCGTTCGGGCTCGCGCCCGGTCTCCCCGAACTCGTCTGGGACCCCATCGCCGGCTGCGCCGACCCGATCACCGCCGAACGCCGCGCCAAGGCGTTCGGCGCCGGCACCGTCCACACCATCTCGAACAACTCCGAAGGCGGTGCGACGTCCCGGTTCTATGTCGCCGAGGCCGCCAAGGTCTTGCAGTGCTACCTGCACGCCGCCGCCCTCACCGGCCAGAACCTCGACGCCGTGCTCCGCTGGGTCGCCAACCCCCAAGCCACCAACGAGCCCGGCGAGATCCTGCTCGACCACCCCCGGGCCGCGAAGTTCTGGCACGGCCTGCTCCAGGGCGCGATCACCGGCGACGACCGCACCGTCGCCAACACCGTCGTCACCCTCCAGCAAGCCATGGCGCTGTTCTTCCAGCCCGACATCCGCCGCCGCTGCGTCCCGGGCCCGGGCCGTCCCGCCACCGACATCGCCGACATCATCGCCCGCCGTGGGACGCTGTACCTGCTCGGACGCGAAGACCCCTACGCGTCCGCCTCACCCCTGATGACCGCGCTCGCCGAGCACATCCTCGACACCGGCCTGGTGCTCGCCAACCGCAGCCCATGGGGCCGGCTGTGCCCGCCGATGCTCGCCTGCCTCGACGAGTTGCCGTCCACCGCACCCCTGCCGACCCTGCGAACCAGGCTCGCTAACGAACGCGCCCTCGGGATCTCGTTCATCTACGCCGCCCAGACCTGGCGGCAACTCGCGGCCATCTTCGGCGACACCGAAGCCCGCGCCCTCTACGGCCTCACCAACGTCGTCATCGTGTTCGGCGGTGGTAAGGACATCGGCTTCAACAAGGAGATCTCCGACCTCGTCGGCACGACCCGCGTCCCCCGCACCACCTGGCAGTTCGGACGTGGCGGAGGCCGATCCACCTCGGGAGACGACATGCTCATCCTCCGCCCTGAGGAAGTCCGGCAGCTTCCCGAGCGCCAGGCGCTGGTGATTGCGGAGAACACCAGGCCGATCATCGCCAAGCTCACGCGCTCCATAGATGGACGAGCCGGACGCCACCTACTCGCCCAGCAGCGCAACACCTGCCGGGGGCTCGTCGATGAAGGTCGGGCAGCATGACTGCCCGTCCGCCTGCCCTGCGGTTCCCCATGCCGGACGGCCCTGAACTCAAGGCGGCGTACAACGACCTCAGGATCGCCGCTCAAGGTGACCAGGAAACCAAGCGAAGGCTCGGCGACCAGGCCCTACTGCCTCGCCCCTGGGATCCACCCACCTGCCGCGACCCCCACCTGCGCGAGGAACTGTGGAAGTGGCTCGACGACGTCGTGACGTGGTTCAACTCCGAGTATGTGTGGGACCCCAGCGCCGGCATGATCCCGCCCTGCTGGCCGCATCACCCCCACCTCGTCCACGAGATCGCCTGCTTCGCCGACCAACGCCGACGCGCTGGCCTCGACACCAGCAGCAACATGCTCGAAGAGTGGCACCGCTACACAGTCCCGAGCTTCCTCGATCGCCTCAAGGAACGCACGGGGCGTCACTGCGACGAACACCACCAGGCTTGGCCCGCCCGGACGCGATTCGCCCGGTACGTCTCGGAACCGGCAGTAGCCGACCGCCAGCAGGTGCTCCAGCCCGACGGCGCGGGCAGCCGCCGGAACGCTTGCGACCGCCAGAAGGACTGGCGCTTGGAGGACGAAGACGGGAACGCCATTGACCCTGCGACTGGCGAGATTGCGTGATCGACCCACGCGCTGTCCGCAGAGATCACTGGTCCTCATGGTCTACTTCCATGCCTCCGCGCTCGCTGGCGACACCCTCGACGCCGTCCTGCGCTGGTTGGCTAACCCGCTCGAGTCACCCGAGCCCGCCGAGATCCTGCTCACCCACCCCGCCGCAGTGACCCACTGGCACGGACCTCTCCAAGGAGTACTCACCGGCGACGACCGGACCGCCGGCAACACCGTCACCGCCATCCAGCAAGCCATGGCGCTGTTCTTCCACCCCGACATCCGCCGCCGCTGTGTCCGGTCCCGGCCGGCCCGCCACGAACGTCGCTGACCTGATCGCTCGCCACGGCACCATCTACGTGCTTGGCCGCGAAGGCCCCTACGCGCGTCCGCGTCGCCGCTGATGACAGCCGCCGCCGAAGGCATCCTCGACACCGCGCTGGCTGCTGCCAACCACAGCCCTTGGGGCAGACTCTGCCCTGCCTCGACGAACTGCCGTCCATCGCACCGCTGCCGACTCTGCGCACGCGCATGGCCAACGAACGCGCCCTCGGCGTCAGCTTCATCTGGGCCGCGCCGACCAGAGCCCAACTCGTCACCATCTTCGTCGGCTTCGTCCGTATCGTCCGCATCACCACCTGGCAAGGGCAAGCCGCTTCCTGAGCGCGGACGCGGCCCAGACAAGAAGGCAAGGGTTCGGCGCGGACGCCGCAGGACTGTTCTCAGCGAGACACAGGGACGAGCAGCCACGCGGGCTGAGGTTGATCATGTCTGACGGACAGGCCATCGACCCCCAGAAGGGAGAGATCCTGCTCCTAGCGATGAGCACGCCGAGGGTGGTCTGCATCGAGAGGCAACCGCAATCTCCTAGTTAGGCAACTCAGGTGCGTTCGTGCTCTAGCCCAAGCACGATCCGCAGATCGGCAGTCAGATCCCGGTTGTCGACAGGGACGGACAATCTGCCTCGATAGACCTTGTGATGGTCGCGGGCCGTGATCTCCCAGGTGCCGCGCACGATCTCCGTCTCCGACATGGCGGGAACAGTCAGTGTCAGATCCCCGTCGTCACACCGGTCGGTCTCGTTGGGGCGCAGGTCTCCGACGTTGAAGGTGATGTCCACCGAACCCGAGTTGTGCCAGTCGACTCGGCTCGGCCGAAATGCCGCGGGATTCGCTGCGATTGAGCGTCCGAGGTAGGAGGCATCGAAGTGGCCCGTTCTGAGCAGGGAGTTTGGCGTCGGACCCCACTTCCGCGGGGGCGATGGCAAACCCAGATCCTCTGGGCTGTCCGCTTCCCCATCCAGCTCTCCCTCGAAGCCATGAACGTCGCCTTCGAGGTGTATCTTCAGCTGAACGTCATGGAAGTACGTCTCCACCCGGTTCGCCAGCTGGATCGTGACTGGTTGGAGCTTGGCCGCAACCAGCTTAAGGACGGCAGCAGTCCACCCCTCTCGAATCTTCTTCTCCCAGGCGTCGATCTCGGCCTTGTACTCGGCCTCGGTCCGCTTCTCGGGTTCATCGGGGAACATCGGAATCTTGGCAGTGAGCGCAGCCAGGTTCCCGAGCTTTCCGGTGTTCACGAACAGGTCGAGCTCGTCCGCCTTGCGAGAATCTCCTTTGCCTGAGGGGTCGATCTCAACTGGCGTTTCAGGAGTGGGATCAGGCTTCGGTTTGGGTTTGGATGCTTCCAGCGTGTCAAGCAGCCGCGTCCGCACGGCGTCGATGTAGTCGTCGCAGGGTTGGTCGAAGTCGACACTGAGCCGTTTGACGTCCCCGGTGATGCTCACGTCAAAGTCAACGTCCAGTGCCACTGATGCACCGCGAGCAAACAACTGCTTCAGTTCGTCGGCCTTCGCGAGATGGGTTGATCCGTCCGATCGGACGTAAACTGCCCCGTTCTGAAGCCCACCACCACCATCCTTCTGGCAGATGAAGGGCGGCTGACCCAGGGTCGGCGGGTCGACTATGAGGAGCAGGACATCGTTCTGCGAGCCTGGCACAGGTACACGCACAAGATCCCACCGTGGTCCATCAGCACCGATGAACGGCGCTACCGCATTCTCAATGTCGAGTGCCTCGATTGGTGGGATGCCTGCCAGGGATCCGGAAGACGCGCCGATCACCATCACGGCGCAGCCCTCAAACGCAGTGGCCGCTTTGTCGGGCATTCGGTTACCTGCACCTAGGACGAACTTCGCAAGTTTCGCGCGGTCGCCTGGGTCGGTAAGGTCCAGCGTACTCTTCACTTCGAGGTAGTGCCGCTCAATGCGATCGTCTGGGCTCGCGACAATGGCATCGACGAGTGCACTGGCTGTCAGCTCACCCCTGGGAGCGCGGGTCGTCTCAATCTTGGGCGTGGACTTCTTGGCCATGGCCTACTCCTCAACATCCAGGGTTGCGGCCTGGTTCCCGGCTTCGACGACCCTCTGGGTTTCCCGCAGTAGCCAGTCCCAACTGTGGATACTGATCTGCTCTTGCTCCGCGAGGCGCCTACGAGCGGGCTCGCGCTCAGCTGAAGGGTCAGCACGGCCAATGATGACCAGCCCCGGAACTCGATTGGTTAGTCCCACGAGGTGGTGCTGATCCTGCGCGTAGGCGACATTCCTCGTGAGCCACTCGCGCCAGTCCTGGATCTGGTTGACGGCGTGTTGGACCGCCTGGCGAAGCCTGCCCTTCTTGGTCAGCAGTTCGTGGCGTGGAGCTTCAAGCTCCACAGCCACCCACTCGGGCCCTTGGCTGGTCACCCCAAGAACCAGGAAGTCGGTGACGAACTCGGAGCCGAGTCGCTTCTGAGGGATCACGTAGGTTGCCCAATGGCCCCGCACGAGCGAAGCCAGCAGCTCGGGATACCGCTCGATGAGCTCCTGGTAAGGCGCCTCATCTGACTCTCCTGCCTCAAGTAGGTCCTCCAGCTCCCGCAAGGCTTCTGGCGAAGGATGACGGCTCCGCACCTGATACTCAGCCAAGTGCGCCAAGTGAATAGAACCGGCAGCGTGACTGACCCGTGCATTTCGAATCCGAGCGTCAATCTCAAAGGCGAGCTTGGTGCAGTCGGCCGATCCATCGTTGCGGGCGGCCACCTTCAGGTAGTTCGGCCACGACCGCTTACCGAGACCACCCGCCATATAGACCTTGCCGTTGTCACCAATGCTCGAGATGACCATCAGCTCGTTGGGTGCATCGAACCGACTGACCACATCACCCACACGGGGCTTCAGGTCTCGCAGGCCTAGCACCGTCAGAAGCATGAAGCGGGACTCCCACCAGGCCGATACCTCTGTCCTTGAGCCGATCTCGAGCTCGCCCGGATCTGAGGCTCCAACCCGAGCCTCCAGGTCGCGGAACTCATCTGGTAGCTCGAATCCGCTCGTAACCCTCTGGAGAAGGACCGGCGCCAGGTGCGCTCGAATGCGTTCAGCCGCAACTGGAGCTGGTACGTCTCCAATCTCAATGCCAAGGGAGTCCGCAACCGCGCGCTGCTCGTCGGTTGGCCCAGATGCGAGTCGCTCTAGACGCGCAGCTACTTCCTCCCAGCGATCGGTCACGGTCAGTCCCTCCCGTTCGAGCCCAGCCCGTAGAACCGCTCGAAGAAGGCACTCAGCTTCTCGAGCACTCGCTGCTTCTTCTCGCCGTGGCCGCCGTCAGCCGCGAAGCGCGACACTGGCGGGAGCACCCTGGTAATGGCCGTTCCACCTGTCTGGATCGCTCCGTCGCGGAAGGCTGCCTCGATGAAGCTGCGGGTCTCGTCTGGCTTGAGGTTCTCGTCGCGGATGATCGCGTCCAACTCCGCGGTGCGACGCTGAGCCACGTAGGCGGCCCACTCTTCGTCGATGTCGCCGGTGGCCGACACCCGGTCGACGAAGGCCTCGATGAGGTCCTTCTTGTTTCGCAGGGTTGGGCTGGCATCGATGGCGTGGGTGATGTCCGCCCGGATCTCCTTGTCCTCGCCATCGCCGTGCGCTTGGCGGTACTTCTGGACGAGCATCAGGATGTAGTCGATATTGATCTCGACCTGCTTGATCAGCTCGATCTCGAAGACGATGTCGTCGAGGATCGACTCCTTGTCGCCGTCCTTGTCCTTGCGGACCTCGGCGTAGATGTTGAGGTACTGGCTGCGATAGTCCTGGCTCTGGCGCTCGGTCAGGATCTCCTGCCCAGCGAAGTCGTCGAACGAGACCAGGATATTGAACAGCCGCAGGATCTGGCCGTATAGCGTGATGAAGTCCTTCTGAGCCTGCTCGCCGAGCAACGAGTCGGTGATCTGGTCGAGCGGGAACCGATTGACCAGATCGAACACCTTCTCGGCATATTCGGCGTAGTACTCGGCGTACGGCTTGAGCAGCACAACGCCGGCTGCTTCCTTATTGCCGAACAGTGCGATCGCGTCGTTCGTCTCATCCTCAAGGTCGCGGAAGCTGACGATGTTGCCGTAGGTCTTGACCGAGTTCAAGATGCGGTTGGTGCGCGAGTAGGCCTGGATGAGGCCATGGCTGCGCAGGTTCTTGTCGACCCAGAGCGTGTTCAGGGTCGTGGCGTCGAAGCCGGTCAGGAACATGTTGACCACGATGACCAGGTCGATCTGCTGGTTCTTCAGCCGAAGCGACAGGTCCTTGTAGTAGTTCTCGAACTTGTCGCTCGAGGTGTCGTAGTTGGTGCCGAACATTGCGTTGTAGTCGCCAATGGCAGCCTCAAGGAAGTCGCGCGACGACTTGTCAAGGCCACCGGTATCGAAGCCCTCTTCGTCGAGGTAGTCGTCGCCCTCAGCCTCGTTGGCGGCGTAGGAGTAGATGATGCCGACCTTGAGCTTCTTGTCCGGCGTCAAGTGTTCCTGCTGGTTCTGGAAGCGGGCATAGTACCGCTTGGCAGCCTCGATCGAGGCAGTCGCGAACAGGGAATTGAAGCCGTGGACCCGGGCTGCCATCTTGACCTCGTTGGCACGGTTCCGACCAAGCGCCACCTCGCCGACGTTGGCGACGACCGAGTGGACGTAGCCCTGGCTCCGCCTGGTCTTCTGGGCGAAGTGGTCGAGGATGTAGTCGACAATCTGGCGCACTCGCTCGGGCGCGAGTAGAGCCTTCTCGGTATCGATGGCTGAGACCTGCTTGTCCGTGATGTGCGCCGGCAGCTTGATGGTGTTGACGTAGTCGATGCGGAACGGCAGGACGTTCTTGTCGCGGATGGCGTCCACAATCGTGTAGGTGTGCAGCTTCTCCCCAAAGGCCTGCTCGGTGGTCTTGAGCTGGGGGTTGCCACCGCTGCCCGCGTTGGCCGCGAAGATTGGCGTTCCAGTGAAGCCGAAGAGGTTGTACCGCTTGAAGGCCTTGGTGATCGCCGAGTGCATCTCGCCGAACTGCGATCGGTGACACTCGTCAAAGATGATGACGACGTGACCGTCGTAGATCGAGTGGCCCTTGTTGGCCGCAACGAAGGTCGCCAGCTTCTGGATGGTCGTGATGATGATCTTGGCGTTGCTGTTCTCGAGCTGGCGCTTGAGCACCGCGGTTGAGGTGTTAGAGTTGGCGGCGCCCTTCTCGAAGCGGTCGTACTCACGCATGGTCTGGTAGTCCAGGTCCTTGCGATCGACCACGAACAGCACCTTGTCGACGCTCGGCAGGCGTGCGGCCAGCTGCGCGGCCTTGAAGCTGGTCAGAGTCTTGCCCGAACCAGTGGTGTGCCAGACGTAACCGCCAGCCTCGACCGTTCCGAGCCTCTTGTAGTTGGTGGCGATGTCGATGCGGCTCAGGATCCGCTCGGTCGCGGCGATCTGGTACGGCCGCATGACCAGAAGCATCCGGTCCGTGGCGCTGCCGCCAGCGGCCAGGACGCAGTACCTGATCAGGATGTTGAGCAGCGTGTGCCGAGCGAAGAAGGTCTTGGCGAACGAGGTCAGATCCTGGATCGGCTTGTTGGTCGCATCCGCCCACCACGATGTGAACTCGAACGAGTTGCTGGTCTTCTTGACCTTCTTGTTGCCGGCCGTGTCCGCGACGTGCTGCCGCCGGGTGGTGTTGCTGTAGTACTTGGTCAGCGTGCCGTTGCTGATCACGAAGAGCTGGACATAGTCGAAGAGTCCGGAGCCCGCCCAGAAGCTGTCTCGCTGGTAGCGGTTGATCTGGTTGAACGCCTCACGGATGTCAACGCCACGGCGCTTCAGCTCGATGTGAACCATCGGGAGGCCATTGACCAGGACGGTCACGTCGTAGCGGTTGGCATGCCTGGCGCCACGCTGGCCCCCGCTGATCTCGTACTGGTTGATGACCTGGAGCCGGTTGTTGTGGATGTTGGTCTTGTCGAGCAGCCAGATGTTCTTAGTTGTGCCGTCGTCGCGCTTCAGGTTCTGGACGTAGTCCTCTTGGATGCGGATGGTCTTCTCAGCAACACCTTCGTTGGCGCCGGCGATCTTCTGCGTGAAGAGCTGCTCCCACTCGGTGTCGCTGAACTTGGTGCTATTCAGGATCTCGAGTTGAGTGCGGAGATTGGCGATGAGCTCGGCCTCGGAGTGGATAGGTAGGTACTCATAGGCCTGGGACTGCAGGAGCTTGATGAACTCCTTCTCCGACTCGGCCTCGGACTGGTAGCCGGTGGCTGTGGCGGCGTCGGGCGTGTACTCGGCGACAACCGTGCTCTCGGCGCTGACAGCGATGGGTTCGTAGTGCTTGGGCTCGCTCATGACACGAGCTCCTCGAAGGTCAGCAGCCTGTCGCGATAGTACTGGTACTGCTTGCGACGGGCGGCGATCTCGACCTCAAGTTCCGCAACTAGCTGAGCAAAGGCGTCCAGGATCCGCACAACCTCGAGTTGTGACTCCAGCGGCGGAAGCTCGATCGTGAACGACTCGAACTGATCCTCTTTCCAGCGGCGACGGCTCTTGGTTGCCCCAGTTGTCTCCGCCGCAACGGTCCTGACTGTCGCAGGATCCTGGAACCTGAGGTAAAGCCACTCGGGCGAAACCTTGGCCGCGTCCAGGTCATAGACCGGGAACTCGCTGGACACCACACCGTCGGCAAGACCTGGAGTGACCAGGCCGAACGCGCCCTCAGTCACGAACATCCGGTTGTAGATGAACTGGCGGGGCCTAACTCGATAGAGGGTTTTGCCCTTGATTGTCCGACCTGTCTTGGGCTCCCGCGCAAAGGCGCCTTCGCCGTACCACTTGACGCCCAGGTTGGTGTAGGTGTCGTCCGACTGCACACGAAGAGGACTTACGAACCTCGCCGCCACACTTCCGAGCGACACGAGTTCGGTTCCGTCTGGCCAGAACTTAGGTACATGGTGGGGCCAGAGGAGCCGATCTCGGTAAGTCATGAACTGGCGCCGACGCGCTCGCAACTCTGCCCCTAGCTCGACGTCGAGTTCCGTGAACAGATCCAGTACCCGAACAATCTCCCTCTGCACCTCGATCGGGGGCACGGGAATTCGTAACCTCTCGAGTCCGCGACTGGAGAGTCGCTTCACCTTCGCACGCGTGACGTAAGTCTCCTTGGGCTTGTTGAAGGCCTCGGACTGCATGTAGTAGACGACGTACTTCGGATCGAGATGAGAGCGGAAGATGAAGCAGTCATCGTGGACGGCGACTCGTTCCGAGCCAAGCCACGCAACCGACTTCCCAACGTCCTCGACCGTCTCCCCGACCGCTGCGATGATTACGTCGTTCGTCTCGGCGAATCGCAGGGTCGGAGCCAGCTCGGAGCGGAGGTGTGTAAGTGCTTGCGACGCGGCCACGCCATAGTGTGTGTAGATCTCGCCGTAGTGGATGCTGGGAAGCCCGTCGTCTGCTGTGTCAGCCTTGGTGAAGCGGCGACCGCGCATGAAGGAGCCCACGTCCCCAAGGGGAAGAACCGGAACGCCCGAGGGAGCAAGCTCGGCGAGTAGTGCGCCGACACGAGTCACGACGCACCCTCCAAGTCAGCGACGATCTCGTCAATGGCTGCTCGGAGGGCTTGCTGGCGTGCAACGGATGCCGCGATCTCGTCATTGAGCGACGCGATGTCCACTGTCTCGCGCCGGTTCTCGACTTCAACGTACGAGGACACCGCCATGACGTAGTCACGATCGGCGATCCGTTCGCTCGGCACGAGTGCGGCGAAGTGTCCGGAGTCCTGTCGTGCCACATACGCGTCCAGGATCCGTTGCTGGTGAGCCGCGGTGAGCTTGTTCTTGTTGCTCTCGCGCACGGACTCGCTGGTTGCGTCGATGAACAGGACCGAGTTGTCCTGCTTCGACTTCTTAAGGACGATGATGCAGGTTGCGATGGTTGTGCCGAAGAAGAGATCTGGAGGAAGTTGAATCACGGCGTCCACATAGTTGTTGTCGATCAGGAACTTGCGGATCTTCAGCTCGGCGCCGCCTCGGAACAAGACACCAGGGAACTCGACTATCGCGGCCGTACCGTTCACTGCCAGCCAACTGAGCATGTGCATCGTGAAGGCGAGGTCTGCGTAGCCCTTGGGTGCGAGGACGCCCGCCGGTGCGTAGCGTGGGTCGTTAATCAGCAGTGGGTTTGCATCGCCCTCCCACTTGGTGGAGTACGGCGGATTGGACACGATTGCCTCGAACGGTTCTTCGTCCCAGTGAGCTGGATCGAGCAGCGTGTCGCCATGGGCAATGTTGAACTGCTCATAGTTGATGTCGTGCAGGAACATGTTGATGCGCGCCAGGTTGTAGGTGGTCAGGTTGATCTCCTGGCCGAAGAAGCCCTGCCGCACGTTCTCCTTGCCCAGCACCTTGGCGAACTTGAGCAGAAGCGACCCCGAGCCGCAGGCCGGGTCGTAGACCTTGTTGACCGACTTCTTGCCCACCACCGTGATTCGGGCGAGGAGTTCGGATACCTCCTGCGGTGTGAAGAACTCACCACCCGACTTGCCGGCGCTGCTGGCGTACATCGTCATCAGGTATTCGTACGCGTCACCGAACGCGTCGATGGCATGGTCGCCGAAGCTGCCCAAGTTGAGATCGCCGACGGCGTCAAGCAGCTTCACCAGCTTCTCGTTTCGCCTAGCGACAGTGTTGCCGAGCTTGCTGGAGTTAACGTCCAGGTCATCGAACAGACCCTTCAGGTCATCCTCGGAGTCAGCGCCGACTGCCGACCCTTCAATGTTGTTGAAGACCCGCTCGAGAGTCTCATTGAGGTTGGCGTCATTCGCCGCCCGCTTGCGGACGTTGACGAAGAGCTCGCTTGGCAGGATGTAGAAGCCCTTCTCGGCTACCGTCTCCTTGCGCCCGTGCTCCGCGGCCGCATCCGTGAGCTGGGTGTAGTCGAAGTGCACGTCGCCAGCCTTGCGCTCGCCCTCGTTGATGTAGGCCGTCAGGTTCTCGGAGATGAAGCGGTAGAAGAGGATGCCCAGGACGTAGCTCTTGAAGTCCCAGCCGTCGACTGAACCGCGCAGATCGTTCGCGATGCGCCAGATTGTTCGGTGCAACTCAGCGCGTTGGGCTTCCTTGGTCGTGGGTGGCATCTGTCGGTCCTCTCCGCCCAACGGCGCGCTTGTGTTTGTGATCAGGCTCGGCGACAACGTTAGTCATGTCCGCTGCCGGCGGCTGCTACGCCACACGGGTCGGGGAGAGCATCCAGCCTCCGTGAGCCAACCGGGCGTCAGGCCTCATCTCTGGTT
>JAIUOR010000004.1 GCA_020161795.1 Actinomycetota bacterium | reverse complement strand
GATCCCGATCAGGAAGAGCACGCCGCCCAGCCCCACCAGCCCGGAGCCTCCGGCGGTGAGCCCGAACACCGACACCACGATCAGGCCCAGCCCGAGCCAGGCCCGGGCCCCGACCCGGCGCTGGTAGACCTCGCCGAGTTGCGGACGCATGGCCTCCAGCGGCGTGACCCGTCCGGCCGCGCGGGCGGGGACGAGGGTTGCGGCCAGGGTGAGTCGGCATGTCCGCCCGGCTGCTCAGGGCGCGCCGGCGCGGTCTGGATCCGTACGTGCGAGAGCGGTGGCATGTGCCGTGGCTGGACGCCCGATCCCGCTTCGGGCGTGGAAGGTCCGCACGCATCAAGAACTCGTCAAGATCGCGCCGGCCGGTGCTCGCGGCGCGCGAGGTGTGGTTGCGTGGAGGCGTGACCTCCGTTGCGATTCCCCGGGACGAGCCGGACGGCCGGCTCTCGCCGGGTCGGCGGATCGGCGGGTTCGCCGTCGCGGTCGTCGGCGTGCTGGCGACCAGCATCGGCCTGTTGCCGGATCGGGAGCGAGTCGGGCTGGAGTCGGTGCTGCTGGTCTTCGTGCTGGTGAGCGTCGTCGCTTCCGCGATCGGCGGGGTGTTGCCTGCGGTGACCGCCGCCGTGCTCGGGTTCTTCTCCGCGAACCTGCTCTTCACGCCGCCGTACAACACGCTCTATGTGCAGTACACCGGCCATCTGGTCGATCTGATTCTCTTCCTGGGGATCGCCGCCGGGGTCGGACTCCTGGTCGAGGCGAGCTCCCGTGCCCGACTGCGCGCGGCCCGGGCCCGAGCGCTGGCGGCGGCGATCGCGGAGCTGGATCGTCACGAGTCCGGCGACCACGACAACGTCGACCGACTGCTGATCGACATCCTGGACAGGCTCGGCATGGATCGCGCGGAGCTGGCCATGGATCACACGCCGGTGGCGGTAGCCGGGATACCCGAGGGCGGCGCCATCGCGGCTCGGATCCCTGCCGGGAATCGGCTGGAGCTCCGTCTGTACGGATCGGAGTTGCACGGCACGGACGCCGAGCTGCTGGCCGCCTTCGGCAACACCGCCGGCCGCCTGTGGCGCGGCGAGCAGCTCGCCGCCCGGGCCGCCGGCGCGGAGGAACGAGCCCGGACCGCGCAGCTGCGCGGCGACCGGCTGGCTGGCGCCGTCGAGGATCTTCCGCAGCCGTTGGCCGAGCTCCGAGCCGGTGTCTCGACGATTCGCGGAGAGGCTGACGGGCTGACGCCGGAAGGCTTGCGGGAGTTGGCCCTCGTTGAGGGCCAACTCGACCGGCTCATTGCCGACCTGCGCGACTCGGTCCGGGTGCCCGCCGATTCGTCCAGCTCACCCGCTGCGCTCCGGTGATGCTCCCGCGCGTCGTCGGGGTTACGCGGTGCGAATGTGCCAGCGGGGCCATCCGCGGTCGATGGGTCGGGGCGGTGGTCAGGCCGTAGGCTCTGGGGTGTGCTGATCCTGCTTTCGCCCGCCAAGTCGCTGGACTATGCCACCCCGATCCCGAAGCTGTCGGTCACGCAGCCCCGGCTGCTGGAGGAGTCGGAGCGGCTGGTGGAGGTGATGCGCGGCAAGTCGGTGACCGAGCTCGCCGCGCTGGCCGACATCTCCGACGAGCTCGCCGCACTGAACGCCCAGCGCTGGATCGAGTTCAGCCCGCCCTTCACTCCGAAGAACGCCCGTCCGGCGGTGCTGGCCTTCGACGGGGACGTCTACCGCGGGATCGACGCCCGCGAGCGGTTCGCCACACGCGACTACACCGAGGCCCAGAAGACCGTCCGGATCCTCTCCGGGCTCTACGGCGTGCTGCGTCCGCTCGACCTGATCCAGCCCTACCGGCTGGAGATGGGCACCCGGCTGGCCACGGACCGCGGCGCCTCGCTGTACGACTGGTGGGGGACGGAGGTCACCGACCTGCTGGCCGCCGACCTGTCCGCCTCGCCGGGCGCGGACGTGGTGATCAACCTGGCCTCGACCGAGTACTACGGCGCGGTCCGCCCCGAGCGGCTCGGTGCGCCGGTGATCTCCCCGCGCTTCGAGGACACCAGTGCCCAGGGACAGCGCAGCGTGGTCTCCTTCTACGCCAAGCGCGCCCGGGGCGAGATGGCCGCCTGGCTGGTCACCCACCGAGCGCGGACGGCGTCCGCCCTGAAGGGCTTCGACGCCGCCGGCTATCGCTACGACGAGGCGAACTCGACGCGCGAGGTCCCGGTCTTCGTCCGCGCCTTCGCGGACAGATAGGCGAGGATTCCCGCTGTCGTGGGAATGACAGCCGGGTCCGGGAATGACCAGGGGGGCAGTGGCTGAGCCTGCTGCCGGGGTTTCAGGGTTGTTCGATCAGAGTCAGCGTGGTCTCGCCGGGGGTGTCGCCGCGGAGGTAGCCGATCGTCACCTCGTCGCCGATCTCGGCCGACACCAGCAGCCAGGCCAGTGAGACCGAATTGGCGGCGCCACCGTTCAGCTTGGTGATGATGTCGCCCGCCCGCAGCCCGGCGGCTTCGGCCGGGCTGCCGGCGACCACCTGCTGCAGGTACAGGCCAGGCACGGTGTCGAAGTCGGCAGCGGTCTGCTCGGAGATCTCGGCTGCCGCGATCCCCATCCAGGGATGGGTGGCTCGGCCGTTGGCGAGCAATTCGTTCACGATCCGCTGAGCCGTAGACGCGGGGACGGCGAAGCCGATCCCGACGCTGCCGCCACCGGCGGTGCCGTCCGCGTTGGGAACGGTGGAGATGGCGGTATTGATTCCGACCAGCCGGCCGTCGCAGGTGACCAGCGGACCGCCGGAGTTGCCGGGATTGATGGACGCGTCGGTCTGGATGGCGCCGGCGAGAATGGTGGTGCCGCCGGTGCTGGTAGGAGCCGGGATGTTGCGCCCCAGCGCGCTGACGATGCCCGCGGTGACCGTCCCGGAGAGCCCGAGTGGCGCGCCGAGGGCGACCACCGGCTGCCCGACCCGCAGCGGCTCTCGCGGAGCGAGGGTGAGGGTGGGCAGCCGGGATCCGTCGATGCGCAGCAGGGCCAGGTCGGTGACCGGATCGGTGCCCACAACGCTCGCCTCCGCCGTGGAGCCGTCGGTGAGCAGGACGTCGATGGTGCCGTCGGTCACGCCAGCGGCGATCACGTGGTCGTTGGTGATGATCAGCCCGCCCGGGTCGATGATCGCGCCGCTGCCGGCGCCGCCGCCTTTCGGCCCGGTGACGAAGATGGTGACCACTGCGGGGAGAGCGTCGGCTGCCACGCGGCTGGCATCGCAGGAGCCGGGGGTGGGAGCGGCGAGCTGGACGATCCCGCCGCCGATCACCGCTCCGCCGAGTGCGGTCGCGACGGAGAGGCCGACAACGCCGGCCTGGGTCAGCCCCGAACGGGCGCTTCTGCTCGGCATCTCCCTCACCCCATCCACTCGTGGGCCACGCCGAGATCCTAGCGATGTCCCAGCGTGAGGACCCGACGTCGCGGCCACCCACAGAGGTCGGTACGCGCCGTCCGGGTGGTTACGCGATGGCTGGTGTGGGATTCGGCCGCGTGGCTGAAGCCGGGATGGATCGCCGTCTCCCAGGTTGGAGCCGACAGTGCGAAGGGCGCCTCCGGCAACCTGTCTACGAGAGGCCCAGGGCCTGGTGGATCAGGAAGACCGGGTGCTCGGTGGGGACGCCGGAGCCCTTGCGGATCTGCCAGCGGCAGGTCTCGGTGTCGCACAGGGCCAGGTCGGGGTTGGTGTCGCGCACCATCTCGAACAGCGGCTTGCCGACCGCCTGGGCGATCTCGTACTTCTCCTTCTTCAGCCCGTACGTGCCGGCGATGCCGCAGCAGGTGGCGCCCGATTCGACAACGGTCAGGCCCGGGATCAGCCGTAGCACGTCCAGCGCCGGCATGCCCATGCCCTGGCTCTTCAGCTGGCAGGGGGCGTGGTACGGGACGGTCATCTCGATCGGGGAGAGCTCGGGCAGCTCGCCGGCGTCCGCCACTTCGAGCAGGAACTCCATCATGTCCCGGATCCGGGTGGCGACGTCCTTCAGCCGCTCGTCGTCCACGCCCATGATCTCGTGTGCCTCGTGCTTGAGCATGCCGGTGCAGGAACCGGACGACGACACGATCGTCAGTTCGCCCGCCGCGCGCAGGTCGTCGCAGAGCTTCAGGACGGCGTCGGTGGCCTGGTCGAACAGGCCGTTCGACTGCTGGGCCAGGCCGCAGCAGCCCTGCTTGGGGACGAGCACCTCGTAGCCGAGGTGCTCCAGCACCTCGATCGAGCGCTTCGAGGTCTCGACCTCGAAGTAGCCGCCCGCGCAGCCGTGGAAGAAGACGATGGGACCGCGGGTGGCCGGGGTCTTCCGCGGACCACGCTTCTTCAGCCAGCCCTGGATGGTCTGGGTCTGGGCCGGGGGCATCGGGGCGTCCCGATGGACGCCGAAGACCTTCTCCACCACCGTCCGGATCGGCTTGTTGGCCAGCACCGCGTTGGCGAGCGGCGCGACCGGCGTCATCATCGTCCCCATCAGGGTGGTCTGCGAGATCAGTCGGTCGCGCACCGGCATGTGGTCGGCCTTCATCACCGCGCGGGCCTGCGAGTTCAGCTCGGCGATCTGGACGCCCTGGGGGCAGGCCAGCGTGCAGGCGCCACAGCTGGAGCAGTAATCCAGCGAGTGGTCGACGGATTCGCCGTTGCGGAACCGTTCGGCCTGCGGGCCGACGAACTTCGGACCGCTGAACAGCGGGGTCACCGCGGAGACCGGGCAGACCGTCTCGCAGATCGTGCATTTCACGCAGTGGTCGAGACTTGCCCGGGCGAACTCGTGCCCGGCGAAATCGAGGCTGTCGCTCACTGCGGGGTCCCCGGAGAGTTGTTCGGGGGAGCGGCGCGGAGGAGGAGAACTCTGCGGGGTATTCATGCCAACTCCTCCACGATCGCGTCGGCGGCCTTCACCGCGCTGCCCACGGCGATGCCCTCACCCGACTTCTCGGTCCATCGGACGGCACCGGCGAGGATGCCGCCCGCCGCCCACAGATTGTCGGGGACGGCAGACCCGTCCGGGCTGGTCACCCGCATGGACGGATCCACCGCCACCCCGACCCGGAACAGGGGCTGCTCGCCACCCCAGTAGTCGCCGTGGAGCAGCGGTGCGGCGTCCAGCCCGGCCAGCGGCAGGCCGAGGACCCGCTCGGTGACCTCGCCGTAGGAGTCGAGCGTCAGGGCGCCGGATTCGAAACCGCCCGTGGCCAGGACGAACACGTCACCGGTGATCGTCCGCGGCGCACCGGCCGTCTCGACGTTCACGCTGACCAGCCGTCCGCCGGAGTGCACCGGGGTGTCCACGAAGGAGCCGTTGATCACCCGCACCCCGGCTGCTCGGGCGGCGGCCATCAGCGCGTTGTTCAGCCGCATCCCGGGCACCGACGGCGGTGGCAGCGGGATCTCGAAGACCGGGTGGTCGAGCAGGTCGGCCAGGTGGCTCCAGGCGGTCGGATCCTTCAGCCCGAGGACGGCGGGCAGCCCGACCGTCTCCTCCGGACGCAACTCCGGACGCAGTTCGGCGGCGAAGCGGGCACGGAACTCGGGGTCGTCGAAGGCCCGGGCATAGGTGAGGCCGGAGGAGTCCACCTCGCGGGGGCGGGCGGGCACGTCGATCGTCAGGTGTCGGGCGCTGACGTGGCCGCCGTCGGGCAGCGGGGTGCGGGCGAGGTTGCCGGCGATGAGCTCGGCATGGAAGTCCTTGAGCCGGCGCAGCCCGACGATCGCGAACCGGGCCCCGTCCATGCAGATGCCGGCCAGCATGGAGGGCTGCGCCAGGCAGGTGGGACGGATGGCTCCGACCGCCGTCGGGAACAGCTGGTTGGTCTCGGGGTCGCCGACCAGCAGCTGTTCGCCCAATTCCTCGTGCAGGAAGGCGAGGCCGGTGCGGACCGCGTCCACCCCGATCACCGCGTACGGGTGCTTCGGGTCGGCGACCGCCAGTTCGGCGACGGCCGCCAGGGGGTTGGCGACGCGGGTGGCGGGGTCGGTGGGGGAGTAGCCCAGCACGTCCACCGTCCCCTGCGAGAGCTGCAGACCGCCGACTCCCTTGGTGAGCAGGGTGACGTTCAGCCCGGCGCGGGCCAGGCGCAGCGCGGCGGTGAGGCCGGCGACACCGGCACCGATCACGATGACGCGGCTCGCAACGGGGTCCCCATGACGTTGTTCGGAGGAGCGCAGCGGAGGAGAAGAACGTCGTGGGGTGTTCACAGCTTCACCTCTTCTTCCGGCGCGGGCAGATGGTCGATGTCGAGGGTTCCGTTGAAGATCCAGTTGTCCAGCGCCGTCTGGCGCACCTGGTCGCCGTAGAGGATCGGCCACAACCCGATCCAGCGGTTCTTCAGGAAGAGCCGCAGCAGGCCGGTCGCCCGCTCGATGTCGATGTGCTTGGTCTCCAGTGCGACGCCGGTGGCCCGCATCGAGCAGAAGCCGCCCTGGCAGGGGCCCATCCCCAGCCGCAGCTGGCGCCGGATGTCGTCGAAGGTCGCCTGCGGCTGGTCGTCCCAGGCCTTCACGAACATCTGCCGGCTCATCAGCTCGCATTCGCAGATGATCTGGTCTTCCAGCCGATCCTCCTCCCGGTCGTGCAACCGGTGGGTGACCACGTAGTTCTTCTGGTTCTCCGAACCCGGGACGATCTCGGACGCGGTGCGGCAGGCACGGGTCTCACCGAGCTTGCGGCACATCTCGTCGACGATGTGTTCGGCCATCAGCCGGTAGGTGGTGAGCTTGCCGCCGCCGATGGTGAGCATGCCGTCCAGGCCATCGCGCTCGTGGTGGTCGATCACCGCCATGCCGCGGCTCATATGCCGGGTGTCGGAGGAGGAGACGCGGCTGTCCTTGATCAGCGGACGGGCGCCCGCCCAGGCGTGCAGCGCCCGCGACTTGCGGAAGCCGGGGATCAGAATCTCGCCGGCGTCCAGCATCTCCTGCACCTCGACGGGCTCGATCGCCAGGTCGTCGGGGTTCTCCACCTTCACATCGGTGGTGCCGATGATCGAGACGGTGTGCACCGGGACGAGGATGTCGCCGTCGGCGGGGTAGATCAGCCGGTTGATCACCCGGTTCACCAGCCGGTGGTTCATCGCGATCATGATGCCGCGGCCCGGAATGACGTCGACCGGATGGCAATCGGCCATCGCCGCCACCTGGCCCGCCCACGGGCCGGCGCAGTTCAGCACGAAGGTGCACTCGATCCGGACGTCCTCGCCGTCCTTCAGGTCGACGCAGTGGACGGCGGAGACCCGCCCGTCCGCCCGGTCGATCTTGGTGACCTTGTGGTAGGTCAGCACCTTCGCGCCGTACTCCATGGCCGAGCGGGCGGCGCCCCAGGTCATCTGCCAGCCGTCGACGGTGCCGTCCTGCACCTCGACCGCGCGCAGGATGCCCGGGTTCAACCGCGGTTCGTTGCGCAGTGCCTCGGCGACGCTGATCTCCCGGGCAGGGACGCCGGTCGCGGCCGCGCCCGCCAAGAACTTGTCGGCGAACTCGGGATCGTCCCCGGGCGCGGTCACGAAGTAGCCACCCGTGGGCTCCACCGCGTCGGCGTGGATCCGGGTGACGATGACGTTCTCCTCGGCGCATTCCGTCGCGGAGCCCGGGTCGCTCACCACGTAGCGTCCGCCGGAGTGCAGCAACCCGTGGAACCGTCCCGAGGTGCCCTGGGCGAGATCGGCGCGTTCGAGCAGCACCGCGGAATAACCGCGCATCGCCACGTCGCGCACCACTCCGACGCCGGTTGAGCCGCCTCCGATGACGACGACATCGACAGCCAACTTGCGCACGAAACCTCCGATCCGAGCCTGGACAACTCCGTCCGGGACTCCTCTTCGAGGTGCCCTCAGCGCCAGACTAGGACAGCCGGCTGCAACCGGCCACTGACGCCGCGAACATCGTGCAGACGTGCACGTGTGCCCCAGTGGTGTGGGAAAACGCGGTGACCAGGCGGAATCGGGCCGCGGTGGAGCTGCGGCTCAGAGCCGGACGCGCTCCTCGATCGCGCGCGCCGTGCCCTCGTCGATCACCAGGTCGGTGGCGGTGCCGGCTCGCAGGGCACCGATCACGGCCGGGGCCCGGGAGGGGTCGGCCACCACGCAGATCCGGCGTGGCACGTTCTGCAACTCGGCCGGGGTCAGCCCGGTGGCCCGCGCGTTGTACTCGATGTCGGCGTACGAGCCGTCCTCGCGCAGCAGGACGGTGCAGACGTCCCCCACGACGCCGTCGGCGGCCAGCCGCTGCATGTCGCTGGCGTCCATGTAGCCGGCCGAATAGACGTGGGAGGGAACCACCCCTTGGAAGGAACCGACGCCGAAGACCGCCAGATCGAGCTTGGCGTGCAGGCGCAGCACGTTCTGCACGGAGCGTTCGCGCCACATGGCGTCCTTGGTGGCGGCGTAGTCGAAGAAGGCCGGCACGGGGAAGAGCACCACGCGCGAGTCGAAGGCGTCGCCGATGGTCTGCAGTATCTCGCCGATGTACGGGATGCCGGAGCTGCGCTGGTTCGCTCCGCCGTTCATCTGGACGATGGTGGAGCCGACCAGCGGCCGTCGTCCGAGGTGGCGTGAGAGGTGCGCCAGGGTGACACCCCAGGCTGCTCCGATCAGCTGGTGATCGCCCACCGCCTCGGTCACGATCCGTCCGGCCAGCTTCGCCACCTGGTCGAAACGGAGGTTCTCGTTGGCGCTGTCGCGAACCGGAACCAGGTGCACCTTCACGCCGAAGGTGTTGGCCAGTTTGGCCGCCAGCGGGGATTGGGAGCCGATGTGGTCGGCGAGGCTGATCCGCACCAATCCGGAGTCCCGGGCCTCCTTGAGCAGCCGCGACACCGACGATCGCGAGAGCTGCAGGGCGCGCGCGATGGACTCCATCGTCTCGCCCTGGATGTAGTAGCGCGCCGCGGCCTGGTACATGTCCTCGTACCGGTCGTTCATGCCCTCACCCTCTCGCTGCACGTTCGTTCACAGGTCTAGCGCATTCGTTCATTCGTTAGCAAGATGTGACCTGAAGGGGAGCGACACAAGGAGTGTTGCCGTCTCGACCTTTCCGGATGGTTCGTCGTACGAAGGAGTCCTATGAGCCCGGCGGTTGCTGTGCAGGCGCACGCGGGAGTTCTGCCTTACGTCGGTGACGGTCCCTCCGTTCGGCCTTGGGCCGGTACTCCGCTCATGCCGCCGGGCCGCGGCGGGCGGATCGTCGCGTCCGGCCCCGGTGCCCAACCCGAGGCGCTGTAGGTCCGGGGCCTGCCTCCCCGGTCGTCTCCGTCGTCGGCTGCGAACCCCGCCCATCGCGCGGGCTCGCGGATAGCCGTCGGCGGTCGGTATCCCGACTCACGTGTTGAAAAGACAACAATCGCGTCGTAATAGACGCCCTAACTGACACCAGGTCAGGTGTCGGAAAGTGAGCAATCGTGGACTACGGAACCATCTTCGTATCCGAGGTAGTCGGCACCATGATGCTGCTCCTCCTCGGTGGTGGCGTGGTCGCCAACAACATCCTCAATGGAAACAAGGGCAAGGGCACTGGTTTCCTGATGGTGAACTGGGGCTGGGGTTTGGCAGTCTTCACCGGCGTTGTGGTCGCCTACCAGTCCGGCGGACACCTCAACCCGGCCGTCACGCTCGGGTTGGCTGCTCGTAACCTCGCCATCGGTCAGGCCGTCGATTGGGGCGGCGTGGCGATCTACATCGTCGCGCAGTTCATCGGCGCCTTCCTGGGTGCTGTGCTGTGCTGGCTGGCCTACAAGAAGCAGTTCGATGCCGAACAGCCCGATGGCTTCAAGCTGGGTGTGTTCTCCACCGGCCCCGAGATCCGCAGCAATGGCTGGAACGTCGTCACCGAGGCCATCGGCACCTTCGTGCTGGTGCTCTTCGTGATCGCTCTGGGCTACTTCACCGGCACCACGGACGGCATCGGCTGGCTCGGTGCGCTTCCGGTGGCGCTGCTGATCGTCGGTATCGGCGCCTCCCTCGGCGGCCCGACCGGCTACGCCATCAACCCGGCTCGTGACCTCGGCCCGCGCATCGCGCATGCCGTGCTCCCGATCCCCAACAAGGGTGACTCCAACTGGAGCTACTCCTGGGTTCCGGTCGTCGGCCCGATCATCGGCGGCGTGCTCGCCGGCGTGCTGGCTGGCGTTCTGCTGCCGGGTCTCTGATAGGTAGCAATCCGGGTGCGGGACGGCGGAGTCGTCCCGCACCCACCCCCAAGGCAGCGCCTGGGCCGGCGGTCCCGACGCGTTACTCACCAACACCGCTAGTCACAGTGTCGTGGAAGGAAAATCTGAATGTCTGACAAGTACATCTTGGCGATCGACCAGGGGACGACGTCCTCGCGTGCCATCGTCTTCAACCACTCCGGCCAGATCGTCTCCGTGGGCCAGAAGGAACACGAGCAGATCTTCCCGAGGGCGGGCTGGGTGGAGCACAACCCGATCGAGGTGTGGGATGCCGTGCGCGAGGTCGTGGCCGAGGCGCTGGCCAAGGGGAACCTCAACCATGACGACATCCACGCCGTCGGTGTGACCAACCAGCGCGAGACCACGGTGGTGTGGAACAAGGAGACGGGCGAGCCGGTCTACAACGCCATCGTCTGGCAGGACACCCGCACCGGAAAGATCGTCGAGGAACTCGGCGGCGGTGACCAGGACAAGTACAAGGCCCGCGTCGGCCTGCCCCTGGCGACCTACTTCTCCGGCCCGAAGGTCAAGTGGGTTCTCGACAACGTCGAGGGCGCCCGTGAGGCCGCCGACGCCGGCAAGCTGCTCTTCGGCAACATGGACACCTGGGTCATCTGGAACCTCACCGGCGGGGTGAACGGCGGCGTGCATGTCACCGACGTGACCAACGCTTCCCGCACCATGCTGATGGATCTGAACACCCTGGATTGGGACGCGGAGATCGCCGCCGACATGGGCATTCCGCTGAGCATGCTGCCCGCCATCAAGTCCTCGGCAGAGGTCTACGGCCACGGACGGCAGGAGGGCCTGCTGCCCGGCGTCCCGATCGCCGGCGACCTGGGCGACCAGCAGGCGGCCACCTTCGGCCAGGCCTGCTTCGAGCCCGGCATGGCGAAGAACACCTACGGCACCGGCTGCTTCATGATCATGAACACCGGTGAGGAGATCGTCCCCTCGAAGAACGGCCTGCTCACCACCGTGTGCTACAAGATCGGCGACAGCAAGCCGATCTACGCCCTGGAGGGTTCGATCGCGGTCACCGGTTCGCTGGTTCAGTGGCTGCGCGACAACCTGAAGATGTTCTCCTCGGCGCCTGAGATCGAAGAGCTCGCCGCCTCCGTGGAGGACAACGGCGGAGCTTACTTCGTGCCGGCGTTCTCCGGCCTGTTCGCACCGTACTGGCGGGCCGATGCCCGTGGTGCGATCGTCGGTCTCACCCGCTACGTCAACCGTGGCCACATCGCCCGCGCCGTGCTGGAGGCCACCGCCTACCAGACCCGCGAGGTGCTGGACGCCATGGAAGCCGACTCCGGTGTGAAGCTGGCCGAGCTCAAGGTCGACGGTGGCATGACCGCCAACGACACCCTGATGCAGTTCCAGGCCGATCAGGTGGGCGTGCCGGTGGTGCGTCCGGTGGTCGCCGAGACCACCGCGCTGGGCGCCGCCTACGCGGCCGGCATCGCGACCGGCTACTGGAACGGTGAGCAGGATGTCATCGACAACTGGGCCGAGGACAAGCGCTGGGAGCCGTCGGACGAGCAGGACGAGCGCGCTCGCCTGTACCGCAACTGGAAGAAGGCCGTCACCAAGACCTTCGACTGGGTCGACGACGACGTGAAGGAGTAGATCCTTCGGTAGAACGGCGGTGCCGCCGGGGCGACCCGGCGGCACCGCCGTTTTCTGGTGCGTGGTGACGCCGCGTCCGGGCGCGGGATCGGGAAGAATGGTCAGCGTGCCGGAAGGTCCGCACAGAACGAGGGGTGCCCGCCATGCAAGCACAGCCACCGGATCCGGAACGGAACCGGAAGATCCTCAGGGTGGTCGCGGTGGGGCTGGGGCTCTGGTTCCTGGGGTCCGGCGCCTGGGGCCTGCTCACCGCGACTCCCGCCGACCGGGCGACCGAAGGCTGCGAGGCGGCCGCCCGTGCGAAGGCCGCGGATGCCTCGATGGCAGCCGTGCACACCCTCGTCCGTGAGGATTCGGCCGGTTGGTTCGTGGCCGGCGAGGTTCGCCAGACGGTCGACGGCGTCACGTCCGTGGCGTACCAGTGGGAATGCGCGGCCGATCAGGAAGGCCACAACCCGACGGTCACCGGCTGGACGCCCGCCTCCTAGTCACGTGGACGCCGAGGGCTGGCCCCACGAGGAAGGCCGGCCCTCATCGTCCGGTGGGTCAGTGGGTCGGGATCTGGCCGCCGACGTTCTCCAGATGGGCGCGGATGAACCACTGGAACTTCTCCAGCTCGCCAGTGGCGCTGATCAGCAGATCCTGGCTGACCAGATCGTCCTCCAGCGCTTCGAAGACCTCGCGGTTGTCGGAGATGAGCTTGGTGTAGACCTCGTCCAGGGCCGCCAGGTGCGCCATCGCGGTGTTGCGGGTGAGCGAGTACTCCGGCAGGGTCCGAGCGGCGACGATCGAGCCGACGGTGCCCAGCGGGGCGCCGCCCAGGGCCGCGATGCGCTCGGCCGCCTCGTCGGCGTAGAGCCGAACCTGGTCCACCTGCGGGTCGATCATCTCGTGGACGCTGATGAAGTTGGGGCCCACGACGTTCCAGTGGACGTGCTTGAGGGTCAGCTGGAGGTCGTTGTAGGCGGCCAGACGACCCTGCAGGATCTCGATGACCTTCTCGCTGGTGCCCTTATCGAGACCCGGAACGGTGTACTTCGACTTAGCGGTGGCCATGACGGGCGACTCCTTCGGTTCGACAACGCGGGAGCATCGGGCGATGCCGTCCGCTTCGGTATCCCTTCATGCTATGCCCTCCGGCTGACAGCCGGACGGGCGAACTGGCGATCGACGTCGGCGGGCCGACATTCACCTGGCGTGCCGTACCCGCTAGCGTTGGTGCGTCGAGCCGAGGGCCGACACACAACCGAAAGGAACGAGCTATGGCGGGCACCTTTGAACTCTGGGTCGACAAGGGCGGCGACTGGCGATTCAACCTGAAGGCCAGCAACGGCCAGGTGATCGCCACCAGCCAGGGCTACGCGTCGAAGGCGAACGCGCTCAACGGCATCGAGTCGATCAAGAAGAACGCTCCCGGCGCCGAGGTCGTCGAGGTCGAGAAGTAGAACTGATCCGGCGGCGCCCCGGCTGGTCGAGGCCGGCCAGGGCACCGCGGAACGGAGTGATGTGATGGGCCTGCGACAGCGCAGAGTGGCGCGATCGTGATCGCAGGCCTCCGGCTCGCGGCCGGTTTCCTCACCACCCTTCCGGTCCGGGCCACCGAGGAGATCACGCCGCGGCTGGCCCGGTCCGCGATGCTGCTGGGCTGGCTGGCCGTGGCGCCGATGGCGCTGCTGGCCGCGGTGCTGGGATGGTCGGCCCACCTGCTGGGGTTGCCCGACCTGGTGTCCGGCGCGACGGTCGTCGGCGCCGTCGCGTGGGGCACCCGCGCCATGCACCTCGACGGCCTGGCCGACACCGTCGACGGGCTGGGCTCGGGCGCGGCCGGCGACCGGGCGCTGCAGGTGATGCGGCGGGGCGACATCGGCCCGATGGGGGTCGTGGCGCTGGTGCTTGTGATTTTCACCCAGGCCGCGGTCTTCGGCGTGCTGGTCGCCCGGCCCTGGGGGTGGCTGCAGGTGGCCGCGCTGCTGATGGCCGCCCGCGCGGTGCTGGCGCTGGGTTGCGCCACTGACATCCCGGCGGCGCGCCCGGACGGCCTGGGCGCGCTCTTCGCCTCCACCGTGCCGCGCCTGGCAGGCCTAGCGCTCTGGGCTGGAATGGCTGCGTTGCTGGCGGCGACCGGTGGTCTGGCCGGGCAGCCCTGGTGGCAGGGGCTGCTGGCCGCGGCGGCGACGGTCGGCTGCTGTCAGCTGCTGCTGGCGCGATGCGTCCGGCGGTTCGGCGGCATCAGCGGGGATGTGCTCGGAGCGCTGGTGGAGACGGCCGTGACGGTCCTGGCGGTGGTGGCGGCGCTCAGCCTGAGCTGAGCGGCAGCCGAAGCGGTCGTCCGGCCACCATCAGCACCACCTCGTCGCAGACCGCCGCGACGGCCTGGTTCACCCGGCCCAGCTGATCGGCGAAGATCCGTCCGGAGCGATGCTCCGAGACCACGCCCCAGCCGACCTCGTTCGTCACCATCACGATGTCGACCCGTGCCCTGGCCACCGCCGCCGTGAGCGCGGCGACCTCCCCGTCCAGGCGCGGCTGCCATTCCGCGGCGGGCGCGTCCCAGGCCTGCCAGCCGTCCAGCAGCCGGGTGACCCAGGTGCCCAGGCAGTCGATCAGCACCGGGGTGTGGGCCGCGTCGACGGCGCGGGCGAGCTCCAGGGTCTCGTCGGTGCGCCAGTGGGCCGGCCGCCGCTGTCGGTGGGCCATCACCCGGGAAGCCCACTCCGGATCCTGGTTCGGATCCGCGGGATACCCCGGCGTGACGTAGGCGACCGCGTCCGCGGCAGCGAGAAACCGCTCGGCATAGCGGGACTTGCCGCTGCGAACCCCTCCGGTCACCAGAACATGGGCCATGCCGGAACGATACTGCGCCGATCTGGGCTCAATCACGTGGAATCTGTGGATAACCGGCCGAGTTATCCACAGATTCGTCGTTAGGGCTGGGCAGGCACGTCCCGAGCGCTCTAGATTCTCCGCACCGGCCACGGACCTTACCCACCCCCACGGGTTTCGCCACCGGCCGGTGAGCGAGGCGAACCGACATGGCCGAACCCATGACCGACGCCCGGGCTCCCCGGGTGCGTCCCAGGCGGGATCTCCGCCTGATCGCGATCGGCGTGCTCGCGATCTGCCTGGGTGGGCTGGGCGCGATGTGGCTCTACTCGGCGGTCACCGACGTCGCCTCGGTGATCGCCGTGACCCGAACGGTGCACCGCGATCAGATCATCGCCGCCGAGGATCTGGACGTGATCGCGGTACCTGCCGTCCCAGGCCTCACGACCGTCTCGGCGGATCTCTTCGATCAGGTGGTGGGAAGGACGGCGCACCTCGATCTGGCGGCGGGATCGCTGCTGACCCCGCGCTCCTACGGCGAGCCGATCGTCGAGGCGGGCAGGTCGCAGCTCGGGCTGCGCCTGGCGCCGGGACGGATCCCGGCAGGGGAGCTGCCGGCGGGAACAGAGGTGCTGCTGGTCGCGGTCTCGCGGGACGGGTCCGAACCGCCGACCGGGGCGAGCGTGCTGGCGCGGGTGTCGTTCACCGGGCCGGAGCAGCCGGACGGCTCCGTCCTGCTGGACGTCGATGTGCCGCGCGAGCACGCCGAGTACGTGGCGAGACTGGCCGCGGCCGACCAGCTGGTGGTGGTGCGGGAACCGGGGTCAGCGCGATGAGCACGATCGTCCTCACCAGCGCCGGGCACGCTCCCGGGGTCACGACGACCGCCCTCGGCCTGACCCTGGCCTGGCCAAAGCCCGCCATCCTGGTCGACGCCGATCCGCACCCCTCGCAGTCGGTGCTGGCCGGCTATCTGCAGGGTGCCGACCCGTACGGTAGGGGGTTGTGGGCGATGCTGGCTGCCCACCGGGAGCGCCGGCCCCTGTACGCAGCCCTCGAGGCCGCATTGCTGGAGCTGCCCGACGCCCCCGAACGACGGTTCCTACCGGGGTTCGCCAACCCCGGAATGGCCGAGCTCTTCGCTCCGGTCTGGCCGGAGTTCATGACCGCCATTAAGGGTTGCGCGTCCGACGTCGTGGTGGACGCGGGGCGCGTGTCCGGTCGAGGCCTGCCGCCCGCGCTGCTCGAGGCGGCCGATGCGATCCTGGTCGTCACCGGGAGCAGCCTGGTCGATCTGGTGACGTTGCGGATCCACCTGCCAGGGCTGATCGACGCCGCGCCCTCGCAGCGGCTCAGTCTGTTGGTGATCGGCCCGGGACGGCCGTACACCGAAGGCGAGATCGCCAGGCAGTTCGAGATACCGATCGAGGAGCCGATCGCCTGGGCACCTCGTGACGCGCGGATCTGGTCGCACGGGGATCCGGCGAATCGCCGATTCCGCGCCGGCGGCTACCTTCGCAGCATCCGGAAGTCGGCGGCATCGCTGATGGCCCGGCTGGAGCAGCGCAGGGTGGAGATCGGGGTGCCGCGATGAGGCCGCTCGCCGAGGTCGCGCTGATCAATCCCGTCGACGCACCGAGTTCGCTCTTCACTGCGGAGCAGGTCATGGCCGTGCCGTCGTTGGCGACCGCGGTCACACCCGGCGTTGACTGGGCGGTGGTGGTCGGGCTGCGCCGCACCGCGTCCGACCGGATCACCCGGCGGCTCGCGGAACTCGCGGAAACCGACAGCGCACCGCTCTCGCCGCTCGATCGCCGCCTGCTCGGCCGTTCGTTGGTGCGGACGGTGGTCGCCGAGCACGCCCAGCGGCTCGCCGCGGGTGGCCGGGCGCTGTGGCCGGTGGAGACCGAGCAGGCCTACGCCCTGGCGCTGGAGAACGCGATCTTCGGCTACGGTCGGCTCCAGCCGCTGTTCGAGATCGCCGATGCCGAGAACATCGAGATCCACGGTTGCGAGTCGGTGGTCGTCCAGTACGGCGACGGCCGCCGCGAGCAGCATCCGCCGGTCGCCGACAGCGACGAGGAACTGGTCGAGGCGATCCGCTTCCTCGGTGAGTCGGTGAGCCCCTCGCGTCCCTTCGACGACGCGCACCCGACGATGACGCTGGCGTTGGGCGATCGGTTCCGGCTGCACGCGATCGGGTTCGGCCTGAGCTACCGCCCGTCGATCACGATCCGGCAGCACACTCTCGTGCAGGTGACACTGGCTGAGCTGGCGGACGGCGGCATGCTGACCGAGGAGTTGGCGCGCCTGCTGCACGCGGCCGTGCTGGCGAAGAAGTCGATCGTCATCTCCGGCGACCAGGGCGCCGGGAAGACCACGTTGTTGCGGGCCCTGCTGGCTTCGATTCCCGCCAATGAGCGGTTCGGCACCCTGGAGACCGACTACGAGTTGCTCACCCATCTGCAGCCCGGCCGCGGCAACATCCTGGCGCTGCAGTCACGGGTGGGAATGGGCGAGATCCAGGACGGCCGCCGGCTGGGTGAGTACACCGTGGCCGACCTCATCCCCGAGGCGCTGCGGCAGAATCTCTCCCGGCTGGTGGTGGGCGAGGTACGCGGCGGCGAGGCGGGCGCGATGTTCGAGGCGATGACCGCCATCGGCGGCACGATGAGCACCACCCACTCCCACTCGGCGGCCTCCACGATCGACCGGCTCGCGTCCCGCGTCGCGCAGGGCGGCGTGCTGAGCATCGAGGAGGCGTATCGGCAGATCGCCCACCACCTCCACCTGCTTGTGCACGTCCGCCTGATCGACGACACCTGGCGCGGAGGTCTCCGTACCCGGGTGGTGTCCGAGGTCCGTCAGCTCACTGGCGGCATCGAAGCCGGACGGCCGGTCACGCATCTGGTCTATCGCGCCGAGCCCGACTCCGGAGGGCCCAGCTACACCCCGGATCCCGGCCTGATGGCGGAACTCGCCCCATTCGCCGCCGGCTGGCGGTCGTCGTGAGCGCGCTCCTGGCCGCCGGCTGCGGGCTGCTGGTCGTCGGTGGCGTCGGGCTGATCGCCCTGGGATGGCGGCCACGATCGTCGGCTCCGCGGCGACCGGTGCTGCGCGGGGTGCGATCGACCCTGCTCGGACGCTTCGGCTCACGACGGGTGATCGCGTTCACCGGGTGGCTGGCGGCCGGCGCGGTGGCCGCGGCCGTGAGCGGCTGGACGCTGCTCGTCGCGCTGGGACCGGCGCTCGGCCTCGCCGTTCCCTACCTGCTCGGCAAGCCCACGGATCGTCAGCTGGAACTGCTGACGGCGCTGGATCGGTGGGTACGGGGGCTGGCGGCGATCCTGCCGACCGGCCGATCCATCTCAGATGCGGTCCGGGCCTCCGTCCGGCAGGCGCCGGAGCCGCTGGCGGACCCGCTGCGGCTCCTGGTGCAGCGGCTCGACGATCGGTGGACCCTGCAACAGGCGCTGTATGCGATGGCCGATGAGCTCGACAGCGCCGACGCCGATGCCGTGATCGCAGCCCTGGCGCTCGCTGCCGAGCGCGGTGGCACCGGCGGCCACGCCACGCTCGTCGCGCTCGCCGACGCGATCGGTGATCGGGTCCGTGCGCTGCGTGAGATCGAGACCGAACGGGCCAAGCCGCGCATCGTGGTGCGGCAGGTCACCAGCATCACGCTCGTCGTGCTGGGTGCGGCGATGCTGTTCAGCGGAGGCTTCTTCGAGCCCTACCGCACCCCCGCGGGCCAGGTGATCCTCACGGCGCTGATCGCGGCGTACCTCGGCTCCCTGCTGTGGCTACGGCGGATGGCGGTTCCCCGGGCCCGGCAGCGAATCCTGCAGAGGCAGGCGCCATGACCGTGTTCGCGGCCCTGGTCGGATGCCTGCTCGTCGTGGGCATCGGATCGCTCGCGCTGGTCCGGATGCCGCCACACCCTCGGCTGAGCGATGCCTTCGACCTGCTCGACGGCCGGCGGGTCGAGGAGGTCGCCGAGCAACCGGGTGTCAGTGGTCTGGGCAGCTGGATGCGACGGAACAGCGGTCTGCGGATCGGTGAGGGAAACCGCCGCCGGCTCCGTATGACGGGCTCCAGCGTCGACCGCCACCTCGCTCACAAGGCAATCGGTGCCCTCCTCGGAGCGGTGCTTCCCGCCTTGTTCGGCGGGTGGCTGGTATGGCTCTTCGGAGCGGCGGCGCCGCTGCCCGCCGTTCTCGCCGTCGCCGGTGGGGTGCTCGGCTTCTTCGCGCCCGACCTGTGGCTGCGGAAGCAGGATGTCGCGGTGACGCAGGACGCGACCGAGGCCCTGCTCACCTTCTTCGATCTGGTCACCCTGGAACGCCTGGCCAACCGATCCGGAACCCAGGCGCTCTGGGCGGCGGCATCGGTGTCGCAGGTCGCGGTCTTCCGCGCGATCGCGGACGCGCTGGAGCGAGCCCGCCTGGAGCAGCGCGCTCCCTACGGCGAACTGCAGCGGCTGGGCGCCGAACTGGAGCTGCCGGCGCTGACCGATGTCGCCAATGTGATGCGCCTGGACGAGGCCGGTGCCGCGCTGTCGAGCGCCTTGCGGGCCCGCGTCCGGGAACTCCGCGACGCGCACGTGACAGGAATGAAGCTGCACGCGACTGAAGTCTCCGAACGCATGGGAATCCTGATGGTCGTTCCCACCCTGCTGTTCGGCCTGTTCTTCCTCGTCCCACCCCTCCTCAGACTCCTCAGTGGCTGAGCGGGCTGTACGCAGACAACAGCAAAGATGGTCGCTTGGGCCGGCGAAACGTTCGCCTCCACCAGCAAAGCCCACCGCGGTCTGTAGATGGGAAGTTATCCACAGATTTTCCAGCATCTCTTCCCACGGCTGGGGCCGTGCTCGTAGAGTCCGCGGTTATCGGACGTCGAACCCACCCCGGGTGTCTCCTGCCAGTGTCCGGTGATCGAGGAGAGTGTCATGCGTAAGTTCCTCCATCGTCTGATTGGCGCGTTGGCCTCGCCCGCGCCAAGACGCGACGAGGCCGGTCTGAGCCAGTCGACTGAGAACGCGATCCTGCTCGCCGGCGCCGTGACCATCGCGGTCGGCGTGATCACGGCGATCACGCTCTATGTGCAGGCGAAACTGCCCCAGCCGTGAACGAGCGAGGGCTCGCAGAGCCCACCCGATGGGCACGGGATGACCCACTCACCGGTTGCGCACGAGCCCGAGTTGGTCGTGCGGAACCCTGGTAAGTTTATCAACGCACTACTATCGCGATAAAGTTATCGTCATGCGTAGCGCACTTGACAACCCGTTCAGTCCTGGCTCGGACACCGTGCCCGATATCTGGGCTGGTCGTACCGAGCAGCTCAGCGACTGGCGGGACGTGATTCGACCCCGCCGCCTCGCGGGTCTGCCCGAGCGGGGTCGAACCGTCCTCGGTGAGCCCGGTCTTGGAAAGTCCTCTCTGGTGCGACGCATCGCGCAGGAGGCGGCGGCCACCGGAGATTGGGTGACCCCTCAACTGCGCATCCCATCGGGGGCGGACCCGCTGAAGCTGGTGGCGAGCGCGATCCTGAGGCTCGCCGACGAAGCGGGCCTGCCCTCCTCACGCGAGAAACGGATCGCGGAGACGCTCGCAAGGGTGCAGGCCGTTGCGGCGAGCGGCATCTCCCTCACGCTGCACAAGAAGGATGGGCCGGAGCCGTACACGGTCCTGAGCGGACTGCTCGTGGAAGTGGGACGCGCTGCGATCGTGCGTGGCAATGTCGCACTGATCCACATCGACGAGGTGCAGAACATCACCGACGAAAGTGCGCTCTCCCAGTTGCTGATCGCCCTTGGTGACGCCCTCACCCACGAAGAGAGCGTCACCGTTCCCGGCGGCGCTCGTCTGAACCGTTCGCTGCCCCTGGCGGTCTACCTCACGGGCCTGCCCGACTTCGAGGACATGGCGGGAGCGCGCAAGGGCGCGACTTTTGCGCGCCGCTTCAAGACGACCACGCTCACCGCCCTTGACGACGACGACATCGAGGCCGCTCTGCAGGTCTTCGTGCTCAGTGGCTGGGAGGTGCCCGACGGCAACGGCGGTGTGGGTCGCATTCGGATGGAGCCGGATGCCGCTGCCGCAGTCGTCGAGCTCTGTCGCGGCGAGCCGTTCCTGTTCCAGCTGGCTGGGGAACGGGCGTGGTACGCCGGCACCGGTGACACGATCACGCGCGAGCACGTCCTGAATGGGTGGCGGACGGCGCGATCGGAAGCGATCGCGCATGTCGAACGGATCCTCGCCCGATTGCCCAAGCGCGAGAGTGAGTTCGTGCAGGCGATGGCAGAACTCCCCGCGCACGAGCGCTCGCTCACTCGAATCGCCAAGAAGGCCGGGTACGTGAAGGCCACCGACGCCGGCCCGACATCGCAGCGTCTCGACACCGTCCGAGGAATCATCGGACGCGGCACTCTGTACACGTTCCGCCACCGGGCTGTGGAGGCGTACCTGACGGGTAGCTGGCCGAACCTGGATTGAGCCTGCCGAGGACCAGCTCGCTGGGTTCTCGATCACAGCTCCCGGGACGACGCTTCCGACGGAGGCGTTGCCCGGTGCACAGACGCGAAGTTATCCACAGATCTGCTGGCACCTCTTTCCACCGCGGGAATCGGCTCGTAGAGTCCGCAGTTACCGGACTCCGAACCCACCCCAGGTTTCTCCAGCCAGGGTCCGGTCGAAGGAGAGTGCGATGCTCACCCATCGCGTGGCCAGAGTTCTTGTCGCCCTGCCGCGGGCGAAGGACGAACGAGGTTTGTCCGAATCGACGCAGTGGGCTCTGGTGCTGCCCACCCTGTTGGCGATGGTGCTCGGCCTGGTTCAGACCGGGGTGTGGCTGCACGGTCGTTCGGTGGCCGCGCAGGCCGCTGCCACGGCCGCCGATCTGAGGGCTACCGGTGCCGCCGCGGACGCGGCGAGGCAGGCGGCGTTGGCGATCGCCTCCAGCGGTGGGCTGAACGAGGTGACGGTGCGCACCGACCGGGCCGGAGTGGGAGTGAAGGTGACCGTGACCGGCCGGGTCCCGATGTTCTTCGACTTCGGGCAGGCCACGGTGAGCGGGCACGCGGTGCTGCCCGTGGAACGGGTGACAGCGCCGTGAGATCGGACGAGCGCGGCCACGCCGCCACCGAACTGGCGCTGATCGTCCCGGTGCTGATGCTGCTGTTCGGGGTGGTCGTGGGCGGGGCGAGAGTCTGGCTGGCCCGGGCCGGTGTCGAACAGATGGCGGCCGCTGCCGCGCGGGCGGGCTCACTGGCCCGGTCTCCGGCGGAGGCGGTGGCGCACTCGCGGGAACTCGCTCTTGCTCAGGCCGCCGGCGACGGGATGCGCTGCGGTGAGTGGGGGATCGAGGTCGATGCTCGTACCCTGGCCGGTCCGCCCGGTACGCCGGCTCAGATCGATGTCGTGGTGTCCTGCGATGTCCCGCTGGCGGACGTGATCGTGCCGGGCTGGCCCGGTGCGATCACGGTCACCGCCCGCGCGGTGGCAGTGGTCGACACCTATCGAGGGAGATAGCGATGCGATGGGTCAGGGCGGTCGGAGCCATGGTCGCGCTGCTGGCAGTGGTGCTGGGTGCCCCGGTTCTGCTGCTCGGCTGGGGACGGCTCGGCGGGGACGGGTGGTGGCGGGTCGGTGACGGCTCCCTGCTGTTGACCGTGCTCACGCTGGCCGGATGGGTTGCCTGGCTTGGCTTCGTGCTCGCCATCGGTGCCGAGATCGTCCGCTACGCCAGCGGCAACCGGTACAAGCCGGATCTGCCGCTGCTGGGCGGGCTGCAGGCCTTGTCTGCCGCGCTGGTGCTGGCGGTCGTCGGAGTGGCCGGCTGGCCCACCGCGGTCGCACCGACGGCGGACGCCGAAAGACCGCCGCCCCAGCAGCCGACGGAGAGCGCGGCACCGTCGGATTCGCACCCGGTGGAGACGCCCCGGCAGCCACGGGCCGCGCCGTCGCAGGCAGTCGCCCACCCCCTCGCCGACCATTCGCCCACACCGTCGACGGAACCGGAGAATTCCGCACCTGGTTACGCTGTCGCGACCGGCGATGACCTCTGGAGTGTCGCTGAGCGCCTGCTGGGTGATGGACGCCGCTGGCGTGAACTCGCCCGGCTCAACCCGGAACTGCTCTCCGACCCGATGGCGCAACTCACCGCGGGCACCAGCCTGAGGATCCCCGCCGACGAGCAGCCCGCGACCATCACCGTGGAGCGAGGGGACACCCTCAGCGGACTGGCCCTGGAACATCTGGGGAAAGCCGGACGGTGGCCGCGGATCGCCGCCGCCAATGCCGACCTGATCGCCGATCCCGACCACATCGAGGTCGGCTGGGAACTCACGATTCCGGTGCTTGAGCCGACCGCCTCGACGACCGTGGCCACGTCGCCGCAACCGGCCGATCGGGGATCGACCCAGCCCGAGCAACCGAGCTGGGATGACCCGGAACCGGCCCCGCCGGCTCCGTCCGCCACCACTGAACCCATCGCGACTGCCGCGCCTGACTCCGTCGAACCGAGCGCGGCCGTCATGCCCGACTCCACCGAACCGACGCCCGCTCCCGCCGCGAGCCCTCCCCCGGAGGCCGCTTCCGCATCGGCCGATGAGGGCTCGCCGGACGTTCTGCTGCTCGGTGGGCTGGGTGCCATGGCAGCGGCCGGGCTAGCCGGTGGCTGGCAGGCCCGCCGGCTGCTGCAGAGCCGCGTCCGTCCGCCCGGACGACGGGTACTGCACCCGGCGGACGATCTGGCCCGGATCCAGGTGGCCGTCGGGCGGCGTCAGGAACCCGATCGAGCCCGCATCCTCGACCTTGTGCTGCGGCTGGTCGGCCAGCATTGTCACCGCACCGCGCAACTTCGGCCCGAGCTGGCGCAGGTCACCCTGGCCGACGACCGCCTCCTGCTGCAGTGGGCGGGGCCGGCGGGTGCGCCGCCGGAGGGCTTCGACGGCGACCAGGCCGTCTGGCAGGTTCCCTACCTGCGAGCCGCGGGATGGCCGCGCAGCGATCATCCATGCGCCTTTCCCGCCCTGGTGAGCCTGGGAACCGACCCGGACGGCGCCACGATGATGATCGATCTCGAACGCTCCGGGGTGCTGGGCGTGACCGCCGACACCCACGAACTGCAACGGGCCAGCCTGGCCGCCATGGCGGTGGAACTGGCCTGTGCCCCATGGGCCGCCGAACTCCGGCTCACCGCTGTCGGCGGCGAGGGTTCGCTGGCTCGGGCGGCGGGTGGCGAAGCCGTCACCTGGATGCCCGACACGGAGACGGCCTTGACCCGGCTGCGGGCCTGCCGCGCCGAACGTGCCCGGGAGTTGGCCGGGCTGGATCTCCGCCGGTTCCGCGTGGATCCCGAACGGGCCGAGGCAGTGGCACCTCAGGTCTTCGTCTTCCACGACCCGGTCACCGACGAACAGCGGGACGAGCTCGACGCGCTGCTGACCGCGCCGTCGTTGGGGATCGCCGCAGTCCTGCTCGCCGCAGCCGAGACGGAGGCGCAGTGGGAGCTCTTCGGCGATCCGCTGCGCCCGTCCGGACGGCTGTCAGGCGCCCCCGATCTCGTCGCTCATGCGATTCCCGAGTCGACCCGCGACGCCGTGGCCTCGCTGTGCCGAATCGCCGATTCCACCGCGACCGAGCCGGCCCCGTGGTGGTCGCACGACCGCCTGCCCGATCCGGAACAAATCAGTGAGGATGCCGTGGACATCGTCAGCCTGCGCCGCGCCGTGCGCGTTGATCCGACCGTGATGCTGATCGGGCCGGTCGACTTGTCGGGCGCGGCAGGCCCCGAGCCGGCTCGCTCCCGCGCCCAGCTGATCGAGATGGCCACCTGGTTGCTGGAGCATCCCGGTCAGACCGCCACCCAGATGGCTGCCGGCCTCGGCATGGCCGAGAGCACCCGGCGATCCAACCTGAGCCGGCTCCGCAGCTGGCTGGGCGCCGATGCGCAGGGCGAGCCCTACCTGCCGGACGCCTATTCGGGACGGATCCGGTTGCACCCGCAGGTGACCTCCGACGTCCAGCAGCTGCGGCTGCTCACCGGCCCGGGAGTGAACCGGATCGGCTCCGAGGGCCTGGTGGCCGCGCTCGACCTGGTGCGGGGCGGCCTTCTCGCCGATGCCGTCCCGGGCCAGTGGTACTGGGCCGAGGAGCTCCGCAGCGACGTCGCGGCGACCCTGAGGGACGCCGCTCTCGTTCTCGTCGATCGTTCCCTGCGACGTGGCGAACTGGACGCGGCGCGCTGGGCCACCGACCGGGCGCTGGCGGTCGCTCCCGACGACGAGCTGCTGGTCTGCGCCCGGATCCGCACCGAGCATGCCGCCGGCAACCGGCCCGGCGTGGAGAGGCACGTCCTGCGCCTCACGCAGCAGGCCCGCCTGCTCGGAGTCGACCTGATGCCGGAGACCGTGATGCTGTGCCAGCAGGTTATGGAGGGGCGCCCCCGGGCCCGCTCCTTGACGGCGAGGGGGTCAGGGGCGTAGCTTCTTCCCTAGCCATGACGAGGATGAAAGGAGGTCCCCGATGATGATCAATCAGAAGTTCGCCTTAGCGGCTGTGCTGCGCCAGGGGATCCGTGTCCTCGGCGTCGGCGCGGTCGGCACCTGCTGATCTGCGCAGGGGAGAAGTCTGCCCGCTGACGGGCCGCCTCCAATCGCATCTGAGAATCCACGTTTGACGTGTGTTTCGGCACGCGCGCGTGACCTCACAACGCTCCTCGCGTTCGCTACCAATCAACCAGACGAAGGAACTTCCATGTCCTTGCTCGCAATGTTGCGGGGTCCAGAGGCGATCGAGCTGCTGGAGCCACCTGCCATCGATGAACGACGGCGCGGTACGCGCGCCGGAGGCGTCGGAACCACGACGCCTCCCCATCACACCCAGATCAAGCGGAAAACGAGAATAACCATGAGTACCACCCTGTCTCCGCCTCAGGAGACGACCGTCCGACCGACGGTGAAGACCGTCGTCGTCACGAAGCAGACCTCGACCGAGGTCTCCTGGTGGGCGCGGGTACGCGCCTTCCTGGCTCGCGTGGCGGATTACCAGGACGTATCGACCCCGGCGCAGCGCGAAGCGTTGCTGCGCCTGCAACTGCGCTGAGGTGTGGCATGCCGCACCCCACACCTAGGAGGATCACCATGACCACCACCGCTGCCGGCCTCGAACTGAGGCCCCTCGTCATCCCAGCGTCGCTGGAGGCGTCCGACGCCGCCGACTTCGTCGCCATGGTGACGGTGCGCAACCAGGTCTATCGCGAACTCTGTGGCCACGACGACCACGCCGTGACCGCCGGCGAGCTGCTGCCGCACTACCAGCCCAATGCCTACGAGCAGAGGTACTGCTGGCTGCTGCTCGACGACGGCCGGCCGGTGGGACGGGCCGGGCTCGACCTGCCGAACGAGGAGGGCTCGCGAGTCGGCTACTGGCTGGTCGAGCTGCTCCGTGAGGCGCACGGCCGTGGCCTGGGCAGTCAGGCCTACGCCGAGGTGGAACGGACCGCGCGCCGGCACGGGCGAACGGTCCTGCAATCCTGGGCGCAGCACAATGAGGCACCCGGGGAGCGGCTCGCTGCGCCGACCGGATTCGGTTCGGTGCCGGCCCAGGACGCCGGCGTGCGGTTCTATCGCAAGCACGGCTACGTCCTGGAACAGATCGAGCGGTGTTCGGTGCTCGATCTGCGGGAGCCGTTCGACGCCATCGAGCAACTGTTCGCCGAGGCGCGCGCCGCGGCGCGTGGGTACCGGCTGGTGAGCTGGTTCCTGCCCACGCCTTCGGAGTACGTGGACGGCTACGCCTGGATGAAGTCGCGAATGGCGACCGATGCCCCGGCCGCCGGCCTGGAGTTCGACGAGGAGGTGTGGGACGCCGCGCGCGTCGCGCTGCACGACAGCCGCTATCTGGAAGGCGGTCAGACGGTGCGGGTGGCGGCCGCGCAGCACATCGAGACCGGCGAACTGGCGGCCTTCAGCGAGCTGTCCATCCGCGGGGATGCCGCCGCCACCAGTCACCAGGAGGACACGCTGGTGCTGAAGCACCACCGCGGGAACCGCCTCGGAGCCCTGGTGAAGTGCGACAACCTGCTGGCCTGGCGTTCGGTCGCACCGCTTTCACCTCGGGTGATGACCTACAACGCCGAGGAGAACCGGCCGATGCTCGATGTGAACGAGGCGCTGGGCTTCGTCCCGCTCGCCTACGAGGGAGCGTGGAAGAAGGTGCTGGAATGAGCGCCGGCCCGGCCGGGACGTGCCGGGCGCCACGCCATGCCGGGCAACGTCAGGACGCCGGAGACAGGGCCGCCGCGATGTCGGTGGCCGCCTCCGGTCCGTCCTGGCGTCGCCGGGTGGCGCGATAGTCGCGCACCAGCCAGGGCCAGTCGGTCTGGATGGCGTCCACTCCCAGGTCGAACAGCGGGCCGAAGGCGGCGGCCGGGCCCTCGACGATCGCCAACTCGTCGTCGTAACCGCCGAAGAGCGGAACCCCGGTGGTGAGGGTCTCGGTGTTGATGAAGCAGAAGACGCCCAGGCCGTGGAATTCCTCGATCACCTCGGGGGAGAACCACGGGTGATGCGAGGTGGTGGTGATCAACTCGACGCCCACGGTGTTGAGTTCGGGGTCGCCCACCGTTCGGTAGACATCGTCGGGCGAGGCACAGATCGGGATGAACGGGAATTTCACCGAGAACTCGCGCAGCCGGGAGAGGGCGGCCTCCTCCCAGGCCGGGCACTTCAGGATGAGCTGGTCGGTCATGCCGAGCGCGCGTAGTGCCCGCAGCAACTGTGGCCAGCGCCACCAGGAGCGATCGATGTTGAACAGCGTCCGTCCGCGGAACGACTCCAGCAGCGGCAGCAGGCGTTCGACCTGCGCGCGGCGTCCCGGCCTGTCCACCCAGATATGGGAGACCCGGTCGATCTCGGCGGCGGTGAGGGTCTGCAGGTTGGTGTCGATGCCGAGCACTTCGGGTTCGTAGCCGTCGTGGAAGCAGAAGAATTCGCCGTCGCGGGAAGCGGCCACGTCGATCTCGACCATATCCGCGCCGCTGAGCAACGCGGCCTTCACCGCGAGCGCGGTGTTGTCGGCGATGCTGCCGTGGCCCGTGCCGCGGTGAGCGACGATGAGGGTTCCGGCCTGCGCGAATGCGTCATTGATGCGGGAATTGATGTCGGCGAAGCGGGGTTGCCCGAACATCACCACCTCCTCGTGGAGCGTCGCCATCGGGGGGAGCGATGCGACTCCCTCCGATCATAGCGAGCGGATCGGACGTGGGCCTCGGCTCACGGGCGAGCGACGATCTTCACTCCGATGAAGCCGCCGGTGGTGTACTTCTTTGCCTTGGTCGTGGTCAGCGAGACCTGCTTGGTCTTGATCTTCTTCCAGCCCTTGGCCGTCCACTTCGAGGTCACCAGCGTGCCTTCCCAGCGCGGTGTGCCCTGCTTGAACAGGCTGAACTGCTCGAGATAGCGCTTCCCGTTCTTGCTGTAGAAGCGGTAGCCGTGACGTCCCCAGTCGGTGCCCAGTGAGTACCAGGCGTACTTCGCCGAGCGGGCCTTGGGCGCGGCCTGCTTGACCAGCTTGCCCTTACGCCAGGTCAGCACGGTGGTGGTGTAGCCATCGCCGGCGCCGGTGGCCAGCAGCAGCTCGTGACCCTTCACCTTGTCGAGCTTCGCGGCACCCCAGTAGGGATCCATGCCCCAGTCGGTCTGGATGGTCGAGGTGATCTTGATCGACTTCTTGCGGCCCTTCGCGGTCGTGACGGCCACCTTGTAGCGGTTCGTCGAGAGCCGGGTCACCTTCACGGTGTCCTTGCGGCCGTCGCCGTCCACGTCGACCTTCACCTTGACCGGCTTGGCGGCCGTGGGTGCGAACTCCGGAGTCGCCGGGGCTGCGGTCGCGGTGGCGGGTGCCAGCAGCGTGCCGGTCAGAGCCAGGCCTGAGGCGAGAGCGGCCAACCGGGTGATCTTCATGGTGCCTCCTATGGGGTGGTACCGGAAAGAGCCCAGCTCAGCGGGCTTTGATACACCGGACGGCCGCGCCCGGCTGAGTTCAGCGGCTCTCCATCGGGACGTAGTCGCGCTCGACCTCGCCGGTGTAGACCTGCCTGGGCCGGTTGATCTTGGTCGACGGATCGTCGAACTGCTCGCGCCAGTGGGAGATCCAGCCGGGGAGCCGGCCGAGGGCGAAGAGCACCGTGAACATGTTCTGCGGGAAGCCCATCGCCTGGTAGATCAGGCCGGTGTAGAAGTCGACATTCGGGTAGAGCTTTCGCTCCTGGAAGTACGGGTCCGCGAGCGCGGCCTCCTCCAGTTGGACGGCGATGTCGAGCAACTCGTCCGAGCCGGTGAGGGTCTTCAGAATGGCGTCGGCGTGCTTCTTGACGATGGCCGCCCGCGGATCGTAGTTCTTGTAGATCCGGTGGCCGAAGCCCATCAGCTTGGTGGTGTCCTTCTTGTCCTTCACCTTGTTGACGTAGGCCCGGACGTCCCCGCCCTCGGTGCGGATCCCCTGCAGCATCTCCAGGACGGCCTGGTTGGCGCCGCCGTGGAGCGGCCCCGACAGGGCGTTGACCCCCGCCGCTACCGAGACGTAGATGTTGGCGCCCGAGGAGCCGACCATCCGCACGGTCGAGGTGGAGCAGTTCTGCTCATGATCGGCGTGCAGGATCAGCAGCACATCGAGCGCGCGGGTGATGCTCTCGTCGAAGGGGTACGGCCCGGAGGGCAGGCCGAAGGACATCCGCAGGAAGTTCTCGATGTAGGTCAGCGAGTCGTCGGGGTAGAGGAAGGGCTGCCCGACGGAGTTCTTGTAGCCGTAGGCGGCCAGCGTGGGCACTGACCCCATCAGCGTGTAGGTGGCCCGGTCGAGATCGTACGCGTCATCGCCATGGCGCGAGACCGCGAAGGTGGAGAGAGCGTTGATGGCCGCGGCCAGCACCGGCATCGGGTGCGACTTGCGCGGCATGGTGCGGAACATCTCGCGCAGGCGCTCGTCGATGAGGTGGTATTTCGCGATGTTGCCGCTGAATTCGGCCAGCTGCGCGGTGTTGGGGAGCTCGCCGTGGAGCACCAGGTAGGAGACCTCCAGGAAGCTCGACTGTTCGGCCAGTTGCTCGATCGGATAGCCGCGGTAGCGCAGGATGCCGGCGTCGCCGTCGATGAAGGTGATCGCCGAACGGCAGGAGGCGGTGTTCGCGAACCCCACGTCGATCGTGGTGTCGCCGGTGGACGACAGGAGCTTGGAGATGTCGTAACCGTTGTTCCCCAGGCTGGCCGGTACCTTCGGCAACTCGAGCGTCAGGTCGTCACGGCTGAACACAGCGTGGGTCATCTGGTTTCCTCCTGCCCTAGTGGCAAACCGGTCCGCGGCCCTGCGAAGGGTTACTGCGGGCAGGATACACGCGCCGGGCGGGGGGATGTCCGGCGTAGTCTCGCGGGGGAAGACCAAAGTAGTTGACGTGTAAATCATTTAGAAGTACATTATTAGTGTTGAGCTTTGCCACGAGAGGAACATTCATGAGCACCACCGTCGAAACCCAGGGCGTCCGCGGCCTGTCCGGCACCTACACCCTTGACGCGAGCCACTCGCGGGTCGGCTTCGTTGCCCGGCACGCGATGATCGCCAAGGTCCGTGGGTCGTTCGACGAGGTCACCGGCTCCGCCACCATCGATGGTGCGAACCCGTCGGCCTCCTCGCTCGAGGTCACCATCCAGACCGCCAGCATCGACACCCGCGACGCCAACCGCGACGCCCACCTGCGCTCGGCCGACTTCTTCGACGCCGACAACAACCCGACGATCACCTTCGTCGGCAAGGGCTTCCAGATCACCGACGACGCGACCGTCGAGGTGACCGGTGACCTGACGATCCGCGGTGTCACCAACTCCGTCACCGTGCCGTTCGAGTTCGGTGGCGTCGCCGTCGATCCCTTCGGCAACGAGCGCGTCGGCTTCGAGGGCTCGGTCGTGGTGAACCGCAAGGACTGGGGCCTCACCTGGAACGCGGCGCTCGAAGCGGGCGGCGTGCTGGTCAGCGACAAGGTCACCCTCGAGCTCGAGGTCTCCGCGATCAAGTCCGCCTGACCCTCTCTCGCGCAAACCGGGTGATTTCGAGTGGCTGAGTGGATAATCCAGCCGTCGGAGCGGAATTGCCCGGTTTCGGTGGAAGAGAGTCGAGTCCGGTAGGACGGCGGCAGCGGCCGGCTGGCGACAGGTAGCGGGCTGGCTGCAGCAGGCAGCGGGTTGGTTGGCGGCGGACAGCGGGTTGGTTGGCGGCAGGCCAGCTGGGCCCTGATCCGCAGAAACCGGGTGATCCGGGATGGCTGAGTGGATAATCCAGTCACCGGGGGGATATCACCGGGTTTGTGTGGACGAGAGGCGGGCCCCGTCGGACCGTGACGGCGGGTCGAACCGCCGTGACCTGCAGTAACCGGGCGATTCCGGCCGGCCGCGCCCACGAGGCGGCAGCCAGGCCGGGGTCGCCCGGTTTTCAGTGCGCTCCAGCTACTGCGTTGCTCCGTCAGCCTCGGTAAGGTCGGGTCATGGATGAATCGGCTCCCATCGTCATCGGCTACGACGGCTCGGTGTTCGCCGACGAAGCCCTCCGCAAGGGCCTGTGGCTCGCCGACCGGCTGGGCGTCAAGGCCACGGTGATCCGGGCCTGGACGATCAGCACCGCGCCCCGCCCGGCGACCTGGTCGCCGGGCTACGTCCCGCCGGTGGAGGATTTCGCAGCCGCCGTTCGCGAGCAGCTCGAGGCGCAGATCGCCGATCGGCTCGCCGAGTTCCCCGAGGTCGAGGTCGAACTGCAGGTGCCGCACGGCGCCGCCGGTCGTGAACTGGTGCGTGCCTCCGAAGGAGCGCGAGCCCTGGTCGTCGGCACCCGCGGTCTCGGTGGGTTCACCGGGTTGCTGCTCGGCTCGGTCACCGATCAGGTGGTGGAGCACGCCAAGTGCGACGTGCTGGTCAGCCGCCGGCGCGATGTCGACCAAGCACCGCCGCGCAAGCTGAAGCTCGATCAGGCGCTGGAGCCGGAGGAGTGATGGCCGAGGAGCTGAGGCACAACCGCGACCAGCGGCGGTTCGAGGCGTGGGTGGACGGTGAACTGACCGGCGAGATGACCTACGCGCTGCAGGGCGATGTCGCCAACTTCAACCACACCTACGTCGCCGACTCCGCGCGCGGCACCGGCCTGGCCGGGCGGCTGGCGCAGTTCGCCTTCGACCAGGTGCGCGCCGACGGTCAGTGGACGATCCTGCCCACCTGCCCCTATGTGATCGCGTGGGCGAAGCGCCACCGGGAGTACGCAGACCTGTTGGTGGAATCCGCGCGCTGAGGCGGTGCGACCGCACCGACACCGGCGGTCGGGGATCGGTCGGCCTCAGCGAGGTGCGAGGTCAGGGATTGTCCAGCGGAGTGACGTCCACCTCGACGGTCAGTTCCGACTGGTCGGCTTCGGTGTAGACCACGCCGCGTAACGGGGAGACGTCGGTGAAGTCGCGTCCCCAGGCGGTCACGATGTACCGAGAGTCGGTGAACTGGGCATTCGTCGGATCGATGTCGATCCAGCCGAGGGCCGGGGTCAGCACCGACACCCAGGCATGGGAGGCGTCGGCTCCCCGCAGTTTCTCTCCCCCCGGTGGGGGATCGGTCTCCAGATAGCCACTGACGTAGCGCGCCGGCAGCCCGACGCTGCGCAGGCAGCCCGCCGCGAGGTGAGCGAAGTCCTGGCAGACACCGCTGCGCAGCGTGAGGAGTTCCTCCAGCGTGGTCGCCACCGACGTGGCCCCCGTCCGGTACTCGAAGTCGTGGTGGATCCCGGTCGAAAGGGCCGCCAGGGCGTCGCCCAGCGGCCGATCCGGCGCCAGGACGGCGGACGCGTAGGCCCGCACGGCGTCACCGATCGCGACCAACGGTGACGGCAGGCCGAAGTCGGCGAGCAGCGCGGGGTCGCCGACCTCGGCCAGCTCCCGGGCGGCCTGGCCCACGGTGTGCCGATTGAGCCGGTTCAGGTCGGGCAGCGGCTGGTCGACCTCGACGGTGCTGCGGCACAGCACCTCGAACTCCGTGTGCGGCGACCGGGTCTCCAGGTAGGTCGAGCGGTTCCCGAAGTAGTCGAGGTGCTCGGTGAGCTGATCCGGCTCGGGCCGCACCAGCAGCTCGCTGGTCAGGACGCGCTGCGTCCCGGTCTCCCGAGGGCGCAGGAAGCCGCGGTTGTAGACCGCCTCCACCGGCGCGTCGTAGCGATAGCGGGTGAGGTGTTCGACCAGGTGCCTGCGCCGGGACATCAGGATCGACCGCCCCAGCCGAAGGATTCCGCCAGGTGCCGGGTGGCCTGCGGGACAAAGTGCCGCGCAGCCAGCCGCGCACCCAGGCCGGCGAGCTCGTCGGTCAGTCGATCCAGCCAGTCGCCCGGTTCGTCCAGGGGCAGGCTGTCGAGCCGCTCCCGCAGGCTGTCGGCCTGGCCGGCGAGCGTCTCGTCCCCGATGAGGCGGAGGTCGGCTGCCAGGGACAGCAGTTGGTGGGCGATCGAACGGGGATTGGTGTCGTCGCGAACCAGCAGGACGAGGGCCGACTCGCGGGGCTCGGACGGTCCGGTGCCGGCGGCGGAGCGGCGGCGATGGGTGATGATGGATTCGCACGCGCGCAGGACCGACTCGGCGACCAGGTCGCCGGCCGCAGGATCGCTGAGGGTCTGCCGCAGCAGCACCGCGGTACGGGTGGCGCGTTCCAGCCGGCCGCCGGCGTCCAGGAAGGCCCAGGAGGAATCGCGCACCATGCTCTGGGAGAGGATTCCGGCGAAGGCCAGCAGCGATTCCAGCACGTCGTCCAGCAGGGGCTGGAGCTGATCGTCCGGGGCCAGGTCGTCGGCGAGGGTGCGCTCCAGGCGGCCGAACACGCTCCAGGTGTCGACGCTGAGCAGGTCGCGGACGTGCTGCGCACCCGCCACCAGTTGCTCGGCCCGGGCACCGACGCTGCCCGGCGAGCCGGCATCCAGGACGGCGCGGCGCAGGTAGTCGACACGGGGTTCCCATTCCTGCGGCTCGACACCGGTCGTGGCGACGACGGCCTGGATGAGCGAGGCCATCGCGAGCGCCCCGGGGGAATCGCTGCGGCTGGAGTAGTCCTCGGCCAGGTCGTCGGCGATCTTCACCAGGCGGGCGGTCGACTCCGCCCGTTCGGCATGTCCGCCGATCCCGAACAGCCGGCCGGCCACGCGTGGCGCCACCCGCGCCGGGGGCGAGATCACCACCGGCCGCGGACGGGCGGGGGCGAGCGGTGCGAGCCGGGTGCCCTGGGAGGGGATCCAGACATCCTTGGCCAGCCGGCTGGTGACCGTCCGTTCGCCGGTCGTGCCGGCGACCCGGCCGAGCCCGCCGGGCAGGAAGGTGTAGCCGGCGCCGGCCGCGACGCCGAAGGCGCGCAGCACGAAGCGGCGCGGTTCGAGCCCCTCGGCGGTGACCACCGGGGCCGTGGAGAGCTCCAGCGGCTCCTGTCCGCACCACAGCCACGGCTCGGCGCGCAGCCGTGCGATCAGGCCCTCGCGGGCCCGGTCGGAGAGCTCCCACCCGTAGACCACCGGCGCGGTGCCGCGAGAGAGTGGCTTGATCACCAGTTGGTCGAGGTGGGCGATCACGTGGGAGAGCGCGGACGGCGAACCGCACCACCAGGTGGCGGGCGAGGTCAGCAGCGGCGCCTCGCCGAGCAGTGCCTGCGCCACCGGCTCCAGGTAGCCCAGCAGCGCCGGGTTGTCGAGCACCCCCGCTCCGATCGGATTGGCGATCGTGACCTGCCCGTTGCGGGCCGCCTCGATCAGCCCGGGAATGCCGAGCTGCGAGTCGCCACGCAGTTCCAGCGGGTCGCTCATCGTCGCCTCGACCCGGCGCAGCACCACGTCCACCGGCTCCAGCCGCTGCCCGGCGCGCAGCCACACCCGTCCGTGGCTGGTCAGCAGATCGTCGGCCTCGGCCACCGGGAAGCCGAGCATGGTCGAGGCGAAGCTGGTGTCGAAGGCGGTCTCGCTGGCGGATCCGGGTGAGAGCACCACGACGCGGGGCTGCTCGGCGTGGTGGGGCGCGGCATCCAGCAGCGCGGTGGTCATGGCGTGGAAGAAACCGCGCAGCCGGGCCAGATCGCTCGTCCGGTGCAGCCCGGCCATCACCCGGCTGACGATCCGGCGGGTCACCATCGCGTAGCCAGCGCCGTAGGGCGCCTGCGGACGGTCGGAGATCACCCGCCAGGCGCCGGAGTCATCGCGTCCGAGATCGCTGGCGGTGAGCAGCAGGTGCCGGCCATGCGCGGGTCCGATCCGATCGGCCTGGCGGACGAAGCCGGGGTGGCCCAGGACGACGGCGGCCGGAATGACCCGGCGACGCAGCAGGGTGCGGTCGGTATAGAGGTCGGTCAGCACCAGGTCCAGCAGCCGGGAGCGCTGGTCGAGAGCGGCCTCCAGCTGCGCCCATTCCGCCGGATCCAGGACGACGGGCAGCGGGTCGATGTTCCACAGCCGGCTGGTGCGCTGGACGGGAGAGCCGTAGACGACGCCCTCGTCCACCACGAAGCCGCGGGCCTCCGCACGGGCGGCGAGCAGGCCGCTCAGCCCCAGCGATTCGATCGTCTCGCCGAGCGCGGACTGGTGCGGGCGCACGCCGTGGGGGCCGGCCAGCTCGTCGTAGCCGGAGTGGGCAGGATGCGCCCGGTAGGCGTCGATCACCCCGCTCGCTACCTGCACCGACATGCCCGTCAGACTATCCAGCCCGCGCGCCCGCCGGGCAAGCGGCCACCGTGTCCACGGCCGGGCGGCGGTGGCGGGTGGCAGCTTGTAGATTGACCCCACGCAGACGAGGAGGTTCGATGTTCTCCAAGATCCTGGTTGCCAACCGAGGCGAGATCGCCGTGCGCGCATTCCGCGCCGCGACCGAACTCGGGGTCACGACCGTGGCGGTATTCCCGTACGAGGATCGGCACGCCGAGTACCGGTTGAAGGCCGACGAGTCCTACCAGATCGGTGAGCAGGGGCATCCGGTACGAGCCTTCCTCGACATCCAGGGAATCGTCGAGGCCGCCCAGCACGCCGGCGCGGACGCGATCTACCCCGGCTACGGCTTCCTGTCGGAGAATCCCGATCTGGCGCAGGCCTGCGAGGCCGCCGGAATCGCCTTCATCGGCCCGCGCCACGAGGTGCTGGAGCTGACCGGGAACAAGGCCCGGGCCATCGCCGCCGCCCGCGAGGCGGGCCTGCCCACGCTGCGGGGCTCCGAGCCGAGTTCCGATCCCGACGCGCTGCTCGCCGCGGCCGGCGAGATCGGCTTCCCGGTCTTCGTCAAGGCGGTCTCCGGCGGTGGCGGCCGCGGGATGCGGCTGGTGGCCGACGCGGAGCGGCTCCCGGCCGCGCTGGCCGAGGCGATGCGCGAGGCCGAGTCGGCCTTCGGCGACAGCCGGATGTACCTGGAGGAGGCGGTCGTCCGTCCCCGGCACATCGAGGTACAGATCCTGGCCGACGCGACCGGCGAGGTGCTGCACCTGTACGAGCGCGACTGCTCTGTGCAGCGGCGCCACCAGAAGGTCGTCGAGATCGCGCCGGCCCCCAACCTCGACCCGGAGCTGCGCGACCGGATGTGCGCCGACGCGGTGAAGTTCGCCCGCCACATCGGCTACGTGAACGCCGGCACGGTGGAGTTCCTGGTGGGCGAGGACGGCCGCTACGTCTTCATCGAGATGAACCCCCGCATCCAGGTCGAGCACACCGTGACCGAGGAGGTCACCGACGTCGACCTGGTCTCCTCCCAGATCCACATCGCCGCCGGGGAGACGCTGGCGGAGATGGGCCTGAGCCAGGACGACATCCACGTCCGGGGCGCCGCCCTGCAGTGCCGCGTCACGACGGAGGATCCGGCCAACGGCTTCCGGCCCGACACCGGCACGATCGCGGTGTACCGCACCCCGGGCGGATCCGGCGTCCGGCTGGACGGCGGCGTGGTCTACGCCGGAGCGTCGGTCGGGGCGCACTTCGACTCCATGCTGGTGAAGCTCACCTGCCGCGGTCGCGATCTGCGCTCGGCGGCCCGGCGGGCCTATCGCGCGCTCACCGAGTTCCGGGTGCGCGGAGTGTCGACCAACATCCCGTTCCTGGAGGCGGTGATCTCCGATCCCGACTTCCTGGCCGGCCGCACCACGACCTCCTTCATCGACGAGCGCCCGCATCTGCTGCACCACCGGATCGCGGCCGACCGCGGCACCAAGCTGCTGAGCTACCTGGCCTCGGTCGCGGTGAACAAGCCGCACGGCGGTCCCCGCGCGGTGCTGGATCCGCAGGCGAAGCTGCCGTCCGTCCCCAAGGGCGAGGCTCCGGCGGGCTCGCGGCAGCGGCTGCTGGAACTGGGCCCGGCCGGGTTCGCCGCCGAGCTGCGCGCCCGCACGGCGGTGGCCGTGACCGACACGACCTTCCGGGATGCGCACCAGTCGCTGCTGGCCACCCGGGTGCGCACCCGGGATCTGGTGGTGGTGGCACCGGTGATCTCGCGGCTGCTGCCGAACCTGTTCTCCTCCGAGGCCTGGGGCGGGGCGACCTACGACGTGGCGCTGCGGTTCCTCAAGGAGGATCCCTGGGCGAGGCTGGACGCGCTGCACGCCGCCATGCCGAACATCCCGCTGCAGATGCTGCTGCGGGGGCGCAACACGGTCGGCTACACCCCGTATCCGCTGAAGGTCACCAACGCGTTCGTCCATGAGGCCGCACGCTCGGGGCTGGACATCTTCCGGATCTTCGACGCGCTCAACAACATCGACCAGATCCGTCCGGCGATCGAGGCGGTGCTGGAGACCGACCACGCGGTCGCCGAGGCTGCCGTCTGCTACACGGGCAACATGACCAGCCCTCACGAGACCCTCTACACCCTCGACTACTACCTGCGGCGAGCCGAGGAGTTGGTCGAGGCAGGCGCGCACATCCTGGCGATCAAGGACATGGCCGGCCTGCTGCGGGCCCCCGCCGCAGCCAAGCTGGTCCGGGCGCTGCGGGAGAACTTCGACCTGCCCGTCCACCTGCACACCCACGACACCGCGGGCGGCCAGCTGGGCACCCTGTTGGCGGCGGTCGAGGCCGGGGTGGACGCGGTGGACGTTGCGGCGGCGTCCATGGCGGGCACCACCTCCCAGGTCTCGATGTCCGCCCTGGTGGCCGCTCTGGAGAACACCGATCGCGATACTGGCCTCTCGCTGGAGGCGGTGGAGTCCCTGGAGCCGTACTTCGAGGCGGTCCGCAACCTGTACGCGCCCTTCGAGTCGGGCCTGCCCGGGCCGACCGGACGCGTCTACCACCACGAGATCCCGGGCGGGCAGCTGTCGAACCTGCGGCAGCAGGCGATCGCGCTGGGCCTGGGAGACCGCTTCGAGGCCATCGAGGACATGTACGCCGCGGCGAACCGGATCCTGGGCAACATCGTCAAGGTCACGCCGTCGTCGAAGGTGGTGGGCGATCTCGCCCTGGCGCTGGTCGGCCGCAATGCCGATCCGGCCGACTTCGAGGCCAACCCGGCCGGCTACGACATCCCCGACTCGGTGATCGGCTTCCTTTCCGGCGAGCTGGGCGATCCGCCCGGCGGCTGGCCCGAGCCGTTCCGCACCAAGGCGCTCGCCGGCCGGACGATCAAGCCGGTGCGCAGCGAGCTCGCGGCCGAGGACGAGGCGGCGCTGGCCGACCGTCCGCGGCCGACGCTGAACCGGCTGCTCTTCCCCGGCCCGACGCGCGACTACGACGAGGCGGTCGCCGACTACTCCGAGCTGTCGGTGCTGCCCACGACGGTCTTCCTGCACGGCCCGAAGCTCGGCCAGGAGGTCGAGGTCGAGATCGAGCGCGGCAAGAAGCTGTTGTTGTCGATCACCGCCATCGGCGAACCGGACGACCGGGGCATGCGCCAGGTGATCTGCGCGGTGAACGGACAGCTGCGCGCGGTCTGGGTGCGGGACGAATCGGTCGCCACCACGGTGGCGACCGCGGAGCGGGCGAATCCGTCCGTCCCCGGCCAGATCCCCGCGCCCTTCGCCGGCGTGGTGACGCTGATCGTGGAGCCGGGCGAATCGGTGAAGGCCGGCCAGCAGGTCGCCACCATCGAGGCGATGAAGATGGAGGCCGCGATCACCAGCCCGGTCGCCGGCACGGTCAGCCGGTTGGCGATCGGTCATGCCCAGGCCGTCGAGGGCGGCGACCTGCTGCTGGTGATCGAGTAGCGCCACCACCCGGCTACGTCGCGACGGGTCGCGGTCGCCGCAGTATCGTGATCCCGTCGCCCAGCAGTATGGAAGGTTCGAGATGACCGAGCAATCGCCCGCCGAGCAGTCGGAGCAGGTGTTCACCGGCTTCGCCCTGGACAGCCGGCAGCTCACCAAATCGGCGGTGACCGCCGTCCGCGTCGCATTCGGGATCGGCGGTCTGGCCACCCTGGTGATCGGCCTGCTGATGGCGTTCTCGCCGAGCCGCACGGCGGCTGCCCTGGCCTGGCTGCTGGGGGTCTACTGGGTGATCGCCGGCGTGGTGTACCTGGCCGTCGCCCTCTTCGCCAAGGGGACGAAGACCAGCACGCGCATCCTCAATGTCGTGCTCGGCGTCCTGATGGTCGGCGCCGGAATCATCGTCGCCTCCAATCCCGCCGACTCCGCGATGGTGCTCGGGATCTTCCTGGGCATCTACATCGGCATCCTGTGGGTGATCGAAGGCGTGGTCACCCTGGTGCAGAGCGGAGACGCGCCGTCACGGGCGTGGGCGATCTTCTTCGGTGTGCTCAGCATCGTGGCCGGCCTCTCGCTGTTCACCAGCCCGTGGTGGGGTATCCAGCTGCTCTTCCTGCTCACCGCGATCGCGCTGATCGCGCTCGGCATCGTGCAGCTGATCCGCGCCTTCACCTTCGGCCGTCACCTGGTCTAGCAGCCGGCGCCCCGGCTCAAGAGCCGGCCGGATCGCGTCCGGTGAGGCAGAGTAGCGGCATGGACATGCCGTCGCCGACCGCCCTGGTATTGCGGGAGCAGCTCTTCGACGCCGCCCGTCCGGCGGTGATGGGCATCGTGAACCGCACCCCCGACTCGTTCTACGCCCGCGCACGGTTCACCGCGCTCGACGAGGGGTTGGCGGCGGTGGACCGCCTGGTGGCCGACGGCGCCGACCTGATCGACGTCGGCGGGGTCCGGGCCGGGCAGCTCGGCCCCTGGGTGGAGGCCGACGAGGAGATCGAGCGGGTGCGGCCGTTCCTGCTGGCGGTGCGAGAGCGTCACCCGGGGATTCTGCTGAGCCTGGACACCTGGCGCAGCGAGGTGGCGCTGGCCTGCGCGGATGCCCGCATCGACCTGATCAACGACACCTGGGCGGGCGCCGATCCGGGGCTGGTCGGCGTGGCCGCCGACCTCCAGGCCGGTTACGTCGTCTCCCATACCGGCGGTCTGCCACCACGGACCGATCCGGTGGCGGTGACCTACCCACCCGAGCCCGACGGAGTGGTCACCGCGGTCCTGGACGGCCTGAGAGGGAGCCGGGCGCGCGCTGGCGGCCGGCATCCCGGCCGAGCGGATCCTGATCGACCCCACCCTCGACTTCGGCAAGACCACCCGGCACTCCCTGCGCCTGCTGCGGGCCACCGACCGACTCGTGGGGCTGGGCTTCCCCGTGCTGCAGTCGCTGTCGCGCAAGGACTTCGTCGGCGAGACCCTCGACCTGCCGGTCGACGACCGGCTGGAGGGGACGCTGGCCGCCACCGCGATCGCCGGGTGGCTGGGCGCCGTGGTCTTCCGTGCCCACGACGTCCGCGCGACCCGGCGGGTGGCCGATATGGTCGCGTCCATCCGGGGCGATCGACCGCCGCTCCTGGCCGTCCGCGGCGAACCCTGACCCAGCACTCCCGGTGGGCCTCAGGGCGGTGGGATCGGAGCGCCTCGGTGCGTAGCGGCCGCGTCATCGGCGGGCTGAGCCTTAAGCTGCGAAGGTGGACCTGAGGAACCTGCGCACCGACTACGACCATCCCGACTTCACCGAGGCGGCCGACGCGCCGCTCGAGCAGTTCCAGCGGTGGCTGACGGATGCCGTGAAGTCCGGCATGGCCGATCCGCACGCGATGACGCTGGCCACGGTCGGAGCGGACGGGCGTCCGTCCACCCGGGTGCTGCTGCTGAAGTCGGTGGACGCCGCGGGCCTGGTGTGGTTCACCAACTACAACTCGCGCAAGGGCCGGGAACTGGCGGCCGATCCATTCGCCGCGCTGCAGTTCCACTGGGCGGGCCTGGATCGGGTGGTCCGGGTCGAGGGCCGGGTCGAGAAGACCAGCGCGCAGGAGTCGGAGGAGTACTTCGCGATGCGGCCGCTGGATTCCCGGATCGGGGCCTGGGCCTCCCCGCAGAGCGAGGTCATCTCCTCCCGCGCGGTGCTGCTCGCCAACGCGGCCGCCGCCTCGGCGAAGTACGGCCTGAAGCCGCCGCGCCCCGAGCACTGGGGCGGCTACCGGCTCGTCCCCGACTACTGGGAGTTCTGGCAGGGCCGCAGATCCCGGCTGCACGACCGCATCCGCTACCGCCTGGACGACGGACGCTGGATCAGGGAGCGCCTCGCGCCCTGACTCACACCCCGGGGACGCCCAGGCCGCGGAGCTTGAGCCGCAGGTGACCGAAGGTGTCGAACAGGGCGAACTGGACGGCCTGCAGGCCGGCGCGGCGCGCGCCCACCACGTTCGCGCGCAGGTCGTCGACGAAGACCGCCTGGTGCGGTTCGACGCCCAGGGTCTCGACGATGTGGGTGTAGAAGGCCGGATCGGGTTTCGCCCTGCCGATCTGCCAGGAGTGGAAGAGGGCGTCGAAGTGCTCGGCGTAGGGCAGGTTCTCGAGCATGAACCGGCCCCGGATCGGGTTCTGGTTCGTCCCCAAGGCGGTGATCACGCCCGCGGCCCGCACCTGATCGACCAGCTGCAGCATCCGCTGGTCGAGATCGATCCGGCACCAGTGGGCCACCACCTCGTCGACCGTGAGGTCGAGGCCGCGCTCGGCCAGCACCCGGGCTATCCGCGGTGCCAGTTCGGCGCTGCCGTCCTGAGTCGCGTGCTCTGCCCGGCTCAGTGCCGGCAGCAGGCCGGGCCCGCCCAGGCGCAGCCAGCCCATCCACCAGCCCCGGGCCGGGTGCTGCACGACGCCGTCGGCATCCAGGATCAACGCCTTGATCGTGCCTGTCACCCGTTCTCCTCCAGCAGCGGTGACTTCCGGCGAGCCCTCGCCCAGCCACCCTACGCCCGCTTCACGGGTGGAAAGGCGAAAGCCCCGCGGCCGGTGGCCGCGGGGCTTTCGGGGACGGTGACTCAGGCGGTGCAGAGCGTCTGGAACGCCCAAGCGACTTCTGGAGATCCGCCAGGGCTTCCATGGCGTCCGCCGCTGCGGAGAGATCCTCATCGATGAGCAGCTTCCCGTAGAACTTGGCGAAATCGGCATAGCCCTTCGCCATTCCGGTCAGGGCTTCCTTGACCTCCGGGTTGGTGGCCGATTCCGCGAGGGTGCTGAAGTAGTCGCCCATCTCCTTGAAGGCGTCGACCACGGCCTGAGCGTCCTTTCCATCGCTCGCGGCAAGCGCGGCGCTGGCTCCGGTGAGCTGGGCGGAAGCCTCCAGGAGCTTCGCGCTGGGCTCCAGGCATGCCTCGGCGAGCGACTGCTCGGCCGACGGGGCCTCCTCCGCGGGCGGAGGCGTGGTCTCCGCCGCCGGGGGCGGGGTGGTCTCCGCGGCGGGGGGCGGCGCTGGGGCAGTGGTGGTGGCGGCCGGGCTCTCCGGAGCGCTGGGTGCGCCCGAACAGGCGGTGAGGCCGAAGACGGCGATGGCGATGGCGGCCCAGGTGGCGATGCGCCGGGTCATGATGGATGTTCCTCCTTGGTTGTGCTGGCGCCCGGACGGAGCGCGATTCGACCTGCGTGGCAAGGTGAACCTCGCCCAACAGTGGAGGCGCGATCCGTCCGACTCCGGTGTCGAATGTGACTCATAGTCCGTTGACTCATAGCGGAACGGTGGGCACATGCCCCTGCTCTCGCCGCGCCTCGCCTTCGGCCGGCGGTTGCGTGCACTACGGACGGACCGGGGCTGGTCGCAGGAGGAACTCGCCCATCGGGCTGACCTCGATCGAACCTACGTCAGTGGGATAGAGCGAGGGGTCAGGAACCCGACCCTCGACGTGATCACGAGATTCGCCAACACGCTCAATGTCGAGGTAGCGGATCTCTTCCCTCGCGCCGACGATGAAGGCGCTGCCGAGTAGCCCCGTCAACGGCGCGGGGCTGCCGGGTGACGTCGAGGTCAGGCCTGCAGTGCGGAGGCGTCCGTCGGGGTGGTGACCGGTGGGGTGAACGCGCCGTCGAGGGAGCGCGCGGCTCCCTTGTCGGCCGAGAGGGCCAGCGCGGCGTAGATCTTCAGGGCCTGCGAGACCTCCCGCTGCCGGGTCTTCGGCTTCCAGCCCAGCTGGTTCTGGCGCAGCCGGCGCTCCTCCAGGGTGGCCTCGTCCACCAGGACGTCGATCGACCGGTTCGGGATGGAGATCTGGATCAGGTCGCCGTCTTCGATCAGGCCGATCGCGCCGCCAGCGGCGGCCTCGGGCGAGATATGGCCCAGCGACAGCCCGGACGAGCCGCCGGAGAACCGTCCGTCGGTGATCAGCGCGCACTTCGGGCCGAGCCCGGTGCCCTTCAAGTAGGAGGTCGGGTACAGCATCTCCTGCATGCCCGGGCCGCCCTTGGGGCCCTCGTAGCGGACGACCACCACGTCGCCGGCCTGCACCTTCTTGGACAGGACGGCCTCGACGGCCTCCTCCTGCGATTCGGTGACGATCGCCGGGCCGGTGAACTCCCACTGGTGTTCGGGGACGCCGGCGGTCTTCACGATCGCGCCGTCGGGGGCGATGTTGCCCGTGAGCACGGCCAGCCCGCCGTCGGCGGTGTAGGCGTGCTCGACCGACCGGATGCAGCCCTCGGCGGCATCGGTGTCGAGGTCGGCCCAGCGGTTGTTGGTGCTGAACGCCTCGGTGGTGCGGACGCCGCCCGGCGCGGCGTACCAGAGATCCATCGCCTCGGCCGAGGCCTTGCCGCCCCGGATGTCCCAGGCGTCCAGCCACTCGGCCAGCGACCGGGAATGGACGGCGTGCACCGACTCGTCCAGCAGACCGCCGCGGCGGAGTTCACCGAGGATCGCGGGCATCCCTCCGGCCCGGTGCACGTCCTCCATGTAGAACTTCGTCGAGTTCGGGGCGACCTTGCTCAGGCAGGGGGTCACCCGGGACAGCGCGTCGATGTCGTCCAGGGTGAAGTCGACGCCGGCCTCGACGGCGGCGGCCAGGATGTGCAGCACGGTGTTGGTCGAGCCGCCCATGGCGATGTCCAGCCGCATCGCGTTGCTGAACGCCGCCTTGGTGGCGATCGAGCGCGGCAGCACCGACTCGTCGTCCTCGCCGTAGTAGCGGTTCGCGAGCTCGACGGCCAACCGCCCGGCTTCCAGGAACAGCCCCTTGCGCGCCAGCGCGGTGGCCAGGGTGGAGCCGTTGCCGGGCAGCGAGAGCCCCAGCGCCTCGGTCAGGCAGTTCATCGAGTTGGCGGTGAACATGCCCGAACAGGAACCACAGGTCGGGCAGGCGTTCTGCTCGATCGCGGCGATCTGCTCGTCCGAGATCGACTCGTCGACCGCCTTGACCATGGCGTCCACCAGGTCGAGCCGCTCCGAGCCGCCCTCGTCCGGCGCACCCGAGATCACCCTCTCGCCCAGCAGCCGTCCGGCCTCCATCGGCCCGCCGGAGACGAAGACGGTGGGGATGTTCAGCCGCAACGCCGCCAGCAGCATGCCGGGGGTGATCTTGTCGCAGTTGGAGATGCACACCAGCGCGTCGGCCTGGTGCGCGTTGACCATGTACTCCACCGAATCGGCGATGATCTCGCGGCTGGGCAGCGAGTAGAGCATGCCGGAGTGACCCATCGCGATGCCGTCGTCGACGGCGATGGTGTTGAACTCGCGGCCGATACCGCCGGCCTCCTTGATCGCGCCGGCGACGAGCTGGCCCATGTCCTTCAGGTGGACGTGCCCCGGCACGAACTGGGTGAAGGAGTTCGCGATAGCGATGATCGGCTTGCCGAAGTCGGCGTCGGTGACGCCGGTGGCGCGCCACAGCGCGCGGGCACCGGCCATGTTCCGGCCGTGGGTGGTGGTCCGGGATCGCAAGACGGGCATCGTCGTTCTCCTTCGCGAATGCCAAGACACCCAGGGTACTTCCCGTGGTAGCCGGAGCCGGTCAAGGGTCGCGTATCGGCCAGGCCGGCGCGGCCCAGGGGCGACGTTGTCGGCCCGGGTGGGTATCGTCCCGGCATGGAACCGCACCGGCTAAGCCGGCAGGACGCCCGGCGGCTGGCCGTCCGCGCGCAACTGCTGGACGCCGTCCGGCCGTCCCTGGTGGCGGAGGTGGTCGAGGAACTCACCGTCGTCAACATCGACCCGACCAATGCCATCGCAGCCAGCGAGGATCACATCCTGTGGTCTCGGCTGGGCGCCGGCTACGAGCACGGTCTCCTGCAGCAGGCGGTGGAGGACGACCGGACGGTCTTCGAGTACGACGGCATGTACCGGCCGATGCTGGATCTGCCGCTGTACCAGGCCCTCATGCGGCAGCCGCTGCGCTACGCCGACACCCGGCAGTGGCTGGACGACAACGACGGCTTCCGCCGCGACATCCTGGCCCGGCTTCGTGACGAGGGTCCGCTGCGCACCGGCGATATCCCCGACACCGCACAACGTTCCTGGGGATCGACGGGCTGGACGAACAACCGCAATGTCACCCAGATGTTGGAGATCCTGACCCGGCTGGGCGAGATCGCCATCGCCGGGCGCACCGGATGGGAGCGGCGGTGGGATCTCGCCGAGCGCGTCTACCCTCCGGGCCTGCCGGAACTCGACCTGGCCGAGGCGGAGCGGCAGCGGGACGCCCGGCGGCTGCAGTCGCTCGGCATCGCGCGGTCGCACCAGACGGCTGTGCCGCTGGAGCCGATGGACGTCGGGGAGGCCGGTGAGCAGGCTGTGGTCGAGGGGGTCCCCGGCATCTGGCGGGTGGATCCGGTGGGGCTGGCCGACCTCGCCCGTCCCTTCGCCGGCCGGATGGCGCTGCTGTCGCCCTTCGACCGGCTGGTCTTCGACCGGGCGCGAGCGCAGGCGCTGTTCGACTACGAGTACATCCTGGAGATGTACAAGCCGGCGGCGAAACGGCGCTGGGGCTACTTCGCGCTGCCGATCCTGCACGGCGACCGGCTGATCGGGAAGCTGGACGCCAGGGCTGACCGCAAGGCCGGACTGCTGCGGGTGTTCGCCGTCCACCGGGATGTCGCGTGGGACGACGAGGCGGTGGAAGCCGTCACCACCGAGATCCGGTCCCTGGCCGAATGGCTCGGGCTGGAGCTGGAGCGGGACTGAGCCGACGAGCGCAGCAAAGGCCGCGCGTCGCTCCGGCGGGGGGTGTCCCTATGTCTCCTGTCAAGTCGCGGGGACTGACTCGACTGCTGGCGGTTGGTAGTGGCTTCCGGTTCTGAGCATGGCGTGGAGGACGTCGCAGCGGCGCCGGGCAAGACAGATGAGTGCGGCGTTGTGCTTC
>JAIUOR010000049.1 GCA_020161795.1 Actinomycetota bacterium | reverse complement strand
GAAGCACAACGCCGCACTCATCTGTCTTGCCCGGCGCCGCTGCGACGTCCTCCACGCCATGCTCAGAACCGGAAGCCACTACCAACCGCCAGCAGTCGAGTCAGTCCCCGCGACTTGACAGGAGACATAGGGACACCCCCCCGTCCCCCGGACGCCCTCGACACCCCCCGACCCCCAACACCGAGGGCCAGCCTTAGGCACCGAGAGCCAGCATTGAACGCTGGCTCTCGAGCACCAGGGCTGGCCCTCGGCGGAGAAACGGGCGAAACCGGGCCAGGGCGCGGAGAGGGGCGACCATCAGGCCGGACGCGGATACGACGAGGGCCGGCTCGATTGAGCCGGCCCTCGTTGCGTGAGCTACTTCTTGCCCTGGTTCTTGACGGCCTCGATGGCGGCCTTGGCAGCCTCGGGATCGAGGTAGCGGCCACCGGGGACGGTGGGCTTCAGGTCGTCGTCCAGCTCGTAGAGCAGCGGGATGCCGGTGGGGATGTTCAGCCCGGCGATCTCCTCGTCGCTGATCCCGTCCAGGTGCTTGACCAGCGCCCGCAGTGAGTTGCCGTGGGCGGTGATCAGGGTCACCTTGCCGTCGCGCAGATCCGGGACGATCGAGTCGTACCAGTACGGCAGCATCCGCACGACGACGTCCTTGAGGCACTCGGTGAGCGGACGGGCCTCGGTCGGCAGGAAGGCGTAGCGCGGGTCGTCCACCTGGGTGAAGGTGTTGTCGGCCGCGAGGGGCGGCGGCGGGGTGTCGTAGGAGCGGCGCCACAGCATGAACTGCTCCTCGCCGTACTCGGCCAGGGTCTGGGCCTTGTCCTTGCCCTGCAGGTCGCCGTAGTGGCGTTCGTTGAGCCGCCAGGAGCGACGGACGGGGATCCAGTGCCGGCCGCAGGCGTCCAGTGCCAGGTTGGCGGTATGGATGGCGCGCAGCAGCACCGAGGTGTGCACCACATCGGGGAGCAGGCCCTCAGACTGAAGCAGTTCGCCGCCGCGCTTGGCTTCGCCGAGGCCCTTCTCGTTGAGGTCGACGTCCACCCAGCCGGTGAACAGGTTCTTGGAGTTCCATTCGCTCTCGCCATGGCGGAGCAGGATCAGCGTCGAGGTCATGGCCTGAGCCTAGCGGCGCGGGGCAGGGTCGGCTATCGGATCGGCTGCAGAAACCGGGCGATCCAGGGCATCTGCCCGCCTTATGCCCTCAGGCGGCCCGGATCGCCCGGTTTCTGCGGATGGCTGGCAGAATCGGGGGCATGGAGCAACGTCGTCTCGCCGTCGTCACCGGAGCATCCAGCGGCATCGGGGCCGCCACCGCACGCCGGCTGGCCGCCGAGGGTTTCGAGGTGATCTGCGCTGCCCGCCGCCTCGACCGGATCGAGGCCCTCGCAGCCGAGATCGGCGGCCGGGCGGTCGGCTGCGACGTCACCGTGCCGCAGGACGTCACCCAGCTCGCCGAGGCGGTCGGCGATCGACTCGCCGTGCTGGTGAACAATGCCGGCGGCGCGGTCGGGCTGGAGCCGGTCGCCACCGCCGGGCTGGACGCCTGGCAGGCCATGTTCGACGTGAACGTGCTGGGCACGGCCCGGGTCACCCAGGCCCTGCTGCCGGCGCTGATCGCCGATCAGGGAGTGATCGTCTTCGTCACCTCGACCGCTGCTGATGCCCCCTACGAGGGCGGCGGCGGGTACAACGCCGCCAAGGCCGGTGAACGCTCGCTGGTCGGCGCGCTGCGGCTGGAACTGTTCGATCAGCCCGTCCGAATCACCGAGATCGCGCCCGGCATGGTGCGCACCGACGAGTTCTCCCTGGTGCGGTTCGACGGCGACCGGGCCAAGGCGGACGCGGTCTACGCCGGCGTCCCCGAGCCGCTGGTGGCCGAGGACGTGGCCGACGCGATCGCCTGGATGGCCACCCGTCCCTCCCACGTCAACATCGACCGGCTGACCATCCGTCCCCGCGCCCAGGCCGCTGCCCACAAGGTGCACCGGATCTCGTAGCCGGTTCTCACCGGCGGCGTGCTGGGACAAGAGAGGGAGACCCGCCTTGGCCCGGGGATGGCGGCCTTGTTGCCGACCACGGAGGTTGACCCGGAAGGACGGCTTCGTCGACCCCCTGCGACATGGGACGAGGGCCGCCCGATGGGCGGCCCTCGTCACGCATTGGGCGGTACTACCCGATCAGGCCTCTTCGAGCTCGATCAGGGCCTGGCCGCCTTGGACGGCGGTGCCCTTCTCGACCAGGACGGCCGCGACCTTGCCCGACTTGGGGGCGGTGATCTCGGTCTCCATCTTCATGGCTTCGAGCACCACCAGCACCTGGCCCGCTTCGATCTCGTCGCCTTCCTCGACCAGGATCTTGAACACCGAGCCGGCCAGCGGCGCGACAACGGCGTTGGCCGAGGCGGCCTGCACCGAAGCCGTGGTGGGCAGCACGGCGCTTCCGCCGCCACCGCCAATCACGATCGCGCCCAGGCCGTGGGTCTCCTCCTCCTCGACCTCCACATCGATCAGGTAGGGGACGTCGTTCACGGTTACTTTGAGTCTCATCAGTCTTCCTTTCGGGCCGCTCAGCGCGAGTACAGCGGGTGATGGAGGTGCTGGGAGCGCCGCGTGCTGGCGGTCCAGTTGCGACCAGCCGTCAGGTGCCGCTGACGCCGCTTGGCCTTGTGCCCGAGATAGGCCGACACCGCGGCGGCGATCGCCACGAGAGTCTCCTCCGGAACATCCTTGTCGAGCAGTTCGAGCTTGGAGATCCGAAGCTCCAGACCGTCGATCTTGTCGTACAACCCCTTGATCAGCTCGCGGAGTTCATCGTCCTGTGACATCTCGCCCCCTAGACCGGCATCAGGCCGTGCTTCTTGGCCGGCCGGGTCTTGCGCTTGTTGGCCAGCAGCTCCAGGGCCTGGGCAACCTTACGACGGGTCTCACCGGGATCGATGATGTCGTCCACCAGACCGCGGGAGGCGGCCATGAACGGCGTCGAGAAGGTGTCGCGGTATTCCTGGACCAGTTCCTCGCGGCGAGCCGCCGGATCCTCGGCTGCGTCGATCTCCCGACGGAAGACCACCGCCGCCGCGCCCTCGGCGCCCATCACCGCGATCTCGGCGGTCGGCCAGGCGAACACCTTGTCGGCACCGAGATCCTTGCAGGCCATGGCCAGGTACGAGCCCCCGTAGGACTTGCGCAGCACGACCGTCACCAGCGGCACGGTGGCCGAGGAGTAGGCGTACAGCATCTTGGCGCCGTGCCGGATGATCCCGCCGTGCTCCTGGGCGACGCCGGGCAGGTAGCCGGGGACGTCCACCAGGGTGACGATCGGGATGTTGAAGGCGTTGCAGAACCGGATGAACTTGGCACCCTTGTCGGAGGCGTTGATGTCGAGGACACCGGCCAGCACGTTCGGCTGGTTGGCGACGATCCCGACGCTGCGGCCGTTGATCCGGGCGAAGCCCACCACGATGTTCTGCGCGTAGCCCGCTTGCACCTCGAGGAAGTCGGAGAAGTCGACCAGCCGGGCGATGACGTCGCGGACGTCGTAGCCCTGCTTGCCGTCCACCGGGACGATCTCGGCGAGCTTCTCGTCGAACTCCAGGTTCGGATCGCCCTCGACCAGCGGCGCCTCCTCGGCGTTGTTCTGCGGCAGGAAGCTGAGCAGCTTCTTGGCGATCAACAGCGCCTGCTCGTCGTCCTCGGCCACGAAGTGGTTGACGCCGGAGACCGCCATATGGGCATCCGCGCCACCCAGGGCGTCCTGGGAGACGTCCTCGCCGGTGACCTGCTTGATCACGCTCGGCCCGGTGATGAACATGTGGGCCTTGCGGGTCTGGATCACGAAGTCGGTCAGCGCCGGGGAGTAGACCGCGCCACCGGCGCAGGGGCCGGCGATCACCGAGATCTGCGGCACCACGCCGGAGAGCTCGACATTGGCGTAGAACACCTGGCCGTAACCGGAGAGCGAGTCGATGCCCTCCTGGACGCGAGCGCCACCGGAGTCGTTGATGAAGACGAACGGGGTGCCGTTGGTCAGCGCCGCCTTCATCATTTCGACGACCTTCTTGTTGTGCGCCTCGCCGGCCGACCCACCCATCACGGTGAAGTCCTGGCTGGCGACGTGCACCGGACGGCCCAGCACCGTGCCCGCGCCGGTGACCACACCGTCGGCGGGCATGTCGGCGGTGTCCATCCCGAAGGTGGTGGTGCGATTGCGCCGGAACAGACCGACCTCCTGGAAGGAGTCGGCATCGAGGAAGGCGTCGAGACGCTCGCGGGCGGTCAGCTTGCCGGAGGCATGTTGCTTCTCGATCCGCTTCTCGCCGCCGCCGAGCTTGGCGTGGGCGACAGCCTCGTTCAGCTCATCGACCCGCTTGCTCATGGAAACTGGCTTCTTGGCCATGGTTCTCCTCACGCCATCTCAACGGTGACGACGTTCTCACGGCCACCCAACGAAACCTTGTACTTGATCGGGCCGCGGACGGCGTTGGCCGCACCGCTGGCCGCATCGGCCTCGGCCTTGAGCTGCTCCTCGGTCTTACCGACGTTCTTCGGCCCCTCGTCGCGGGTGCTGAAGAACTTCTCGGCGACCTGCGGGAACATCGCGTAGGTCAGGACGTCCTCGTCGGTGCCGTCGAAGCCGTCCAGCTTGGCCGCGGTCTCGACCAGCGAACCCCATTCCGGCGGCAGCAGGTCGGCCGGGCGAACCGTGATCGGCTCCTTCTTGGCCTGCGCCTGGGCGATGGCGACGACCTCCGGGTTGCGCTCGCCGATGCACTCGCCGTAGTAGCCAAGCATCAGGTCGGCGAACTCGCCGGTCATCACCTTGTACTTGCCCATCAGCACGTTGAAGACCGCCTGGGTGCCCACGATCTGCGAGGACGGGGTGACCAGCGGCGGGTGACCGGAATCGGCCTTCACCAGCGGCACCTCCTCCATCACCTCGCGGATCCGGTCGCCGGCCCCCTGGGCCTTCAGCTGGCTCTCCATGTTGGAGAGCATGCCGCCGGGGATCTGGCTGGAGAAGATGTCGGTGTCCACCAGGGTGGCCGACTCGAAGGCCTTGTACTTCGGACGGATCTTGGCGAAGTGATCGCGGATCCGGATCAGCCGCTCGTTGTCGAGCTCGGTGGTGTACTCGGTGCCTTCCAGCATCGCGACCAGCGACTCGGTGGGGTTGTGACCCGGGCCGAGCGACATCGAGCTGATCGAGGTGTCGACGACGTCGGCACCGGCTTCGATCGCCTTCATGAGCGTGACCAGCGTGACACCGGTGGTGGAGTGGCAGTGGACGTTGACCTGGACGTCCTCGCCGTAGGTCTCCTTGATGCCCCGGATGATGTCGTAGGCCGGCTGCGGCTGCAGCAGGGCGGCCATGTCCTTCAGCGCCAGCGATTCGGCACCCATGTCGAGCAGCTGACCGGCCAGGTGCACGTAGCCCTCGACGGTGTGCAGCGGCGAGATGGTGTAGCAGATCGTGCCCTGGGCGTGCTTGCCGGTCTTCTTGACCGCGGCCATCGCCCGGGCCATGTTGCGGGGATCGTTCAGCGCGTCGAAGACGCGGAAGACATCCATGCCATTCTCGGCGGACTTCTCCACGAACCGGTCGACGACCTCGTCCTGGTAGTGGCGGTAGCCGAGCAGGTTCTGGCCGCGCAGCAGCATCTGCAGGCGGGAGTTCGGCATCAGTTCGCGGAAGGTCCGCAGCCGCACCCAGGGATCCTCGTTGAGGAACCGGATGCAGGAATCGTAGGTGGCGCCGCCCCAGCACTCGACGCTCCAGTAACCGGCCTGGTCGATGTCCTCGCAGATGCCGACCATGTCCTCCAGGGCCATGCGGGTAGCGAGGAGGCTCTGATGGCCGTCGCGTAGGACCAGTTCGGTCACGCCAATGGTTCGCTGACTCATGAGGGATATCCTCTCAGAGTTCGTACTACGCCATGTCGTATAGGCCGGTTTTCCGGGCAAATTGAGACGAATTATTCCGCCGGTCGAGACAAACCCCGCTACGCCGCCGAAAATGGTTTGACCATTGCCCTGCGACGTGACCTCTCACCGGGCCGATCACGGCCAAGACCGGCCTGACTTGGCCGGATGGACGCTCCACCGGACGGCCGGAGCCGGCTCGATCGGTGGGGGTCAGGAGCGGCGGATCCGCGGCAGCCGTTTGGCCAGTTCGCGTTCGAAGAGCTCCTTGACCGCCGCGGTGTCGAGGACGCCGCCCACGGTGGGCAGCGACTTGGTGACCGCCCGCTGGCAGACCGCCAGCCAGGCCTCCCCCATCGCCAGCGTGAAGCCCGAGGCCACCGAGGCGTTGATCACCCCGCCGGCCACCGTGCCGGCCCCGGGAATGAACTTCAGCAGGCTCGCGGCCGCGGCCCGTCCGGCGGAGGTGGCCACGGACGTGGAGGCCACCGCCAGCACCGCGGCCCGCTCGAAGCCCATGCCGTGCAATTGGGCCAGCCGGGCCATCATGCCCAGCTGGATCGGCACCAGGACGGCCGCCGAGCTGAACGGGATCGGTATCGCCGCGCTGGCGGCGGCAGCGGCGGTGGCGGCGGCTATGACCTTGTGGGATTGCGACGCCTTGAGCCCCAGATCGATCGCCTGGGCCGCCGCGAGCGCCCCTTGGACGGCTTCAGGAGCGACCTGAAAGGTGGCCTGCAGGACGTCCATCAAGCCGTGGGGCGGCTGACCGGTGAACTGGTCCCTCATCGCGTAGGTCATGAACGGACGCCCACCGACGATCGGGAGGTTCTTCGCCTGGATCTGCCGCGCGAGTTCGACCGCGTCGGGGTGGTACGCGCCCTCGCGCATCGGCACCTGGGTGAGCACCACCAGCACCGGGATGTCCAGGTCGGCCAGCGTCTGGATGAACTGCTCCTCGACCTCCTCGAAGCGGCGATCCATCCCCCGTATGCAGTACCAGGCGACATGCACCTGCTCGGAGATCGGCTTGCCGCGGCTCTGCTTGACCGCCTTGGTGACCTCCTTGAGGATCTCGGCGTCGTCCTTGCCGATCTCCAGGCCGCGGGTGTCTATCACCCCCAGGCTGCCCCGCTTGTCGAGGTAGAGATGGGAGCCCATGGTGACCGGCGCGCCGATCCCGGTGGCGGCGACCGGCTCCCCGAAGATCGCGTTGACCAGGGTGGACTTGCCCACCCCCGTCTTACCGAAGATCGCCAGATTGATTCGGCCGAGCTGGTCGAGTTGCTTGTCGAACTCCGCCCGGAAGGTCTCGGTGAACCATTGCGTCACGCCGGCAAGCCTAGGGGGTGCGGTCGACCGGCCCCAGGCGTGACGCCCCGGATTGGACCCTGGTTGAGCGGCGATGCAGTCGGGGGACCAGACCACGACCGGCGGGAGACGCTACTCCTGGCGATCCTCGATCACCTCGACCGGCTCGCCGGTCAGGACGGCGTGGATCGCGTCGATGCTCACCTGCAGGTAGTTGCGGCCGTCGGGGGCGAAGGCCTCGGCGTCGAAGTAGTGCTCCTTGCCGTTGTGCTGCATCGGGCCCAGGGTGATCACGTCCACCCGTCCCTCGGCCTTGGCCCTCGACCAGGGCGACCCGACCGCGCCGGGCCAGCGTCCGGCGAACAGGATCCAGCCCAGGCGTTCCAGCGGGTCGTTGCTGCCGCGCAGGTGGGTGAGGTGCTCGATGCGATCCATCCCGGGGTCGTCGGCGAACATGCCGCCCAGCGAGATCACCCGCAGCGGGATGTCGAACATGCCCAGGTAGCCGCAGGCGCCGATGGCGATCTGGGCGCCGCCGCTCCAGCCGATCAGGGTCACCGGTACGCCGCTGCCCAGCTGGTAGCCGTTGCGCTGCAGGCTGCGCATGATCTCGCGCGCGGTGCCGATGTTGTAGGTGGGGCCGTAGCGGCGGTCGGCACAGACGAAGAGCTGGATGGCGTTGCGGGCGTTGACCAGCATGCCCAGCGCGCTCTCGGGGTTCTTCAGCCGCAGCTTCTCCACCCGGCGCCACAGCCCGGCGAACAGCCGCTGCGCGGTGAGGCCGTTGTTGTCCACCGAGTAGGGGAACACGTCCCGGGCTATGCACCAGGTGGGCAACCGCTTCCGCAACTCGTCGGTGAGCGGGAGCTCCTCCGGCGGGATGCTGGTCGGGTCGATCGCGCCGATGCCCGACAGGTAGACCACGTACTGCTCGTAGGGCGGCTTCTCCCCTGAGGCGGGCCGCGCCAGCAGCTGGCGGGCGGCCTCGGGCAACTCGTCGCCGCCCTTCGCCCGCCACCAGCCCAGCGACTCCAACGGGCCGAAGACCAGCGCCAGGAAGATCACCAGGCCCAGGATCAGCAGCAGGTAGACGATCATCGCGTCTCCGGTCGCTCGGTCAGCCCGAGGTCGAACTCGACCGGGGTGAACATGTGGCCCGAGAGCAGATCCTGGGCGGTGACCATGGTCGGCAGCCCAGTGACCAGCCGCCAGACCGCCTGCCCCAGGGACGCCAGTGGACGGGCGAGCAACCACGAGACCAGCTGCATCGCGCCCCAGCCGACGCCGACGATCAGCAGCGCCGTCCAGTGGCCGACCTGGTAGAGCACCTCGACGATCACCCAGAGCGCGATCAGCCCCCAGGCCTGGAGGAGCCGGGCGATCCCCGGGCCGAGGTAGGGGATCAGTTCGAAGAACCCGAAGACCAGCGGGGCGGTCGCCAGCAGGACGGCCCAGGCCGACATCCCGACATCCAGCCGCTGCCCGGTGACCAGATAGCCCACCACGGCGATGATCAGGGCCTGCACCGCGTAGAGCACCACGAAGCCGAGCCCGTTGAACAGCAGGCTGAGGGCGAACCGCACCCCGCGCACTCGGTTGAGGAAGAGCACCACGCTGTTGCCCAGCAGCGTGGAGGCGCCGGCCAGGACCGCGATCGTGACCGCGACCCAACTGGCATTCGGGTCGTCGGCCAGCCAGCGGGCGTTCTCCGCGTCCAGCGTCCAGACGCCCCATAGGGCGCGTCCGACCGATTCGATGAATTCCGCGATGCCGCCCATCCGCACCCCCTCTCGGCAGCACGAACGCTAGCACCCGGGCTCCGGGCTTCCATGGGCGACGTCGGGGGAATCTCGCGAGCACTGTAAAATCGGACAGCTTTCTACAGATCCGGAGCCCGCATGCCTATTCGCGCAGACCTGCGCAACGTCGCGATCATCGCCCACGTCGACCACGGCAAGACCACCCTGGTGGATGCCATGCTGTGGCAGTCCGGCGCCTTCCGCGAGAACCAGGACGTCAACACCCGCGTGATGGACTCGATGGATCTGGAGCGTGAGAAGGGCATCACGATCCTGGCCAAGAACACCGCCGTGGATCACACCCTGGCGGATGGTTCGACGGTCACCATCAACATCATCGACACCCCCGGCCACGCCGACTTCGGCGGCGAGGTGGAGCGTGGCCTGGAGATGGTGGACGGGGTGCTGCTGCTGGTGGACGCCTCCGAGGGCCCGCTGCCGCAGACCCGCTTCGTGCTGCGCAAGGCGCTGGCCAAGAATCTGCCGATCATCGTGGTCATCAACAAGGTCGACCGCCCGGACGCCCGGATCGCCGAGGTCACCGACGAGGTCTACGCCCTCTTCCTCGACCTGCTGGAGGACGACGAGGCCCACCACCTCGACTTCCCGATCATCTACTGCGCCGCGAAGGCCGGACGGGCCTCGCTCACCCAGCCCGAGGACGGGACCCTGCCGGAGTCGGAGAACCTCGAGCCGCTGTTCGAGCTGCTCATGGAGACCATTCCGGCCCCCACCTACACCGAGGACGCACCGCTGCAGGCACTGGTCACCAACCTGGACGCCTCCCCCTACCTCGGACGGCTGGCGCTGTGCCGCATCGTCGAGGGCACCCTGAAGCGCGGCCAGACCGTGGCCTGGTGCCGCCGGGACGGCTCGGTCGCCAACGTGAAGCTCTCCGAACTGCTGGTCACCAAGGCGCTGGAGCGGGTGCCGGCCGACTCCGCCGGACCGGGCGACATCGTGGCGATCGCCGGCATCCCCGAGATCACCATCGGTGAGACCCTGGCCGACCCGGCCGACCCCAAGCCGTTGCCGCTGATCCACGTCGACGAGCCCTCCATCTCGATGACGATCGGCATCAACACCTCGCCGCTGGCCGGCCGGGTGGGCAAGCTGCTGACCGCCCGCCTGGTGAAGAACCGGCTGGACACCGAGCTGGTCGGCAACGTCTCCATCCGGGTGCTGCCCACCGACCGTCCCGACACCTGGGAGGTGCAGGGACGTGGCGAGCTGCAGCTGGCCGTACTGGTGGAGATGATGCGCCGCGAGGGCTTCGAACTCACTGTCGGCAAGCCCGAGGTGCTCACCCGGACGATCGACGGCGCCCTGCAGGAGCCGGTCGAGCGGCTGACCGTCGACGTGCCCGAAGAGCATGTCGGGACGATCAGCCAGCTGATGGGCACCCGCCGGGCCCGGATGGTCGACATGGTCAACCACGGCACCGGCTGGGTGCGGGTGGAGTACATCATCCCGGCGCGCGGGCTGATCGGCTTCCGCACCGAGTTCCTCACCGAGACCCGCGGCACCGGCATCATGCACCACGTCTTCGAGGGCTACGAGCCCTGGTCGGGCGAGATCAAGACCCGGTTGACCGGCTCGCTGGTCGCCGACCGGCTCGGGTCGGTCACCTCCTACGCGCTGTTCAACCTGCAGGAGCGCGGCACCCTCTTCGTCGCCCCCGGCGACGAGGTCTACGAGGGCATGGTGGTCGGGGAGAACCCGCGCGTCGAAGACATGGACGTCAACCCCACCAAGGAGAAGAAGCTCACCAACGTCCGCTCCTCCACCGGTGACGAACTGGAGCGGCTCATCCCGCCCCGGTTGATGAGCCTGGAGCAGTCCCTGGAGTTCTGCCGCGGTGACGAGTGCCTCGAGGTCACCCCGAAGGACGTCCGGATCCGCAAGACCATCCTGGACGCCAACGACCGCGCCAAGGCTCGCAACCGCCAGAAGAACGCCTGAGCCTCGGACGTCCGGGCCCTGCCCGGGCGCCCCGACGGGGTAGTTCCGGCGACCATTTCGGCGGGCAGGGCTGGGACATCCAGCTCCGGAGCCGCCAGGAGCCCTGTACGAAGCTGTCCACAACCATGCCCGAGGGCATCGCTTCGTACTAGAGTCCCCGCTGGGCGAGGTGCCGCCGGTCGACTCCGGCGGAAAGGAAGGGGCGGACATGCGACGACTGTGGAGGCTGGCGGCCACGACCGTCGTCACGGTGGCGCTGCTCCTGGCGATCCAGCCGGCGCAGGCGGCGTCGCCCAAGCTGTCGGTGTCACCGGGCGTGCCGGTGCGGGGCGAGACGTTCACCGTGTCGGGCAGGCTCTCGACGAAGGTCGCCCGCCCGGTCCAACTGGAGTACAAGTCGGGCAAGAAGTGGAAGAAGCTGGCCTCCGCCAAGACCACCGCCAAAGGTCGGTTCAGCTTCACCACGACCACCACCAAGTCGTCGCTGACCCTCCGGGTGGTCGCGAAGAAGGTGAAGCTCAAGGTCGGCGGCAAGAAGAAGACCTTCAAGAAGATCACCACCAAGAGCAAGCGGGTCAAGACCAGGGCGCCGGCGCTCAAAGCCGTCGGGGTCAGCTCCGGATCGGGACACACCTGCGCGCTCACCGGTGCCGGAGCGGCCTGGTGCTGGGGAGGCAATTACCAAGGGCAGCTCGGGGACGGCACCCGGACCGACCGGCTCACCGCGGTGAAGGTCAAGGGGCTCCCCGGCGATGTGGTGGCCATCAGCGCCGGGCGTCTCCACAGCTGTGCGCTGACCAGGAGCGGTACCGCGTGGTGCTGGGGCCTCAACGAAAGCGGCCAACTCGGGGATGGCACCGCCACCCGTCGGACCACTGCGGTCGAGGTCCGCGGCCTAACTGACCTCACGGCGATCTCGGCCGGAGGATCTCGTACCTGCGCGCTCGACGCGCGCGGCGCCACCTGGTGCTGGGGCGGTGCCGAGGACCCCGCCCTCTCCGATCGCCGGATTCCGGTGCGCAACGAACGGCTGAGCGGCGTGGCGACCGTCGATGTCGCTGAAGGCACCCACGCCTGCGCGATCACCAAAGCGGGCACGGCGCTGTGCTGGGGCCAGAACGACAAGGGCCAGATCGGCGACGGCACCAGGATCCATCGGGTCACGCCCGTCCCGGTGACCGGCCTCTCCCGGGCGACCAGCATCTCCGGCGGCCAGGCACATACCTGTGCCCTCACCGCGGCGGGTGCGGTCGCCTGCTGGGGGTCGTCCCAGGCCCTGGGCAACCTGGGCAGGGAGGCACCCGGTCAGGTGCCGGGGCTGACGAGCGGCGTGAGGGCGGTGACGGCCGGCGAAGACCACACCTGTGCCCTCACCACGGCCGGGACCGTGAAGTGCTGGGGCGACAACGGGTTCGACCAGATCGGCAAGAGCGACGACAGCCTGGCATACCTTACTCGCCCCAAGCAGATCCCCGGGCTGAGCCGAGTCGTGGCCCTCAGCACCGGCGGCAAGCACAACTGCGCAGTGCTGAGCGGGGGCGCCATCAAGTGCTGGGGCTCCGGCCTGGACGGTGCCCTCGGCGACGGCACCCACAAGGATCGCGCCACACCGGTGTACGTGAAGGGCTTCGAAGGCTAGCCCGGGGAACCACTGCGCCGTACGGACGCGCGCCCGGGCCGGCCGATCACCGCCCCGGCAACGTCTCGATCCGGCTGCTGCCCACCGACCACTCCACCACCTGGGAGGTGCAGGGACGCGGTGAGCTCCAGTTGGCCTTTGGCTCGGACAGATCCGCAGCTCGGCGGGGCATTCGACGCGCCGGCCAGCTCCTGTCGGGTACCCGCCAGCTGGGCATTCCCCGATCGACTACGCAATTCAGACCCTCCCTCCGGCCTTGCAGGGCTGCAAACTTGCAGTACTGTAAATATGCGCGGCTGCACCCAGCCGCGTTCGTGTTGTGTGGAGGTTTTCCTGATGGCAACCGCTGTTGCTGAGCGTCCGGTAGTGGACGCAACCGAGCCGGCTCCGCTGATGACGCATCGGCAGATCCTGCTGGTGATGTACGGCCTGATGGCCGGCATGTTCCTGAGCTCGCTCGACCAGACGATCGTCGGCACGGCGATCCGGACGATCGGCGACGATCTGCACGGGCTCGACCAGCAAGCCTGGGTCACCACCGCCTACCTGATCGCGGCCACCGTCACCACCCCGCTGTACGGCAAGCTCTCCGACATCTTCGGACGCCGCCCACTCTTCCTCACCAGCATCAGCATCTTCGTCCTGGGTTCCTTCCTGTCCAGCTTCGCCACATCCATGCTCACGCTGGCAGCCTTCCGGGCCTTCCAGGGCCTGGGCGCCGGTGGGCTGATGTCGCTGCCGCTGGCGATCATCGGCGACATGCTCGCCCCGCGGGAGCGCGCCCGTTACCAGGGCTACTTCCTGGCCACCTTCGGGGTGGCCTCGGTGATCGGCCCGCTCATCGGCGGCCTGTTCGCCGGCACCGAGACCATCCTGGGCATCGCCGGCTGGCGGTGGGTGTTCCTGGTGAACGTCCCGGTCGGCATCGTCGCGTTGTTCATGGTGTTCTCGTTCCTGCACCTGCCGCATCTGCCGCACGGCAAGGCCCGCATCGACTGGTGGGGCGCCGGGCTGGTGGTCGCCACCCTGGCTCCGCTGCTGCTGGTGGCCGAACAGGGCCGCGAATGGGGCTGGGGCTCGCCGGCGGCCATCGCCTGCTACGCGATCGGCGCGGTCGGCCTGGTCAGCTTCCTGCTGGTCGAACGGGCGCTGGGTGCCAATGCGATCATCCCGCTGCGGCTGTTCGGGGCGAAGGGCTTCTCGCCGGCCGTGGTGCTGAGCGTCCTGGTCGGTTTCGGCATGTTCGGCGCGATGATGACCATCCCGCTCTACCTGCAGATCGTGCTGGGCTTCACCCCGACCCAGTCGGGCTTCGCGACCCTGCCCATGATGTTCGGCGTGATGCTGGCCTCGGTGGGCACCGGCCAGCTCGTGGCCCGGACCGGCAAGTACGCGGTCTTCCCCATCACCGGCACCGCGACCACGGCCGGCGGCTTCCTGATCCTCACCTTCATGAGCCCCGACAAGCCGTACTGGTATCTGGCGCTGGCGATGTTCGTGATCGGCGCCGGCCTCGGCCAGCTGATGCAGACGCTGACCATGGCCGTCCAGGCCGCGGCCGAGCCACAGGACATCGGCGTGGCGACCAGTTCGAGCACCTTCTTCCGCCAGATCGGCGGCACCCTCGGCACGGCGGTCATGCTGTCGCTGCTGTTCAGCGTCCTGCCGACCAACATCACCGCGTCGCTCTCCGACGAGACGATCACCCGGAACGCGCTGGACGCCGCCCTCGACCCGGCGGTGGCGAACGACCCGGCGAACGCCGCGATCATGGCGAAGATGTGGACGCCGATCACCGACAGGATCAAGGAGCAGGTGGACGCCAACCTGGCCGACGCCACCAAGCAGGTGAAGGAGCAGGTCGAGGCGACACTGCGGCAGCAGGTCTCCGACGCCGCCCATGCCAAGGCCGCCGACGGCGCCAAGGAGCTGGCCAGGGGCCTGGACGGGATGAGCACCGGGCTCAGCAAGCTGACCGACGGCACGTCGGCCTTCGTCAGCGGCGTCGACAAGCTCGGGGAAGGGGCCAGCGCGCTGGCCAAGGGGACCTCCCAGGCGGCCACCGGGGCCAGGCAATTGGCCGGCGGCGCCTCGCAGCTCTCCCAGGGCCTGGGCCAGGTCAGCGACGCCACCGACGCCGCAGCCAAGGAATCCCAGCAGGCGGCGGCAGACTACGCGGCCGTACAGGATGCCCTCAGCACCCTCACCAAGGACCAGCAGGCCTGCGAAGCCGGCGACGCGGGCTCCTGCGGCCACGAGGACGCCGACACCGCGGCCCTGCAGGATGCCGTCAAGGCCCTCGGCAGCAGCGTGTACACCACCAGCGGCTACCTCAACGGCAGCGACTCGAAGCCGGGTATCGCGTCCGGGCTCTCGGGTCTCGCAGCCGGTGCCGACGGCCTGGCCAGCGGCGCCGACAAGCTGGCCGGCGGTCTCGGCAAGCTCACGACCGGTACCAGTCAGCTGGCCTCCGGCGCACAGACGGCCGCCAGCAAGGGCGCCGCCATCCCAGAGGGCCTGAGCAAGGTCACCGACGGTAGCACCAAGCTCGGCGACGGGGTGGGCAAGCTCTCCACGATCGAGCAGACCATCGACGACAAGGTGAAGGAGTTGCTCCCCGACGCGACCGACAAGGCGCTGGCGAAGGTTGCGGACGAGAAGCACCTCAGCGTGGTCGACAGCCGGCTGACCGTGGACTGGTCCGACCCCGCCCAGCGATCGACCATGGTGGACGAACTGACGCCCAAGCTGATCGACCAGCTCAACAGCGGTACCGGCGACACCAGCGTCGAGACCGACACCAGCGCGTCCGACACGTCCTTCCTGAGCGGCGCCGACGCCCGGTTGACCAAGCCGTTCATGGTGGGCTTCAACCAATCGGTGGTGACGATCTACTGGTGCGGCCTGGCCGTCATGCTGCTCGCCTTCGCGGTTACGCTGTTCTACCGGGTGCCCGCCCTGCGCACCCGCTCCGCATTGCAGGAGCGGGCCGAAGGGGCGAATGCGCGCGAGGAGGAGGAGACCGCGTGACCGAGACCGCTACCGGATCCCTGCGGGAGCGCAAGAAGCTGGCCACCCGAAAGGCGATCCATGAGGTGGCCCTGCGGCTGATCAGCGACCGCGGGCTGGAGCAGGTGACCGTGGAGGAGATCTGCGCCGAGGTGGGGGTCTCGGCCCGGACCTTCTTCAACTACTACCCCAGCAAGCTGGCCGCCGCCTTCGACCTCTTCATGGTCGATATCACCGAGGCGACCGCCGAACGGTTCCGCACCGGAACCGGACCGCTGATGGCCGACGTCTGCGAACTGGTGGCCACCAGCGTGAGGATCTCCGACGACTACCCGCAGATCAAGCAGCTGGCGCGCTCCGACCCGGAACTCGGCCTGGCGTTCTGGCAGCAGCAGAACCTGCGCAAGCAGCCGATCATCGACCTGATCGAGGAACGCACCGGCAACCGGCAGACCGCCGTCCAGGCCTTCGCGATGGTCGCCATCGCGATCGCCGGGGCGATGCGGAACCCCGGTCGGGGAGCCACCACCCCGGAGGCGATCGGAGCCACCCTGTGCGAGCAGTTGCGGCAGTTGCGCTCACTGCTGGACGACCTCCCGGACTGACCGCGGCGCTCTGCGACCAACCGCCCGGACCGTCCGGAGGACAGGACCGGTCACGCGGCGCCGATCAGCGATCGACCGCCTCTCGGCGGCGGGTGGCGATCAGGCTGGTGGTGACCACGATCGCCAGGATGGCGACGATCACCAGCAGCGAGATCTCGGTGGCGACCACCGGCACCCACGACCAGACTCCGTGCGCCCAGTGCAGCACCAGCTTGACCCCAATGAAGGCCAGGATGGCCGCCAGCCCGTAACCCAGGTGCACCAGCGAACTGAGCGCGCCGGCGAGCACGAAGTAGAGCGCCCGTAGGCCGAGCAGTGCGAAGGCATTGGTGACGAAGACCAGGTAGGGATCGCCGGTGATGCCGAACACCGCGGGCACCGAGTCGACCGCGAAGACCACGTCCGTACCGAGAATGGCGATAGCCGCCAGGGCGAGCGGGGTGAGCGCTCGCCGTCCGTTCTCGACGACGGTCATCCGGGCACCCCGGTAGTCGTCGGTGACCGGCCAGATCCGGCGCACCAGCCGGACGCTGCGCAGGTCGCCCACGTGGACGTGCGCCTCCTCCGGGCTCATCGCGTCCCGCAGCACCTTGATGGCGGTGACCAGCAGGATGCCGCCGAACAGCAGGAAGGTCCAGGAGAAGGACGAGATCAGCACCGCGCCGAGGGCGATGAACACCCCGCGCAGCACCAGCGCTCCGGCGACGCCGATCAGCAGCACGCGCTGCTGCAGTTCCTTCGGCACCGCGAAGGAGGACAGCAGCAGCATGAAGACGAACAGGTTGTCGACGCTCAGCGACTTCTCGACCAGATAGCCCGCGTAGAACTGCAGGCCCAGATCGGCGCCGAAGCCGAACCAGATCCACAGCCCGAACAGCAACGGCAGCGCGACATAGAAGACCGACCAGCCGATCGCCTCCTTCATGGAGACCTCGTGCGGGCGGCGGGTGACGACGAAGTCGAGAACCAGCAGCGCTACCAGCGCCACCAGGCTGATGGCCCAGAGCTCCGGGGAGCCAATACCCATAGTGAACACACCTCACAGTAATTGCTGTGAGGTCTCCTTCACCGGTGTCGGTGCGCCCACGAGAACCTGACGGCAGGTTCGGAATGACCATGGACGACTTGAGAAGTACTCCCCTCGGCGACCGAGTATACGGCCCCGACAAGCGCGGACTCACCTCGGCATGGTGGAAGTATTACGCTGTCGCCCATGTCGTTGCCGGTGCTGACCGCCGAAGAACAGCGCGTGCTGGGGTGCCTTCTGGAGAAGCAGAAGACCGTTCCGGCCAGCTACCCACTGAGCCTGAACTCGCTGCGGCTGGCCTGCAACCAGACCTCCAGCCGCGATCCGGTCGTGGACTACTCCGAACGCACCGTCCAGGATGTCGGCCGGTCGCTGAAGGACAAGGGCCTGGTGCGGCTGGTCTGGGCCGGGGCGGGTTCCCGGGTGATCAAGTACCACCAGACACTGGACGAGTTGCTGGAACTCGGCGACGACGAGCGGGCGCTGCTGACAGTCCTGCTGCTGCGCGGTGCGCAGGCACCCGGCGAGCTCAAGACCCGCACCGAGCGGCTGCACCCGTTCGCCGATCGCACGGCGGCCGAGGCATGCCTGGCGGACATGGCCGATCGGGACGAGCCGCTGGTGCGCGAACTGCCGCTGCAGCGCGGCCAGCAGGATCGGCGCTGGGTGCATCTGCTGGGTCCGGTGCCGGTCGCGTCGGCCGACGTGAGCGCTTCCGAGTCCGCGGCCGACCGCGAGGCGGTGCTGGCCGAGGGGGCGCAGGCCCGCGACGCGAAGGTCATCGCCTCCTACGACGCCGTCGCCGCGGCCTATTCCGAGGAACTGCTCGACGAACTCATCCACAAGCCGTTCGAGATCTGGCTGCTCGAACGCGTCGCAACCCTGGCCGACGGCCCGGTGATGGATCTCGGCTGCGGGCCGGGCCACATCGCCGCCTTCCTGGCCGACCAGGGCATCGAGGTGCACGGGCTGGACGCCTCGTCGGCGATCATCGAGCAGGCGCGGGCGAACTTCACCGACCTCGACTTCCAGGTCGGGCGCTTCCACCAGCTGCTGCGCCCCCGCACCGCCCCGGCCTGGGGCGCGATCGTCGCGTGGTACGCCTTCGTCTACCTCGCCCCGTCCGAACTCGCGCCGACCCTGCGCCAGGCGGCCGCGACCCTGCGTCCGGGCGGGGTTTTCGCCCTGGCCCTGAAACTGGGCGACGGCATCGACCACAGCGATGAGCTGTTCGGCGTACCGGTGGATCTGGATCTGGTACTGCACGACCGCGACCAGGTGCTCGCTGCCGTCGCGGAGGCCGGCCTGGTGGTCGACGAGTGGTACGTCCGCTCCCCCGTCCCCACCGAGGCGCAATTCGAGCGGCTGTACGTCCTGGCCCATCGCCCCTGACCCCGCTCGGCGGCGGTCGCCGTCATCTCGATGGTCGAGCTTGTCGAGGCGAGTAAGTGTCAGAGGCACCGGTAGCCGGCTACGGCAGTGCCGCCAGGAAGTCCTCGGCCGCCGACGTGATCTGAGCCTCGGCGGCCTCTCGGGGTACGGTGGGGATGCCGTCGCCGGCCTGGGGTCCGTAGCGTCCGAAGAAGGCATGGACACCGCCCGTGATGGCCACCCGCTGGGTGCCGGACGGTAGCCGCGTCCATGAAGCCGCCAGGGCGTCGGGGTTGACCACCCCATCGTGCTCGCCGAGCAGGCTCAGCACAGGCAGGCCGCCGGCCGACAGGTCGGCGCCATCGCCGGGGTAGGCGGCGAACAGCATCAGGCCCGCCAGATCCGCCGCGTGCCCGGCGGCGTACTGTGCGGCCATCGCTCCGCCCAGCGAGTGGCCGGCCAGCACCACTCGCCGGGCGTCCCCGTAGCGCTCGATCAGGGCGTCCGCCCGGCTGGGATCAGTGACGGCGAGGTCGAAGGGAAACTCCGGGATCACCGTGAAGTAGCCGTCCGAGGCCAGCGCGCGAGCCAGCCATTCATAGGCCTGCGGACGAACCAGCGCTCCCGGATAGACGATGACCAGCAGGTTCCGGTCCACAACACCCACAGGTGGGCGGGCGACGATCGTCCGGCCACCAGCGTCCTCGACCGTCACCGCAACCTGGGTCGAGGCGGCATCGGTGATCGCGTCCTGCCCCACCACCAGCGGCCCACGAACCAGGATCGGCCAAGCCCAGCCGACCCCGAACACCACCACGAACCCCAGCAGCAGGCCGGCGATCCCGAACAGTCGCTTCACTTGGTGCTGCCGGTTGCCATGGCTCAGCGGCGGCCGAGGCCGGGCGTCGGACGCCAGTGCAGGCCGGCCTCGGGGTCGACCAGAATCTCCTGGGCGGCAGCGATGCCGTCGGCGGTGAGCGCGGCGTCGGTGGGGAGTTGGCGCTTGAGCAGGGCCAGGCCGATCGGGCCGAGCTCGTAGTGGCGCTCGGAGGTGCCCATCCGGCCGACCACGCGGCCGTCGGCGAGGATGTCGGCACCCACCTCGGGCAGGGCGTCGGCGCTGCCGTCCAGGTGCAATAGGGTGAGCCGCCGGGGCGGCCGTCCCAGGTTGTAGATGCGGGCCACGGTCTCCTGGCCGGGGTAGCAGCCCTTGGCCAGGTGGGCGGCAGGGCCCAGCAGGTCGCCCTCGGGATTGGCCAGCTCGTTGGGGATGGTCTTCTCGTCGGTGTCGAGGAAGGTCCGCGGCTGGCCAGCGGCGATCCGCAGCGCCTCCATCGCCCAGGTTCCCGCGCGTACCCCTCCCAGCACATCCTCTACATCTGCAGAGTCAACAACCGTGGGGGCGGCTGCCCCGGCGGGAAGCACCAGTCGCCTGTCTGGCTGTTCGGCGATCTCGACCCGAGCGGCAAAGACCATCCGGCGTAGCCAGGTGAGCAACGCCTCGTCTCGTCCGGGTTCGGTGTGCGCCCACAGCGTCTCGCCGTCATCCACCCCGCCCAGCACATGGACGATATGGCCCTGGTGATCGAGGATGTAGGCCGTCACCGGGACGCCGGGAGCGAGCCCGGCGAAATCCTGGCTGGTGACATTGTTCAGCCAACTCAGCCGGTCGCTCCCCGAGATCGAGAAGACCGGACGGTGGGAGAGGTCGACCGATGCCTCACCAGTCGCCAGCCGGCGCTGCTCGCGCAGCGGGTCGCCGTAGTGCCGGACGGCGCCAGCGTCCGGGCCCTGGTCGTTGCGGACCTCAGTCACCGGCGCTCCAGGGTGGCCCAGACATGCGGCTGCAGTTCGTGCTCGTCGGTGGCACGGTCGAAGGAGAACATCAGCTTGCCCTCGACCAGTCCGTAGAGCCGGCGCCCGGCGGTGTAGGCCACCGGGGCGTCCTTGGTGCGCGCGACCGCGTCCGTGATCAGGTCGACGCGGCCCGGCTGCAGGTTGCCGAACCAGATCTCGGCGAAGCCGTCGGGGCTGCACATCATGACGTCCACCGTGCCGTCGGCCAGCGGCCGCCAGAACCCGGTCTCCATCGCCAACGCCTTCACCGGGCGGCGCTCGGCATCCACCTCGAAGCTCTGGGAGAGGTAGTGCAGGTAGTCGCCGCCGTTGTCGGCGAAGTCGATCTGGATGGCGTAGGAGGTCTTCTCCTCCCCTGGCCACTGCCGATAGCCGGTGCCCTCCCAGCGTCCGCGCAGCCAGGCCAGCCCCACCAGCGCCGGGTTCAGATCGGACGGGATCTCGAACATGTCACTCCTTCTTGCCGCGGGCCAGCCGGACGATACCGACGACCGCCGCCACCAGCACCAGCGCACAGGCGATCACCACGACGGTGACCGTCACCGAATCCCCTAACAGCACCCGGGCAGGATACCTTCCCGCCTCCGCCTCACACCGGCATGTCGGCCTTGGGCGGGCCGAGGCGGTGGTGCAGGGTCGTCCCGTCGCTGAACAGCACGGCATCGTCGCAGCGGGCCTCGACGGTGCCACCGCCGAACTGCTCCTCGTAGAGGCGGGCGTAGAGGCCGCCCCTGGCCAGCAGTTCGGCGTGGGTGCCCTGCTCGATCAGTTGGCCGTCGGCGATGCCGAAGATCACGTCGGCGTTCATGATGGTGGAGAGCCGGTGGGCGATCGCGAAGGTGGTCCGGTCGGCCATGGCGTGTTCCAGCGCCTCCTGGACCAGCCGCTCGGTGGCGGTGTCGAGGGCGGAGGTGGCCTCGTCCAGGATCAGGATCCGCGGATCCTTGATCAGGACGCGAGCGATCGCCAGCCGCTGCTTCTCGCCGCCGGAGAGCCGGAACCCGCGCTCACCGGTGATGGTCTCGTAGCCGTCGGCGAAGCTCATGATCCGGTCGTGGATGTTGGCCGCGCGGCAGGCCTCGACGATCTCGGCATCGGTGGCCTCGGGGCGCGCGTAGCGCAAGTTCTCGGTAATGGTGCCGTGGAACAGGTAGGGCTCCTGGGTGACCATCCCGACCGCCTCGGCCAGCGAGTCGAGGGTGACATCGCGGACGTCGTGGCCGTCGATCAACACCGCGCCCTTGGTCACTTCGTGCAACCGGGGGATCAGGTAGGTCAGCGTGGTCTTGCCCGAACCGGAGGGGCCGACGATCGCCGCCAGCTGGCCGGGCTGGACCGTCAGCGAGATCCCCGAGAGCGCCCAGCGCTCGGCATCGCCGATCCGGCCGTCGCCGTCCAGATCCTCGCCGGGACGGCCGTCCACCGCCTCGTCCGGCGAGACCGGGGTCTCGGGCAGGGCCACTGCCGGGGCCATCCCGGGAACCGCGGACGAACGCACCACCTGGCCGCCCGCCCCGTCGGCGATGCTGGCCATCGTCGGTACCTCCAGGGCACGGTAGTCGCGACCGTAGCGGCTGGAGCGACGCTGCCTGCGGGCCGCCTGCCGGGCAGCCTCCTCAGCGGCCTCCGGGGTGGCCGCCACCGCGGTGGCCAGAGTGCGCGGCGCCGGGTAGCGGAACCAGACGTCCTTCAGCTCGACCCGTCCGCGCACGTCGGTCAGCGGACGGGCTTCCGACGCGTCGGAGATCGCCGGCTGCAGGTCGAGGTACTCGAAGAGCCGGGCGAACAACGCGAACGAGGTCTGCACGTCCATCGTCACCCGCATCAACCCGACCAGCGGCTGCTGCAACCGGGCCTGCAGGGTGGTGTAGGCGACGATCGTCCCCGCCGTGAGCACCTGGCCGCCGATCAGGGTGCCACCATTGAGCAGCAGGCCGGCCACCAGGTAGACGATCGCCGGGGTGAGCCCGAAGAAGGTCGACACGATCGAGAAGAAGGTCTGCCCGGTCATCGCCTGCTTCAGTTGCAGCCGGGTCTGCCGGCGGTTGGCGCGGCGGTAGCGGTCGACCTCGAGCTCGGAGCGGCGGAACACCTTCGCCAGCAGCACCCCGGAGACGCCCAGCGACTCCTCGGTGATCGCGGTCATCTCCGACAGGTTCTCCTGGGTGCGCTTCTGCAGCTGCTTGCGGCGGGCGCCGACCTTCAACTGGATGACCATGAAGACCGGCATCAGGATCAGGCTGATGATGGTCAGCTGCCAGCTGAGCAGCAGCATCGAGACGAAGGCCGCGATCACGGTGACCACGTTCTGCAGGATCGATGACGCCGTGGAGGTCAGCACGTTGCGGACGCCCGAGACGTCGTTGGCCAGCCGGGATTGGATGTCGCCGGTCTTGGTGGAGGTGAAGAAGGCCAGCTCCATCTTCTCCAGGTGCTCGAACAGCGCCACCCGCAGCTCGGCCATCGCAGCATTGCCCACCCGGTTGGTCAGGTAGGTCTGCCCGACCCCGATCAGAGCGCTGACCAGGGGAATCGCGATCAGGCCGGCGACCAGCCAGTAGAGCAGGGAGAGATCGGGCTGGCCGGTGCTGCCGTCCGGCTGGATGGGGAACAGGGCATCGTCGAACACCGCGCGGGTGAGGAAGGGCGCCAGCGAGGTCAGCGCCGCCGAGACGATCACGGTCACCGCCACCAGCGCCAGCCACCACTTGTACGGGGCGAGCAGGCTCGCGATCCGCCGCAGCATCGGCTGCCCCGGGATCCCCGCGATCGGGCCGGTGCGGATGGCGATGTCGGACATGGGCTCACTCTTCCACCGGCGCCCTCGTGAGCCAACCATGCGTCCACCTCCCCGCTATCCTCACCGGGTGCGAGCGGTGGTGCAGCGAGTCTCCCGGGCGTCGGTGACGGTGGACGACGAGGTGGTCGGACGGATCGACTCCCCCGGCCTCCTGGTGCTGCTCGGCGTCACCCACGACGACACCGCCGAGACGGCGGACAAGCTGGCCGACAAGATCTGGACGCTGCGCATCCTGGCCGACGAGCGCAGCTGCGCGGACCTGGACGCACCGCTGCTGGTGGTGAGCCAGTTCACCCTGTACGCCGACACCCGCAAGGGTCGCCGGCCCTCCTGGAACGCCGCCGCGCCCCGTCCGGTCAGCGAACCCCTGGTCGACGCCTTCGTCGCCGCCCTGCGCGCCCGCGGCGCAACCGTGGCGACCGGACGCTTCGGCGCCCACATGCAGGTCGAGCTCACCAACGACGGACCGGTCACCCTTATCCTGGACAGCTGACACCTGGGGCTCCCCACCCCGGACCCCTGGTGCGGTTTTTGCCAAATAGTGGCTCTCCGGCGGCGTATCCGCCGCGCAGGTCGAATATCTGGCAGAAAGTGCCCGCCCGTCCCGGTCTCGACGCGGTCAACGAGGCCAAACCCTGCCGAGACCAGTATTCTGAACAACGGACTCCGACACTGGGGAGGTGAGGATGGCGCAACTGCTCGTCGTCAGTAGCACCCTCACCCAGGGGAACACCTCCGATCATTCCCTTCCGGTCCTCACCCTGCTGCCGCACGAGATCACGGTCGTGGCCGCCGACACCGACGCGCTCACCAGTGCCGCCCGCTGCGACGTGGTGCTGCTGGACGGCCGCATCGATCTGGCCGGGGCCCGCACGATGGCGCGGCTGTTCACCTCCAGCGGCTCGACCGTCCCGCTTCTGCTGGTGCTGGCCGAAAGCGGCTTCGCCGCCGTCTCGGCCGAATGGGGGCTCTCGGACGTGATCGTCGACACCGCCGGGGTGGCCGAGTTCGAGGTACGGATCCGGCTGCTGGCCAGCGCCGCCGCCAATGACGGACTGATCTCGGCCGGCGGCATCGAAATCGACGAGGCCGCCTACTCCGCGGTCAAGGAGGGCGAGCCGCTCGACCTCACCTACACCGAGTTCGAACTGCTGAAGTACCTGGTGCAGCACCCGGGCCGGGTGTTCAGCCGCGAGCACCTGCTGGCCGACGTCTGGGGCTACGACTACTACGGCGGCACCCGCACGGTGGACGTCCACATCCGCCGGCTGCGCGCCAAGCTCGGCCCCGAGCACGAGGCGCTGATCGGCACCGTCCGCAATGTCGGCTACCGCTTCTCCCCCGACGCCCGACGCTGATCCGGCTTCTTCCCGGCGCCTGCCGCCGGCGGACGATCCCACTCTCCGGAATCCAGGCGTTGCGATGTCCCCGGCCCCGCCGGTCATACCTTGCGGGAGGATCAGGGGGAGCGGCTAGCCTGCATGCGTGTGGGAATCGTGGCTGACCGCTGAGCAGGCCGTGGCGGTGGACGCGCTGGCGGCGCGGGCCGCCGCGGCGGACGGGTTCGATCCGCTCAACGAGGAGGCCCGGCTCAGCCGCGCACTGGGCGAGGCACGGCATCTGCTGACAATCGAGGACGATCGGCTGGTGGGCTACCTGGTGCACAGCCCGGCCCACCAGACCGCCCAGGTGGTGGTCGATCCGGACCATCGACGGCGCGGGATCGCATCCGGCCTGGTGGCCGCCCTGGGCTCCGACGCTCCGATCCGGCTGTGGGCCTTCCACGACGCCCCGCCCGCCCAGGGGTTCGTCCGCAGGCTGGGGTTGGTGGCGGGACGCGCGCTGCTGGTGATGGAGAAGCCGCTGACGACCGGAGGCACCCCCGGCTCCGCCTCGACGGGAGGGGCGAGGGCGGAGCGAGGAACGGATCCAGCCCCGACCGCCAGCGGCGAGGTCGGTCACTCCGTCGAGTTGCGCGGATTCCGTCCGGAGGACGCCTCGGCGCTGCTGGCGGTGAATGCGGCGGCGTTCGCGCACCACCCGGAGCAGGGTGGGCTCGACGCAGCGGGGCTGGCGGCGCGGATGGCCGAGGAGTGGTTCGACCCCGACGGTCTGATCGTGGCGGTCGAGGACGGGCGGCTGCTCGGGTTCCACTGGACCAAGCGGGTCGGCGATCTCGGGGAGGTCTACGTGGTGGGTGTCGATCCGTCGGCCCAGGGACGAGGGCTGGGCAGGCGACTCCTGCAGGCCGGCCTCGACCACCTGGCGAAGGCCGGGTGCCGCAGCGTGATTCTCTACGTCGACAGCGCTGATACCGTCGCGGTAGGAATGTACGCATCAGCCGGTTTCGGCGTCGCGCACCGCGATGTCCTCTACGTGCCGGCGGCCGAGGAGCAGGGATGACCATCGTCGAGAACGAGGAGACCACGGGCACTGCCCTGCCCGGGCTTCCGGCGGATCGGTTCAGCGATCGTGAGCTCTCCTGGCTGGCCTTCAACACCCGGGTGCTCGATCTGGCCCGTGACGCCAAGCGCGTCCCGCTGCTGGAGCGTGCCAAGTTCCTGGCCATCTTCTCCTCCAACCTCGACGAGTTCTTCATGGTGCGGGTGGCCGGTCTGAAGCGGCGGATCGCCGCCGGGGTGGCCGTCTCCAGCGCCTCCGGCATGCTGCCGCGCGAATTGCACGACGCGATCCTGAACCGCACCCGCGAACTGGTCACTGAGCAGGCCGCGGTGTTCGCCGACGAGATCCGTCCCGCGCTGGCCGAGCACGACATCGAGATCCTGCGCTGGGATCGGCTCACCGCGGCCGAGCGCCAGAAGATGACCGATCTCTTCGAGTCGCACATCTTCCCGGTGCTCACCCCGCTGGCCGTCGATCCGTCGCACCCCTTCCCCTATATCTCCGGCCTCTCGGTGAACCTGGCCGTGCTGCTGCGCAACCCGGCCACCGGCGCACGCCAGTTCGCCCGGGTGAAGGTGCCCACCAACCTCAGCCGGTTCGTGCCCCTCGGCGGCGGCCGGTTCGTGCCGCTGGAGGACGTGATCGCCCAGCACCTGGGTGAGGTCTTCGCCGGTACCCAGGTGCTGGGGTACAGCACCTTCCGGGTGACCCGCAACGAAGACGTCGAGGTCGAGGAGGACGACGCCGAGAACCTGCTCTTCGCGCTCGAGCGCGAACTGCTGCGGCGCAAGGTCGGCCGCCCGCCGGTCCGGCTGGAGGTCGAGGAGGACATCGACGACCGCATGCTGCGGCTGCTGATCGAGGAACTCGACATCTCCGAGAAGGAGGTCTTCCGGCTGCCCGGCCCGCTCGACCTGACCGGGTTGTTCTCGATCGCCGCGCTGGATCGCGAGGCGCTGAGCTATCCGTCCTTCCTGCCCAAGACGCATCCGGAACTGGCCGAGGTGGAGACCGCCCGCCCGGCCGACATGTTCGCAGCGCTGAAGCGCCGCGACGTCCTGCTGCAGCATCCCTACGACTCCTTCGCCACCAGCGTGCAGCGCTTCATCGAGCAGGCGGCTGCCGACCCGACCGTGCTGGCCATCAAGCAGACCCTCTATCGCACCTCCGGCGACTCCCCGATCATCGACGCGCTGATCGAAGCCGCCCAGGCCGGCAAGCAGGTGCTGGCCGTGGTGGAGATCAAGGCGCGGTTCGACGAAGAGGCCAACATCGAGTGGGCCCGCAAGCTGGAGAAGGCCGGCTGCCACGTGGTGTACGGGCTGGTGGGGCTGAAGACCCACTGCAAGCTCTCGCTGGTGGTGCGCGAGGAGCCCAAGGGCCTGCGGCGCTATGCCCACATCGGCACCGGCAACTACAACCCCACCACCGCCCGGCTGTACGAGGACATGGGGCTGCTGACCTCGAATCCGGTCATCACCGAGGATGTGGCCAAGCTCTTCAACCACCTCTCCGGGATGGCGCAGGAGACCCGCTACCGCCGGCTGCTGGTCGCCCCCCACAGCACCCGCAAGGGCATCATCGAGGCGATCGAGCGCGAGATCGCCAACCATCGCGCCGGCCTGCCGGCGGGCGTGAAGATCAAGGTCAACTCGATCGTGGACGAGGCCACCGCGGATGCGCTGTACCGCGCCTCCCAGGCCGGCGTCAGCGTGGATCTGTGGGTGCGGGGCATCTGCTCGGTCAAGCCGGGCGTCCCGGGGCTGAGCGAGAACATCCGGGTGCGCTCGATCCTGGGCCGGTTCCTGGAGCACAGCCGGTTGTTCTGGTTCGCCAACAACGGCAATCCGCTGGTCGGCATCGGCTCCTCCGATCTGATGCACCGCAATCTCGACCGCCGGGTGGAGGTGCTGGTCGCGCTCACCCACCACCGCCACATCGAGCAGGTGGAGCGGCTGTTCGAGCTCGCCTTCGACACCGGGACCGCCTCCTGGTGGCTGGACGGCGACACCTGGACCCAGCGCACCCTGGACGCCGACGGCGAGCCGCTGCTCGACATCCAGGAGCACCTGATCGCCACCATGGGCCAGCGACGCACCGAACGTTCCGAGGCGATCCGGTAGCGGCGATGGCGACGATACGCAATCGCCGGATCACGGCTGCCGGCACCGTCCTGATTCGCACGACCAAGAAGGGGCAGCGGCAGATCCTGCTGATCCATCGCCCCGGTTACGACGACTGGAGCCTGCCCAAGGGCAAGATCCACGCCGATGAGTACCTGGCCGGCTGCGCGGTCCGCGAGACGCTGGAGGAGACCGGTATCACGCCACGGCTCGGCCTTCCGCTGGACCGGATCGGGTATCCGGTCGGCGCCGGCTACAAGACCGTCACCTACTGGCGGGCCGAGGTCGCCGCCCGGCAGCGGCGCCTGCCCGACGCCGAGGTCGACCTGATGAAGTGGCTGTCGGTCGAGAAGGCGCTGCAGGTGGTGAGCTACCCCGACGAGGCCCAGCTCATCGAGCAGGCCGCCGCGTTGCCGAACACCGTCCCGGTGCTGGTGGTGCGCCACGCCAAGGCGATGCTGCGCAAGTTCTGGACCGGACGGGATCAGGCGCGGCCGATCGATTCCCGCGGGCGCCGCCAGAGCGAGCTGCTGGTGCCGCTGCTGCAGGCCTATGGGGTGCAGCGCGCGGTCTCCTCGTCCTCCGCCCGCTGCATGCAGACCCTGAAACCGTTCGCGAAGTCGGCCAAGCTGGACATCGAGGGCTGGACGACGCTCAGCGAGGAGCAGTCGCGGGATACCCCCCACGCGGTCTCCACCCTGATGCAACGGCTGATCGCCGAGACGGTCAGCTCCCAGACACCGATGGCGATCTGCGGCCATCGCCCGGTGCTCCCGCTCATGCTGGAGGCGCTCGGCGTCCCGCCCCGTCCGCTGCAGCCCGGCGCGGCCCTGGTCGCCCACCTCGACGAGACCGGGCATACCGTCGCGGTGGAGTTCCACAAACCGCGGGTGTAGGCAGCCACCACGCCAGCTGTCTGAGCGGTCCCCCACGGGCTCTCCAACGCACCATGGGCAGGCTGAATCCCCGGCTTCGTGGGGAATGATCGCGAACCAGCCGCGGAAGACTCGCCCTTCTTCGAACGCAATTCACCCGCCGTTCATCATGGAGTACCCAACCGGTCAATCCGCGCTGGCAGGTTCTGAGTCAGAGCAAGTAGCTCTCGCAGAACTCGAAGGACGAAAGCACGTGAAGATCACCCGCTTCGCCGGCGCCGCGCTGGCGCTCGCCACCGCCGTGAGCCTGGTTGGCTGCGCCACCAATGAGCAGCAGCCCACCACCGCCGCTCCCGGTGGCGAATCCCCGGCCACCACCGACTCCCCCGCCGGCCTGACCGGCTCCCTCGCCGGTTCCGGCGCCTCCAGCCAGGGCAAGGCCCAGGATGCCTGGATCGCCACCTTCACCAATGCCAACCCCGGCGTGAGCATCGCTTACGACGGCGGCGGCTCGGGTGCCGGCCGCACCGCCTTCGCCCAGGGCGGCGTCGAGTACGCCGGCTCCGACCGCGCGCTCAAGACGGCCGAGCTGGACGATCCGGCGACCGCCTTCCAGCTCGGCACGGGAACCCAGCCCTGGGGCAAGTGCGCCGCCGACAGCGGCATCGTGCAGCTCCCGCTGTACATCTCGCCGATCGCCATCGGCTACAACCTCGACGGCGTCGAGAACCTGAACCTGGATTCGTCCACCATCGCCAAGATCTTCTCCGGGAAGATCACGAAGTGGAACGATCCGGCGATCGCCGCGCTGAACCCGGACGCGACCCTGCCCGACCTGGCGGTCACGCCGGTGCACCGCTCGACCAACTCGGGCACCACCGAGAACTTCACCGACTACCTGTCGAAGACCGCCGCCGCGGATTGGCCCTTCGAGGTCAGCGGCGACTGGCCGGCGGAGCTGACCGGTGGCGAGGGCGCGGCCGAGACCGGTGACGTCGCCTCGATCCTGGATTCCGGCGCCGGCACGATCGGCTACCTGGACGCCTCCCGCGCCCCGGGCCACACCGTCGCGCTCAAGGTGGGCGACCAGTTCGTGAAGTACTCCCCCGAGGGAGCCGCTGCCGTGGTCGCCGGCTCGCCGCTGGAAGAGGGCCGCGAGCCCTTCGACCTAGCCGTCACCCTCGACCGCACCACCACGGATCCGAGCCACTACCCGCTGGTGCTGATCAGCTACCTGATCGGCTGCGAGACCTACGCCGACGCCAATCAGGGCGCCCTGGTGAAGTCCTACTTCTCCTACATCGCCAGCACCGAGGGCCAGGCCCTGGCCGGTGAGCAGGCGGGCGCTGCGCCGATCTCGGACGATCTGCGCGCCAAGGTGACCGCCGCCATCGACGTCATCTCCTGACCCATGCGGCCCGGTTCCGGCTCTGGATCCACGCCGAGGGCCAGCCTTACGCTCCGACAGCCCGCCCCCAGCGCTGGCTCTCGGTGGCTAAGGCTGGCCCTCGGTGGGGGACAGTTCGCCGGGACCGGGCCTATCCTCGTCCCTCTCACCAACAACGCGAGGTAAGCCCGACGTGACGTCGACCACACAAGCCGCCGAGGCCAGCAGCCCGCCGGCGACCAGCCTGCAGGGCAAGCCGCGGCCCGGTGACCGCAACTTCGCCGCCACCGCGCTGGGAGCCGGGATCTTCATCCTGGTGATCCTGGCCGCGGTGACGGCCTTCCTGCTGATCCAGGGCGTGCCCGGCATGCTCGCCGACCCCGCCGACGCCCCCACCACGCTCGGCCAGAGCGCCAACTTCTGGGACTATGTCTGGCCGCTGGCCTTCGGCACCATCTGGGCCTCGATCCTGGCGCTGCTGTTCGCGGTGCCGCTCTCGATCGGCATCGCCCTGTTCATCTCGCACTACGCGCACCGCAGCCTGGCCTCCGTGCTGGGCTACATCATCGACCTGCTCGCCGCCGTGCCCTCGGTGGTCTACGGCCTGTGGGGCAGCACCGTCTTCGCCAAGGCCGTCGTGCCGATCTACGCCTGGCTGAACGCCAACCTGGGCTGGATCCCGCTGTTCGGCGGCCAGGTCTCGGTGACCGGCCGGACGATCCTCACCGCCGCCATGGTGCTCGCGGTGATGGTGCTCCCGATCATCACCGCGATCTGCCGCGAGGTCTTCCTGCAGACCCCCAAGCTCCACGAGGAGGCGGCGCTGGCGCTGGGCGCCACCCGCTGGGAGATGATCCGGATGGCCGTGCTGCCGTTCGCCCGGCCGGGGATCATCTCCGGCGCGATGCTTGGCCTGGGCCGCGCGCTCGGCGAGACGATGGCGGTCGCGATGGTGCTCTCGGCGACCGGCGTGGTCACCATCCAGCTGCTCACCTCCACCAACCCCTCGACCATTCCGGCCAATATTGCGCTCAAGTTCGGCGAGGCCGGCTACGGCCTCAACGTCAACGTGCTGATCGGAACCGGCCTGGTGCTGTTCGTGGTCACCTTCGGGGTGAACGCGCTGGCGCGCTGGATCGTCAGCCGGCGTAGCGAGTTCTCGGGAGCCAACTGACATGACTGTGGAAACCCGCACCAAGCCGATCTCGACCTCGCTCACCGCGGGCAAGCTGCCCCGCTGGACGACACCGGCGCTGCTGGCCGGCGCGCTGGTCGTCTGCACGGTGCTGCTCGGCCCGGAGAACTTCGCCGGCGGCATCGCACTGGGCGCCGTCGTCTACCTGATCGGGATCGTGACCCTGTCCGGGATCGTCGAGGGACGCCGCAAGGCCACCGACCGGTTCGTCACCTCGCTGGTGGTGGCGGCCTTCCTGATCGCCACCATCCCGCTGGTCTCGGTCAGCTGGACGGCGCTCAGCCTCGGTCTGCCCCGCCTCGACGTCGCCTTCTTCACCCAGTCGATGGCCGGCATCATCGGCGAGGGCGGCGGCGCGCTGCACGCCATCGTCGGCACCCTGCTGATCACCTTGGCGGCGACCCTGATCTCGGTGCCGATCGGGCTGATGACCTCGATCTATCTCGTCGAGTACGGACGCGGGCCGCTGGCAAGGGCGATCACCTTCTTCGTGGACGTGATGACCGGCATCCCGTCCATCGTCGCCGGCCTGTTCGCCTACTCGCTGTTCTCCATGGTCTTCGGTTCCGGCCATCGCTCGGGCATCTCCGGCGCGGTCGCGCTGAGCGTGCTGATGATCCCGGTCGTGGTTCGCTCCAGCGAAGAGATGCTCCGCATCGTCCCCAACGAACTGCGGGAGGCCTCCTACGCGCTCGGCGTGCCGAAGTGGCTGACCATCGTCAAGGTGGTCCTGCCCACCTCGATCGCCGGCATCATGACCGGCATCGTGCTGGCGATCGCCCGCGTGATCGGCGAGACCGCACCCCTGCTGCTCACCGCCGGCTACATCGCGAACATGAACTACAACCTGTTCGACGGGCGGATGACCACCCTGCCGCTGTTCGTGTTCACCACCTACAAGAACTCCGGCGGCACCGATGTCGCCGACCTGGACCGAGCCTGGACCGGCGCCCTGGTGCTGATCCTGATCGTCCTCGCCCTCAACCTGATCGCCCGGCTGATCGCGCGCTACTTCGCGCCGAAGAAGCCCGGCCGCTGACCCTCGTCCCGCAACCAGAAGGAACACCGTGTCGAAACGAATCGACGTCACCAACCTGAATGTCTACTACGGCAAGTTCCGCGCCGTGGAGGACGTGACGATGACCATCGAGCCGCGCGCCGTGACCGCCTTCATCGGCCCCTCCGGCTGCGGCAAGTCGACCTTCCTGCGCACGTTGAACCGGATGCATGAGGTGATCCCCAACGCCTACGTCGAGGGCGAGGTGCTGATGGACGGCGAGAACCTGTACGGCACCGGGGTCGACCCGGTGCGCGTCCGCCGCCAGATCGGCATGGTGTTTCAGCGCCCCAACCCGTTCCCGACGATGTCGATCAAGGAGAACGTGCTGGCCGGCATCACGCTGAACGCGCGCCGGCTGAGCACCAAGGAGAAGGACGAGATCGTGGAGCGCTCGCTGCGCGGCGCCAACCTCTGGGAGGAGGTCAAGAACCGGCTCGGCCTGCCCGGCTCCGGCCTCTCCGGCGGTCAGCAGCAGCGGTTGTGCATCGCCCGCGCGATCGCCATGCAGCCCGACGTGATCCTGATGGACGAGCCCTGCTCGGCGCTCGACCCGATCTCCACCCTGGCGATCGAGGATCTGATCCAGGAGCTGAAGCAGACCTACACGGTCGTCATCGTGACCCACAACATGCAGCAGGCGGCCCGGGTCTCCGACACCACCGCCTTCTTCAACATCGCCGGCACCGGCTCCCCCGGCAAGCTGATCGAGATGGGCTCCACCGAGAAGATCTTCTCCACCCCCGACGTCAAGGCGACCGAGGATTACATCTCCGGCCGCTTCGGCTGATCCGCCTGCAGCCGGCGTCGCCGGCCCGCGCCGGATCGGAACCGAGCTTCGCGTGGCCGGGGAGGACTGCTTCCGGTAGCCAACTAGACTTCGGGCGTGAGTGGCGCAGGATGGTATCCGGATCCGGGCAGACAGCCCGGGATGTACCGGTATTGGACAGGAACCGAGTGGACCTCGGCGATCACGGCGAACCCTGCGACCACGCCGCCTCCGGCAGGGCCCGGCCCCCAGTACGATTCGTATCCCACCGACCCGCAGCAGCCCCGGCGCAAGGCCGGCTGGTGGATCGGCGGCGTGGCGGCGCTGGTCGCCCTCGGCATGGTGATCTGGCTGGTCACCCAGGGCATCGGCAACGCCTTCAACCCCACCGCCACCGAGACCCCGGTGCCCGGCGGCAACCCGACCCGCAATGTCTGCCCCGAGGGTCAGAGCCCCAGCGTCGAGCCCCCCCAGGCCGCCGACGGACGGGTGCACGGCGGCAAGATCTCCTTCCCCCAGCTGGCCGACCCGTGGAGCACGCCGTACGGCGACAACCGGGTTCCGTTCGCCCGCGATGTCGCCCAGCAGACGGTGACGGTCGAGCCCAACTATGCCCCGGACGCCTCGTGGGTGGCCTCGATACTGGTCGCCGAACTCTACGCCGGCGACGGCTTCTTCAGCCCCGAGCAGGGTGCCGAGATCGTGATGAAGTGCGTGGTGGGCAGGTTCTACAGCGACGCGGTGGTGGATCGCCAGGATCTGGTCTCCAAGCAGCTGACGGTCGACGGTCACGACGCCTGGGTGATCGAATCGCAGCTGAGCTTCGACATCGAAAACCTGCAGACCAAGGGCGAACTCGCGATCGTCGTGATCATCGACACCGGCGTGGAATCCGCCTCGCTGTTCTACGCGTCGATCCCCGACACCGTGCCCGATCTGGTCGACGACGCCCGCTGGGCGCTGGACAATCTCAGGGTCGACGCCTGACCGTCCGCGCGGGATGAGGGTCACTCCGGCTGGTGACCCTCGTCAGCCGCACCTAGAGGCGCACCCGAGGACGCTCCTATGGTTCGTCAAGCTGGTAGGGGTGGGTGTTCGAGGAGCCGGTAGAGGTCTCGGGCGAGGTAGCGCTTGAGGCAGCGGATGATGTCTCGGCGGGTTTTGCCGTCGCTGGTGCGGCGTTCGGCGTAGCTGCGGGTGCGGTCGTCGTAGCGCAGGCG
>JAIUOR010000048.1 GCA_020161795.1 Actinomycetota bacterium | reverse complement strand
TCTCGACGAACTGGTCGTAGACCGCGGGGTTCTCGTCCTTCAGCTGGTCGATGGTCTCCGGGGTGCGGATGCCGGCCACGACGTCCTCACCCTGGGCGTTCATCAGGAACTCGCCGAACAGGCCCCTGTCGCCGGTGGCCGGGTTGCGGCTGAAGGCCACGCCGGTGCCGGAGGTGTCGCCGGTGTTGCCGAACACCATCGACTGCACGTTGACCGCGGTGCCCCAGTCGGAGGGGATGTCGTTCATGCGGCGGTAGTAGACCGCGCGCGGGTTGTCCCAGGAGCGGAAGACGGCCTTGATCGCGCCGAACAGCTGCTCGACCGGATCGGAGGGGAAGTCGGAGCCGACCTTCTCCTTGTACTGCGCCTTGAACTCCTCGGCGAGTTCCTTCAGGTCGTCGGCGGTGAGGTCGGTGTCGAGGGTGACCCCGCGGGCCTCCTTCATCTCGTCGATGAGCTTCTCGAAGTACGACTTGCCCACCTCCATGACGACGTCGGAGTACATCTGGATGAACCGACGGTAGGAGTCGTAGGCGAAGCGCGGGTTGTTGGTCTTCTCCGCGAACCGGGCGGCGACCTCGTCGTTCATGCCCAGGTTGAGGATGGTGTCCATCATGCCGGGCATCGAGGCGCGGGAGCCGGAGCGGACCGACACCAGCAGCGGGTTCTCGATGTCGCCGAACTTCTTGCCGGTGAGCGCCTCCAGCTTGGCGACGTACTCCAGGATCTCGGCGCGGATGCCGTCGTTGATGACCTCGCCGTCGAGGTAGTACTGGGTACAGGCCTCGGTGGTGATGGTGAAGCCCTGCGGAACCGGCATTCCCAGCCCGGTCATCTCGGCCAGGTTGGCACCTTTGCCACCCAGCAGGTTGCGCATCGAGGCGTCGCCCTCGCTGAACTCGTAGACAAACTTGGTCATACTTCTTCGTTATCTCCTTTGACGGGCATCCGAGTGCTGCCAATGGCTGTGACCCGCGGCCACAACGACGACGCCGGCCGTCCCGACGCCTGCTGGCTTGTGTCGTCCCTAACCGTACTGCCTTTCCCGGTCTCCTTTCACATCATCGCGCCAACTACTACTTTTTGTAGTTGTCAAGCTGTGGCGTTGACGCCGACGCCACCGGGATGATGACGTGAGGACCGAGGAGGTCGCCATGCCCGACGCAACGCAGGCCCCATCGTTCGATCCGCCCGGGTTCGCGCTGCCCGGTCTCACGCTGGGGGTGGCCTCGGCGGCGACCCAGATCGAGGGCGGGGACGCCGATACCAACTGGCACCGCTGGGCCGACGTGCCGGGACGGATCGCCGACGGCACCACTCCCCGCCGCGCGGCCGATCACTGGAACCGGGTGGAGCAGGACACCGCCCTGCTCGGCGAACTCGGGATCGGGCACTACCGGATGGGCCTGGAGTGGGCGCGGATCGAGCCCTCCCCCGGCCACTTCGACCGGACGGCGATCAACCACTACCGCGACGAGCTCACCGCCCTGCGCGCCGCCGGCATCACGCCGCTGGTCACCCTGCACCACTTCAACAACCCGGGGTGGTTCGAGGCCGCCGGCGGCTGGGAGGCCCGCCACGCTCTGACGGTCTTCGACCGCTACGTCGACTACGTGCTGGTCAACCTCGGCGACCTGGTGGACGAGTGGATCACCCTCAACGAACCCAACGTCTACGCCACGAAGGGCTGGGTGGACGGTGACTGGCCGCCCGGCGTCAGCGGGTCGATCCGGCGTGCCCAGAAGGTCATGCAGACGATGGCCGCCGCGCACATCCGCACTTACCTGACGATCCATCGAGCCTGGCCGCGGGCGAAGGTGGGGGTGGCCAACCACCTGCGGGCCTTCGCGCCCAAGCGGCGCTGGAACCCGCTGGACCGCGTCAGCGCGCGCGGCGCCGAGTACCTCTTCCAGACCGCGCTGACCAGGGCCTTCAGCGTCGGAAGGTTCCTCGCACCGTTCGTCCAGCCGCCCGACATCGACCCGGGGCACTACTACGACTTCCAGGGCATCAACTACTACACCCGCAGTTCGGTGACCGGCCTGGCCGACGGGGTGGCACGCAGGGTGCCGGTCAACGACCTGGGCTGGGAGATCCACCCCGCCGGCCTGGTGGAGGTCGCCCGCTGGACACACGAGCGCTATCCCGGGCCGATCTGGATCACCGAGAACGGCACACCGGACGCCGCCGACGCGTTCCGTCCGCTCTTCCTCCACGACCACCTGAAGGCGATCGCCGGATCCGGATTGCCGATCGAACGGTTCTACCACTGGTGCTTCACCGACAACTTCGAATGGGCCGAGGGCGAGGAGCCCCGCTTCGGACTGGTCGCCCTGGACTACCCGACCCAGCAGCGGACCGTTCGCGAATCCGGACGGTTCTACGCCGACATCATCGCCAACCGGGGCGTCACCGCAGCGGCCTACCGCCGGTGGGTGCTGGGTCGCCACTACCCCCGCAACGACGCCTGACACCGCCGCTGCCCACCAGGCCGACGGCGCTGGGACGACGGGACACCACCCGGCGTGGGGCGGGACGCTAGCTGAAGCTTCGCCAAAGGTTTGAGTGGCGACATTGTGTTGTCGGAGGTGATGGCTAGCATCGGCACATGCCCGAGCTACCCGAGCTGCCACCGCTGACCGTCGCGATCTGGATCGCGGTCGGCTTCATCGCCGTCGGCCTGCTGCTGTGCTTCCGTGGCTTCGCGGCCATGCGCTGGATTCTCGCGATCGTGGGCGGGTTCGCCGGCTGGCAGTTCGGCAGCCTGGCCGCCACCTACATCGCCCTCGACCCGGATTTCGACACCGCGCTGCGCTGGGGCGTCACGGTGTTCGCGACGATCCTGTTCGGCAGCCTGGCCTACGCCTTCTTCATCGGGGGCATCCTGGTTTCGGTCGGCTGGCTGGGCTACCTCGTCGGCGATTGGCTGGTGACCCAGCTCGGGTGGACGGGGTGGCTGGCGATCATCGTGCCGATCGTCCTCGGGCTGGGGCTGGCCGTCGTCGCCTTCATCACCAAGCTCCCGCGCCTGATCCTCGTCGTGGTCACGGCCGTCGCCGGCGCGGCGGCCATCACCGCCGGAGCGCTGGCGCTGGTCGAGTCGATCAACCTCGCCGACCTGAATGCCGGCACCGTGCCCGCGCTGTTCGGCTACGGGATCCTGTGGCACCTGGTCTTCCTGGCCCTCATCGCGGCGGGATTCTTCGTCCAGCTGCGCACCGGCGGCAAGCAGAACGACCTCCGGGCGATCTACTCCTGAGACGTGACTGGGCGGCACGGAGTGATCCCCGTGCCGCCCAGTTTCAGTTCAGCCCTGCTCGGTTCAGCCCTGCGGCAGGACGTCGCCGGACGGCCAGGTCTGCCGGATGAAGTCGGCAGTCTCGGGGCTGTGCAGCAGCTCCTCCAGGATGGCCACACCGGGGTTGGTGTTGTCGGCGCGCCAGACCAGCAGGTTGGCGTTCGGGTTGCCCTCGACCTTCTCCACGGCGATCGAGTCCTGGGTGTTGAGCCCGGCGCTCAGGATGAAGTTGCCGTTCACGAACGCCACGTCCACAGCCGGATCGTCGAGTTGCTGGACGATCACCTCCGGCTGGTTCTCGACGAACTTGAAGCCGCGGGGGTTCTGCTCCGCGGTGAGGCTGATCACCGTGCTGTCGTCGGTGATCCCCTTCAGCTGGCCGATCTCCTCCAGCAGCCGGAGCCCGCGGATCTGGTTGGCGACATCGTTGGTGATGGCGATGGTCGCTCCGTCCGGCACTTCGTCGAAGGACTTGTACTTGGCTGAGAAGGCGGCGTACGGCTCGATGTGGACGCCGGCGCCGTGCTCGAACTGATAGCCCTTCTCGGCGATCTGGGCTTCCAGGTAGGGCAGATGCTGGAAGTAGTTGGCGTCGATGTCGCCCGAAGCCAGCGCCTCGTTCGGCAGCACATAGTCGTCGAACTCGCGGATGTCCAGGTCGATGCCGGCGGCAGCGGCCAGGTTCTGGTCGATGAACTCCAGGATCCGGGCGTGCGGGACGGGGCTCGCGCCCACCTTCACAACCGTGAGTTCCGCGGCCGGCGAGGTGCCGGAGGCGGTCTGTTCAGGTGCGGGCGTGGTGGTCGGGCCCGCCGCGCAAGCCGACAGCATCAGCGCGGCCGAAAGGCCAACGGCGATGGCCGTCAGTTGCTTGCTGAGGGTTCCCATGATGGTGCTCCTTCGTGATGGTGGGCCGTAGCCCGCTTCTGTGGTGTGCCGACCGGCGGGTGCCGGTCGTTCCCCGCCCGCGGCGGGAAGTCTGTGGTTCGGCTCAGCGGTGGTCGACGCGCCGGACAAGGCGATCCCCCGTCCACTGCACCAGCTGCACCAGCAGCACCAGGATGATCAGGACCACGATCATCACCTCGCTCTGGAACCGCTGGTAGCCGTAGTTGTAGGCCAGCCGGCCGAGGCCGCCGCCCCCGATCAGTCCGGCCATCGCGGAGTAGCCGATCAGGGTGACCACCGTCGTGGTGACGCTGGCCACCAGCGCCGGTAGCGCTTCCGGCAGCAGCACCTTCCACACCGTCTGGAAACGGGTCGAGCCCATCGCGTGGGCGGCGTCCAGCTTGCCCGGGTGCACATCGCGCAGCCCGGCTTCAACCAGCCGTGCGAAGAACGGGATGGCGGCGATCGACAGGGAGACCGAGGCGGCGAGCGGGCCGATCGAGGTGCCGACGATCACCCGGGTGAACGGGATCAGCGCCACCATCAGGATCGCGTACGGGATCGAGCGGGTGATGTTCACGATCGTCGCTCCGAGCAGGACGTTGGCTGCGCGGCTCTCGGCCAATCCCCCGGGCTGGCTGATGAACAGCACCACCCCCAGCGGCAGGCCGATCACCACCGTGGCCAGGCCGGAGATGCCCACCATCAGCAGGGTCTCGACGAGGGCGGGCCACAGTGCTGTGGTGATGGCCGGATTGCTGAACAGCGCGGCGAAGAACTCACTCATCGGACGACCTCCCCGGCACTCAGCGCGGCGGCGGCGCCGACCTCGCCCAGGAAGCCGACCACCTGATCGGCGCTCGTACCGGCCGGAACGCGCACCCGCGCGCGGTGGAAGGTGGTGCCGGCCAGGTGCTCGATGGTGCCGGAGAGCACCGGGAGGTCGATCCCGAAGTGTCGCTCGGCCGCGGTGAGCTTGGGTGGCCCGTCCGACGTGGCGGCGTAGAGCACCTCAATCAGGGTGCCGCCGGCGGCCTCGGTCGGGTCGTGGGGCGGCAGCGCCAGCAGCGCGTCGCTGAGCCGGCTGCCGAACCGTCCGACCGTCTCGACGAGCAGCCCCGATTCCAGCACCCGTCCGTCCTCCAGCAGCGAGACCGAGTCGCAGATCCGCTTCACGACGTGCATCTCGTGCGTGATCACCAGCACCGCCAGGCCCAGCCGGGCCTTGATCGCACCGATCAGGTCGAGGATCTCGGCGGTGGTGGCCGGGTCGAGGGCGCTGGTCGGCTCGTCGCAGAGCAGGACGTCGGGATCGGTGGCCAGCGCCCGGGCGATGCCCACCCGCTGCCGCTGCCCGCCGGAGAGCTGGGACGGATAGGCCTCCCCGGATTCGCCAAGACCCACCAGGCGGAGCAGTTCGGCGACCTTGGCATCCCGCTCCGGGGCCGGGATGCGCGCGAGCTCGAGCGGATAGGCGACGTTGCCGGCGATGGTCTGGGAGTCGAAGAGGTTCGCCTGCTGGAAGACCACCCCCAGCCGCCGGCGGGCCTTGCGCAGCTCACCCGCATGGACCGCGGTGAGCTCCACCCCGTTGATCTCGACCGAGCCGGAGGTCGGCCGGTCGAGCAGGGCGAGGCACCGCACCAGCGTCGACTTGCCGGCGCCGGATTGGCCGATGATGCCGTGCACCGAGTTGTCCGGCACGCTGAGCGTGACCCCGTCCAGGGCACGTATCTCCCGTTTGCCCTGGTGATAGACCTTCTTCAGGTCGGTGACTGTGATCATGGTCGGCTTTCTGCGTGGCGATCCAGGGCCGCGCGGACACGGTGGATCAACGGCGGTGGTGGAGACGCACACCCCGGCTGAACGCCGAGTGGGAGGCCGGGTCAACGGCCGGGATGGTGCGGTTGCTCAGCAACAGCACATTCGCATGCACATCATCGCCGGGGCTGCGCAGTGCAGGCGGGCGATACGGCAGGCGGTGGTGAACACGGGCATCACCCTACTCGCCTCCCCCGCCCCACGGCCAAATCTCACCAACACCGCCCCGCCGGCGACCTCCTTGCCCGCCACTTTCTGCCACATAGTCGCTCCCCTGCGGCGGATATGCCGGCCAGCGCGACTATGTGGCAAAAAGCGCACCCCACGGGTGGCGATCCGGCGGGCTACGCGGGCTCGACCAGGTAGAGGGCGGAGCCGTAGTCACCCACCAGGCGGGCGGTGGTGTCCTGGCCGTCGAAGCGCGGGTCGAGTTGCAGCCAGGCCAGCGCGGAGCCGGTGCCGAGGTACTCCTGCTCCCGGTCGTCCAGGGAGCGGAACCAGTCCAGCACGGTGAGCGGGACGCCGTGACCGCTCAGCTTGACCGGCAGCGCGTGGCTGACCAAGCCGCCCAGGGAGCGCAGCGAGGTGCCCTGCGGCAGGGCGCGGACCCGGTAGCCGCGGTGTGGGTCGAGCCCGGCGATCGGCAACGGCTCGGGAGCGGACGCCGCCCGCGAGCCCACCTGGAAGTGGCCGATCACCCGCGGCTCGCCGCCGGGCTCGTGGACGCTCCAGGTCACCTGGTCGCCCCGAGCCGGGTCGTGCCGGCGCAGCCGCCCGAACTGCAGCAGGCGGCGATGGTCCTTGTAGAACGCGATCTGCTCCCGGATCCGGCGGCGCTCCTCGCGGGTCAGGTCGGTCGGGTCGAGCTCGTAGCCGAGCAGCCCGAAGGCGGCCACGTTGAACCGGGTGGAGAGCGGGGTGTGGCGCAGGGTCTGGGCGGACGGGGACGCGGTGACGTGCGCACCCATGGTGGATTGCGGGTAGAGGTGGCTCAGCCCGCCCTGGATGCGCAGCCGTTCGACCGGATCGGTGCAGTCGGAGGCCCAGATCTGCGGCGAGAAGCAGAGCATGCCGAGGTCGAACCGGTTGCCGCCCGAGGCGCACGACTCCAGCAGGATGTGGGGGCGGGGCTCGAAGATCCGGCGCAGCACCTCGTACAGCCCCAGCACGTAGCGGTGGTGTAGTTCGCCGGCCGCGGTGACGGCCGAGAACTGGTCGGAGAAGGTGCGGTTGGCGTCCCACTTCACATAGCTGATCGGCACCGCGTCCAGGATCGCCGAGACGTTCGTCATGATGTGGTCGCGCACCTCGGGACGGGTCAGGTCGAGGATCAGCTGGAACCGTCCCTCGCTCGGCGTGCGGCCCGGAACGGCGATCGCCCACTCGGGGTGCGCCCGGTAGAGGTCGGAGTCGCGGTTGACCATCTCGGGCTCGAACCACAGCCCGAACTTCAGGCCCAGGCCGGTGATCTCGGCGGCCAGCCCTTCCAGCCCCTTGGGTAGCTTGCGGCGGTTGACCGCGTAATCGCCCAGCCCGGCGTGGTCGTCGTTGCGAGCGCCGAACCAGCCGTCGTCCAGCACGAAGAGTTCGGCGCCCAGCCCAGCCGCCCGGCGAGCCATCGACACCACCCGGCGGTGGTCGAAGTCGAAGTAGGTGCCCTCCCAGTTGTTGACCAGCACCGGACGCTCGGCGTCCCGCCACTGGCCGCGGACGATATGCCGCCCGACGAACTCGTGCAGGTTGGCCGACAGCCCGTTGTAGCCCTCGTCCGACCAGGAGAGCACCGCCTCCGGGGTCTCGAAGCGCGCCCCGGGCTCCAGCGTCCACTCGAAGCCGATCGGGTTGATGCCCGAGGTGACCCGGACGAGGTCGCGCTGGCTGAGCTCGACGGCGGTGTAGTGGTTGCCGGAATAGACCAGGTTGAAGCCGTAGACCTCGCCGCGGTCCTCACCGCAACCGCGCCGGGCGAGCAGAACTCCCGGGTTGTGGCGGTTGGACGAGAACCCGGTGATCGAGGAGTTGACGTAGATCCCCGGGGCGAGCGGACGGACGTGCTTGTGCGCCTCGGCGATCCACGCCCCGTCGAAGGTGACCAGGTCGAAGCCGCGATCGGGCAGGTCGATCAGCTGGCTCATCACCCGCCGCGCCCGCAGCGCGACCCCGGAACGGTTCGTCAGCACGGCTCGCCGGGTCACCACGTTCGAGTCGGGGAAGATCGTGTAGTAGAGCGTGAGCGCCAGGTCGCCGTCGGCCAGGTCGACCTGCAGGGTCTGGCAGGGACGATCCGCGGCCACCGACGCGGGCAGCCCGTCGAGGCAGGGCACCGTCTGATCGTGGACGGTGTGGCCGGCGTAGCGAAGGTCGGTGACGAAGCTGCCGTCCGGCATGGTGGTCTCCAGCGCGGGAACCCGGTAGTCGCCCTTGCCCAGCCCGGAGTACTCCAGCGGAAGCCGGTCGAGGTTGTAGCCGGTGTCGTCCGGGTGGTACTTCACCCCTTCGCCGTTGGCGGGACGCTTCACCGCCAGCGCGGCCACGCTGCCGAAGGGCTCCTCGCCCAGCTCCACCCTCGCCCCGAAGTGGAGGTGTTCGAGGTGGCTGTACTTCGTCACCCGGAACAGGTAGCTGAGTCGACCGCCACGTAGGTGGAAGACGGGCGACTCATCCGAAGCCGACCGCAGGACGTCGATCATGGGGCGCGCCTCTCCACGAGGATCACGTCGTGCCGGCTGCACCGCCGGCACGAGCTTTCAGCATCCTAGGCTCCGGGGTTGCCCGCCGCCATGCGCGCCAGCAGGCGCAGGCCGGCATTGAGCACCTGGACCTCCAGTTCGGTCAGCCGGGTCGGGTTCGGGCCGCCCCCGAGGCTCAGTTCCGGTGCGATCATGCGCAGCATCTCGGCCGGCAGCAGGCCGTCGGCGTTGAACCCCATCATCACAACCGGCAGCAGCAGGTCGCCGCCCGCGGACGGGCGCGGCGGCGCCACGACCCAGCCGAAGCCCACCACGCCGCCCTCGGGCGCGGGATCCCACAGCACGACCTCGTCCCGGATCGCCAGCGCCTCGGGCTCGCTGTCGATCGCGACCCCGATGGTCGGGTTGGGCGAGGCCTCGACCAGCCCGGCGAGCGCCGCGACGTTCTCGTGACCGAGGGTGACGCACCACGACGCCCCGCCGCCTTCGGAATCCCGGATCTGCCGGATGACCGCGAGCTTGTCGATCTGATTCGCCTTACGCCACATCGTCAGGGATCGGCGCGCGCCACCCTTGGCGTAGCGGTCGGCTCCGGTCCGGGCCAGGTGCCAGTCGAGGGCATCGTCGGCGTAGTCGATCACCGCCACCGGGCGCTGCGAGCGGATCGCCGTGAGCGCCTCGCGCACGCTCATCCCCTGTCCCAGCAGGATCGCGAACGCCGCCGACGGCCCGCGGTTGACGCCCATATGGCAGTGCACCAGCACTTTGGCATCCGGGTCGGCCAGCGCGTCCGACACCCACTCGTTGAGCCGCTCGAACCAGTCGACGGGAATCCGCTGCCCCGCGTCCTGTACCGGGTGGTAGAGGTACTCGACCTCCGATGCCCAGTAGCCGACGAGTTCGGCGTCGTTCCACTCGTCACGCAGATCCGCGATGTGGGTGATGCCCGCGTCGGTCAGCTCCTGCAACTGCCGCCGGGCAAGGGCGAACTCCGGGGCCAGATCGCCCCCGACGGCCACTCTCGGGGTGACGAACTGGGCATTGGCAACCGACAACGACGGCAAGGACATGGGGACCATTGTGCCGTCGCCGGCCGAACTTCGTCCCCACGACCGGCCGTTCCGGGCTGTACGCAGAACGAGAGGGGCACGACCGTATGGTCGTACCCCTCTCTTCTGCACTGGCGGCTGTTCGTCCCCCAAATCAGCCGTATCGCCCTCCCGCGATTTCAGTCAGTTACCCCCGCAGGCCACTGTACGCAGGCGTCCCGGGCAACCGCAGTCACCCGTACGGGGACAATTCGGGCTCGACACCATCGGCCTCCGAACGGGGCCGGGGCGGTATTCAGTCGCTGTGTTTCTTGCGCTTCTTGCGCTTCTTACGGGCCTTCGCCCAGTCGCGCACCCTGTCTTCGTCCCACATCGGAGTCCGCTTGTCCGGCCAGTTCTCCTTGGGGGCGTGGAACTCCTTGCCGTTCTTGCGCTCCTTGGACATCGCCGAGCGGAACTGCTCCTTCGGCAACCCGGCCAACTCCGCGGCCTGCGATGTTGTCAGCACGCTCGCAGACTACCGGGCGGTGGGGCGTCAGGTCAGGCCCGGTGTCCACCGGGGCCGAGCACCGACAGAATCGTCAATTCCGATCCTGCCCGGCGGTAACCCTGAATCGAGGGCGCGAGCCCGGCCGTGAGGAAGCCGATGACGCCTCGTATCGCTACTCGTGCTGTCTGCATGTTCTGGCACCTCCGTCGTTTCTCGATTCGTGCAAGGCCCAGCTTAGCAACGCTAGGGATGCTATTCAAGCAGCCCTAGCGATGCTAACCGCCTGAACCCCTGCCCGGCACCCGAGTCAACTGCCGCTCCTCGACGCCCGTCGAGGCAAATCCACGGGCCTCCGGCCTGTGCGCGACCAGCCCCGGGCTGGCAGACTCCTCGGGTGCGCGCTGCCCTGCTGAGATTCCCCGGACGAACCGTGCTGTCCCTGTGGGCCTGGCTGGTGCTGGGCGTGACGATCGTGCTCGCACTCCCCGTCGTCACCCTGGTCTGGCTGGCCACCGCCTGGCGCGATCCTGGGCGTTACTGGGCCGGCTACACCTTCCGGAGGATCGCCGTGATCGCCCGCGCCCTCAATCCGCTGTGGACGTTCACCGTCTCCGGCGACATCCCCACCGACCCGCGGCGGCCGTATCTGGCGGTGGCCAACCACGAGAGCTTCGTCGACATCCTGCTGATCGCGCACCTCCCCTTCGAACTGAAATGGCTGGCCAAGAGCGAGTTCTTCGCCATCCCCGTGGTCGGCTGGCTGATGCGGCTGGCCGGGGACATCCGCCTGGTGCGTAGCGAGCAGCGCTCCCGCGACGCCGTGCTCGGCGAGATCGCCGACCGGCTCGGCAAGCGGGTTTCCGTGATGGTCTTCCCGGAGGGCACCCGTTCCGCCTCCGGACAACTCGGGGAGTTCCGTGACGGCGCCTTCAAGGCGGCGGTGGCCAACGGCGTCCCGATCCTGCCGCTGGCCGTGATCGGCACCCGGGACGCCCTGATCAAGCACGACTGGCGCTTCGGCACCAGCCACGCCGAAGTACGCGTCCTACCCCCGATCCTGCCCGAGCCCGGCCTCGACGTGGCGGGGCTCCGCACCCGCACCCGCGACGCCATCGCCACCGCCCTCGAACAGCTCCGCGCCGAACGCGACGCCTGACCCCCGCGGCGAAGCGCTGGGACGCGTCCCCCGAATGGGGGACAAAATTGTTGTTGTTTCGGCCATCGCCCTGTAAACTCACGAGTGCGAGTTCCCCCCAAAGCTCTCGCAAACCCCCGGGGTCGGCGCGCGTGCATCCCCCACCTTCGCACCGCAGCGCCGGACAACCGGATCCGCCTGGCGGCTCCCGGAACCGGGGGTTTTCCAATTCCAGCGCAGCCCGATCCGCTTCGGCCGATCCTAGGGCCGGGGGTGCCGCTGCCCCGGCCCCCGGAGCTATATTCGAGTGGGCGCCGAGCGCACGTACGCTCACCACACGGAGGTCAACAATGGGGTTCTTCGATCGCCTGGGCAAGTCATTGGGGCGGAACCAGGACGCACCCGAACCAGCACCTGCCGAGCCGGCCCCGCCGGTGGCAGAACCGACACCGGCGGCCGCGCCGACCGCGGTCACGCTCCGGTTGCGCCAGCCGCTGGCCGGCCGGGTCATCCCCATCCAGGAGGTGCCCGACCCCACCTTCGCCACCGGCATCATGGGCCCGGGAATCGCGATCGAGCCCACCGGCGATCTCGTGGTCGCGCCCGCCGACGCCACCGTGTCGATGGCGTTCCGGACCGGTCACGCGGTGGCGCTGACCCTGGACGAGGGCGGCACCGAACTGCTGATCCACATCGGGCTGGACACCGTGACGATGGACGGAGACGGTTTCGAGGTGCTAGTCAGCCAGGGTGACAAGGTGTCGGCCGGTACCCCGCTGGTCCGTTTCGACCCGGCCAAGATCGCCGCCGCCGGACATCCCTCGGTGACTCCGATCGTGGTGCTGAACAACCCCGAGGCCCGGATCGAGTTCGAGTAGTCCGGCCGGCTCAAGGCGGCCGGACTCCGACCGGCGATCAGCTGCTGGGGGTCGCCTGGCTGGGGTATGCCTCCGCGATGGCCTGGTTTCGGGCCGAGAACCGTACTCCGGCCTCGAAGGCCGAGATCATCGTCTGCGGGGCAGCCTTGCCGGTGCCGGCGATGTCGAAGGCGGTGCCGTGATCGACCGAGGTGCGCAGGATCGGCAGCCCGACGGTCACCGAGACCGTACGGTCGAAGTCGTAGGTCTTCGTGGCGATGTGCCCCTGGTCGTGGTACAGCGAGAGAATGCCGTCGAAGGCGCCCTGCAGGCCCAGATGCCAGACCGAGTCGGCCGGGATCGGGCCGATCACGCCGGCCCCGGTGGCGGTGTTGACCTGCTCGATCGCGGGGATGATCTCGTCCAGTTCCTCGCGTCCGAAGTGACCGTTCTCGCCGCCATGGGGGTTCAGCGCGGCCACCGCGAGAGTGGGACTCTCGTACCCGAACACCTGGAGCGCCCGCAGCGCCCGGTTGATCGAGCCGACCAGCAGCTCCTGCTTGATCGACTGCACCGCCCGCAGCAGTGACATGTGCCGGGTGGCGAAGAAGGTGCAGAGCTCGCCCAGCACGAACATCGTGTCGGTCTTCTCCGCGCCGGTCAGCTCCTGCAGCATCTCGGTGTGGCCCAGGAACTCCGAGCCGGTGGCCCAGATCGCCTCCTTGTTGATCGGCGCGGTGACGATGCCTGCCGTCCGGCCTGCCATCGCGTCGGCCACCGCGGCCTCGATCGAGGCCACCGCCGCCCGTCCGGCCAGCTCCTGCACCTGCCCGAACGCAACCTGATCGGCATCGGCGACCACTTTGAGATCGACCACGTCGATCGTCCCCGGGTCATCGCTGGCGTCCGCCGGGTCGGTGAGCACGCGCACCCGCGCCGGCGTGCCGACGATCGCCGCGGCGCGCTCGATGACGGCCGGGTCGGCGTAGAGCACTGCTCGAGCCTGCCGCCGGATCTCGGGACGAACCACCGTCGCCACGCTGATCTCCGGGCCGATGCCGGCCGGATCGCCCACCGTGACTCCCAGCACCGGGCTCTGGTCGTGGCTCATCGTGACACACCTCTCGTCTCGCCGCGCGACCGCCTCACCGGCGGGACCGCGTTCATCCTGACGCCGACAGTAGCGGTTGGCGCGGACCGGCGCCGCGAATCGGATTACTGGCGCGCGTCCAGCATGGTGAGCTGCAGCTTCGACGGCTCGTGGGCGTAGACGGCGTGCGGCACCCGGGTGTCGAGGTGCATGAACCCACCGGGGACGAGCTCCTCGGTGCGGCCGTCGGCGGTGACGCTCAGCCGGCCCGACAGCACCTGCAGCAGCACCGGCATCGCCGCGGTGTGCTCGGTGAGCTCCTGCCCGGCGTCGAAGCCGAAGAGCACCACCCGCACTCCGGGCGACCGGAAGGCGGTGCGCGAGACGGTGGCCTCGGTCTGGACCTCGATCAGGCCAGCGAGATCCGGGATCGCGGTGAAGGGTACGGCGTCAACCATGGGAACTCCTCGTGGGATCGGTCAGGGAAGTCGGGTGCGACCGCGGGATTCCGGCCTTCGCGAGAACGACGAAAGGGGCCTTCGCAGGGTCAGGCATGACCGGCGCCATCGAGCTGGTCGACGATGTAGGCCAGTTGGTCGCCGACCACTCTCAGGGCATCGCGGACGCCCCCGCGCGAGCCGGGAATGGCCAGCACCAGAGCCGGAGGACGATCCGGCCCGGTCACGACGCCGGCGACCTCGCGGGAGACCAGCGCCTGCGGGGTGTGGGCCAGACCGCGGCGCCGGATCTCCTCGGCGATTCCCGGGATCTCGAAGGCGAGCATTCCCCGCACGGCCTCGGGCGTGAGGTCACGGGGCCCGATCCCGGTGCCGCCGCAGGCGAGCACCACGCGGGCGCCGTCGGCGATCGCCTCCCGCACGGCGGCGACGATGGCGTCCGGATCGTCCGGAACCACCCCGGAGGTCACCTCGCAGCCGAGTTCGCCGAGCAGTTCCACCGCGACCGGACCGCCGCGATCGGCGTCCAGCCCGCCGGCCACTTCGTCGGAGACGGTGATCACCGTCGCTCGTGGCATCGTCGCCTCACGACTTCTTCGGGGCACCTGGCCGAGCGTACCGCCACCAGGTGATCCCCACGCACATCACTGCCCAGGCCACACCGATCCAGTAGAACGTGGTGGGCGCCATGATCGTGAGCCCGACGCCGAACAGGAACGGACCGAAGGCGGCGATGGCGCCGGTCCAGCCGATCACGCCGCCGGCCTGGCGCCGCTCGAAGATCATCGGCATCTGCTTGAACGTCGACGCGTTGCCGATGCCGGTGAACAGGAAGATCGCCAGCATCCCGTACAGGAACTGGTTGAATCCGGCCTGCAGCGCCTCCGCCGACGAGGTGTCGGGTACCAGCGCCGGGATCGTGTAGATGATCGACCCGATCAGCCCCAGGCCGGCGACAAGGGTCCAGACCGCGCCGCCCATCCGGTCGGTCAGCGGCGCGAAGAGGACGCGCGCGCCGGCGCCGATCAGCGGGCCGAGGAAGACGAACGACACCGCGTCCGGCACCGTGTAGCCCTCGACCAGGATGGTCGCGGTGGCCCCCGAGCCCTCGACGATGGCGGAGTTGCCCCAGCCGTACAGGTTGATGACCAGCAGGCCGAACTGCGCCGACAGGCCCGAGAAGGTGCCGAAGGTCATGATGTACAGCAGCGTCATCCACCAGGTGTCCTGGTTGCGGAAGATGTCGAACTGCTGGCGGATGTTCGCCTTGATCGGCACCGACTTCAGGTGCCGCCACGCTATCCAGGCACCGATCAGGATGAACGGCAGGTAGACCAGGGCGCCCGCCTGGTACCAGACCTCGACGTCGGGCTTTCCGGGCACCTTCATCATCTGGCTCTGGCCCAGCCACCACAGCCAGCCCATCGAGATGATCAACGGGGTGAGCAGCTGCACCAGCGAAACGCCGAAGTTGCCGATGCCGGCCTGCAGGCCGAGCGCCGTGCCCTGCAGCCGCCGCGGGAAGAAGTACGAGGTGGAGGGCATGAAGCCCGAGAAGGCGCCGCCGCCGATGCCGGCCAGGAAGGCCAGCACGAGCAACTCCCAATAGGGAGCGGTCGGCGACATCGAGCGGACGCCCCAGCCCAGCACCGGGAAGAACAGCAGCAGGGTGGTCATCGCGACCATCTTGCGGGTGCCCATCATCGGCGGCAGCACCATCCAGGCCAGCCGCATCAGGCCGGCGGCGAGACCCGGCGTGGCTGCCAGCCAGTACAGCTGCGCCTGGGTGAAGGAGTAGCCGATGGCGTTGAGCTTCGGGATGATCGCCGAGGGCAGGAACCAGGCGACGAAGCACAGCGTCAGGCAGAAGGTTGTGATCCACAGCGTCTGCCAGGCCAGCTTCTTGTTCCAGGTCGCCTCGTTCTCGGGATCCCAGGACTGCAGCCATTCCGGCCCGCCCTGCAGCTTCTCGGTCAGGCTGCTCATACTCCGGCCCCCTCCAGGGTGTCGATGTGTTCGGTGTCGAAGTGATCGGCCAGTTCCGGCGCCTTGACGTGCAGCATCCGGACGATGGTGATGTGCATCCAGACCACGCAGATGCCGGTCAGGATGAACAGGACGAAGAAGGTGCTGGTCGGGAACCCCGTCCAGAGCTTGGTGTAGGCGAACAGCGGCGGCAGGATGAAGCCGCCCAGGCCGCCCAGCATGCCGACCAGGCCGCCGACCGAGCCGACATTGTCACCGAAGTACTCGGGGATGTGCTTGTAGACCGCGGCCTTGCCGATCCCCATCGCGCAGCCCAGCAGGAAGACCAGGACGGTGAACCACCACACGTTGATCGCGTAGCCGAGGTGTTCGGTCTGGGTGCCGTCGGCGTGGGAGACCACGATGTGGCCGTTGGGCATCATCAGCACGCCGCTGGTCACCAGCATCACCGCGAAGGTGGCGTACATCACCTTGCGGGCGCCGATCCGGTCGGAGACCCAGCCGCCCAGCGGACGCAGCAGCGAGGCGGGGAAGATGAAGATCGCGGTCAGCAGCGCAGCGGTGTAGAGGTCGACCCCGAAGTTGTCGACGTAGTACTTCGGCAGCCAGGCCGAGAGCGCCACGTAGGCGCCGAAGACCGCGACGTAGTAGAGGCTGAACCGCCAGACCCGCAGGTGCTTGAGCGGGGCGAGCATCTCGCGGATGGGCTTGCTCGACCCTGCCACCCGGTCGTGCCGCGGCACGATCAGCCAGGTAAGCACGGCGAGCGCCACCAGCAGCACGGCGTAGATCACCGGCACCAGCCGCCAGCCGCCCTGCACCCCGAAGACGAAGGTCATCCCGGCCGTGCCGGCGATCAGCGGCGGGCCGATGAACTTGGTCACCGAGGCCCCGACGTTGCCGGCACCGAACAGGCCCAGCGCGAAGCCCTGCCGGTCCCGTCCGAACCAGGCGGCGTTCCAGGCGATGCCCACGCTGAACAGGTTGCCGGCGAAGCCGACCAGGAAGGCCAGTATCAGCAGCACCCCGTAGGAGTGCGCGGTGGAGACGAAGTAGGCGGGGACGGCGGTCACCGCGAGCATCACGATGGTCACCTTCCGGCCGCCGATCCGGTCGGTGATGATGCCGGCCGGCAGCCGCCACATCGAGCCGTTCAGCACCGCCAGCGCGGTGATCCAGGAGAGCTCGACGTCGGAGAGCAGCAGCTCCTTCTGGATCTCGATGCCGAGGATGCCGAACATCAGCCACACCGCGAACATCACGGTGAAGTCGATGGTGGACATCGCCAGGACGCGGTTCGCGCCCGGTGGCGTGACATGGGCAGGTGTGGTCACTTCGTCCTATCTGGTGGTGGGGAAGGCGGCGAGGGGTCTCGTCCGGTTACCGCTCGCCTCGGTCTCGGTCACGGGTGCCCACGGGATCCCAGCCGCGGACACGGCCATGGGAGGCGACGGGCGGCAGGGCGTCCCGGCTGCGGTAGACCACGTAGGGCCGGAACAGGTAGTGCAGCGGAACGGTGAAGGCGTGCACCAGCCGGCTGAAGGGCACTAGGGCGAACAGCGCCAGGCCGATCAGGATGTGCACCTTGAACTGCCAGGTGGCCGCCGCCATCGCCTCGATGTTGGGCTGGAAGACCAGCAGCGAACGGAACCAGATCGAGACGGTCTCGCGGTAGTTGTGGTGCTCGCCGGTCGGCGTGTGGTCGCCGGTCAGGGTGGCGATCAGGCCGAAGACGATCGCGCCGGCCAGGATGACGTACATCAGCTTGTCGTTGCGGGTGGTGGCCAGGAAGACCGGGCCGGTGGTGCGGCGGCGGTAGATCAGCAGGGCGATGCCCACCAGGGTGGCGATGCCGGCCAGGGTGCCCGCGCTGAGCGCGATGAAGTGGTAAGTCTCCTGGGTGATGACGAGGTCGGTCCACGCCTTCGGGACCAGCAGGCCGAGCAGGTGACCGCCCAGCACCATCAGGAGCCCGAAGTGGAACAGCGGGGAGGCGATCCGCAGCAGCCTCGACTCGTATAGCTGGGAGGAGCGGGTGGTCCAGCCGAACTGGTCGTAGCGGTACCGCCAGATCAGCCCGGCGATCAGGGTGAGCGCCACCAGATAGGGCACCACGCCCCACAGCAGGATGTCGAGTGCGTTCATCGTGGGCTCCCTCCGCGGGACGACGTGACGAGATCCCCGCCTTCGCGGGGATGACGGGCAGGAGACGGGTGGCTGGCGGAGTCGGGCCGGCCGTCGGTGGTCTGGGGACGCTGGAGAAGGCTTTCCACCGAGTCCAGGCCGACGAACTCCACCGGACGGGTCTCACCGTAGCGAGCCTGCACCTCGGCGTGGGTCCGGGGTGACTCCCCGGGCAGGCAGTTGCAGACGGCTTCCAGGACGCCGGCGTGCGGCAGGCCGTCCTTGGTCAGGCCGAGCCGCAGCAGTTCCAGGCTGGCGCGGAACCGCTGCAGCAGGGCGAGCCCCCGCTCCGGATCGGCCACCGCGAACTCCAGCACCATCGGCAGGTAGTCCGGCAGCTCCCCACCGGTGTCGACGACCAGGCCTGACTCGCGGTAGACACCCTTGATCTCGGCCAGCACCTCGCCCCGCCGGCGGGTGTCGCCGTCCGTCCAGTAGCTCAGGTGCAGCGCGTGCCGCCGCGAGAGGTCGAACTCCTGGATGTGGAAGGACTGCAGCTTCGACAGCCCCTTGCCGCGCAGGTGAGAAAGGATCGGGGCGAACGACTCCGCGGCATTGGTTCCCGCCAGCGCCGCGTCGATGGTGTCCAGGCGGGTCAGCAGTTCCGCCTCAGGGTAGGTGAGGATGAGGGCTGCGGCCTGGAACACCAGGGCCTGGTCTGCTGCCTGGGTTGCGGCTGTGCCACCCGGCCCTGGATATCCCGGGTCGGAGCCCGGGATCTCGGAGCTACGGCGCAGCCAGCTGGGCAAGGGGCTCATCGGGCGTCCTGGTTGGCATCCCAGTTGAGCATGCCCGAGCGGTTGGCCAGGGCTTCCTCGGAAGCGGCGGCCTCGGCCTGCTGGCGGGCTTTCAGGGCGGAGTAGGTCTCGATGGCGACCGGGACGGGACGGCCCGATGCCTCGCCGAAGGGGCCTGAGTTGTACATGCCGGGGCCGCCCTCGTAATCCAGCGAACAGGCCAACTCCTCCAGGTTGTGGGCCTCCTCGGTGTGGGCCTTGGGGATGACGTAGCGATCCTCGTACTTGGCGATCGCCAGCAGCCGGTACATCTGCTCGATCGCCTCCGGCGTCATGCCGACGGCCGCGGCCAGCTCAGGATCGCGTCCGGTGCCCAGCGTCACCCCGCGCATGTAGGAGCGCATCGCGGCCAGCTTCTGCAGCACGTCGGTGACGATCGCGGTGTCGCCGGCGGTGAACAGCTCGGCCAGGTACTCCACCGGGATCCGCAGCGCGTCGATCGCACCGAACAGGTTCCCGGCGGCCTCGGCGTCGTGGCCCTGCGACTTCAGCAGGTCGGTGACCGGCGAGAGCGGCGGGATGTACCAGACCATCGGCATGGTCCGGTACTCCGGATGCAGCGGCAGAGCCACCTTGAAGTGCTTGATCAGCGCGTAGATCGGCGAACGCTGGGCGGCGGCGATCCAGTCGTCCGGCATCCCGCCGGCCTTCGCCAGCGCGACCACCTCGGGGTCGTGCGGGTCGAGCATCAGGTCCATCTGGGCCTGGTACAGCTCGTCCTCGGGCACCGAGGCGGCCTCGGTCACCGCGTCCGGGTCGTAGAGGACGATGCCCAGGTAGCGCAGCCGGCCGACGCAGGTCTCCGAGCACACCGTCGGCAGCCCGACCTCGATGCGGGGGTAGCAGAAGGTGCACTTCTCGGCCTTGCCGGAGCGGTGGTTGAAGTAGATCTTCTTGTACGGGCAGCCGGTGATGCATTGCCGCCAGCCGCGGCAGCGATCCTGGTCGACCAGCACGATGCCGTCCTCGGCCCGCTTGTAGATCGCGCCGGAGGGGCAGGACGCCATGCAGGAGGGGTTCAGGCAGTGCTCGCAGATCCGCGGCAGGAAGAACATGAAGCTCTGCTCGTACTCGAACTTGATCTTCTCGTTCGCCTCCTGGCGGAGTTTCTCCACGATCGGGTCGGTGTCGCCGGTCTCGTGGACGCCGCCCAGGGAGTCGTCCCAGTTCGCGCTCCAGGTGATCTTGGTGTCCTCGCCGGTGATCAGCGACTTCGGCCGGGCCACCGGGAAGTCGTCGCCCAAGGGAGCCGAGATCAGGTTCTGGTAGTCGTAGGTCCACGGCTCGTAGTAGTCGCCGAGCTCCGGCTGGACCGGCGAGGCGAAGATGCTGAGCAGCTTCTGGAACCGTCCGCCACTACGCAATTTGAGCCCACCGGAGGCGGTGCGCACCCAGCCGCCGCGCCACTTCTCCTGATCCTCGTAGCGTCTCGGGTAGCCCAGCCCCGGCCGGGTCTCGACGTTGTTGAACCAGACGTACTCGGTGCCGGCCCGGTTCGTCCAGGCCTGCTTGCAGGTCACCGAGCAGGTGTGGCAGCCGATGCACTTGTCGAGGTTCATCACCATGCCGACCTGCGCCATCACGCGCTTCAGCTTGCGGGCCATCAGTAGGTCACCTCCTGGGAGCGGCGGCGGACCGTGGAGACGATGTCACGCTGCACGCCGGTCGGGCCGAGGTAGTTGAAGGCATAGGACTGATGGGCGTAGGCCCCGATCAAATGGGTGGGTTTCACCAGGATGCGGGTCACCGAGTTGTGGATGCCGCCGCGCTTGCCGGTCGCCTCCGACTTGGGCACGTCGATGGTCCGCTCCTGGGCGTGCTGGACGTAGCAGATGCCGTCCGGCAGCTTGTGGGTGACCACCGCCCGGGCGACGAAGACGCCGTTGGCGTTGGTGAGCTCGATCCAGTCGTTGTCGGCGACACCGATGGACGCGGCGTCCGCCACGCTCAGCCAG
>JAIUOR010000047.1 GCA_020161795.1 Actinomycetota bacterium | reverse complement strand
GCGGCTACGAGACCTACGACTTCGACGTGATCACCTGGGACACCTCGGACGCCTACGGCCGCTTCCGCGTCCGGCTGGACGAGATGTGGGAGAGCCTGAAGATCGTCAAGCAGGCCACCGACCGGCTGGAGGCCTCCACCGGGCAGCCGGTGATGATCGACGACCCGAAGATCGCCTGGCCCGCCACGCTGGCGCTCGGTCCGGACGGCCAGGGCAACAGCCACGAGCACATCGCGCACATCATGGGCGAGTCCATGGAGGCGCTGATCCACCACTTCAAGCTGGTGACCGAGGGCTTCCGCGTGCCGCCCGGCCAGGCCTACGTGCCGATCGAGGGCCCCAAGGGCGAGCTGGCCTGCCACGTCGTGTCCGACGGCGGCACCCGGCCGTTCCGCGTCCACATGCGCGACCCCGGGTTCAACCACCTGCAGTCAGTTCCGATCCAGTGCGAGGGCGGCATGCTGGCCGACATCGTGGTGGCGATCGGTTCCCTCGATCCGGTGATGGGAGGCGTCGACCGATGAGCGGCCACGAGTTCCAGTCCTTCTTCCCCGAATCCGGGGAAGTCGACATGACCGATACCTCGACGAACATCGACGAGACCACGATGGCCGAGCTGCGCGAGCTCGCCGGCCGCTACCCGCAGCCGCGCTCGGCGCTGCTGCCGATGCTGCACCTGGTGCAGAGCGTCGACGGACGGGTGTCCCCGGCCGGCATCGAGGCCTGCGCGCAGGTGCTGGGCATCACGACGGCCCAGGTGTCCGGGGTGGCGACCTTCTACACGATGTACCGCCGCCGGCCGGCCGGCCGGCATCACATCGGCGTCTGCACCACCGCGCTGTGCGCGGTGATGGGCGGCGACGCGCTGCTGGACTGCGTGGAGGCCAAGCTGGGCATCCACCCCGACGAGACCACCGCCGACGGCGCCTTCAGCCTGGAGCGGATCGAGTGCAACGCGGCCTGCGACTTCGCCCCGGTGATGATGGTCAACTGGGAGTTCATGGACAACATGACCCCGGACAAGGCCGAACAGCTGCTGGACGACCTGTCCGCCGGCAAGGACGTCAAGGCCAGCCGGGGTGCCACCCTCACCTCCTGGCGCGAGGCCGAGCGGGTCCTGGCGGGCTTCCCCGACGGCCGCGCGGACGAGGGACCGAGTGCCGGAGAGGCCTCGCTGCTGGGCAAGGGGATCGCCGACGCCGAGGGCTGGACGGCCCCCAACCCGGAGGTGACGAAGCTGTGACCGACCTGCTGACACCCGTCCTGTCGGCCAACTGGGGCGACGAGAAGTCCTGGGACATCGCCGCCTACACCGCGTCCGGCGGCTACGCGGCGATCGACAAGGCGTTCGCGATGACCCCCGACGAGGTGACCAACCTGGTGAAGGACGCCGGGCTGCGTGGCCGCGGCGGCGCGGGCTTCCCGACCGGCATGAAGTGGAGCTTCGTCCCCAAGGACAATCCCAACCCGAAGTACCTGGTGGTCAACGGCGACGAATCCGAGCCGGGTACCTGCAAGGACATCCCGCTGCTGATGGCCAGCCCGCACACCCTGGTGGAGGGCATGATCATCGCGTCCTACGCGATCGGCTGCCACACCGCCTTCGTCTACATCCGCGGTGAGGTGCTGCACGTCATCCGCCGGATGCGGCACGCCGTCGAGCAGGCCTACGCTGCCGGCCACCTCGGCAAGAACATCCACGGCTCGGGCTACGACCTCGACATCATCGTGCACGCCGGCGCGGGCGCCTACATCTGCGGCGAGGAGACGGCGCTGCTCGACTCGCTGGAGGGACGCCGCGGCCAGCCCCGGCTGCGGCCCCCGTTCCCGGCGGTGGCCGGCCTGTACGCCTCGCCGACCGTGATCAACAATGTCGAGTCGATCGCCTCGGTGCCCTGCATCGTCGCGAACGGTGCGGCCTGGTTCTCCTCGATGGGCACCGAGAAGTCCAAGGGCATGACGATCTACTCGCTGTCGGGCCACGTCGCCCGTCCGGGCCAGTTCGAGGCTCCGCTGGGCATCACGCTGCGGGAGCTGCTCGACCTCTCCGGCGGCATCCGGGCCGGCCATGAGCTGAAGTTCTGGACGCCGGGTGGCTCGTCCACCCCGATCCTGACCGGCGAGCACCTCGACGTCCCGCTCGACTACGAGGGCATGGCGTCGGTCGGCAGCATGCTGGGCACCAAGGCGCTGCAGATCTTCGATGAGACCGTCTCGGTGGTGCGTACCACGCTGCGCTGGGTGGAGTTCTATAAGCACGAGTCCTGCGGCAAGTGCACCCCCTGCCGCGAAGGCTCGTGGTGGCTGGTGCAGCTGCTGAAGAAGTTCGAGGACGGGGTCGCCGAGGAAGGCGACGTCGACAAGCTGCTGGACGTCTGCGACAACATCGGCGGCAAGTCCTTCTGCGCGCTCGCCGACGGTGCGGTCGCCTGCGTCACCTCGGCGGTGCGGCACTTCCGTCCGGAGTTCGAGGCCGGCTACCACACTCCGGCCTACGAGTTGTTCCCGTACGGCCGCAGCGCCCTGTTCGAGGTTGCTGAAGGGAGCCACGCATGAGCGTCATCACCAAGCCCGGCGAGGCCGTGGCGCCGGTCGACACCATCACGGTGACCATCGACGGCATCGAGGTGCAGGTGCCCAAGGGCACGCTAGCGATCCGGGCCGCCGAGATGATCGGGATAGCCATCCCGCGGTTCTGCGACCACCCGCTGCTCGACCCGGTCGGCGCCTGCCGGCAGTGCCTGGTGGAGGTGCCCGACATGGGCAACGGCCGCGGCATGCCCAAGCCCCAGGCCTCCTGCACGCTGGAATGCGCTCCCGGGATGAAGATCAGCACCCAGGTCACCTCGCCGGCCGCCGCCAAGGCGCAGGAGGGGATGCTGGAGTTCCTGCTGGTCAACCACCCGCTGGACTGCCCGATCTGCGACAAGGGCGGCGAATGCCCGCTGCAGAACCAGGCGCTCAGCAACGGCCGCGGCGAGAGCCGCTACGAGGGGGTCAAGCGCACCTTCCCCAAGCCGGTGCCGATCTCGGCCGAGATCCTGCTGGATCGCGAACGCTGCATCCTGTGCGCGCGCTGCACCCGGTTCTCCGAGCAGATCTCGGGCGATCCCTTCATCGCCCTGGTCGAGCGCGGCGCGCTGCAGCAGGTCGGCAAGTACGCCGACGACCCCTACAACTCCTACTTCTCCGGCAATGTCATCCAGATCTGCCCGGTGGGCGCGCTGACCAGCGTCTCCTACCGGTTCCAGAGCCGGCCGTTCGACCTGATCTCCACCGATTCCACCTGTGAGCACTGCGCGGGCGGCTGCTCGCTGCGGGTGGACCACCGGCACTTCCAGGTGAAGCGCCGCCTGGCTGGGGTCAACCCCGAGGTCAACGAGGAGTGGAACTGCGACAAGGGCCGGTTCGCCTTCGTCTCCGGACGCGGCGAGGACCGGATCACCCGCCCGCTGGTGCGCCGGGACGGTGTCCTCAAGGTGGCCAGCTGGCCGGAGGCGATCGACGCCGCGGTGGCCGGCCTGCAGGCGGCCGGGAACTCCGTGGGCGTGCTGACCGGCGGCCGGCTGACCGTGGAGAACGCCTACGGCTACGCCAAGTTCGCCCGGGCCGTGCTCGGCACCAATCACATCGACTTCCGCTCCCGGCCGCTGAGCGCCGAGGAGACCGGCTTCCTGACCAGCCAGATCGCCGGCCGGACGCTCGGTGAGGGCGTCACCTACGGCGACCTGGAGACCGCCAAGCAGGTCGTGCTGGTCTGCTTCGAACCCGAGGAGGAGACCGGTGCCGTCTTCCTGCGGCTGCGCAAGGCGGTCCGCAAGAAGGGGCTGAAGGTCACCACGATCGCGCCCTACGCCTCGAACGGTTCGGCGAAGCTGAACGCGACGCTGGTGGCCACCGCTCCCGGCGACGAGGCGGCGGCCCTGGCCGGCATCGAGCTGGACGGCGACACCGTCGTGCTGGTGGGGGAGCGCGCGGCGACCGCGCCCGGCGTCCTCACCGCCGTGGTGACCGCGACCGCGAAGGCCGGAGCCCGCTACGCCTGGGTTCCCCGGCGCGCCGGAGACCGCGGTGCGATCGAGGCCGGTTGCCTGCCGACCCTGCTGCCCGGTGGACGTACGGTGGCCGATTCGGCCGCTCGGGTGGATGTGGCCGCGGCCTGGGGAGTCGACTCCCTGCCCGCCGAGCCCGGTCTCGATGCGGCAGCCATCCTGGAAGCCGCCGCCGACGGCGAGCTGGCCGCCCTGGTGGTGGCCGGCCTGGAGCCGAAGGACTTCGCCAATGCCGTGGCCACCCGAGAAGCGCTGGAGGCCGCCGGCTTCGTGATCAGCCTGGAGAACCGGCTCTCCGAGGTCACCGAGCGGGCCGATGTGGTCTTCCCGGTGGCGCTGATCGAGGAGCATGCTGGCACCTTCCTGAACTGGGAGCATCGCGCCGGCGTGGTGAACACCGTCATCAAGCAGGCCAACAATCCGATGACCGACCTGCGCGTCCTGGCCGCCCTGGCCGATGCGCTCGGCAAGCCCCTCGGGGTGCGCACCGTCGCCCAGGCGGCGGCCGAGCTCGCCGAGCTGGGCGCCTGGGAGGGCGCTCGTCCGGCGTCCGCCGATGCGGCCAAGGCCAAGCCGGCGAAGGTCAAGGCGGGCAGCTACCGACTGGCGACCTGGCGCGAGATGCTGGACGGCGGCCGCGGCATGGACTACGAGGAGGCCCTGGCCGCCACCGCCAAGCCGGCGGTCGCGCGGGTCAGCCCCACTGTCGCGACGGCTGCCGGCCTCGCCGAGGGTGACCTGGTGACGGTGACCACCGCCGCGGGCAGTTTCTCGCTGCCGCTGGAGGTGGCCGCAGACATGGTGGACGGCACGGTCTGGGTGCCCACCAACGCGCCCGGGATGTCCCTGGGCGAGTACGGGGTGCTGGCCGGCGACGCCGTCCAGCTCGACCGGGGAGGTGTCGCCTGATGAACGATCCGTGGTGGCTGGTCCTGATCAAGGTCGTCGTCCTGTTCGTCGTGCTACTGGTCTGGACGATCTTCAACGTCTGGTACGAGCGCCGGCTGGTGGCCAAGATGCAGCACCGTCTCGGCCCGATCCTGAACGGCCCGTTCGGCCTCGCCCAGGCGCTCGCCGACGGCATGAAGCTCCTGATCAAGGAAGACTTCATGCCCCACATGGTGGACCGGGCGCTGTTCACCATCGCGCCGCTGATCGCCGGCACCGCCGCCTTCACCGCCTGGGCCGTGATGCCCTTCGGCGGCGAGGTGGAGATCTTCGGGGTGACCACCCGGCTGCAGCTGGCCGAGCTCGACATCGGCGTGCTGGTCTTCCTGGCGGTCTCGTCGGTGGCGATCTACGGCTTCGTGCTGGCCGGCTGGGCCTCCAACTCGCCGTACTCGCTGCTGGGTGCGTTGCGCTCGTCCGCGCAGATGATCAGCTACGAGATCGCGATGGGGCTGTCGCTGGTGGCGGTCTTCCTCTACGCCGGCTCGATGTCGACCGCGGAGATCGTCGAGGCGCAGCGGGTGCCGCTGATGCCCTTCGGGTTCGACGCCTGGGGCATGCCGAACTGGCTGTTCGTCACGCTGATCCCGAGCTTCCTCATCTACGTCATCTCGATGGTGGGCGAGACCAACCGGGCGCCCTTCGACCTCCCGGAGGCCGAATCCGAGCTGGTGTCGGGCTACATCACCGAGTACTCCGGCTTCCGCTACGCGATCTACTTCCTGGCCGAGTACATCAACATGGCCACCGTCTCGGCGATCGCCACCACGCTGTTCGTGGGCGGCTACCTGCCGCCGTGGCCGCTGAACCAGGTCGAGTTCCTGAACAACCCGTGGCTCGGGCCGGTCTGGTTCGTGATCAAGGTGCAGCTGTTCATCTCGCTGTTCGTCTGGCTGCGTGGAACGCTGCCGCGGTTCCGCTACGACCAGTTCATGAGCCTGGGCTGGAAGGTCCTGATCCCGATCTCACTGGGCTGGATCGTGATGATCTCGGTGATCCGCAAGGTGCAGCAGGAGGGCATGAGCGATCTGCTGTGGACGGTCACCGTCGGGATAGCCGTGGCACTGCTGTTGATCATGGTGGCGCTGCTCTTCGTCGGCGACAAGAAACCGCCGGAACCGGAGGACGCCGACGAGCCGTTCGACGCCTTCGCGGGTGGCTACCCGGTTCCGCCGATGCCCGGGCAGGTACTGCCCGAGCTGGCCGGCGTGGTCGCCTCCACCGAAGACGACTCGACCCAGAAGGAGGCGTGATGGGCATCTTGGACCCGTGGGCGGGCTTCGGTGTGACCTTCCGCACCATCTTCCGCAAGACCTTCACCCAGGGCTACCCGGAACCGGGCAAGGAGAAGGTCACCGCGCCCCGCTTCCACGGCCGCCATCAGCTCAACCGCTGGCCGGACGGCCTGGAGAAGTGCGTCGGCTGCGAGCTGTGCGCCTGGGCCTGCCCGGCGGACGCGATCTACGTCGAGGGCGCCGACAACACCGAGGAGGAGCGGTTCAGCCCTGGTGAGCGGTACGGCCGGGTGTACCAGATCAACTACCTGCGCTGCATCCTGTGCGGGTTGTGCATCGAGGCCTGCCCGACCCGGGCGCTGACGATGACCAACGACTTCAAGCTGGCCGACACGACCAGGGAGAAGATGATCTACACCAAGGATCGGCTGCTCGCCCCGCTGCTGCCGGGCATGGAGGAGCCGCCCCACCCACGCCGGCTCGGCGACGACGAGAAGGACTACTTCCTCGGCCTGCCCAGTACCGGCCAGCCGGACAACCGAACCCCGGTCGTCCGTGACGCGACGGGAGGCACCCGATGACCGGGGCAGACGTCGCCTTCTGGATCTGCGGACCGCTGATGGTGCTGGGAGCGCTCGGCCTGGTGCTGTTCCGCAAGGCCGTGTACTCCGCGCTCAGCACCGTCTTCGCGATGCTCAACCTGGCCGCCCTCTACCTGGCCATGGACGCCCCCTTCCTCGGTGCCGTGCAGATCATCGTGTACACCGGCGCGATCATGATGCTGTTCCTGTTCGTGCTGATGCTGGTCGGCATCGACACCCCCGACTCGGTGGTGGAGACGCTGCGCGGCCAGCGGGTGGCAGCCGGGCTGACCGCCCTCGGGCTGGTGGCCCTGATCATCTTCGGCATCGGGGGCGCGGTGACCGCTTCGGCCGCCGGGCTGGCGGAGGCCAACAGCGCCTATGGCGGCAATGTGCAGGGCCTGGCGGCGTTGATCTTCGGCCGCTACCTCTTCGCCTTCGAGCTGACCTCGGCGCTGCTGATCACCGCCGCCGTCGCGGCGATGGTGCTGGCGCACCGGCGCCGCGTCCATCCCAAGCCGGGCCAGGTCGAACTGGCCACCGCCCGGATGAAGGCCTACGCCGAGACCGGGGCCCACCCGGGCACGCTGCCCAACTCCGGCGTGCTGGCCAGGCACAACTCGATCGCCACCCCGGCCCTGCTGCCCGACGGCAGCATCGCCGAGGCGTCGGTCTCGCACGTACTGGCCGGCCGCGGTGTGATCGTGGACGCCCCGGCGCTGTCCCAGGCCACCCAGGCGACCTTCGAGGCCATCGAGCGGGTCGTGGACGAGGAGGAAGAGTGAGCACCGAGAATCTGCTCATCCTGGCGGCGATCATCTTCACGATCGGTGCCATCGGGGTGATGGTGCGGCGCAACGCGCTGGTGATCTTCATGTCGGTGGAGATGATGCTGAACTCCGCCAACCTCGCCATGGTCGCCTTCGCGCTGGCCTGGGGCGGGCTCGAAGGCCAGGTCGCCAGCTTCTTCGTGATGGTGGTGGCGGCGGCCGAAGTGGTGGTCGGGCTGTCGATCATCATGATCATCTTCCGTACCCGACGCTCGACCTCGGTCGACGCCGCCAGTCTGCTGAAACTCTGAGGGGAACGACGTGACTGTCCTGGAGACGATCGCCCCCGTTCTCGCGACGGGGATGTTCGAGTGGGCCTGGCTGATGATCGCCATCCCGGCGCTCGGCGCCGCGCTGCTGCTGCTCGGCGGCAGCGCGCTGGACAAGGTGGGCCCGCCCGTCGCCGTCGGGGCCGTGCTGGCCTCCTTCGCCATGGCCGCCTACCTGTTCGGCCAGCAGCTGCTCTCCCCGGTCGGGGAGCGGGCGGTGTCGGTGCCGCTGTACGAGTGGATCGCGACCCCCACCTGGTCGGTGCAGGCCGGTCTGCTGATCGACCCGCTGTCGATCCTGTTCGCCCTGCTGATCACCGGCGTCGGCGCGCTGATCCACATCTACTCGCTGGGCTACATGGCCCACGACGAGCGCAAGCGTCGTTTCTTCGCCTACCTCAACCTGTTCATCGCGGCGATGCTGATCCTGGTGCTGGCCGACAGCTACCTGGTGCTGTTCGTCGGTTGGGAGGGTGTCGGCCTGGCGTCCTACCTGCTGATCGGCTTCTGGCAGCACAAGCCCTCGGCGGCTGCCGCCGCCAAGAAGGCCTTCGTGATGAATCGCGTCGGCGACCTCGGCATGACGATGGCCGTGATGGCCATGCTGGCGCTGTTCGGGTCGTCGGCCTTCGAGGCCGTCAACCACGGCATCGGCCAGGCCGGGCCGTTCTGGCCCACCCTGATCGGGCTGCTGCTGCTGGTCGGCGCCTGCGGCAAGTCGGCCCAGGTACCGCTGCAGGCCTGGTTGCTGGACGCCATGGAGGGCCCGACCCCGGTGTCGGCGCTGATCCACGCCGCCACCATGGTGACCGCCGGCGTCTACCTGGTCGTCCGCTCGCACGCGATCTTCGAACTCTCGACCACCGCGAGCACCGCCGTGGTCGTGGTGGGAACCGTCACCCTGCTGGCCGGCGCCTGGATCGGCACCAGCAAGGACGACATCAAGTAGGTGCTGGCCGGCTCCACGATGAGCCAGATCGGCTACATGATCCTGGCGGCCGGCCTCGGCCCGGCGGGATACGCCTTCGCGATCTTCCACCTGCTCACCCACGGCTTCTTCAAGGCCAACATGTTCCTGGGCGCCGGCTCGGTGATGCACGGCATGAACGACGACGTGAACATGCGCCACTACGGCGCTCTGGCCAAGGCGATGCCGTACACCTTCTGGACCTTCGCGATGGGCTACCTGGCGATCATCGGCGTCCCGCCGCTTGCCGGCTACTTCTCCAAGGACCACATCATCGAGGCCGCCTTCGGCCGTAGCGCGCTGATCGGCTCGCTGGCCCTGCTGGGTGCCGGCGTGACCGCCTTCTACATGACCCGCCTGATGTTGATGACCTTCCTCGGCGAGAAGCGCTGGCAGGAGGGCGTCCACCCGCACGAGTCGCCGAAGACGATGACCGTCCCGCTGATCCTCCTGGCGGCGCTGAGCGTGGTCTCCGGCGTGGCGATGAACGGCTGGATCCAGGGCTGGCTGGAGCCGGCCACCGGAGCCCACCCGCACGAGATCAGCTGGGTGCCCACGCCGGTCGGCTGGGCGACCATGGCCGTGGTGGCGGTCGGCGTGGCCGTGGGCTGGCTGCTGTTCGGCCGCAGGCCGATCCCGGAGAGCGCGCCGGCCAGCTCGAATCCGTTCACCATCGTGGGCCGCAACGACCTGTTCGGCGATGCGGTGAACGACACCCTGGTGGTGAAGCCGACCATGCTGCTGGCCGATGGCGTGGTGGCCACCGACCAGCGAGCCATCGACGCCGGCGCCGACGGCCTGGCGGACATCGTTCAGGGCCTGTCCAGCCGGGGCAGGCAGTTGCAGACCGGTCAGGTGCGCCGCTACGCCCTGGGGTTGACCATGGGCGTGGTCGGAATCGGAGTCGTGATGATCTTGAGTCAGTTGGCCTGAGGGAGGACGTGGAGATGAGTGTTCCCTGGTTGACCGTCCTCGGGCTGATCCCGCTGCTGGGCGCGGCCGTGCTGTGCTTCCCGGTGAAGGAGATCGCCAAGGGCTTGGGCATGGCCTTCGCCCTGATCACCGCCGGCGTGGCCTTCGGTGTCGCCGCCCTGTATGTCGGTGGCACCGAGCTGGCCGAGATCGCTCCCTGGATCCCGCCCTTCGGGGCGTCCTGGGCGCTCGGCCTGGACGGCATGTCGCTGATGATGGTGCTGCTGACCGTGCTGCTCGTCCCGGCCGTACTGCTGGCCGAGTGGAAGCTGTTCGACACCGGAGCCTTCCGGTGGAGCGCGCAGGTCTTCTTCGCCCTGGTGCTGGCGCTGGAGTCGCTGGCGCTGTTCGTCTTCCTTGCCGACGACGTGCTGCTGTTCTACCTCTTCTTCGAAGCCACGCTGATCCCGATGTACTTCCTGATCGGCGGCTTCGGTGGTGCGCGGCGTTCCTACGCCGCGGTGAAGTTCCTGCTGTTCAGCCTGGCCGGCGGCCTGGTGATGCTGTTCAGCGTGGTCGGGCTGTACGCCGAGTCGACCCGGCTGCTGGGCCGGCCCAGCTTCCTGGTCTCCGACCTGGCCGGGCTCGGCTTCTCGCCGGCGACCGGGATGCTGCTGATGGTGGGCTTCCTGTTCGCCTTCGCGATCAAGGCGCCGATGGTGCCGGTGCACACCTGGCTGCCCACCGCCGCCGAGGAGGGGACGCCGGGCACTTCGGTGCTGCTGGTCGGCATCCTGGACAAGATCGGCACCTTCGGGATGATCAAGTTCTGCCTGGTGCTGTTCCCGGACGCCAGCCGCGAGGCGGGACCGGTGATGATCGTGCTGGCACTGATCTCCATCCTGTACGGCGCGGTCGCCGCGATCGGCTCGAAGAACCTGCTGCGGCTGGTGGCCTACACCTCGGTGAGCCACTTCGGCTTCATGGTGCTGGGCATCTACACCTTCACCACCGGCGGCATGAGCGGCACCGTGTTCTACATGTTCAACCACGGCTTCTCGACAGCCGCGCTGTTCCTGGTGCTCGGCTTCCTGATCAGCCGCCGCGGCTCGGCGCTGGTGGAATCCTTCGGCGGCGTGCAGAAGGTCGCCCCGGTGCTGGCTGGCACCACCTTGGTGGCCGGCCTGTCCTCGCTGGCGTTGCCCGGCATGTCGAGCTTCGTCAGCGAGTTCATGGTGCTGGCCGGAACCTGGTCCCGGGAGCCGTGGGTGGCTGCCGTGGCGGTGCTGGGAACCGTCCTGGCCGCCGTGTACATCCTGCTGATGTACCAGCGCGTGATGACCGGGCCGGTCACCGACCAGGTGCGCGAGCACGTCACCACCGACCTCAACGCCCGGGAGCGGTGGGTCATGGCGCCGCTGCTCGCGGTGATCCTGGCGCTCGGCTTCGTGCCGCAGGTGGCGCTGAACGTGATCGAACCGACCGTGGTGGCCACCCTGACCCAGGCGCAGATCTCCGATCCGGCCGTACCGTTCGCAGAGAAGTGAGCGAGGTAGCACAGTGAACATCCCCGCACCGACCTTCGAATGGTTCGAGCTCTCGCCACTGCTGATCGTGCTGGTGGGAGCCTGCCTCGGCGTGCTGGTCGAGGCCCTGATGCCCCGGCGGCTGCGGTTCGTCTCGCAGCTGGTGCTGCTCGCCGCGACCGTGCTGGCCGCGATCGTGATGCTGGTGATCAACTGGCGCCAGGGCAGCGGGGGCATCCTCGCCATGGGTTCGATCAGCCTGGACGGCCCGGCCTACATCGCCTGGGGCTCGCTGCTGGTCTTCGGCCTGCTGGGCATCCTGGTGTTCTCCGAGCGCAGGCTCGACAACGGCGCGACCGTGTTCGCCGCGTCCGCCTCATCGGTTCCCGGCAGCCCGCTGGAATCCGAGGCCACGACCGCACGGCTGGAGCACTCCGAGGTGTTCCCGCTGGCCCTGTTCTCCCTGGCCGGCATGATGGTCTTCGCCTCGGCGAACGATCTGATCACGCTCTTCATCGCGCTGGAGGTCATGAGCCTGCCGCTCTACGTGCTCAGCGCGATGGCCCGGCGGCGCCGGCTGCTGAGCCAGGAGGCCGGCCTGAAGTACTTCCTGCTGGGCGCCTTCTCGTCGGCCTTCTTCCTGTTCGGCATGGCGCTGCTCTACGGCTACGCGGGCTCGTTCGACCTGAAGGCGATCGATGTCGCGATCGCCGCGCCCACCTTCGGCCCCGGGCTGCTGTATACCGGCATCGCGATGCTGGCGGTCGGGCTGCTGTTCAAGATCGGCGTGGTGCCCTTCCACTCCTGGATTCCGGATGTCTACGTCGGTGCGCCCACCCCGGTGACCGGCTTCATGGCGATCTGCACCAAGCTGGCCGCGGTGATCGGCGGCGTCCGGGTGTTCTATGTCGCCCTGGGCGCCGAGCGCTGGAGTTGGCAGCCGCTGCTGGCGGTGCTGGCGCTCCTCACCATGGCGGTCGGCGCGATCCTGGCGCTCACCCAGACCGATATCAAGCGGATGCTGGCCTACTCGTCGGTGGCGCACGCCGGCTTCCTGCTGACGGCGGTGGTCGGTGCCCTGGCGGTCGTCCCAGAGGGCCAGGTGAACAGCGTCGGATCGATCATGTTCTACCTGATCGCCTACGGCTTCGCCGTGATCGCGGCCTTCGCGATCGTCACCCTGGTACGCGACTCGGCCGGTGAGGCCAACGCGCTGTCGGGATGGAGCGGCCTGGGCCGCACCCATCCCGCGCTGGCCGGCGTCTTCGCCTTCCTGATGCTGAGCTTCGCCGGCATCCCGCTGACCGGTGGCTTCATCGGCAAGTGGGCGGTCTTCTCCGCTGCCTGGCGGGGCGGTTACTGGTGGCTGGTGCTGGCGGCGATCATCTTCAGCCTGGTGGCGGCCTACTTCTACATCCGCGTGATCGTGGTGATGTTCTTCGGCGAGCCGAACCGGCAGGTGGCCGTCGGCAAGGCCAGTGGCATGACCTGGGTGCCGATCGTTGTCGGCGCGGCCGCAACCGTCTACCTGGGCCTTTTCCCCGGTCAGCTGCTGGAGCTGCTGGCGGGTGCCGAGGTGTTCTGGCGGTGACCGGGATCCCGGTCGGCTAGGCTGATCCAGATGTTCGTCGACAGTGCCATGGCAGCGCAGGCAGCGGCCGTCGATTCCCAATTCAGCGATCGGGTCGCCGCCCTGCTGGAGGGGATCGAACAACAGCTGATGGCGGCGGCCGTCGCCGACACCGCCTTCGCAACCCAGGCCGCCCAGCACATCATCAGCGCCGGCGGCAAGCGGTTCCGACCCTTGCTGGTGGTGCTGTCGTCCATGCTGGGGCAGCGTGCGGCCGACGACGACGAGGTGGCCCGGGCCGCGCTGGTGGTCGAGCTCACCCACGTCGCCAGCCTGTACCACGACGACGTCATGGACGAGGCCGAGCTGCGCCGCGGCGCGCCCAGCGCGAATCGCCGCTGGGACAACAATGTCGCGATCCTGGTGGGCGACCTGCTGTTCTCCCGGGCCTCCAGCATCGTGGCCACGCTGGGCGTGGAGTACGTCACGCTGCAGGCGGAGACCTTCGCCCGGCTGGTGCAGGGCCAGCTCGCCGAGACGCGCGGCCCGCAGCCCGATGACGATCCGCTGGCGCACTACCTGGCCGTGGTGGCCGACAAGACCGGCTCGCTGATCGCCACCTCAGCGCGCTTCGGCGGCATGGTGGCCGGGGCATCGGACGAGGTGCTGGCGGCGCTGTCGGCCTACGGCGAGGAGATCGGCGTGGTCTTCCAGCTCAGCGACGACATCATCGACATCGCCAGCGACACCGCCGGCAAGACCCCCGGCACCGACCTGCGGGCCGGAGTCCCCACCCTGCCCACGCTGCTGGCCCAGCGCTCCACCGACCCCTCCGACGCCCGCCTGCTGTCGCTGCTGGCCGGGGGCATCGACGACGACGCCGAGGTGGCCGAGGCGCTCGGGCTGCTCCGGGCCCACCCGGTTCTCGCCGAGGCGCGGGCCGAGGTCGCCCGGCGGGCCGAGGTCGCCCGCGCGCACCTGGCACCGCTGCCCGAAGGTCCCGCAAAGGACGCCCTGCTCGCCCTTTGCGACACCGTCATCACCCGCTCTGCCTGAGCTTCTCGTTCGCGGCGGCTGACAAATCGCCGCACTCGCTGACGCGACGGGCTTGAGAATCGTCCGTTTGAAGGATGGACGGTGACCGCTGGGTGGAGGCGGGCTCCTACGGGTTGTCGTAGGTTCGTGGGTATGAACCCGGAAGCCATCAGGACACCGAACCGTGACGAACAGGGATCCGGAGTTGCGTCGATCCGGCGGCCGGCGAGTCTTCGAAGACTGCTGGCGGTCGCGGCGGCTGTTCTTCTCATTCTCACGGGATGCGCGTCGCCCGGGAACGTGAGCCAGGCGTCCATCGTGATCGGTGAGACGTCACAGTTCAGCCAGGCCGAGCTGAAGGCTGCGGCTGACGCCGTTCTGGAGGCCTTCCGCGGGTTCGAGGATTGCACCCTGGTGAAGCTCACCTTCAGCGAGGCGTTCTCCCAGCGGCAACGTGAGTTGGCCTCGTCGCCGTTGCCCAAGGGGACGGACACCGTGGTGTTCAACTCGGAGTTCCGGGTGGGCCCGAACGGGCAGAACAACGGCCTCAACCCGAACTCGACCTACCGCGACTGGACGTGGACGGTGACCCGCGCGGAGCCATCCGCACCGTGGACGGTGACGAACTGGGGCGTCGCCTGACTACCGGTTCCCCCGGGGTGGTGGCCCCGATGCCTGCGTCGTATCGAGCAAGGAAAGGCCGATGAAGAACGGACCTCCCAACAAGGAGGTGAGTTGCGTCCCTCTGGTCCGGCTGGGTATCGCGACGGCCGTCTCGAGCATGCTGCTGAGCGGGTGCTCGCCGGCGCGGCCGGTCACCCCCAGCCCCACTGCAGTTCCGCCGACTCCTGTTCGGACTGCGACGGCGAGCCCGACGCCGGCCGCACGGCGGACCATCGAGGTGCTTCCTGACACGATGAGCGAGGTGACCGTGCTGGTCAGCGATCCGTCGATGGTGTTCTCTCGGCCGGAGGAGGAGCCTCGGGGGCCGGAGTCGTTCTGGGTCGACGGCGATCTGGTCACGATCGCCGACCACCTCAACAGTCGGATCGCGACATTCCAGGATGCCCGGATCGTCGAGACTCTGGCATGGCCTGTGACGAAGGGTGGAGAGGCTGTGCCTGCGGTCGATCTGGCGATCGACGGCGACACGTTCTACTTCCTGGCCTTCCTGGAGCCGCTCGTCCATGTCCACCAGCGCGTTGAGGGTCGACTCTCCCCGGTTCGCGTGATCGACTTCAGTTCGCGCGCCTCCTCGCAGACCGACCAGATCGAACTCCAGGACGGCAACCTGATCGGCGTCACCTATTCCGGTAGACGGTTCCTCATCGAAGGGCCCGGCGAGCTCCCGCCCGACCCGTTCCTGGATATCGACGAGGAGCTTCCCAGTCACCTTGTGGCAGACGGCCTGCTCAACGTCAGGCTGCTCACCAGCCATGATCCGCTCGGAATCCGGCTGCTCCACCGGGACAGCGCCGGTTCGTACTACGCGACGGCCGAGAGCTACTACGACGACGCCCGCGGGAACATCGTCGTTTCGCATGTCTACCAGTTCGCGGCCGACGGTTCCCTGCTTCGGACGTTCACGCCTCCCCGGGACGGAAACCATATCCCCAACCGTGAGTTCCGCGTGGTCGACGACCATCTGTATCAGCTTCGCGACCACGAGGATGGCGCCAGCGTGCTGCAGGTCCATCCCAATCCTGCGTAGCTGAGTTCCCGCGACGTGCCGCCGGAGGACCGGTCACTCGATCGCGTCGCGGCCCGGGGTTCCGAAGTGTGCGGGCTCAGGCGCACGCCCGGCTGCGAACCGAGGACAGGTTTCGCCTACTGGCGTTGTCGGGTGAGGTAGCGGGTGTGTCGTCGAGGGCGTTGGTGGGGGTCGACGCGACGGGGTGGGGTGACTTCGGGGGTGCTGTCGGTGCCGAGCCGGATCTGCCAGCGGTCGGCGGTGGGGTCTCGGCTGGGTTCCACGATGCCGTGGTGGTGTGCGCAGACCAGGACCAGGTTCGAAAGATCCGACGGCCCGCCCTGCCACCACGGGATCATGTGATGGGCGTGACAGTCCTGGGGTGGCTTGTCGCAGCCGGGGAACGCGCAGCCACCGTCGCGAGCTTCCAGCGCCAGGCGTTGGGCGGGGGTGACGAACCGTTGGGAGTGTCCGACGTCGAGTATCTCGGAGGGTCCACCCAGGGCCACCGGCAGCAGGTCGGCGTCGCACAGCAGTTGTCGCAGGGTTCCGGCCGGTACCGGTTCGCCTGATCCGGCGAGAGCTCCGGTGAGCAGCCCGTTGTCGTGGGCTGCCTTGTGCAGCTTGTCGTAGGACATCAGGATGCTGATCCGGGGGCGGTCCCCGCCATGCACCGGCGCCAACGCCTGCTGGTTGTGGTGGTTGACCATCGCCAGTAGCCCGTCGGCGCGTCGCATCGCGGGTGTGATGTACTCCGCGTTCGGGTCAAGGGCGTCCAGCGCTCGCTTCTCTGCTGCGGCGTAGGCCTCAACGATCTGGATGAACGGTTCGGCTGCGATCATCGGCAGGCTGCCCTTGATCAGCACCGACCCCTGATGGCTGTGGGTGAAGGTGAGGTGCCGGTGGCGTCTGGCGGCGCGTTCCTCGCGTTCCAGCCGGGCGGCCTCCCTCTGGTCAGCGGTGTCGGGAGCCAGAACCTCCAGCAGCCGCCCGGTGAGGCGGCGGAGTTCGGCACTGTTGTGGGTATGGGCGAAGTCGATCATCATCTCCTGGGCGTGGTCGACCACGTCGTCAGGGAACTCCGCTGGGAGCTGGTCCAGCACGCTGGTGATTGCTGATGCCTGGGTGGGGAGCACCTGGCCGTCGAGCGTCGCCCGGCCGACGATGGGGAACCGGGTCTGTTCGTGTCCCGCTCTGACCAGGGCGGAGGCTTCGCGGCGGGTGAGATTGGCGACATCGGCCAGCCAGGTGGAGGTTGAGGTGCCGTGTTCGCGCCAGGCGACCTCGGCGGCGTCCAGCCGGGCCGCCCATTGGTGGCTCCAGGCGTTGAGCTGGGCGTCGAAGCGCAGGGCGTCGCGTAGCAGGTCGAGTTGGTCCCGCTCGGGTATCAGCTGGTGACGGGAGTCGCCGAGCTCGCGCAGGGCACAGCCGATCAGCACCAGCAGGCTGCTGGCGTCCAGCTGTTCCAGCTGAGTGGCGATCGGCTCGTCCATGCCAGGACTCTACGGCCCGCCACTGACAGAAACCGTGCGCCAAGATGCCGACATCTCTGCTTGTCACACAAAGAATCCAGCCGTCATCTGTAGAGAAACTCCTGTCGCAAGACAGGGTGTCAGGGGACACCCCCGGCGCCGGAACGGGACGGTCGCCGGACAGCGTTCCGTCGGAGTCCTGGGACGACTTCGTCCCCGCCACCGGCTTTTCGGGATGACCCAGGGGGCATAGGGTCCCTTCATGGATCACCTGGCGCTCATCCAATCCGAGACCGACCGGTTCATCGCGGCGCTACGCGGTGTCGACCCCCAGGCTCCCGTGCCGACCTGCCCGAAATGGACGGCGGCCGACCTGCTGTGGCATCTCACCGAGGTTCACGCGTTCTGGGCGCACATCCTCGCCTCCGGTGCGGTGACGGACGAAGAATCGGATCGGGTCGAGGCAGCCAACCCGGCCCGCCTGGACGACCCGGCGGCAGTCATCGGATTACTGGAGGACGAGACGGCTGCCCTGGTGGGCCAGCTGGCCACCCGAGCGGACTCCCAGCCGGCCTGGTCGTGGTTCGCCACCGACCAGACTGTCGGGTTCACCCGCCGGATGCAGGTGCACGAGGCCACCATGCACCGGGTCGACGCCGAGCTCACCGCCGGAGTCGAGTCGGCGCCGATCGCGCGGGAGGTGGCGGCGGACGGCATCGCGCATGCCATCGAGGTCATGCTGGCCTGGTGGGGCACCAATCCGGGTTTCGAGTTCCAGCCCAGCGCCGGGACCGTCGAACTGCGACTGAGCGACGCCGAGCCACGGTTCGTGATCGGCGGTCGCTGGCGGGGCACCGGCCAGTCGGGCAAGTCCTACGACGAGCCCGGTATCGCGTTCACCTCGGGCACTGAACCGGTGGCAGTGATCAGCGGCACGGCTGAGGAGGTGTACCGGTGGCTATGGGGGCGCGGACCCGAACCGGCGACGACTGGGGACGCCGAGGCGCTGGACGCGGTCCGGGCCGGCCAGGCGCAGGGTGTGCAGTGACCGCAGGGTATGCAGTGACCCCCAACGGCGGGGTTCGGCGTCCACCGGTTGCCGGAAGCCTTGGTTCGGTTCGTTTCGCGCGTTAGGGTTTGCGTAAATCGTCCGAGGAGACCTGATGGAACGTCGGCGGGTGGTGGTGATCGGCTCCGGGTTCGGGGGCCTGTTCACGACGAAAGGGCTGGCCGACGCGCCGGTCGAGATCACCCTGATCTCGAAGACCGTGTCCCACCTGTTCCAGCCGTTGCTCTACCAGGCGGCCACCGGAATCCTCTCCACCGGCGAGATCGCGCCCGCGACCCGGGACATCCTGCGCAAGCAGCCCAATGCCACCGTGCTGCTGGCCGAGGTCACCGGAATCGACCTGACGAGCCGGATGGTGACCGCCGAGAAGCTCGGCCACACGATCACGGTGCCCTACGACTACCTCGTGGTGGCCGCCGGGGCCGGGCAGTCGTATTTCGGCAACGACCAGTTCGAGATCTTCGCCCCCGGCATGAAGACGGTGGACGACGCACTGGAATTGCGGGCGCGGATCTTCGGCGCGCTGGAGATGGCCGAACTCAGCGATTCGGAGGAGGAGCGCGAACGGCTGCTCACCTTCGTGGTCGTGGGCGCCGGCCCCACCGGGGTCGAGATGGTCGGCCAGATCGCCGAACTCACCCGTGACGTGCTGGTGCGCAGCTTCAAGCGGATCGACACCCGGCAGGCGCGGGTCGTCCTGCTCGACGCCGCCGACGCGGTGCTGCCCGGCTTCACGCCCAAGCTCTCGGCCTCCGCCAAGGCGCGGCTGGAGAAGATCGGGGTTGAGGTGCGGCTCGGTGCCCGCGTGACCGGCCTGGACGAGACGGGCGTGGACGTCAGCTTTGCCGACGGCAGCACCGAACGGATCGTCGCCAGCTGCAAGGTATGGGCGGCCGGGGTTCAGGCCAGCCCGCTCGGCAAGCAGCTCGCCGAGCAGTCCGGCGGTGAGGTCGACCGGGTCGGCCGGGTCGCCGTCCAGCCCGACCTCACCCTGCCCGGACACCCCGAGGTCTTCGTTCTCGGCGACATGATGAGCCTCGACCGGCTGCCGGGAGTGGCCCAGGTCGCGCTGCAGGGCGGCAAGTACACGGCCCGCAAGATCGCCGGCGAGCTCGCCGGCCAGCCCGTCACCGAACCGTTCAAGTACAAGGACAAGGGCTCGATGGCGGTGGTCAGCCAGTTCGGTGCGGTTGCCCAGGTCGGCAAGCTCAGCCTCACCGGCTTCGTGGCCTGGGCCGCCTGGCTGGGCGTCCACCTGGTCTACCTGGTCGGCTTCAAGAACCGGCTCTCGACCCTGCTGAAATGGGCAATCACCTTCCTGGGACGCTCCCGTTCGGAACGGGTGACGACCGAGCAGCAGCTGGTCGGGCGGCTCGCGCGCAAGCAACTCGGCGATGACTTCCAGCCCAGCATCTGGGCCACCTTCGACTCCGACCGGGAGCAGCGGTGACCGACCTCGCCGAGCTCACCGCGCTGGAGACGGCCGCGGCGATCCGGGAGCGGCAGGTGAGCGCGGTCGAGGTGACCGAGGCCGCGCTGCGCCGGGCCGAGGCGGACGCCTGGGGTGCCTTCGTCACGCTCGCTCCCGACCTCGCGCTGCGGCAGGCGGCCGACATCGACCGGAGACTGGCGGACGAGCCGACGCTCGATCTGCCGCTGCTCGGGGTGCCCTGCCCGATCAAGGATCTCAACCCGGTTGCCGGCGTCGGGTTCGAGGCGGGCTCGACCGCGATGCGCGGGAACCTCGCCGAGGTGGACGACGGCATCGTCGAATGGCTGCGGGAGGCCGGCACGACCATGCTCGGCAAGACCGCCACCCCCGAGTTCGGCTTCCCCTGCTACACCGAACCGGACGGACGTCCGCCCGCCGCGACGCCCTGGGATCCGACCCGCTCGGCGGGCGGCTCGAGCGGCGGGGCGGCGGCTGCGGTGGCCGCCGGTATCGTCCCGATCGCGCAGGCCTCCGACGGCGGTGGCTCGATCCGGATCCCGGCCTCGGCCTGCGGCCTGGTCGGGCTGAAACCCAGCCGGGGACGAGTCAGTTCCGGCCCGCTGATGCCGCCCGGCCCGGGCCTGGCCACCGCCGGGGTGCTCACCCGGACCGTGGCCGACACCGCGGCGGCGCTGGACGTGCTGGCCGGCTACCGCACCGGCGACACCTACGTCGCCCCGCCGCCTTCCGGCAGCTTCCTGGCCGCGACCCGGCTCCGGCCCACCGGGCTGCGGATCGGCGTCCTCACCACCCCCGTGATCGCCGAGGCCGAGGTGCACCCCGCCTGCCTGGAGGCAGTGACCGCCGCCGTCCGCCTGCTGCAGGACGCCGGGCACGTGATGGAGGAGGCCCCGGCCCCCTTCGCTGTGGAACGCTGGGACGCCTTCACCGCCCTGTGGACGGTCGGCGCCGCGTCCATCCCGCTGCCGCCGGAGGCCGACCCCCTGCTCACCCCGCTCACCCGCTGGCTGCGCGAGCAGGGCCGCGGCGTGACGGCCCTGGAGCATGCCGCGGCGCTGGCGGAACTGCAGCGGCTCACCCGCGAGGTGGCGCTGGCCTGGGACGAGTTCGACCTGATCCTCACCCCGACCCTGGCCCAGCCGCCGGCCCCGATCGGCAGCCTGCGGGACGACACGGATCCGGCCGGCGACTTCGCGGCCCAGACCCGGTTCACGCCCTGGACCAGCGTCTGCAACCTCAGCGGCCTGCCGGCGATCTCGCTACCGCTGCACGTCGCCGAGGTGGACGGCATACGCCTGCCGATCGGGATCATGCTCGGCGCCCGGTTCGGCGCCGAGGAGACGCTGCTGTCGGTCGGCGCCGCCCTGGAGGAGGCGGCCGGCGGCTGGGAGCAAGCCGGGCCATGGCGGAGGGTGCCCACGCTCGCCTAGAGTTTCTGGGGACCAGGAAGGACGCCCATGACAGGCGTACCGCCCCACCCGCCCGCGGTCGTGCTCGCCGCCGGTCTGCTGCCCTCGTGGCTGGACGCGGCCGCTGCTCCTGAGCAGGTCGCCGCCCGGCTGGCGGATGTGCTGGACAGCCAGGCGCTCTGGGACCCCCACCAGGACGGCAATCCGCTGACACCCCGGACGCTCGAAGCGGTGCCGGCCGAGCTGCCCTCCTGGCGTCCGCCCGATACCGGGCTGCTCGACGCCCACGCCGCCGTCATCCAGCAGACCTGGCAGGAGGCGGTCGAACGGTTCTCCCCGGCGATGGCGCGGGTCCAAGTGGCCGGGCTGGACGACCTGTCCGGGGTGCGTGGCCTCGCGGCGATTCCCGACCTGATGGTGGTCGGCTCGCTGCCCGCCCGGGGCGGTCGCTTCACCTGGCAGGTTCCGCCGCGGGTCTGGATCGCCGGGCCGCGGGCACCCGCCTGGCAGCGGGTCGTCACCGCGGCCGGCTGGTACCTGCTCGACCCCGACGCGCCGGATCTGCTCATCCTCGACGCCGCCACCTCGGAGGAGGAGCTGGCAGAACTGCCGCGCTGCGGTGCGGTGATCGCCACCGGTGCCGGCGCGGCCATCGACCTGCTGGAGCTCGCCCACCGGGCGGTTCCCCGCGCGAGTGTGCTGGCCGGCGTGCCCCGGGACTTCGAGACGTGGTGGGATCCGGTCCTGCACCAGGGATTGCATCACAACCTGCCGCTGGATTGCGCGCTGGCCTGGCTGGTGCCCGACGCCGTGGTCGCCGGTGTCGGGAGGGCGTTGACGCTGACCGCGACACCGTCGGAGAGCCACGCCGAGCCGGTCGACCTCGATCTGGGCCCCGCGGAAGCCGCCGCCGCGCCGCCACCGGAGCGGGCCGAGTCCGTCACGGATCGCCGCCGACTGATCGCTGCGCTGCGCGACGGCGACCGGGAACTGCGCACGCTACTGCCCGCGCAGCGCGAGCTCACCCTCGCCCTGCGGATCGCCGTGCCCCGCCGCGGCGAGGTCGCCGGGGACGCGCCGTTCCCGCACCCTGACACCGACCAGGCCGTGGTCACACTGGACGTCGAGGCCCGCAGCGAGGTCTGGCCGGTTCCGCAGCGCGGCCAGCTCAGTCTGCGCCTGGATCAGCCGGACGAGCCCAGCACGGCCACCGGCTGGCGGCTGACCACGCCGGCTTCCGGCAGCACCCTGCTGGTGGCGATCGACGTCAGTTACGCGGGGCGGCTGCTGCAGCGGGCCACGCTCACCGCCGCGGTGCGCGACTTCGCCCTGCCCGGCGACAAGGTGCGGCTGGCGGTCCAGCAGACCTCCGCCGGCCCGAGCCCGGCCGGCGTCGGGATCGCCTCCGACGTGCTGCTGGACGCGACCGCCAGCGACGTCTTCCGGTGGCGCTCCGACGGCGCCCGGGTGAGTCTGGCCGGGCTGGACGACCTGCTGGACAAGATCGAACTGTCCGCCTCCCGGGTGCTGGGCCGGGATCGCCCACCGGCCGGGCTGGACGAGCCGGACGCGCGCGCCCTGCTGATCGACCTGGCCCGGACCGGCGCGGACCTGAGGGACTTGCTCGACCCGCTCGAACTCGGCAGTGCACCCGTGGTCACGCTGATCGTCGAGGAGGGGTCGCGCATCCTGCCGCTGGAGCTGGTCTACGACGCCGAGCCGCCGGCGGCCTCCGCCCGGTTGTGCCGCCATGCCGCCCATCCACCCCCGCCGGGCACGCCCTGCGACCTGGCCGACCGGCGGGTGGTGTGCCCGTACGCCTTCTGGGGAACGACCCGGACTATCATCCGCGACGTCCTGCTCGGACCCGGGATCGACCGCGTCCCGCCGCGCCGGCTGCGGCTCACCCCGGCCCTGTACGGGGCGACCTCGATGGCCGACCGCGGCTCGGAGGCCGCCGTCCTTCCGAGCGCCGTCCTGCAGGGAGCGGCCGCCGAGCTGTTCGGCCCGGTGCAGCGCGCCACCTCCTGGTCCGACTGGCGCGAGCGGGTCCGCAGCGTCCGCCCGGAGCTGCTGGTGCTGCTGGCGCACACCGAGATCGCTGGCTCCGATGCAGTGATTCAGATCAGCCGTTCCGCGAAGGGGTGGCCGTCGGTGCTGCGCCGTCCGGACATCCGCCCGGAGCTGCTGGGCCGGCCGGGCGATCCGCCGCCGCTGGTGCTACTGGTCTCCTGCGCCTCAGCGGTCATCAACGACCGGTCGGGATCGCTGGCCGGCACGCTCACCTCGCGAGGAGCCGCGGCAGTGGTCGGATTGCTCGCCAAGCTGTCCGGCGCGCACGGGGCACGGGTGGGGGTGGCGCTGCTGGAGGCGTTGCACGACGGGCGGGGGGTCGATCTGGCGACGGCGCTCACCGCGGCCCGCCGGCGCCTGCTAGCCGACGGACTGCTGATCGGGCTGCTGGTCGTCGCACACGGCCAGATTGACGTCGGATTGGAGTGAACCGTGTTCAGCGTCGAGCAGTTGCCGGCCGGGCAGGGCGATGCGGTGGTGGTGGAGTGGGGCCAGCGCGGCAACACCCACAAGCTGCTGATCGATGCCGGCCCGAGGCCGTACTGGGACGGGGTGCGAGCCAGGCTCAAGGCTCGCCGGGACGGCCACTACGAGGTCTTCGTCGTGACGCACGTGGACGAGGACCACATCGGTGGTGCGCTCGCGCTGCTGGACGACTTCGACCTGCGCAGCCGGATCGGGGAGATCTGGTTCAACGGCTATGTCCACTGCGCGGCAGGCGGCAGCGTGCTCGGCCCGGTCCACGGCGAGCAGTTGACCGAGCGCATCGCGCTGGGCGGCTACACCTGGAACACCGGCTTCCCGGGGAGCCCGGGGCCGGGGACGGGAGGTCCGGTGGCGGTCGGTGACCGCGCCGCGCTCCGCTGGATCGACCTGCCCGGGGGCGCGCGGGCGATGGTGCTGGCGCCGAACGGGCCCAAGCTCAGCCGGCTGGCGAACGAGTGGGAGAAGGTGGTCAGGAAGGCCGGCCTGGTTCCGGGCGAAGGGGCCGGAGGCGAAGGCGCCTTCGTCGCACCCCGGAAGAAGATCGTCACCCCGCTTCCGGATCACCTGGATGCCGCCGCGCTCGCGCACCTGGCCGCCCGCAAGCAGTCGGACTCGTCGGCCGCCAACGGCTCGAGCATCGCGCTGGTGGTGGAGTACGCCGGCAAGCGGGTGCTGCTGCCAGGGGACGCCCACCCGCAGCCGCTCACCCGCAACCTCGCGCGGTTCGGAGCCCTCGTCGGCGAGCCGCGTCCCCGCTTCGACCTGGCCAAGCTGCCCCACCACGGCAGCGGAGCGAACACCACCGCCGGCTTCGTCGGGGCGCTGGCGAGCAGCCGCTTCCTGATCTCCTCCGACGGCGCCGGCTACGCCCATCCCGACGACTCGGCGATCGCGCGCGTCATCCTGGGCACGGACGGGCAGCCGACCTTCTACTGCAACTACGCCAGCGACCGGACCACGCCGTGGTCCGATCGGGCCGCGGAGGCCGGGGCGCGCTTCGTCCTGCCGAAGCCTGGCCGAAGCGGGATCGTGGTGAAGGTGTGACGCCGGCGACGAACCGTCGCCGAGGCGCACTCACCAGATCGTGACACGCTGCTCCGGATCGAGCCAGGCGGCATCCTCGGGCGTCACCTCGAACGCCTCGTAGTAGGCGTCCACATTGCGCAACACCTGGTTCACCCGGAACTCCTCGGGGGAGTGCGGGTCGGTGGCGACCTGCTGCCGCACCGCTTCGTCGCGCCGCTTGGTCTGCCAGGCGCGGGCGTAGGCCAGGAAGAACCGCTGGGTCGCCGGGATGCCGTCCACGGGGTCGGGTTCGACGCCGTCGGTCGCGAGCTGCCAGGCCTGGTAGGCGATGCCCACCCCGCCCAGATCGCCGATGTTCTCCCCGAGCGTGAGCCTGCCGTTGACGTGAACGTCCGGCACCGCGGCGGGAGTCAGGCCGTCGTACTGGTCGACCAGCGCTGCCGTGCGGGCACTGAAGGCCTCCTTGTCGGCGGGGGTCCACCAATCCCGCAGCCGGCCATCGCCGTCGCAAGTGGAGCCCTGATCGTCGAAGCCGTGGCCGATCTCGTGGCCGATCACCGAGCCGATCGCGCCGTAGTTGACCGCGTCGTCGGCGTCGGCGTCGAAGAACGGCGGCTGCAGGATGGCAGCCGGGAAGACGATCTCGTTGCGCAGCGGGTGGTAGTAGGCGTTCACGGTCTGCGGGGTCATCAGCCACTCGTGGCGCCGGATCGGCTGGCCGATCTTGGCCGCCTCGTAGTCGAAACTGAACTCGGAGGCTCGCAGCACGTTGCCCAGCAGATCGCCGGGCCGGGTCTCCAGCTCGGAATAGTCCTTCCAGACCTCCGGGTAGCCGATCTTCGGCGTGAACCGGTCGAGCTTGTTCAGCGCTTCGGCGCGGGTCGCGTCGGTCATCCACTCCAGCCCGGCGATCGAGATCCGGTAGGCCTGGATGAGATGGGAGACCAAGTCGTCCATCCGTTGCTTGGCGACGGGGGAGAAGTGCCGTTCGACGTACAGCTTGCCCACCGCCTCGCCGAGGAAGCGCTCCACCAGGCCGATGCCGCGCTTCCACCGCTCCCGCATCACCGGGGTTCCCTGCAGCACGGTGCCGTAGAAGTCGAACCGGGCCTGCGCCATCGCCTCCGGCAGGTAGGGCGAGAGCAGCGAGACGGCCGCCCACTTGGCCCACAGCTTCCACTGCTCCAGCCGGGCGTCGTCCAGCAGCCTGGGCAGCGCTTCGACGAAGGAGGGCTGCATCACGATCACCGATTCGGCCGCGATCCCCATCACGTCCAGCAGCCGGCTCCAGGGCAGGCCGGTGGCGTCCAGCTCGGAAAGGGCCATCGGGTTGTACTGCGCGGCCAGATCCCGGGTGCGCACCTTATCCCAGTGCTGGGCGGCGACCTCGGTCTCCAGTTCGAGGATCAGCCCTGCCGCGCTGCCGCTGATCTGGGCCATCAGCATGGTCCGGTCGAGGTGGTCGCGGTAGGCCTCGCGGATCGCGGCGTGCTGCTCCAGCCGGTAGTACTCCTCGTCCGGCAGACCGATCCCGGCCTGTCCCAGGAAGAGGGCGTAGCGCGCCGGATCGCCCGGATCGGCGTCCACGTCGAAGGCGAAGGGCGCGCCGGTGCCGCGACGGGAACTGCGGGCGAAGTAGTCGAGCAGGTCGTCGATCGAGGCGATCCGGTCGATCTCGGCCAGGATGGGCGCCAGCGGCTCCAGGCCCAGCGCGTTCACCCGCTCGACGTCGAGGAAGCTTCCGTACAGCTCCTCGATCTTCGCGGCATCGGTGCCGGGCTCGGCCCCGGCCAGCTCGGTGACGATCTCGCGGATGGCGAGTTCGGCCTCGTCGCTCAACTGGACGAAACCACCGGCGGACGAGCGATCGTCGGCGATCCGGGCGGTCTTCAGCCACCGCCCGTTCACGTGGCGGAAGAGGTCGTCGGCGGGGCGGATGGCAGGATCGAGATCGAAGGCAGTCACGAGCGCCAGCGTACTGCTCCGACTGCTAGGTTCTAGGCGTTGAAGCGGCCCGTGTGGCCAGTGGCTGGAGGTGCCATGTCCGTCGTCGAGCTATCCGAGCAAGCTGCCCATTCCCTGTCCGTCGAGGACGCCTTGGTGGCGCTCGACTCCAGCGCCGACGGATTGAGCGAGGAGGAGGCGCAGCTCCGGCTGCGCGTCCACGGCCCCAACCGGCTGCCCGAGCCCGAGCGGGACGGGCCGATCAAGCGCTTCCTGAAGCACTTCGACGACATCCTGATCTACATCCTGCTGGCGGCGGCCGCGCTCAAGGCGGCGATGGGGGAGTGGATCGACTTCGGGGTGATCCTGGCGGTCGCGGTGATCAACGCGGTCATCGGCTTCGTCCAGGAGGGCCGCGCCGAGCACGCGCTGGAGGGCATCAAGAACATGCTCTCGGCCGATGCCCAGGTGCGCCGGGACGGCGCCTGGGTATCGGTGCCGGCCGAGGAACTGGTCCCCGGCGACATCGTCCGGGTGGCCGCTGGTGCCCGGGTGCCGGCCGACCTGCGCCTGATCGAGGCCAGCAATCTGCGCGCCGAGGAGGCCGCGCTGACCGGGGAGGCGGTGCCCAGCCAGAAGTCGCTCGACCCGGTCGCCGCCGGAACCGGCATCGGCGACCGTTCGTCCATGCTCTTCTCCTCCTCGATCATCTCCGCCGGCCAGGGTGTCGGAGTGGTCACGGCCACCGGCGCCTCGGCCGAGATCGGACGGATCACCACGCTGCTCTCCGACATCGAGACCTTCGATACCCCGCTGACCCGGCAGATCACCCAGTTCGGCAAGCAACTGGCCGGGATCATCGCGGTGATGGCCGTGGTGATGGTGATGATCGGCAAGCTGCTGCACAACATGCCGGCGGGCGAGCTGATCTCGGCGACCATCGGCTTCGCGGTGGCGGCCATCCCCGAGGGGCTGCCGGCGCTGGTCACCATCACGCTCGCGCTGGGCGTGCAGCAGATGGCCAAGCGCAACGCGATCATCCGCAAGCTGCCCGCGGTGGAGACCCTCGGCTCGGTCACCCGGATCTGCTCGGACAAGACCGGAACGCTGACCACCAACGAGATGACCGTGCGCAGCGTCGTCACCCGCGCCGGGGAGTACCAGGTGGACGGGCTGGGCTACGACCCGGCCGGCGCGATCGAGTGGGCGGGCAGCCCGGTGCGGCTCGCCGAGCGCGGCGACCTGCGTTCGGTCGTGACCGCGATGGCGGTGGTCAACGACGCCGAGGTCAGCCAGGACTCCGACGGCCGCTGGGGCCTGGTGGGCGAGCCCACCGAGGGCGCGCTGCGCACCCTGGGCCTGAAGGCAGGGTTCGACGCGGCCACCTACCCGCGGACGGCGGTGCTGCCGTTCGACTCCGAGCACAAGTACATGGCCACGGCCAACACCACCCCCGAGGGTCACCGGGTGATCCTGGTGAAGGGCGCTCCCGACCGGCTGCTCGACCGCAGCACCACCGAGCTGTCCTCCGCCGGGGCGCAGGCGCCGCTGGACCGCGCCTGGTGGGATGCCGAGATCGACCGGCTCTCGGGCCAGGGGCTGCGGGTGCTGGCTGCCGCCACCCGGCCGGCGGTGGCCGACGAGGATCTCGATCACGACGCCCTGGCCGGATTGGTGTTCCTCGGCCTGACCGGCATCGTCGATCCGCCCCGTCCGGAGGCGATCACCGCCATCGCCACCTGCCATACCGCCGGCATCAAGGTGACCATGATCACCGGCGACCACGCCGGTACCGCCACCGCGATCAGCCGCGAGATGGGCATCTTCGATGACGCGACCGAGGAGGCGATCACCGGAGCCGAGCTCGAGGCGGCCACCGACGAGGAGTTGCGTCGCATCGTCGATCGCACCGAGACCTTCGCCCGCACCAGTCCGGAGCACAAACTGCGCCTGGTGAAGGCCCTGCAGGCCAACGGCGAGATCGTCGCGATGACCGGCGACGGGGTGAACGACGCCCCCGCGCTGAAGCGGGCGGACGTCGGCGTCGCGATGGGGATCAAGGGCACCGAGGCCACCAAGGAGGCCGCCGAGATCGTCCTGGCCGACGACAACTTCGCCACCATCGAATACGCCATCGAAGAGGGTCGGCGGATCCACGACAACCTGCACAAGTCGGTGCTCTTCCTGCTGCCCACCAACGGCGCGCAGTCGCTGGTGGTGCTGGTGGCGGTGCTGTTCGGGCTGGCGATGCCGCTCGACCCGGTGCAGATCCTGTGGGTCAACATGATCACGGCGGTCACCTTGTCCCTGGCCTTGGCCTACGAGCCGGCCGAACCCGACATCATGCGGCGTCCGCCGCGTCCGCCGAACACCCCGCTGGTGAGCGCCAGGTACCTACCGAGGATCGCCATCGCCTCCCTGGTGATAGCAGCGGCCACCATGGCCACCTACCACCTGGCGGTCTCCTTCGGCGCCTCCGGCGCCGCTGCGCAGACCTGGGCGGTGAACACCCTGGCGCTGGGCCAGGCGGCCTACCTGTTCAACTCCCGCTTCCTGCGGGAGTCGAGCCTGCGGCGCGAGGCCATCGGCGGCAACCCGGTGGCCTGGACGGTGGTGGGCATCCTGATCCTGCTGCAGCTCGCCTTCGCCTATCTTCCGGTGTTCAACACCTGGTTCGGCTCGGCCGCGATCGGCTGGCTGGGCTGGCTGATCCCGCTCGCCTTCGCGATCGGTGTCTTCGTGCTGATGGAAGGCGGCAAGGCGCTGCTGCGAGCCCGCGAGACCGCATGAGCGCACCGGACGTGGTCTGCGGGATCGTCACCGGCGAGCTGGTCACCCACGAGGTCTACCGCGACCAGGAGCTGATCGCCTTTCTCGACCATCGTCCGCTGTTCAAGGGACACGTGCTGGTGTGCCCCGCGGCCCATGTCGAGACGCTGGCGCAGCTTCCGACAGGGCTGGTCGCTCCGTTGTTCACTCTCGTGCAGCGGATCTCTACAGCTGTAGTGGAAGGGCTGGGCGCGGAGGGGAGCTTCACCGCGATCAACACCGTGGTCAGCCAGTCGGTGCCGCACCTGCACGTGCACGTCGTCCCCCGCAGCAAGGGGGACGGGCTGCGCGGCTTCTTCTGGCCGCGCGTCCGCTACGCCGAGGGCGAGGCCGCCGAGTATGCGAGCCGGCTGCGAGCCGCGCTGGGCGCACCGGAACTTGGTTGACGTTTCTTCAACAAAGCGAGATGCTTGACGTATCGTCAACCAAGTGAGGATCCGCGATGAGCGAGTCACCGCTGAGTTCGGAGCAGGCCGAGGCCGATCTGGCTCGGGTCGCCGCGGCTCGGGTGGCAGTCGTGACGGCCACCCGGCGGCCGGCCTGGCTGGATGCGATCATCGCAGTGGGGATAGGGGGTCTGGCCGGCCTGTTCACCACCCGCACGGCGTGGGGAATGGGGGCCGGCGCCGCGCTGTTCGTGCTGGGCGTAGCCGCTGTGCTGTGGCTCGGCCGTCCCTACGTGCGGCGTCGTGGCAGGGTGGTCGACGGGCGGGCGATCGGAACTCAGGCGGTGGTCAACGCGATCACCATCGGCCTCTTCTCGGCGGCCACCGCACTGGCGCCGCGACCGGGCGAGGGCTGGTACTCGATCGTGATCGGGTTGGGGCTGACGCTGGTGACCTTCGTGCTGATCCGCTGGGAGGACGGCTATCAGGCTCGCCGCCTGGCGGCCGGCGACTACCACCGCTACGACCTGCTATGAGTTGGGGAGCGCCGACGCCTCGCTTCGACGAGTTGATCCACGCGCCGGTCCGGCTTCGGATCGCAGCGGCCCTGGCAACGTCCACCGCGCTGGAGTTCAGCGCGCTGCAGGAGGCGCTGGGGATCTCGGTCTCGCTGCTCTCGAAGCATCTCCGGCTTCTCGGTGACGCTGGCTATGTCGCCCTGGAGAAGCGGGCTCAGCCGTTCGGGCGGCCGCGCACCTGGATCAGCCTGACCAGGGACGGCCGGAACGCCTATCTGGGGCACGTGGCCGCGCTCGAACAGCTCACCCGCCCTTCCGGACCCGGCGGGCACGCCGGAGGGACGACCGGATGAGTGAGTGGACACCCGATCCGGTGCGGTACGGCGCGCTGGCCGCGCAGTTGCGGGACGAGAGCCGGAGCGCCGGGCGGTTGCTGGTTGCCGTGGTGGGTGAACCGGGTGCCGGCAAGACGACCTTCGTCCAGCACCTGGGCCGGGAGCTTCGGCGGCTGGAGGTGCCGACCGCGCACCTGCCGATGGACGGCTTCCACCTCTCGAACGCCGTGCTCGAACGGTTGGGCCGGCGGCACCGGAAGGGAGCCATCGACACCTTCGACGCCGACGGCTACCTCCACCTGCTGCAACGGGTGAGGGCGGGCGAACCCCGGACGATCTACGCTCCCGGCTTCGATCATGGCGGCGGCGAACCGGTGGCCGGTTCGATCGCGATCGAACCCGATTGCGCGGTGGTGCTGACCGAGGGCAACTACCTGCTGGATCCCACCGCGCCATGGGACCGGGTGCCGGAACTGGCCGATCACGCCTGGTACGTGAGGGTGGACGACGCCCTGCGTCGCGAGCGGCTGGTCGCCCGACACGTCGCCGCCGGGAAGACGCCGGAGCTGGCCACCCGCTGGGCGGCGGAGGTGGACGAACTCAACGCCGAGCGCATCCGGGGGACGGCGTCCCGGGCGGAGCGGATCTTCGAGATCGGCTGACGGCCGGGCGGCGACGCACTCGCCTCACCGCCACGCAGCAGGCGCGTGCAGGCCCACGCCGACGCAGGTGTCGCTAGACAGTCCAGGTGTCGGCGCCCGTGACCAGGCCCTGCAGTTCCGACAGCCGCTGGGCAGAGTCCGCCGCCATGCTCACCTGGGCGCGGGCCAGGTCGTCGTAGGTCGGCCGGTCGACATCGCGGAAGATACCCACCGGCGCGTTGACGATGGTGCCGGCATCGGTCAGCCGGGAGAGCTCGAAGGCCAAGCTGGGATCGGCGCGGTGGGCGTCGTGGACCAGGATCCGTTCCAGCCCCACCTCGTCCACCCGTACGGTCTGCAGCGTGCCGTCCGCCGCCCGGACGATGCCCAGCTCACCGTCCGCGCCGAACCGGATCGGCTCGCCGTGCTTGAGCGGGATCAGCCCGGAATCGGGGCCCTTGAGCCCGTCGAAGGCGCCGTCGTTGAAGATCGGGCAGTTCTGGTAGATCTCCACCAGCGCCGAACCGCGGTGGCTGATCGCGGCGGTGAGCACCTCGGTGAGGTGGGCGCGATGGGAATCCACCGTCCGGGCGACGAAGCTGGCTTCCGCCCCCAGCGCCAGCGAGATCGGGTTGAACGGTGTGTCCACCGAACCGGCGGGGGTCGACTTGGTCAGCTTGCCCTGCTCGGAGGTGGGGGAGTACTGGCCCTTGGTGAGGCCGTAGATCCGGTTGTTGAACAGCATGATGGTGATGTTCACATTGCGCCGCAGCGCATGGATCAGATGGTTGCCGCCGATGCTGAGGGCATCGCCGTCGCCGGTCACCACCCATACCGCCAGGTCGTCGCGCGCCATCGCCACGCCGGTGGCCAGCGCGGGCGCCCGGCCGTGGATCGAGTGCATCCCGTAGGAGTCGACGTAGTAGGGGAACCGCGACGAGCACCCGATGCCCGAGATGATGACGGTGTTCTCCCGCTTGATGCCCAGTTGCGGCATCAAGCCCTGGAAGGTCGCCAGCACCGCGTAGTCGCCGCAGCCCGGACACCAGCGCACCTCCTGGTCGGAGGTGAAGTCCTTGCGGTTCAGCGGGGTCACCGCGAGCGGCACCCCGGCCAGGCCGCCGGCGTTCGAACCGTTCATCGTCATCGCTTCGCCAACTCCTCGTCGATGATCGTCTCCAGATCGGCGGCGAGTTCCCCCACGGAGATCGGCAGGCCACGCACCCGGGAGTAGCTGCGCGCGTCCACCAGGTAGGTGGCGCGCAGCACCATCGCCAGCTGTCCGAGGTTCATCTCGGGCACCACGATCCGCTCATAGCTGCGCAGGATCTCACCCAGCCCGGTGGGCAGCGGGTTCACCTGGCGCAGGTGGAGCGTGGCCACCGCACGCCCCTGCAGCCGGACGCGGCGCGCAGCCGCGGTGATCGGGCCGTAGGTGGAGCCCCAGCCCACCACCAGGACGCGGGCATCCCCCGTGGGGTCGTCGACGACGGCGTGTGGCAGGTCGGCGGCGATGCCGGCGACCTTGGCCGCCCGCAGCCCGACCATCCGTTCGTGGTTGGCCGGGTCGTAGGAGATGGCGCCGGTGCCGTCGGCCTTCTCCAGGCCGCCCACGCGGTGCTCCAGCTCCGGCGTCCCCGGGATCGCCCAGGCACGGGCCAGCTTGGCGTCGCGCGCGTAGGGCAGGAAACCGCCATCGGGGCCATTGGGTTCGGTAGCGAAGCCGGGGTCGATCGCGGGCAGCGAGGCCAGGTCGGGAATCCGCCACGGTTCGGCCCCGTTGGCGAGGTAGCCGTCGGTGAGCACGATCACCGGAGTGCGGTAGGTGATCGCGATCCGCGCGGCCTCGAAGGCGGCCTCGAAGCAGTCGGCCGGAGAGGCGGCGGCGATCACCGGCACCGGCGCCTCGCCGTGCCGGCCGAACAGGGCTTGGGTCAGGTCGGCCTGCTCGGTCTTGGTCGGCATGCCGGTGGACGGGCCGGCTCGCTGCACGTCCACGACGATCAGCGGCAGCTCCAGCATCACGGCCAGCCCGATGGTCTCCGACTTCAGGGCCATACCCGGCCCGGAGGTGACCGTGACGCCGAGGTTGCCGGCGAAGCTGGCTCCCAGCGCGGCACCGATCGCGGCGATCTCGTCCTCGGCCTGGAAGGTGGTGACGCCGTGCTGCTTGGCGTTGGCGAGGATGTGCAGGACGTCCGAGGCCGGGGTGATCGGGTAGGCGCCCAGGAAGAGCGGCAGCCCGGCCTTGGCGGCGCCGGCCATCAGGCCGTAGGCGAGCGCCCGGTTGCCGGAGATCTGCCGGTAGGTGCCGGGCGGCACCGGCGCGGCCGCGATCTGGTAGCGGGTGGCGAACAGCTCGGTGGTCTCGCCGAAGGCGTGGCCGGCCTTGACCGCGGCGATGTTGGCATCCCGGACCGACGGATTCTTGGCGAACTTGTGGGCCAGGAACTCCAGCGTCGGCTCCACCGGACGGCTGTACATCCAGTTCAGGAGCCCCAGCGCGTACATGTTGCGGGTCCGGACGGCGTCCTTGCGCCCCAGGCCGAGTTCGGCGACCGCGGCGATCGTCTGCGCGGTGAGGTCGAAGGCGTAGACCTGGTAGCCGTCCAGGCTGCCGTCGGTGAGCGGATCGCTGGCGTACCCGACCTTGGCCAGGTTGCGAGCGGTGAAGTCGGAGGTGTCGGCGATGATGATGCCGCCCTTGGCCAGTTCACCGAGGTTGGCGCGCAGCGCGGCGGGGTTCATCGCCACGAGCACGTTGGGAGCGTCGCCGGGGGTACGGATGTCGAAATCGGCGAAGTGCAGCTGGAAGCTCGACACGCCCGCCACCGTCCCCTGCGGGGCGCGGATCTCGGCGGGGAAGTTGGGCAGGGTGGAGAAATCGTTGCCGGCCACCGCCGTCTCGTGGGTGAACCGGTTGCCGGTCAGCTGCATGCCGTCACCGGAGTCGCCGGCGAATCGGATCACAACATGGTCGAGCGTCGTGATGTCGGTCATGCGATGGCGTCTCTTTCGTCGGCGGGGTCCGCCGATCAAGTCTACGCCGTCGGGCAGTCCGTGCCGGGCATCGCTGCGGACGGTCTCAGCCGTCAGTCACCGCGAGGCCGCAGCGGCGGCGCGGCTGCTCCGGGCCGGATACGCTGGTGCGACCCCTAGCTGAACAGGAATCGTCGTGGAGGAGCGCCCCTGGCGGCTGGCCGCGATCGGTCGCGATCTCGCGCAGGCCTGGAACTTCCCGGCCGTCCGGCGTGGCCTGGCCGGCACCGCCTGCATCTTCGTGGGCTCGCTGACCCCGGCCTATCTTCCGCAGAACAGCCCGTGGTGGGAGCCGATGCGGGGGCTCGGGCTCGACAGCTGGCCGGCCCGGGTGCTGGGCACGGCGCTGGTCGTGACCGGGATGGTGCTGCTGGTGACCGCCTGGTTCCGGCTGCGGCTGAGCCTGTACCACAGCGTCAAGCACTGGGCGATCTGCCTCATCTGGAGCGCGCCGCTGCTGTTCGCCCCGCCCACCTTCAGCCACGACGCCTACGGCTACGCCGCGCTCGGCTGGCTGCTGCGCAACGGGCTCAGCCCCTACGAGCACTCGATCAGCGTGCTGCCCGGCGCCTTCGCCGACCAGTTCGCCTGGGCCTGGCGCTACGACACCTCGATGTATCCGCCGCTGAGCCTGCAGATCTTCCACGGCGTCGTCGCGCTGGCCCAGAACGACCCCTACGTCTCGGCGGTCGCGATGCGCATCCCGGCGCTGATCGGAGTGGCGCTGATCGTCTCCCTGCTGCCCCGGGTGGCCCAGCGGATCGGGGCCGATCCGCAGCTGACCGCCTGGTTCGCCACCATCAACCCGATCCTGATCATCGACCTGGTGGGCGGCGCGCACAACGACGCGCTGATGATGGGGATGGTGGTGCTGGCGCTGTGGCTGGCAACGGACAACCGGTTCATCCCGGCCGCGGTGGTGGTGGGAGTGGCAGCCACCATCAAGCAGCCGGCGATCCTGGCCGCCTACGCGGTCGCCCTGATCGGCCATCCCTGGCTGACCTTCGGCTGGCGGGACAGCCTGCGCTCACTGGGCCGGCTGATCGCCGCCACCGGCATAGCGGCGCTCACCTTCGCCGGGATCACCCAGCTCACCGGGCTGGGATACGGCTGGATCTACGCCGCGGACGTCCCGGGGAAGATCGTGACCATCGCCCCCTTCAGCCTGCTCGCGGCCGGGCTCAGCGCGTTGCTGACCTGGCTGGGGCATCCCGAGGTCGGCGAGCTCCTGGCGTCGGGAACCCGGGCACTCGGGCTGGTCCTGACCGCCGGGGTGATGCTCTGGCTCGGGCTGGGGATCGGACGCCGCCAGCCAGTCACCTTCCTCAGCTGGTCGTGGCTGGCCTTCGCCTTCGGCGGTCTGTCGCTGCACAGCTGGTATCTCACCTGGGGTGGGTTGCTGCTGCCGCTGACGCGCCCCAACCGTAGGGTGATCAACGGCGCGGTCATCGTCACCATCGTGCTGCTGGCCTACGCGGCGGGTGGCCTGGCCTGGTTCAACGACGCGGTCGCGTTGGCCCTGGCCGGCGCGGCGCTGCTGTTGACGTTGACCTGGCGGCACCACCAGGAGCACAAGGAGCCCGAAGCCGAGTTGGAGGATGCGCAATGAGCGATGTCGTGGTCGGCGTTGAAGAAGGCGTCGGCCGGATCCACCTGAACCGGCCGCGCGCGATCAACGCGCTCAGCGCCGAGATGCTGGGTGCGATCACCCGCGCAGTCACCGAGTTCGCCGAGGATCCGGCGATCGAACGGGTGGAGGTGACGGGTGAGGGCGAGCGCGGGCTGTGCGCCGGTGCCGACATCCGCCAGCTGCGGCAATGGGTGGTGGACGGTGCCGATCCGGCCGACTTCCTCGGCGCCGAGTACCGGCTCAACCTGGCCATCGCGCGGTACCCCAAGCCGTACCGGGCGCTGATGCACGGCATCACGATGGGCGGCGGAATGGGGCTTTCGGCACACGGCTCCGACCGCATCGTGACGGCAACCTCGCAGCTGGCGATGCCCGAGACCCAGATCGGGTTCTACCCCGACGTCCTGGTGACCTGGCGGATGGCGCGCATGCCCGACGAGGTGGGCACCCACCTGGCCCTGACCGGGGATGCGGTGAACGCCGGCGACGCGCTGTGGCTCGGGCTGGCCGACCGTGCCCGGGAGGAGGTGCCGCCGCCGGTTCTGGCCGCCGACCATGCGTGGATCACCGAGTGCTACGCCGGCGACGACCCGGTGGAGATCGCCGGACGCCTGGCGGAGCACGAGCACCCGTCCGCCCGCCAGGCCGCCGCGACCCTGCGAGCCCGCTGCCCGCTCTCGGTGCACGTCGCCCTGGCCGGCGTGCGGCGAGCGGCCACCATGACCCTGGAGGAGGTCGCCGAGCAGGATCTGCGGGTGGGAGTCGCGTTCGCGCTGGGCCCCGACTTCGCCGAAGGGGTCCGTGCCCAGCTGATCGACCGGGATCGCGATCCCCATTGGTCCCACGGCAGCCTGGCGGAGGTGACCCCGTCCGAGGTCGCCGCCTTCTTCCCGGCGGCGGTGGATCCGAAGCGGTGATGGCCCATGTCGGCGAAGGCGATGCACCCGCTGCCGCGCGTCCAGCTGGACGGACTGCGCGCCGACCTGTTCGCCGTGCTGGAGCGCTTGCCCATCCCGGCTGAGGTGTTCGCCGCCGACGGCTCCAGCCTGTTCGTGAACCAGGCCTTCACCGAGATCTTCGGAATCGATGCCGGGCAGGTGGTCGGCGACCTGAACGTCCGGACCGATCCCTACCTCAACGACCAGATGGGGCTGGCCGGGCCCCTCGCCAGCGTCTTCTCCGGGGACACCGCCATTCTGCGCGACGTGCGGGTCCCCTGGGAGGAGATCGACCAGCGCCACCTGGTCCACGGTGAGGTGACCGCCGGCCTTGAGACCTACCAGGACATCGCCTGCCTGCCGCTGCGGGATGTCGCGGGGGACCTGGCCTACGTCGTGACGCTGTTCGTCACCCGGCATGTCTACGAGGTGCATCGGGCGGTGCTCAGCGCCCGGCAGTACATCGAGACCCACTGGCGCGACGAGTTCGACCTCGACCTGATCGCCGGGCACGCCGGAATCAGCCGCCACCATCTCTCCCGGCTGTTCCGCAGGTTCCTCGGCAAGACGCCGTACCGTCACTATCAGGACGTCAAGATCGCCCAGGTCCAGCGGGCACTGCGGGATGCGGGGCTCACTGTCAGCGAGGCGTTCGCCAGCAGCGGCGTGGCCTACGCGGGCGGCTACGCCCGAGCCTTCCGACGCGTCCTCGGGCTGACCCCGACCCAGTTCCGAGCCGGCGGCGCTCCCGCCGATCCGGCGACGGCGGTGCAATCGGGTGCGGAGGCCGCCCGGCCCGACGACGAGGATCGGATGTTCCGGATCGTCGATCTGCTTCCGATCCCGGTGCAGGTCTTCCGCTCCGACGGCGAGGCGGCGTTCATCAACCAGGCCGTGCTCCGGGCGTGGAACCTCCGGGACTCCCGGGACATCGTCGGCAGCTACAACCTGCGTTCCGACCCGCTGGTCAACGACGAGCACGGGCTACGGGAGTACATCGAGCGGGCCTTCGCCGGCGAGACGGTCCTGGTGCCGGATGTCCGCATCCCGCTGGAGACCTTCTGGGAGTCGTACCAGAAGGCGAGCCCGGCCGACGACCCGGGGGCGATCTACACCGACATCCTGAACTTCCCGGTGCGGGACGCCACCGGCCGGCTGAGCCATGTCATGAGCGTCTTCCTCACCAGCCGGGTCTACCGAGGACGACCGGAGGTGGCGCGGGCGCGAGAGTATCTGGCGAACCACTGGCGCGAACCCTTCGACGTCGACGTGGTCGCCGACCTGGTGAGCCTGAGCAGCTCTCAGCTGGGCCGGGTGTTCAAGCGGGAGACCAGGCAGACCCTGTACGGCTACTACCAGGAGATGAAGATCACCCGGCTCAAGGAGCTGCTGCGCAACCCGGAGCTGAGCGTCTCCCAGGCATTCACGGCCTGCGGCCTGGCGCACTGGGGCAATGCGACGCGGTTCTTCAAGGAGAAGGTCGGCATGACCCCTACCCAGTACCGCGCGATCCTCCACGACGGGCACTCGCCGGAGCCGGTCGCCCCGTCCGCGGCGCAGGTGCTCCCCACTGAGAAAAACTGAGCACCCAGGCGATAGCTGGCCAACCCCTCGGTTCGTAGTATCCGAAGCAGAGCGTGGTCACCGTCGACCTCGCTGGGAGGGCAGTTCGGGTGAGGCGGTTACCTGGCCTGATGGCGACCACGGCGACCGGCGGTCTGCCGGTCCGGTCCCGGAAGGACAGTACGCTGCGCCGTCGCGGGTATGGGGGGTGTCACGAAGCGGCGTAGTCCACGACGACCGGGGCGTGGTCGGAGAGGCGAGAGTCGTAGTCCGCGTCCCGGTCGGTGCCACCGGCGACCGCCCGGGCAGCCAGCCCGGGGGTCGCCAGGTGGTAGTCGATCCGCCAGCCGGTGTCCTTGACGAATGCCTGGCCGCGCCAACTCCACCACGAGTAGGGGCCGTCGGCCTCGGGATGAAGCCGTCGCACCACGTCCACCAGGGTGCGCGGGCCGAGGATCGAGCCGAACCACTCCCGTTCCTCGGGCAGGAAGCCCTCGGAGCGCTGGTTGGAGCGCCAATTGCGCAGGTCGTGCCGGGTGTGGGCGATGTTGAAGTCGCCCATCACCAGGAATTCCATGCCCTGGGCCTGCGCGGCTCGGCGGGCTCTGGTGAGGTAGGGACGGAAGGAGCGCAGGAAGCGCATCTTGCGCTTGTACCGCGTCAACTCGCTGACGTCACCGTCCGGCACTCCGCCCTTGGGCAGGTACAACGACGCGACCCGCAGCCCGGGCAGGTCGACCTCGAGGTAGCGGCCCTCGGCGTCCTTGGCGTAGCCGAAACCCTCGCGGACGGCCAGCGGGGCCTGCCGGGTGAGCAGCGCGACGCCGTTGCGTCCGGGCAGATTTCCCTCGTGGTAGCTCAGGTGATAGCCCTCGAACGCCTCGTAGGGCACCAGCGCGGTGGGACAGCGCACCTCCTGCAGCGCGACGATGTCGCAGTCCCGCTGCGCCAGCCAGGCGTCGAAACCCCGGCGGACGGCCGCGCGGATCCCGTTGACATTGACGGTGGCGATACGCAGGACGCTCAACTCCCCGGCTCGGTGTGCTTCTTGGGCAGCAGCTTCTTCACATCGGCCGGGTCGATGTAGAACCTGACCTCCCCGGTCTCCACGTCCACCGCCGCCTTGAGCTTGGCCTGGCGCTTGCCCGTCCATGCCATGCCGTTGGAGAGCACGACATCCGCGCGGGACGATTCCTCGTAGACGCTGAGACCGGCTATCTCGCGAGGGTAGGCCTCGTACTCCTGGTCGTTGTCGGCCATCACCGCTCGCCGCGATCGAGGCGAGCGGTGAGCGAGCTTGCTCGTTTGCCCGACCGATTGCGCGAGTGAGCTGATGCGTACATCAGCGATAGTTGGTGAATTGGACCGCGAAGTCGTATTCGGCGTCGCGCACCAGCTTCTGGACGGTCTGCAGGTCGTCCCGCTTCTTGGAGAAGACCCGCAGCTCGTCGCCCTGGATCTGGGTGCGGATCCCCTTGGGGCCCTCGTCGCGGATCAGCTTGGCGATCTTGCGGGCATTGTCGGCGCTGATTCCGGAATCCAGCGTGGCGCTGATCTTCCACAGCTTGCCCGACAGCCGGGGATCGCCGGCGGACAGCGACTTCAGGTCGACCTTGCGGCGTACCAGCATGGTCTGGAAGACGTCGAGGACGGCCTTCACCCGCTCCTCGCCGTTGGCCTCCATCTCGACCACCTCGCCCGACCACTTGATCACCGCGTCGGTGCCCTTGAAGTCGAACCGGTTGCGCACCTCCTTGGCGGCCATGTTGAGCGCGTTGTCGACCTCCATCTTGTCGACCTTGTTCACGATGTCGAAAGAACTCTCACCAGCCATGCGAGCCATTCTGCCCCACCGCCAGCCGGGATCGAAACGATGGCTGAACCCGGCTTGAGCCCGCCCGGCCGGGGTGTCGAAGGGTCGTCGCACACGATTAGTTGTCGCCCCCGGCGCTTTGCTAGAGTGCTCGGGCACGGCAGGTTGCCCGAGCGGCCAAAGGGAGCGGTCTGTAAAACCGTCGGCACAGCCTACGCAGGTTCGAATCCTGCACCTGCCACACGCGAAACTGGCCTCTGACTACGGTGAGCACCGAGTCGGGGGCCTTTGTTCATGGCGGTGAGACTGCCATGAGCCCCACGGACTCCCGCCTCAGTCAGGCTGTCTCTGACGAGATCGACCAGACCGCGAGGCGAGCCACATGCGCGTCGTCGTCACGATACGGTCGGGAGTGGACCCGGCAGGAGCGTTGCGCGGCGATGCGCAGAGAGTCGAGAGATGGCACCGACCACCAAGGAAGCGCAGCGCGCTGAGCTGCACAAGACCATCTGGCGCATTGCCAACGATCTGCGCGGCAGCGTCGATGGTTGGGATTTCAAGTCCTACGTGCTGGGGATGCTGTTCTACCGGTTCATCTCCGAGAACCTGACCACCTATCTCAATAAGGCTGAGCGCGCGGCTGGCAACTCCGACTTCGACTACGTGGAACTGCCCGACTCCCAGGCCCAGTTCGGCATGGACGACACGATCACCGAGAAGGGGTTCTTCATCTTCCCTTCGGAGTTGTTCGTGAACGTCCGTGACCGGGCACCCCGGGATGCGAACCTGAACGAGACACTCCAGCGGGTCTTCACCAACATCGAGGCCTCGGCAGTCGGCACCGACAGCGAGGACGACCTGAAGGGGCTGTTCGACGACCTGGATGTGAACAGCAGCAAACTCGGCAACACCGTAGCCCGGCGCAACGAGAAGCTGGTCAAGCTGCTGGACGCCATCGGTGACCTGCCGCTGGGCGACTTCGGCGACAACACCATCGACCTGTTCGGCGACGCCTACGAGTACCTGATGCAGATGTACGCCTCCCAGGCCGGCAAGTCAGGTGGCGAGTACTACACGCCCCAGGAGGTCTCCGAACTGCTGGCCCGCATCACCGTGGTCGGCAAGACCAGCGTCAACAAGGTCTATGACCCGGCGTGCGGCTCCGGCTCGCTGCTGCTGAAGTTCGCCAAGGTGCTCGGCAAGGAGAACGTGCGACAGGGCTTCTTCGGCCAGGAGATCAACCTGACCACCTACAACCTCGCGCGGATCAACATGTTCCTGCACGACATCAACTTCGAGAACTTCAGCCTCGCCCACGGCGACACCCTGCTCGACCCCGCCCACTGGGACGACGAGCCGTTCGAGGCCATCGTGTCCAACCCGCCCTACAGCATCAAGTGGGACGGCGACGCGAACCCACTGCTGATCAACGACGAACGCTTCGCCCCCGCCGGGGTGCTGGCGCCGAAGTCGAAGGCCGACCTGGCTTTCACCATGCACATGCTTTCCTGGCTGGCCGTGAACGGCACTGCCGCGATCGTCGAGTTCCCCGGCGTGCTGTACCGCGGCGGAGCCGAGCAGAAGATCCGCAAGTACCTCATCGACAACAACTACGTCGACACCGTCATCCAGCTCCCGCCGGACCTGTTCTTCGGCACCACCATCGCCACCTGCATCATCGTGCTGAAGAAGTCCAAGACCGACAACGCCGTGCTGTTCATCGACGGCTCGGCAGAGTTCGAGCGCCAGGGCAACAAGAACAAGCTCACCGACGACAACCGCGCCAGCATCCTCGACGCGTTCACCACCCGTATGGACGCCGACCACTTCACCAAGCTGATCCCGAACCAGGACATCGCCGCCAACGGCTACAACATCGCCGTCTCCAGCTACGTCGAGGCCGAGGACACACGCGAGGCCGTCGACATCACGGCGCTCAACGCCGAGATCGCCCGCATCGTCGTCCGGCAGCAGGAACTGCGCATTGCCATCGACGAGATCGTCGCCGACCTGGAAGGAGCGAACTGATGACCGCCATGCCCACGTGGGAAGGCTTCATGGTGCCGTGCCTGAAGGTCCTGAGCGACGGGACGGTACTCAACCGTCGGGAGATCCGCGAACGGGCGGCCCACGTTGTGGGGCTCAGTGAGGACCAGCGAGCGGTCGTTCTCGGTTCGGGGCAACCGATGTATGCCAACCGGGTCGGCTGGGCCCTTTCCCAGCTCACACGGGTCGGTGCCCTGGCCCGGCCCTCGCGCGGCAACTACCAGATCACTCCAGCGGGCAAGCAGGTTCTGGCACAGTTCCCGCACGGCATCACTGAGAACCAGCTCGACGCGCTCGGGGAGGACCCCAACTCCGCCATCCACCCGTATGTGCCGTCCACGCGCCCCGCTTCGGCGGATCCCGTTATCGACGAGCCGCCCGCCACCCTCGACCCCACCGAGCAGATCGAGCAGGGCGTCGCCCGCGTCCACGACGCGGTCGCGAAGGAACTGCTCGAACGCCTGCGGGGCAGGGAGCCCGCGTTCTTCGAGCGGGCGGTCGTCGAGCTGCTCGTGAAGATGGGCTACGGCGGCACCGGGGGCGTGGCGGCGGCCACCCAGCTCTTCAACGATGGCGGCATCGACGGCATCATCGACCAGGACGTCCTCGGCCTGAACAAGGTGTACGTCCAGGCGAAGCGCTACGCGGCCGGGAACTCCGTCGGGCGCCCCGAGCTGCAGGGCTTCGTCGGCGCCTTGATCGGCAAGGCCGACCGGGGTGTCTTCATCACCACGAGCAGCTTCAGCAGCGGGGCGATCGAGTACGCCGACCGCAACACCACCATGCGACTGATCCTCATCGACGGGAGCCGCCTGACCGACCTGATGATCCGCTACGGCGTCGGAGTCCAAATTCGGGACACCTTCCACGTCGTCGAAATCGACGAGGACTTCTTCGAATGAGTCGCCTCGACGACTTGATCGCAGAGTTGTGCCCAGCAGGGGTGCCCTTCAGGGCGCTGTCCGCGGTCACGACCAGAGGGACTAACGTCCGATGGCGCGAGGTGGGTGAAGCGGAGTTCAGGTACATCGACCTCACGTCGGTTGATCGCGTCACCCGGCGGATCGGCGACACTGCGACCGTCACGGCAGCCGACGCTCCCAGCCGCGCGCAGCAGATTGTTCACGCTGGCGATGTCATCTTTGCCACCACTCGTCCCGCTCAGATGCGGTGGGCTGTGATTCCTCCTCAGTACGAGGGGCAGCTCGCGAGTACCGGATATTGCGTGCTTCGACCAGACGCCGAGGTTATCCTCACCGGATTCCTCGCGCATCTGCTTGGAGCTCAGGGGTTCCGGCGGTATGTGGAGGCCAATCAGATCGAGGGCAACTACCCATCCATCCCAGATAACCGGATTCGCAAATACCGGATCCCCGTGCCGCCGCTGGAGGTGCAGCGGGAGATCGTCAAGATCCTCGACACGTTCACGGAGCTGGAAGCGGAGCTGGAAGCGGAGCTGGAAGCCCGCAGCCGCCAGTACGCGCACCACCAGGAAGTGCTTCTATCGACACGCGGAGACGAGGCAACGAGGACGCTGGGAGAGCTCTTTGATATGCGCTCAGGACGATTCATGGCCGCTGATCATATTGCGCCTCGCCAAGATCAGGGTCACCCATTCCCGTGCTACGGCGGCAACGGACTCCGTGGATACGTGACCACGGCCAGTCATCGTGGGTCGCGCCTGCTAGTCGGGCGCCAAGGTGCTCTCAGTGGGAACGTCCACCGTGTGGATGGTGAGTTCTATGCCACGGAGCACGCCGTTGTGGTCGAACCAATCTCCGCGGTGGACCACAACTGGGCTTTCCACAAGTTGACCACCATGAATCTCAACCAATATGTCTCTCAGGGAGCTCAGCCTGGACTTGCTGTTGGAACTCTGAAATCGCTGGCCATCGGTGTTCCAGACATCGGCGCCCAACGGCGAGTCGCAGCCGCTCTCGACAAGTTCGATGCGCTCGTGAACGACTTGAGTATCGGGCTGCCCGCCGAGCTGGCCGCTCGTCGCAGGCAGTATGAGCATTACCGGGACCGGCTGTTGACCTTCAGGGAGCTGGGGGCATGACCGAGGCGCAGGCCCGCAGGTACGACCCGATCGCGGTGAGTTCGGAAAGCACGGTCGTCGCCGAGTACATCCCTGATCCCGTGGTAGCGTCCGCCTACCAGTCGGAGGCTGAGCTGGAGCGCGAGCTGATCCGGCTGCTGCAGTCGCAGGCGTACGAGTACCTGCCGATCACTTCGGAGGCCGATCTGGTCACCAACCTGCGCACCCAACTGGAAGCGCTGAACCAGATCAGCTTTTCCGAGGCTGAGTGGCGACGATTCTTCACCGAGCGCATCGCCAGTGCCAACGAGGGGATTGTCGAGAAGACCGTGCGCCTGCAGGAGGACCACGTCCAGCTGCTGAAGCGGGACGACGGCTCCACGAAGAACGTCGCCCTGCTGGACAAGACGAACATCCATAACAACCGGTTGCAGGTGATCAACCAGTACGAGGTCGGACAGGGCGATGGCGGTGGCCGGTACGCCAACCGCTATGACGTGACGATCCTGGTCAACGGTCTGCCGATGGTGCACGTTGAGCTGAAGCGGCGCGGGGTCGACCTGCGGGAGGCGTTCAACCAGATCAACCGCTACTCCCGCGACAGCTTCTGGGCCGGCTCGGGCCTGTTCGGGTACGTCCAGTTGTTCGTGATCAGCAACGGCACGCTGACCAAGTACTACTCCAACACCACCCGCGACCAGCACCTCAAGGAAGCCGCAGGCGCGAAACGCGCGAAGAAGACGTCGAACAGCTTCGAGTTCACGTCGTGGTGGGCCGATGCCACCAACCGGCCGATCCAGGACCTGACTGCTTTCACGAGGACGTTCTTCGCCAAGCACACGCTGCTCAATGTTCTGACCCGGTACTGCGTGCTGACAGCCGATCGGATGCTGCTGGTGATGCGTCCCTACCAGATCGTCGCGACGGAGCAGATCATCCGCCGGATCGAGATCGCGACCAACGCCAGAAAGCTGGGCACCCTCGCCGCTGGCGGGTACGTGTGGCACACCACCGGGTCTGGCAAGACCCTGACCAGCTTCAAGGCCGCGCAGCTCGCCTCCAAGCTGCCGAGTGTGGACAAGGTGCTGTTCGTCGTGGACCGCAAGGACCTCGACTACCAGACCATGCGGGAGTACGACCGCTTCCAGAAGGGGGCGGCGAACTCCAACACCTCCACCGCGGTACTGAAGAAGCAACTGGAGGACCCCGGCGCCAGGATCATCATCACGACGATCCAGAAGCTCGCCACGTTCATCACGGCCAACGCCGGCCACGAGATCTACGGCGGGCACGTGGTGATCATCTTCGACGAGTGCCACCGCTCCCAGTTCGGCGACATGCACACCGCGATCATCAAGGCGTTCAAGCGGTACAACCTGTTCGGGTTCACCGGCACCCCGATCTTCGCCGTCAACGCCGGCACCGGCGGCAACCCGAAGCTGAAGACCACCGAGCAGGCGTTCGGCGACAAGCTGCACACCTACACGATCGTCGACGCGATCACCGACAAGAACGTGCTGCCGTTCCGGATCGACTACGTCAACACGATCAAGGTCGGCGACGTCGCGGACAAGCAGGTGCCGGCCATCGACACCGAGAAGGCGCTCCTCGCGCCGCAACGGATCGGGGAGATCGTCGGCTACACCCTGGAGCACTTCGACCAGAAGACCAAGCGTGCTTCGGGTTACCTCCACTCGGCCGTGGCGAACGTGGCCGAGGTGGTGACCAGCAACCGGCGGGTCGAGGAGATCAGGCAGGCGAAGCGGATCCGGGGCTTCAACGCCATCTTCGCGACCGCCTCGATCGACGCCGCCCGGCGCTACTACAACGCGTTCTCCCGACAGCAGGAAGACCTTCCGCCGGACCGACGGCTGAAGGTCGCCCTGATCTACTCCTACGGGGTCAACGACGCGGTCGACGACGACCTGCTGGACGAGGAGGGTTTCGACACCGACTCTCTCAGCGACGACGCCCGCACCTTCCTGGAAGACGCGATCCAGGACTACAACGACATGTTCGGCACCAGCTACGACACGAGTTCGGACAAGTTCGAGAACTACCACAAGGACCTGTCGATGCGGCTGAAGAACCGCGAGCTCGACCTGGTGATCGTGGTCAACATGTTCCTGACCGGGTTCGACGCCACCACGTTGAACACCCTGTTCGTGGACAAGAACCTGCGCGCGCACGGCCTGATCCAGGCCTTCTCCCGCACCAACCGGATCCTGAACTCGGTCAAGACCTACGGCAACATCGTCAGCTTCCGCGACCTCGAAGATCAGACCAACGACGCCATCGCCCTGTTCGGCAACAAGGACGCCCACGGCATCGTCCTGCTCAAGCCCTACACCGACTACTACAGCGGCTACGCGTCCAAGGTCAGCGAGCTGCTGGCCAGGTTCCCGCTCGGTGCACCGATCATCGGGGAATCCCTGCAGAAGGAGTTCATCGCCCTGTTCGGGAGCATCCTCCGGCTGGAGAACATCCTGACTGCCTTCGATGACTTCGCGGACAGCCACCTCCTCACCGAGCGGCAGAGCCAGGACTACCGGAGCGTCTACCTCGATCTGTACGCCGAGTTCCGCAGGGACGCCGACGCCGACAAGGAGATCATCAACGACGACGTCGTCTTCGAGATCGAGCTGATCAAGCAGGTCGAGATCAATGTCGACTACATCCTGATGCTGGTCGAGAGGTACCGCGCCGAACGCGGCGACGGCGAGGACGCCGAAGTCCGCGCCGAAATCACCCGCGCGGTCGACGCCAGCCCCACCCTGCGCAACAAGAAGGACCTCATCGAGGACTTCGTCGACTCCATCTCCACCGATGGGGCCGTCGACGCTGAGTGGCGAGCCTTCATCTCTGCCCGCCGCGAGGCTGAACTCGCCGCCATCATCGCCCAGGAGAACCTCCGACCCGATCAGACCCGAGACTTCATGGCGACCGCGTTTCGCGACGGCAGCATCGCCACCACCGGCACCGCGATCACCAGAGTCCTCCCACCCGCCTCACGCTTCGCCCCCGACGGCGGCCATGGCGAGAAGAAGCAGCGCGTCCTCACCAGGCTTGCTGCCTTCTTCGAACGGTTCGTCGGACTCGGCTCCGAGGAAGACAGCCGATAGGGGGGTCTGGCGGCGAGTTGGGCTGGAGGTAGATCGAACCTCGTTACGCCCTGCCGACTCGGCTGCCGGGGCGCGGCTCCTGGAGGGTCACCTCGTAGCTGGGGGGTCGGTCGAGATGGTCGGCATGGCAGGTCAAGCGGGCGGCCTCGCCGGCGGACACCCGGACGAGGGCGTCGATCGGGCGACCGCGCACCAGCAGCCCGACCCGCCGTTCGGTGTCCTGGCCGGACACCCCACGCACGACCACGTCCTGGAACCCGAACGCTGCGGCGTGGCGGCGCGCCGCATGGACGGCGGCCTGGACCACCCACGACTGGCTGGAGCGGCCGCGGTGGAAGTCGGGGTCCAGTTGTCCGGCAAGGTACTGGGCGACCACACCCGGACCGCTGTCGGCGTCCAGCCCACCGAAGTAGTCGCCACGGGGCAGCGCCACCAGGTTGCCGGCGAACCGGTCCCCGCCGAGGTGGGACGCCTCCCACACCAGGTCCGGCCAGTCACGGGCAAGGGCGGCGGCCAGCGGTCGTCCGCGCTCAGCGCAGCACGGGTCGTGGCGGCCGTGGGTGCACACCAGTAGGACGGGCTCGTCGTGCGGTGTCAGGCCGACCCCATCCCTGCCGCGGATGCCCGTGAGATCCAGGTCGGCGACCGCGTCCAGCTGCTCCAGATCGGTGACCTGCACCCAGCCGTGCCGGGTGTTGGCTACGAAGACCCGCGACGCGCCCTGAACCGCACGGCCCGGTCGCCGGATCAGCAGCGTCCGGATCCCCAGGCTGCGCTGCCACGCGCTCATCGCCGCGCGCACCGCGTCCGGCAACCGGCGACTGTGCAGGATGTGCGGTCCCCAGGGGCCGGGCTCCTCGATCAGCAGGAACGACTCCACGGTGGACGCCGTCGCCCACAGCGGCTCCGCCCGCGCCCGGCTGGCTGTGGAGCACCGTTCGGTCACCGCACGACTTCCAGCAACCCTTCACGCACCAACCGTCGACACAGCACGAGCGCACCAGCCTGGTCGATCCCGGGGACATCGCGGGGGCGCAGACCGTCGGCGTCCACGACGAAGCGGACGGCGGTGTGCGCCGCGGCGGGAAGGGTGAGGCGGCGGTCGCCGAGCAGGAGTTCAAGCGACCCGTCCCGCTGCTTCACCGTGCACCGGCTGCCCGGACGCCGGCGCAGCGGCGTGTCGGCTCCGAGTTCGCGCAGATCGAGCAGGTCGCGCAGCCCGCCGGAGAGCAGCGGTTGTCGTCCGGTGCTGAAGGACGTCTCCAGCCGGTCAGCCTCCGCGGCGACGTCCAGGCCGGACAGCAGCGCCGCCAGGTCGCCGAGGCGAGCGGATAGCGCCGCGGCAAGGCCATGCGGGTCGGCGAACGGGGCGGCGGGTAGCCGGTCCTGCAGGGCCGGGTCGGCGTCGATTGCCCGGGTGACGACGTCCTTCAGGACGTCGGCCCAGACAACCTGGTTGATGCCGACCGTGACATGCAGCGAGGCGACTCCTGCGCCGGTGCGTGCCATGTGCGGGGTGCCGGTCGGCAGGTACATCGACGTGCCCGGCTTCATCAGCACCTGGTGGGCGCCCTCGGAATCGTGGACCTCCCAGTCCTTGGTGCCGTAGGTCTGGAAGGTGAACACGTCGTGGGTGTCGGTGTGCAGCGCGAACCCCTGCGAGCCGGGCGGGGTCAGGTAGGCGTTGGCCTGGCAGGGATGGCCGAGCTCGTGCTCCAGCCCGCGGACGAGCTGGCGCAGCGGCTCCCAGTAGCGCTGCAGGCCCTGAAAGACGATCGTCGCGCCACCGTCGAACAGCGCGAGCACCTTGCGGGCGTCCACCAGGCCGGTCATCGGCTGGCCGGCGATCGTGGCCTTTCGCAGATAGCGCGTCTGGTCGACCACCGCGCCGTCCTGGGCGAGTCGCACCTGCGGGGTCCGCAGCGCGGTGGTGGTGACCAGGTGGTCGGCGTCGTCGATGCCGAAGATGCGGGTCAGTTCGCCGGGATCGGCCTGGTGGACGAGGATCCGGCGACCCCACACCTCGCGGACGAAGCTGTCGGGGTCGCCGGAGAGGAGTCCGAGCGGGTCCATGCCTCAGGCGTCGGTGCCGTCGGCGTCGCCACCATCGGTGCCGTCGGCATCCCCACCATCGGTGCCGTCGCCGTCTCGTCCGTCGGTGCCGTCGCCGTCGTGTCCGTCGGTGCCGTCGCCGTCGTGTCCGTCGGTACCGTCGGCGTCCCCACCGTCGGTGCCGTCAGCGTCCCCCGTCCGGGCGCCACCCGGCGCGGTCGGGTCGTCGGTGGAGATGTCGGCGTCGCTGAGGGTGAAGTCCGGTTCGTTGGGGTCGCTGGTCATGGGGTGCTCCTCTCGATGGGATCGTGGGCCTGAACCTACTTCGCGTCCCAACCGACGCCAAGGCGGTAGAAGTGCCGTGGTTTGAGCGGGCGCCGCCCCGGGCAGGATGGGTGCGCAGGTGTGGCGGGCCCGGAAACCGGGTAGTGAGCAGACACCTACCGCATCGCACCCAGACAGGAGCGCGCATGAAGATCGCCGACAACGGGCCCGACCCGAACGTCTTCGACATCGAGAAGGCGACGGTTGAGAACACCAACTACCGAACGGTCGCCTGGAGCGGGAAGTACCTCCAGGTGACGCTGATGTCGATCCCGCCGGGCAGTTCGATCGGACTGGAGAAGCACCCGGAGACCGACCAGTTCATCCGGCTCGACGCCGGCAAGGGCGTGGCGAAGCTGGGCACGAACAAGGCCAAGCTCGACACCTGGGAGGTCAGCGACGGGTGGAGCGTGCAGGTGCCGGCCGGCCACTGGCACGACATCGAGAACGTCGGCGAGAAGCCGCTGCAGCTGTACGTGGTCTACGCCCCCGTCCACCACGCTCCCGGCATCGTGCAGAAGACCTCCGAGGACGCGGACGCCGACGAGGAAGCGGGCAAGGACGAGCCGCCGGACTGGTCGGTGCAACCAGCGCCGGACGCGGAGGATCAGAAGGCCTGAGGCCGGCCGGGAACGCCCGGCCGGGAATGCTCAGCCTGACTGCCGAAGACGGCACGGGGCCTTCACCCGGGTGGATCCGGGTGAAGGCCCCGTGCTGCTGCTTGTCGGAGCCGGATCAGGAGGACTTCGGCGCGGTCATCGCCGCGACGTCCAGGGCCTTGGCCAGCTGCTCCTCGGTGACCTCGCCGCGCTCGACGTACCCGAGATCGCGGACGGCGTCCGCCACGGTCAGGTTCTGCTTCACCGAATGCTTGGCGATCTTCGCCGCAGCTTCGTAGCCGATCACCCGGTTCAGCGGGGTGACGATCGACGGGCTGGATTCGGCCAGCTGCAGGCAGCGCTCCACGTTGGCGGTGATGCCGTCCACGCAGCGGGTGGCGAGCACCCGGGAGACATTGCCGATCAGGCTGATCGACTCCAGCAGGTTGCGGGCCATCACCGGCAGCATCACCAGCAGGTCGAAGTTGCCCTGCGCGCCGGCGAAGGCGATCGCCGCGTCGTTGCCGATCACCTGGGCGGCCACCATCACGGTCGCCTCGGGCACCACCGGGTTCACCTTGCCCGGCATGATGGACGAGCCGGGCTGCAGGTCGGGCAGCGCGATCTCGCCGATGCCGGTGCGCGGGCCGGAGCCCATCCAGCGCAGGTCGTTGGCGATCTTCACCAGCGAGACAGCGATGGTGCGCAGCGCGCCCGAGGTCTCCACCAGCGAATCCTGCGCGGCCTGGGCCTCGAAGTGGTTGGCGGCCTCAACCAGCGGCAGGCCGGTGTGCTCGGCGATCAGCGCGATCACCCGCGCCGAGAACCCGGGCGGGGTGTTGATGCCGGTGCCGACCGCGGTGCCGCCCAGCGGCAGCTCGTTGAGCCGGGGGAGGGTGGCCTTCACCCGGGCGATGCCGTAGCGGATCTGGGTGGCGTAGCCGCTGAACTCCTGGCCCAGCATGATCGGGGTGGCGTCCATCAGATGGGTGCGGCCGGACTTCACCACGGTGGCGTACTCGGCGGCCTTGGCCTCCAGCGAGCTGGCCAGCACCTCCAGGTCGGGCAGCAGATCGGAGTGGATCGCCTGCACGGCCGCGATGTGGATCGAGGAGGGGAATACGTCATTGGACGACTGGGAGGCGTTCACGTGGTCGTTGGGATGCACCGGGCTGCCCAGCCGGCGGCTGGCCAGGGTGGCGACCACCTCGTTGGTGTTCATGTTCGACGAGGTGCCCGAGCCGGTCTGGAAGACGTCGATCGGGAACTGGTCGTCATGCTGCCCGGCGATCACCTCGTCCGCCGCGGCCACGATCGCCTCGGCGATGGCGTTGTCGATCACGCCGAGTTCGGCGTTCGCCAGCGCTGCGGCGCGCTTGATCTGGCCGAGGGCCGCGATGTGGTGGGAGGACAGCCCGCGTCCGGAGATCGGGAAGTTCTCCACGGCCCGCTGGGTCTGGGCGGCATAGAGGGCGTCGGCGGGTACCCGCACCTCGCCCATGGTGTCGTGCTCAATGCGATATTCCATGCCGACAACCCTAAACCGGCCGGCTTTCCTCCGTGGCGACGAGCGGAAATTCCCGGACTGATCCCGCGGCTGCGCATCCCGCCCTCGCCCAGCCAGGCCTGCACGGACGACGCCATCCGCCATCCCGGCGGAACGGAGGAGGGCGGATTACGCTGTCGGGATGGGCGTCATCGAAGAGGCGGCGGATTCCGTCCTGCTGGCGGTCGCCACCATCCCCGAGGGCAGGGTCACCACCTACGGAGCGATCGGACGCATGGTCGGCTACGGCCCGCGGGTGGTGGCTCGGGTTCTCGCGACCCGGGGGGACGAGGTCTGCTGGTGGCGGGTGATTCGTGCGGACGGATCGATCGCCCCCCAGTTGGTCGAGCAGGCCAGCGCGTTGCTGAAGGCCGAAGGGGTGGGTGTCCGGCGGGGCGCCGTGAGTCTCCGCGAGTACGGCGTCTGAACCGATCGGCAGGCCCGGCCTGCCGTCGGCGCCGGCTCATGTCAGGAGGCCTGGCGTGGGCCGGGGCCCTGATTTGAGGCCGGGTGGCTGGTCGTGTAATGTCATCCGAGGTCCGGCCCCTATAGCTCAGTCGGCAGAGCGTCTCCATGGTAAGGAGAAGGTCTGCGGTTCGATTCCGCATGGGGGCTCTGTGTGTGGAGGGACGGAATAACCGCCCGTCGTTCCGGGGTTCCGGTCTTCAGACACGCCCGGCGGGATAGCTCAGGCGGTAGAGCAAGCGGCTCATAATCGCTGTGTCGCGGGTTCAAGTCCCGCTCCCGCTACCCTCGGCAGTACCGAACTTGCAGGAAGTGAGAGGCAGATGGCCAAGAAGCAAGCCGATGTCCGGCCCAAGATCACCTTGGCATGCACCCAGTGCAAGGAACGGAACTACATCACCAAGAAGAACCGTCGTAACGACCCGGATCGTCTTGAGCTGAAGAAGTTCTGCCCCAAGTGCCACGTGCACACCGCGCACCGCGAGACCCGCTGACCCCAGCCATCGCACCAGCCGTCCGCCTCGGCGGGCGGCTTTGTGGTGTTCGGGCCCGGGCGGTTGCCGGCGGCCGCCGCTAGCCTTAGCCCATGCCGATCAGCGAAGCCCACGCCGGACGGAGCTATCCTCCGACCGAGCCCTACCAGATCAGCCGCGCCAAGATCGCCGAGTTCGCGGCGGCGCTCGGCGACGGGGACAACCCGGCCTACGGCGGAACAGACCCCATCGCGCCTCCCACCTTCGCGGTCGTGCTGTCGTCGGCCGCCTGGGGCGCGATCTTCGACGACCCCGAACTCGAGCTCTCGTTGAGCCGGACGGTGCACACCGACCAGCGTTTCGCCTGGAACCGGCCGCTGCGCGCCGGGGACGAGGTGACCGCCCAGCTCACCATCGAACAGGTACGGGCCCGTGGCCCGATGGCCTTCGTCACGATCGCGGTGCACCTGGTCACCACCGCGGGCGAGGATGTCTGCACAGCGACCTCCACCCTGCTGCACCGGGCGGTGGCGGCATGAGCACCCCACGAAGTTCTTCTCCTCCGCCGCGCTCCCCCGAACAACTTCGTGAGGACCTCGCATGAACGTCACCGTGGGCACCGTGCTGCCTGGCTTCACCGCCACCTTCACCCGGGCCGACCTGGTGCGCTACGCCGGAGCCTCCACCGATTTCAATCCGATCCACTGGTCCGACACCATGGCGGCCGAACTCGGGCTGCCCGGGGTCGTGGCGCACGGCATGCTCACGATGGGCACCGCGCTGCGCGTGGCGACCGACTGGATCGGCGACCCCGGCCGGGTACGCAGCTACTACGTCCGGTTCACCAAGCCGGTCGTGGTGGACGAACTCGCCGGCGGTGAGGTGACCTTCTCCGGTACGGTCACCGCGGTGGCCGACGGTGTGGCAACGATCGCCCTCGAGGCCATCCACGCCGAGGCCAAGGTGCTGGGCTCGGCCGTCGTCGAGGTTCTCGTTGACTGACCTGGCCGAACTCACCACGCTGCGCGTCGGCGGACCGGCTCGGCGCGTGCTCGCCCCCACCTCCGAGGACGAACTGATCGCGCTGGTGCGCGACTGCGACGCGGCCGACGAGCCCGTCCTGGTCATCGGCGGCGGCTCGAACCTGCTGGTCGCCGATGCCGGCTTCGACGGAACGGTGATCCGCACCGACGGGCTGCGCGGTATCGAGACCGAGGACGTGACCGCCTGCTCGGGAGCCTTCCTGAAGGTGGCCGCTGGGGAGCCCTGGGACGACTTCGTCGCCTACTGCGTCGGGCAGGCGGCCGAGCGGCAGGGCTTCGTCGGGGTGGAGGCGCTCTCGGGGATCCCTGGCCTGGTGGGTTCGACTCCGATCCAGAACGTGGGCGCCTACGGCCAGGAGGTCTCCCAGACGATCGCCCGGGTCAGGGTCTGGGATCGGCCCTCGAACCAGGTGAAGACCCTGTTCAGCGCCGACTGCCAGTTCGGTTACCGCGCCTCGGTGTTCAAGCGGAACCCGGGACGCCACGTGGTGCTGTCGGTGAGCTTCCAGTTCGCGCTGGGGCGACACTCGACTCCGCTGCGTTACGGCGAACTCGCACGTCGCCTCGGCGTGGCGGAGGGGGAGCGCGCTCCGCTGGCCGAGGTGCGCGAGGCTGTGCTGGAACTGCGACGCGGCAAGGGCATGGTGCTCGACACGGACGACCACGACACCTGGAGCGCCGGCAGCTTCTTCACCAATCCGATCCTCACCCCGGAGCAATCCGCCTCATTGCCGCCGGGGGCCCCGCGCTTCCCGGCCGGCCAACGGCTCTTCGCCAGGGGCGGCATCCGCGAGGTGCCCGACGAGCGGGTGAAGACCAGCGCTGCCTGGCTGATCGAGCACGCCGGCTTCGGCAAGGGCTACGGAACCCCGCCGGCCACCCTCTCCACCAAGCACACCCTCGCCCTCACCAACCGGGGCGGAGCCACTGCGGCCGATGTCGTCGCGCTGGCCCGCGAGATCAGGGACGGCGTGGAGCGCGCTTTCGGCGTCCGCCTGGTACCGGAACCGGTGCTGGTCGGGCTCTCGCTGGACGACTGACGCCGGCTCGGCCCGGCTGCCGGGTGGAGCCGGCGGGAGGTTTCCGCCTTCGCGGGAATGGCTGCGAGGCGCGAGAACAACGAGGGCGCCCGGTCGGTCAGGCGCGACCGGAGTCTCCACGGTGATCGCGGACGCGGCCGGCCCCCCGGGGTCGGATAGGCTTGTCGGCGGTCATCGAAAGGAACACAGTGAGCATTCTGGCGAGCGTTCCGCTGGCACCCCGCGACCCGATTCTCGGGCTGACCGAGCAGTTCGCGGCAGACCCGCGCGCCGGCAAGGTGAACCTCGGCGTCGGGGTCTATCTCGACGAGAACGGCAAGGTGCCGCTGCTGGAGTGCGTCCGCATCGCCGAGCAGCAACTGGCCGCCACCCCGGGCCCCCGCGGCTACCTGCCGATCGACGGCATGGCCAGCTACAACACGGCGGTGCGCGAGTTGATCTTCGGCGCCGGCAGCGAGCTGGTGGCCTCCGGCCGCCTGGTCACCATCGAGGCCCTCGGTGGTACCGGTGCGCTCAAGATCGGAGCCGAGTTCCTCAAGGTCGCCAGCCCGCAGCGCAGGCTGCTGATCTCCGATCCCTCCTGGGAGAACCACCAGGCGCTCTTCAGCCGGGCCGGGTTCGACGTCGCCTCCTATCGCTATTACGACCCCGTGCGTCGCGGCATCGACATCGACGGCATGCTGGCCGACCTGACCGCCGCCGAGCCCGGGACGGTCGTGGTGCTGCACGCCTGCTGTCACAACCCGACCGGCTACGACCTCACCCCCGAGCAGTGGGAACGGGTCGCCGCGGTCGTGGTCGGGCGCGGCCTGGTGCCCTTCCTCGATCTGGCCTACCAGGGTTTCGCCACCGACGTCGAGGCGGACGCCGCCGTGCCGCGACGGTTCGCGACGCTCGGGATACCGGTGCTGGTGGCTTCCTCGTTCTCCAAGAGCTTCAGCCTGTACGGCGAGCGGGTCGGTGGGCTCAGCATCGTCACAGCGGACGCCGACGAGGCGGCCCGCGTCCTCTCCCAGGTCAAGATCGCCGTCCGCACCACCTACTCCAACCCGCCCACCCACGGTGCTGCGCTGGTCTCACGGGTGCTGGGCGACGCTGGGCTGCGCACCCAGTGGGACGCCGAGCTCAGCGGGATGCGGGAGCGGATCAAGGCCATGCGTCAGGCGCTGCGGGAGGGGCTGGAGGCCCACGGCGTGACCGACATGGGCTTCGTCACCGACCAGGTGGGGATGTTCAGCTACTGCGGGCTGTCGGCCGAGCAGATGCGGGCGTTGCGTGCCGAGCACGGCGTCTACGGCACCGACGCGGGCCGGATCTGCGTGGCCGCGCTGAACCAGGCCAATGTCGAGCAGGTGGCCGCGGCGATAGCGGCCGTCCGGTGACGCCGCTCGGTTCGACGCGGCCTGCCAAACCACGTACACTCTTGATCTTGGTGACCGCCTGATCCGTCATGCCCTGATGGCGCGGGCCGGGATGGACACCGTAGGGCAATAGCTCAATTGGCAGAGCAGCGGTCTCCAAAACCGCAGGTTGGGGGTTCAAGTCCCTCTTGCCCTGCTGGACCGGCGCCCGCGGCGCCGCTCTGCATGACCCAGCGACAGCGAAGGACGACCAGTAGTGGCGGATGACCAGGACAAGGCCGGTGCCGACGTCCCCGACGAGCCGACCCTGCAGCCGGTGGAGCTGGACGACCTTCCGCTGAGCGAGGAGGAGCAGGTCGCGATCGCAGCGGCCGGCGCGCGTCCGGCCCGCAAGAGCGCCGAGGCCGAGGTCAAGGGGCGTCCCACCCGCAAGCGCGACCAGGCCGGAACCCAGACCGACGAACCGCGGACCACACCGGCCCAGTTCGTCCGCGAGAGCACCGAGGAACTGAAGAAGGTCATCTGGCCGACGCTGAGCCAGTGGCAGCAGTACTTCGTGGTGGTTCTGGTCTTCGTTCTGGTCATCATCGCCATCGTCAGCGCCCTCGACCTGCTGTTCGGGTGGGCGCTGCTGCAGCTTTTCGGATGAGGACGGAGACCCGACGTGACTGAGACCCCCGATTACGAGGCCGATTTCGAGATCGACCTGGGCCGGCTGGAATCCAGCGCCGACGATGTGGAGTTGAACCTCGACTTCGCCGACGACCTCGACACCCCCGCCGACGACGACATCCTGCTGCCCGGGCTGGTGGACGAGTCCGAGCCGGAACCCGAGCCCGAGCCGGAATTGGGCGCCGACGAGGCGGCCGTTCTGGCCGAACTGCGCGAGACCCTGCGCAGTCAAGTAGGTGACTGGTACGTGATCCACACCTACTCCGGCATGGAGAATCGGGTCAAGCAGAATCTTGACAACCGGGTAAAGACCCTCGGCATGGAGGACTACATCTACGAGGCGGTGGTCCCGACCGAAGAGGTCACCGAGACCCGCAACGGCACGAAGAAGTCGGTCACCCGCACCGTCCTGCCCGGCTACGTCCTGGTGCGGATGGAACTGACCGACGCCTCCTGGGCCGCGGTGCGGCACACCCCGTCGGTGACCGGCTTCGTCGCTCACGCCAGCTCTCCGGTGCCGCTCAGCCTGGACGAGGTCGAGAAGATGCTCGCGCCGGCCGCCCTGGCCAAGGCCGCGGCCGCTGCGACCGGCTCCAAGCCGCGCAGCCGGAAGATCGAGATCGCCGACTTCTCGGTCGGCGACTCCGTCATGGTGGTTCAGGGCCCCTTCGCCGGGGTGCACGCGACCATCACCGAGATCAATCCCAACAGCCAGCGCCTCAAGGCCCTGGTCGAGATCCTCGGCCGGGAGACCCCGGTCGATCTGACCTTCGGCCAGATCCAGAAGGTCTAGCGGCTGCTCGGATGACGGCCGGCCCTCCAGGTCGGCTGCGTAACATCACAACACACGAAGGACCCACACATGCCTCCCAAGAAGAAGGTAGCGGCGATCGTCAAGGTCGCCCTCAATGCGGGTGCGGCTACTCCGGCCCCGCCCGTCGGCACCGCGCTCGGTCCGCACGGCGTCAACATCATGGAGTTCTGCAAGCGCTACAACGCCGAGACCGAGGCGATGCGCGGCACGATCATCCCGGTCGAGATCACGATCTACGAGGACCGCACGTTCTCGTTCATCACCAAGACGCCGCCGGCCGCCGAGCTGATCAAGAAGGCCGCCGGCCTGAGCAGCGGCTCCGCCCGTCCGAACAAGGACAAGGTGGGCACCATCTCCGCCGATCAGGTGCGTGAGATCGCCACCACCAAGATGCCCGACCTCAATGCCAACGACATCGACGCCGCGATGAAGATCGTGGCCGGCACCGCCCGCTCCATGGGCGTCGTCGTCGACGGCTGACCATCACCCCAACCCAGTGGGAGGGCGCTCGCCCGCACCACGACTGGCCACGGCCCACATGCGGGCCGCACCAACGACAAGGAGACCAGATATGAAGCGAAGCAAGGCCTACCGGGCCGCAGAATCCGCCATCGACGCCGCTCAGCTGTACTCGCCCGAGGAAGCGCTGACGCTGGCCAAGTCGGGCGCCTCGGCCAAGTTCGACGAGACGATCGAGGTCGCGATGCGGCTCGGCGTCGATCCCCGGAAGGCGGACCAGATGGTCCGCGGCACGGTCAACCTTCCCAACGGCACTGGCAAGACGGCACGGGTCCTCGTCTTCGCCACCGGTGAGAAGGCTGCCGACGCGCTCGCCGCGGGCGCGGACGAAGTCGGTGCCGACGAGCTGATCGACAAGATCGCCGGCGGCTACCTCGACTTCGACGCCGTCGTGGCCACGCCCGACCTGATGGGCAAGGTCGGCCGGCTGGGCCGGGTGCTCGGCCCCCGCGGCCTGATGCCGAACCCGAAGACCGGCACCGTGACGATGGACGTCGCCAAGGCCGTCAGCGACATCAAGGGCGGCAAGATCGAGTTCCGGGTGGACCGGCACGCCAACCTGCACTACATCGTCGGGAAGGCCTCGTTCACCACCGAGCAGTTGGCCGAGAACTTCTTCGCCGCCCTGGACGAGGTGCTGCGCCTCAAGCCGAGCGCAGCCAAGGGCCGCTACCTGAAGAAGGTCACGGTGTCCTCCACCATGGGCCCCGGCGTCGCCGTCGATCCGACCAAGACCAAGCCCTCCGCGGAGTGAGCTGACCGATCCCGCCAGCGGGCCTCGTCCAACCGGACGGGGCCCGCTCGCTTTTTCTGCGCGGTGGCGGCACTGGGCCTAGAGTCGGGCGCATGGCTCTCGTCGCGGTGAACTGCGTCACCATCAACGCGCTCGATCCCTGGGCGCTGGCCGGATTCTGGGCAGCGCTGCTGGGTGGTACACCCCGTGACACGGGGAACGGCTACGTCCTGGTCGAGCCTGGCGGGGGACTGGTGCCGCTGCTCTTCCAGAAGGCCGACGAGCCCGCCCGACAGCGGGGATGGATCCGCCTCGACTGCGGCGTCGCCGACCGGGAGACCGCGATGGACGAGATCTGCCGGCGCGGTGGACGGCTGGCCGAACGTCGCTCGGACAGCAACGGAAGCTGGGTGGTCATGGCCGACCCGGAGGGCAACCCGTTCTGCATCTAGCGTCCCGGCCGGATTTGGCCGGTGGCGGGCTGTCCCGTAGAGTAGGCGGAGCCGAAGACCGCTGGTTCGGTTCCTGCGTGAGCAGGGCCGGCAAACCCCGCGCAGGTGAAACGTGAATCGCTCGTTCTGAGTAATCCCCGGGTCGCCCTGCGCGCCGGGGTTTTTCTATGCCGGCGGGACATGGCTGACACAACAAGAAGTGGGAAGGAGACCCATGGCGAGGTCGGACAAGGCCGCCGCCGTCGCGGAGCTGAAGGATGCTTTCGGCACCTCCGCGGCAGCAGTGCTGACCGAGTACCGCGGTCTCACCGTCAAGGATCTGAAGGCACTGCGCCGGTCCTTGGGTGAGGACGCCACCTACGCCATCGCGAAGAACACCCTCACTACGATCGCTGCCCGCGAAGCGGGCATCGAAGGCCTCGATGAGCAACTCACCGGGCCTACGGCGATCGCCTTCATCCGCGGTGACGTAGCCACCGTGGCGAAGGGCCTGCGGGATTTCGCGAAGGCCAATCCGCTTCTGGTCATCAAGGGCGCCGTCATGGATGGGCGGGTGCTCGATGCCGATTCGGTCAAGAAGCTGGCCGATCTGGAGTCTCGCGAGGTTCTGCTCGCGAAGCTCGCCGGCGCGATGAAGGGCAACCTGGCCAAGGCCGCGGGGCTCTTCAATGCGCCACTCTCCGGTGCTGCCCGCGCAGTGGGCGCTCTCCGGGACCAGAAGCAGTCGAACGAGTAGATACGTAGAAAGGACGCCCAAACATGGCGAAGCTCAGCACTGACGAGCTCCTTGAGGCTTTCAAGGAGATGACGCTGATCGAGCTCTCTGAGTTCGTGAAGCTGTTCGAGGACACCTTCGGCGTGACCGCTGCCGCTCCGGTGGCCGTTGCCGCCGCCCCGGCCGCCGGTGGCGGCGAGGCCGCTGCCGAAGAGGTCGAGGAATCCTCCGAGGTCGACGTGATCCTCGATTCCGCCGGCGACAAGAAGATCCAGGTCATCAAGGAGGTGCGCGCGCTGACCAACCTGGGCCTGAAGGAGGCCAAGGACCTGGTGGAGGCCGCCCCGAAGCCGATCCTGGAGAAGGTCGCTCGCGACGTTGCCGCCAAGGCCAAGGAGGCCCTCGAGGCCGCCGGCGCCGCGGTCAGCATCAAGTGAACATCGCGATCGCCTGATATCGCGTAAGCGAATGGCGGCAGCCCTTAGGGGGCTGCCGCCATTCGTCGTCTGTGGCGCGGTGCGGGATCCAGCGGGGGTGACGGGTCAGCCCGCGCGACAGACCGGTGGAAACGCTGATCGGCGGAGACGGGGGGTGTCTCCGCCGATCAGGGTCAGTGGGGGTGGGAGGGGTCAGGCCCGGGGGGAGGGCTCGACCGACGGCGAATAGGGGATGGGGGTCAGCGCGCGAGCGGCCAGTTGCCCTGCCCGCCACCGAGGGCGACCACGGTCTTGGTGGACTTCACGACCGGAGCGGCGGTGGCCTGGGCGGCTCCGACGGTCAGGGCGATGGCGCTGGCGGCGACTGATGCGGCGATGATCTTGCGGATAACGGTCATGATCTTTCCCTTGCGACTCGGATGGGTACCTCGCGATAGAACGTAGGCCAGACTTGACTAGCTTGTCAAGATTTGACAATCTCATCGTGGACATAGAGGTGAAGGAGTTGCAGTGGCAGCCACGACGACCCACGCGGAATTTGGTCAGCTACTGCGCCAGAGTCGACGCAGTCGGAAGATGTCCCAGGTCGAACTGGGCGGTGGGCGCTACTCCGGTAGCTACATCTCCCACCTGGAGAGCGGGCGTCGTACGCCCACGCCCGACGTCATCGATTTCCTCGCCCGCCAGTTGGGCGTCTCCCCGCTGGAGTGGGGCGTCCGGACGCACTTCGACAAGGAGGCGACGCTTCGCGCCGAGGCCAGCAACGACCCGGCTGTCATCGAGGAACTGCTGGTGGCCGAGCGTGCCTGGTACGACCGGGACTGGACTGCCGCGGAGGCTCACGCCGAGCGCGCGGCGGCCAGCGCCCAGGTCGCCGGCGACGGCGTCCGGCACTGGGAGGCGTTGTACGTCGTGGCGCAGGCGCGCTTCGCCAACGCCGATTTCGCCAGCGCCGCGCGGATCGCGCAGGAGATCTCCGAGCACCAGGCCGCCCGCCGTCACGCAGTGGCCAGGGCCCAGTCGCTGAGCCTGGCCTCGATCGCGAACCGCGCCGGGAGCCGCCTCGGCTGGGCGATCGCCTACGGTGCACGGGCGGTGGAGACCGCCGCCGAGCTACCCCCGATCATCCGGGCAGAAGCGGTAATGGCCCTTGTCAGCGCGCTTTCTGAGGCCGGTCACGGGCGGGACGAGATCGACGTCTACGTTCAGCAGTTGGATGAGATGATCCCGCTGCTGACGGCTTCGCACGCGCGGGGCATGGTCGCCTGGACGATCGGAACGGCCGCCTACAGCGCCGGCGATGTCAGCGAGGGCGAGGAGCGCTACCGGCAGGCCGGCGAGTGGCTCGTGCCCCAGCGGGATCTGCGGCTGTGGCTGCGGTTCCATCGCAGTCTGGCGAACTGCCGCCTCGACACCGGCCAGACCGACGGCGTGGGCGAACTGCTGCGGATCAGCTCCACCGGCCTGGAGATCATCGGCAACGCCTTCGACGTGGTGGATCTCCGTCAGGCGCAGGCACGCCTGGCGCTGGCCACCGGCGATCCGGCCCGCACGCTGGAGATCGTCGACGGGCTGCTGAACGATCCCGTGCTGGGCAACCCGGAGTACAACCGGGGGATGTCGGAGTGGATCCGCGGCGAGGCACTGTGCGCGCTGGGACGGCAGCCTGAGGCCCGTGTGCAGTACGCCGTGGCAGCGCACCTGTTCGAGGAGGACGGCCGTCTGAAGCAGGCGCTGGAGGCCTATCACCGGCTCAGCGAATCCTGTGGCAGGAATTTGACATCAGGAGTTGACACCGACGGTCAAGTCATGATGTAGTTTCTGTCAACGGCGCCCCCCCAAAATGCGTCGGATGAGTACACCTCATGATCGGTGCTTGAAGCTGGCATCTCCCTCCCGCGCCAGCCACAAGCACCGATCAGCAATTTCAGCCCCAAGTGCCGAACCGCGATTCCGCGGCGACGATACGCACAGTTGCGTGCGGCCGTGTGGCGCGGTAGGCTATCGCTTTGCCCATGCCATTGACGACCCGTGACTTTTGACGCGGGCCGTTCTGCGTGCACCGAACCGGCATCGTGCCGGGACTCTGGAAGGACTCCACCTTGGCCGTCTCGCGCACTGCGTCGAAGAACACCAATGTCGTCTCGCCCAGTGGCCGGATCTCGTTCGCGAAGATCCATGAGCCGCTTGAGGTTCCCAACCTGCTGGATCTCCAGATCGAATCCTTCGACTGGCTGGTCGGCAACGACGCGTGGCGAGCGAGGGTAGCCGCCGCGCAGGCCGAGGGACGTACCGACATCAACACCAAGTCGGGCCTGGAGGAGATCTTCGAGGAGATCTCCCCGATCGAGGATCTCTCCCAGACCATGTCGCTGTCCTTCCGCGACAACCGGTTCGAGGATCCCAAGCACTCGGTCGAGGAGTGCAAGGACCGCGACGTCACCTACGCCGCGCCGCTCTTCGTCACCGCCGAGTTCATGAACAACGACACCGGTGAGATCAAGAGCCAGACGGTGTTCATGGGCGACTTCCCGCTGATGACCGAGAAGGGCACCTTCATCATCAACGGCACCGAGCGTGTGGTCGTCTCGCAGCTGGTGCGTTCGCCGGGCGTCTACTTCGAGCAGACCGCCGACAAGACCTCCGACCGGGACATCTTCACCTGCAAGATCATCCCGAGCCGGGGCGCCTGGCTGGAGTTCGAGATCGACAAGCGCGACATGGTCGGCGTGCGGCTGGACCGCAAGCGCAAGCAGAACGTCACCGTGCTGCTGAAGGCGCTGGGCTGGACCAACGAGCAGATTCTGTCCGAGTTCGGCGAGTTCGAGTCGATGCGGCTCACCCTGGAGAAGGACCACACCGCCAACACCGACGAGGCGCTGCTGGACATCTACCGCAAGCTGCGTCCGGGCGAGCCGCCGACCCGTGAGGCCGCGCAGGCGCTGTTGGAGAACTACTTCTTCAACCCGAAGCGGTACGACCTGGCCAAGGTCGGTCGCTACAAGATCAACAAGAAGCTGGGTCTGGACGAACCGTTCGACAAGCAGGTCTTGACCATCGACGACATCGTCGCCGCGATCCGCTTCGTGGTCGCGCTGCACGAGGGCCGGGAGACCCTCGAGGCGCCGCGCGGTGAGCTGATCGTCGAAGAGGACGACATCGACCACTTCGGCAACCGCCGGCTGCGGACCGTGGGCGAGCTGATCCAGAATCAGCTGCGCACCGGCCTGGGCCGGATGGAGCGGGTCGTCCGGGACCGGATGACCACCCAGGACGTCGAGGCGATCACGCCGCAGACCCTGATCAACATCCGCCCCGTCGTTGCGGCGCTGAAGGAGTTCTTC